>JANQFL010000112.1 GCA_028277845.1 Sneathiellales bacterium
TCTCGGCCATACCGCCAGGTATGGCCGTCACCGCCAGCCTTGGCCTTGGCGCCAATACGCTCCGTCAGAATGCTTCCATCTAAAGAGGAACTGCTCTAGCTGCCGAAATTCGACCGCATCGGATCGGGGAATGCCGCGCGGAATTGCTAAAGCATGCAATTCAGGAAAAGGCTTTGAAGGTAATGATCGTGAATGTGTCACTGACGCCGGGAATCAATTGCAGCTTCTCGCAGACGAAGTGCCCGATATCCTGATCGTCGTTCAAGTAAACCTTCATCATCAGGTCGTACTGGCCTGAAATCGAATGTACTTCGGAGACCTGCTCCAGCTCTTCCACCGCCATGCTGGCGACGTCGTAGGACTTGCCGAGATCGCATTTGACCATCACGAAAATGGTTTGCATGACGTCTTGCTCCCTCCGTTATTTGCCTTCGATGGGCAGCTCGATCGAGAAAAAGGCCGGCATATGATTGCCCCATCCGACAACGGGTTCGTTGTCGTTGGCGGTTTTGTCACGTTCCTTACGGTCTCGTTTCTTCCGGCGGCCACTGGCCGGCTTTTCGCTATCCGCCGTCACGGCGGCCTTGTCCGAAGCGGGTTTCTTGCGGCGGCGGGGTTTATCCCGTGCCTCGCCGATTGCGGCGGCGTCGACACCATCGATATCGACGCGCGGGATTTCCTTGCCAATCAGTCTCTGAATGCTCTGCACGTACTTTTCGTCTCCGGACGAAGCCAAGGTAAAGGCCCGGCCTTTCTGACCGGCGCGGCCGGTGCGGCCGATACGGTGAACATAGTCTTCGGCGTGGGTCGGTACGTCGAAATTGAACACGTGGCTCAATCCCTGAATGTCGATACCGCGCGCCGCCACGTCGCTGCACACCATGATGGATATCTTGCCGTCCTTGAAGTTCTGCAGCGCTTCCATGCGTTGCGACTGATCCATGTCGCCATGCAGTGCCGCGGCGTCGAAACCGTGTTTGGCCAATGACCGGTATAGCGTATTCACGTCCCGCTTCCGGTTGCAGAAGACGAGGGCGTTGCCGACCTCTTCCGAACGGATCAGCGCCCGTAGCGCGGCCCGTTTTTCCTTCGGAACGTGCGAGACCGACGCCAGTCCCTGGGCGACGGTCGCGGCCGGCGATGCCGGCGGCGCCACGCTGATTTCCTTGGGATTGCTGAGAAACGTATCCGCCAGACGACGGATCTCAGGCGGCATGGTGGCGGAGAAGAACAAGGTTTGCCGGATCGGCGCGACCATGTTCACGATTTTCTCGACATCGGGCATGAAACCCATGTCCATCATCCGGTCAGCTTCGTCGACGACCAGGATTTTGACGCCGCCCAGCATGACCCGGCCGCGTTCGAAATGGTCGATCAGGCGGCCCGGCGTGGCAATCAGGACATCGACGCCGCGGTCCAGCTTTTTGAACTGCTCGTCGAACGACACGCCGCCGATCAGTAACGCCATGCTGAGCTTATGGTTCTTGCCATAAGTCTCGAAATTTTCGGCGACTTGAGCGGCCAGCTCACGCGTCGGCTCCAGAATCAAAGACCGCGGCATGCGCGCCTTGGCGCGGCCCTCCGCTAGAATATCGATCATGGGCAACGTGAAACCGGCCGTCTTGCCGGTGCCCGTCTGCGCCATGCCCAGCACATCGCGACCCGTCAGAACGACCGGGATGGCTTGCTGCTGGATGGGTGTAGGTTCTGTGTAGCCCGCGTCCTTGACAGCGTCGAGGACCTCTGAGCTGAGACCGAGGTCAGAAAAGTTCATTCAGTTTACGCTTGAAAGCCCTGTCTACATTTCAGGGAACTGTGTGCGATAGATAGGGGGGAATACGGGATTGAGCCGAAAATGTCAATGATTTCGCGGGTTTCAGAAACGTTACATCCGTCACGGCTTGGACCAGGAAGGATTGCCGGCTAATGTAGCCGCAATCGAACGCCATACGGTCAAAAACATGCTTTTGAATGCTGAGACATCCCAGGTTCTGATCGTCGACGTCCAGGACCGTCTGCTGCCGGCCATGCGTCAACCCGATGCAGTGGTCCGGGGTTGCTCGATATTGCTCGAAGCCGCGGAAACCCTGGAAATTCCGGTCACCCTGTCGGAACAGTATCCGGCCGGCCTGGGTCCGACGGTCGAGCCGTTGAGAAGCCGCGTTTCGCAAGATGTCATTTACGAAAAGCTGCATTTCTCCTGTATGTCCGACGACACCATCCGTGCCCGTTTGCAGGTAACCGGGCGGGACACCGTCGTATTGGGGGGAATCGAATCCCACGTCTGCGTGCAACAGACCGCGCTGGAATTGGCGCAGGCGGGCATGCGGCCGGTGGTTGTCGCCGATGCCGTGTCTTCGCGGAAGGATGGCAGCATACGACTCGCCATGGATCGCATGGCGTCGCACGGTGTCGAGATTGTCACCGCGGAAATGGTGATATTCGAATGGCTGCGGGTGGCCGGCACGGACGCCTTCAAATCCCTCAGCAGGCTGATCAAGTGACGTTCATGAGCGACCGTATTCCGCTTATGCTGATTCCGGGATTGCTCCTGACCGAGGATCTTTGGCGCGACCAGATGGCGGACCTGGCCGATATCGCCGAGGTCACCGTGGCCGACCACACCACCCATGACAACCTGCCGGAACTCGTGGCGGCCATTCTCGAGGGAGCCCCCGACCGTTTCGCGCTCGGCGCCTTGTCGTTCGGCGGTTACCTGGCGTTTGAGATCATGCGTCAGGCCCCCGAGCGGATCCTGGGTCTCGCTCTGATCGACACATCGGCCCGCAAGGACACCGATCAACAGGCGCAGCATCGCCGCGATTTCATCAAGCTGGCCAAAAGCGGGCGGTTCCTTGGAGTCACGGAAGGTCTGATCAAAACGTTTATTCACCCGGACCGGCACGGTGACAGGGAGATCATCGATAGGCTCACGGCCATGGCGCAATCGGTCGGGCCCGATGCGTTCATCCGCCAGGAAATGGCAATCCTGGAACGGCCCGACAGCGTGCCGGATCTGGCCGGCTATGGGTGTCCTGCATTGGTGTTATGCGGCCGGCAGGACGCGCGAACGCCGATCGACCATCACGAGGAAATGGCGGACGCCATTCCCGATGCCGATCTTGTGATCCTGTCTCGCTGCGGCCATCTCGCGCCCATGGAACGGCCGCGGGCCGTGAGCGACGCCATGCGCGCGTGGCTCGGACGGATTTAGTTCGGCAGCCTGAAGACCGGTCGCAGTCTGACTCCGATCCAGGTGCCGGCGAGGGCGCAGACGATCCACAGCCAGCCATGCAGGCTTGTCGATGCGACGCCGGAAAAGAATGCGCCGATATTGCAGCCGAATGCGATGCGGGCGCCGTATCCCATCAACAGGCCGCCGATGATAGCCGCTGCCAACGGCCGCCAACCCATCCGCCAGCCGGGAGAAAGGCGCCGTACGAACGCGGCCAGAAGGAACGCCCCCAGTACGATGCCGATGTTCATAACGGAGGTTTCATCGGATAGGACTGGCCCGGCCAATGCCCGTTCGGTAAAGCCGCCGGTCCAGAACCATACGCCCGCCGGGTCCCAGCCCGCCCATTGCGCGGCCTTGGCTCCCCACAGTGTGAAACCCCAGGTGATCGTCCAGGGATGGCCCGAGACGATGAGAGTGGCGACGTTGAACAGGGCGAGCCCGATGCCGGCGGCGATGAGCATGCGTCCGCTAGCGTCGAACAATGTTCCGTTGCGACGTGGCAGATACCGGTAGATTCCGGCGCCGATGATGGCAAGAACGGCAACTTGAACGGCGGTCGCCATTGGCCAGCCGAGCTCTGTCTTGGTCAGCGCAACACCGGAAAGATGCGGTTGGGTGTACCACCAGTCGAGATGCAGGCTGGCCCAGAAACAACCGATGCAGAAAGCAAGCAGTGTCACAATCAAACGGGCGCTGCCGCCACCCACGGTGACCAATGTGCCCGATCCACAGGCACCACCAAGCTGCATACCGATGCCGAACAGGAAAGATCCGGCGGCCACGCCGATGCCGATGGGAGCTACCGCACCGTTCACCGCTTGGCCGAACACCGCTCCGCTCGCGATCAGGGGCGCAAAAGCCAAAGTCGACAGGATCAACATGACGACGATGGCGAGCACACCCGATCCGTCCCGGTGCACGAACATGCGCCGGAAGGCACCCGTGAATCCGAACGCCGTACCGTAGAGCAACAGGCCGATGGCGAGGCCGATACCGAACAAGACCGTTCGTTGCCATGGGTAGTGCATCATCAGGTACCCGGCCAGAATCACCACTCCGGCCAGGACGGTGGCCAACAGAGCATGATGAAGAAGACGAGGCGATCCCGTGGAAAGCGGTGCGTTTTGTGCCGTCATGACAATGCAGAAAGGTTGCCGTTTACGCCTACCAGTATACGGCAATATGCGGATCCAATGCGGCCATCACCACAATTTGACGGTCCGCGTCCCGATTACAGCTTCCACCAACTTGGCAAAACGTCGATTGACGGATCTTCGGGGTTCCGTTGCGGCAACAGGGCCGCGATCGTTTGCCGCATGAACGCGTCGAACCGGGGATCCTGCAAGTCGCTCGTCGTCGGCGCTTCGGCAAACAATTGGGTTATGGCGTCGTCGTTGTAACAGAACGCAGCCTGCACCCGAACGCGGGTTTCGCCGGGCTTGACCGGAATATCGCCGTTGGTCTCGCAGATCGCCGGTCCGCCTGGTGCGGGATGGACCGGGTTGAAGACCAGAACGATCCGATAGTCCTTGCGGGTCGCCGGCCCGGGTTCGGTCGTGAAGCGGAATTTGGTGAACCATTGCGGCGACTTCAGTTGATCGGCGATGGCGCCGGCATTGACCTCTCGCGGGTCGCCGACGGGATTGCCGCGTACGACCGTCGCCAACTCGCCGTTTTCGGTCAGCTTCTGCATGAGAAGAGGCGAATAGATCGGATCGTAGTCCACTTTGTAGATGGTTGTCTGGCTGGCACAGGCCGCAAGCGCGGGCAAAGCGGCCAAGGCAATGAGACGGGTGATGACATTCCGGACCGTCATGATGCATCCTCAGCGTGAAGTTGGAGCGCCCAAACAGTATTTAGGTGTTTACTCGCCTGGATGTAAGGCCCTCAGATATCCAAGGCGCCGGCTTCGTCGGCGTGCTCCTGGATGAACTTGAACCGCAGTTCCGGCTTGCGGCCCATCAAGTGTTCGACAAGCTTGTCCGTGCGTTTGGCCTCGTCGCCCGAGACCTCCACCCGCAGCAATGTGCGCTTGTCCGGGTTCATGGTGGTGTCGCGCAATTGCACCGGCGTCATTTCACCCAGGCCCTTGAACCGGCTGACCTCGATCTTCCCGCGGCCGTTGAATTCCTTCTCGATCAACTGGTCGCGTTCCGCTTCGTTGCTGGCATAGAACGATTTGGCACCCTGCGACACCCGGTAGAGCGGTGGCAGGGCCAAATACAGGTGACCGTTTTCAATGAGGTCCGGCATTTCCCGGTAGAAGAACGTCATCAACAGCGAGGCGATATGGGCGCCGTCGACGTCGGCGTCGGTCATGATCACCACCTTGTCGTACCGCAGGGCGTCTTCGCTGTATCGCTCCGACCGGCCGCAACCCAGGGCCTGGATCAGGTCCATCAGTTCCTGGTTGGCACCGATCTTGGCGCTGGAGGCGCTGGCGACGTTGAGGATCTTGCCGCGCAGCGGCAGAACGGCCTGAGTCTTCCGGTCACGGGCCTGTTTGGCGGAGCCGCCGGCCGAATCACCCTCGACGATGAACAGTTCCGTTCCGTCGGGGCCGGAATTGGAACAGTCGGCCAGTTTGCCGGGCAGGCGCAGCTTGCGGGTCGCCGACTTGCGGTTGACTTCGCGCTCCTGGCGCTTGCGCAGCCGTTCCTCCGCCCGGCCGATGACGTCGGCGAGCAGCGCGTCGGCCATATCCGGCGCGCCCGACAGCCAATGGTCGAAATGATCCTTGATGGTGGTCTCGACGATGCGGCTGGCCTGCGGGCTGGATAGGCGTTCCTTGGTCTGGCCTTGGAATTCCGGTTCGGGGATGAATACCGACAGCATGGCGCAGGCGCTGCCCAGCACGTCGTCTGGCGCGATCTGGGAGGCCCGGCGGTTGTTGACCATGTCGCCGTAGGCCCGCAGCGCCTTGGTCAGACCGGTACGCAGTCCGGATTCGTGGGTGCCGCCGCCCGGCGTCGGCACCGTGTTGCAGTAGGAGTTGATGAAACCGCGCCCGTCCTGGGGCCAGGCGATGGCCCATTCGACGCGGCCCTTGTCGCCCGGCAGGGTGGCCTGGCCGACGAAGGGTTCCGCCGTCACGGTGCCGCGTCCGTCCAGGTTGAGGGCCAGAAAGTCGGACAATCCGCCGGGAAAATGCAGGCTCTCCTTGTCCGGCGTGTCGTCATTGTCTTTCAGTAAAGACGCGTCGCAGCGCCAGCGGATTTCGACACCCCGGAACAGGTAGGCCTTGGACCGGGCCATGCGGTAAAGCCTCGCCGGTTGGAACGACAGTTTGTTGCCGAATATCTCGGGATCGGGATGGAACGTGACGCTGGTGCCGCGTTTGTTGGTCGTCCCGCTTTTCTTCAGCTTCGTCTTGGCCTTGCCCCGTTCGAATGACTGAGTCCAAGTGGTCTTGTCGCGGTACACTTCGACGGACAGATAGTCGGACAGGGCGTTGACGACGGATATGCCGACACCGTGCAGACCGCCGGCCGTATGATAGACCTTGTTGGAAAACTTGCCGCCCGAATGCAGCGTCGTGAGGATGACTTCCAGCGCCGTCTTGTCCTTGTAACGCGGGTGTTTGTCGATGGGGATGCCGCGGCCGTTGTCGCGAATGGTCAGCTCGCCGTTGGCCGACAGTTCCATCTCGATCCGGCTGGCATGGCCGGCGACGGCTTCGTCCATGGCGTTATCGAGTACTTCGGCGGCCAGGTGGTGCAGGGCGCGGTCGTCCGTACCGCCCACATACATGCCGGGGCGGCGGCGAACCGGTTCCAATCCTTCGAGAACTTCAATGTCTTTGGCGGAGTAGTCGCCGCCGCGTTTCGGGGCTTGCTGAAAGAGGTCCGACATGGGGGCCTTGTGTAATGAGAACAAAATAGGACCGTGAATTTGGCCAGACTATAATGTAGAAACGGAAAAAGCGACAACAACATCTAGTGGAAAGTGACCATGTCCGACACACCCGATATTTCCGGCCCGGCTCGTGGCGAGCCGGTCATCCGGGCGGCGCCGATGCCCGCGGATTGCAATTCGAACGGCGATATTTTCGGCGGTTGGGTGCTGTCACAAATGGATATTGCCGGCGGTACCGTGGCGGCGCGGCGGGCCCAGGGCAGGGTGGTCACCGTGGCCGTCGAAGCCATGACGTTTCACCGGCCGATCCAGGTCGGTGACATCGTGTCCATCTACGGCGAAGTCACCCGTGTCGGCCGGACATCGATCGCCGTGCGCATGGAGACCATCGTGCGCCGCCGGCTCGACCCGGAAGAAATCCTCGTGACCGAAGGGACATTCACCTTCGTTGCGATCGGAGATGACGGAAAGCCGCGGCCGGTCGACCCCTAGGACAAAAAGGTTCGCGTACGAACATACTTCGTTAGACGTAGGAACGCGTTAGCGCGGGACCGTCGGTTTGCAAGTTTTATACAATATACAATAGACACATCTGGTTCATCGTGGCATGCTGGCCGCCAACCAAAACAAGTCCGGCAACAACAACGGTAAGCCGCGACCCTACCAAAAGACACAAATCGAAATTGGGAGCTCAAACATGCGACTTTCGCATCGTAAATTTGGCCTGAGTGCAGTGGCACTCGGGGCCCTGGCGCTGTCCGCCGCAATGGCAGCGTCGGCTCAAGCAAAGACCCTGGTGTATTGTTCCGAGGGTAGCCCGGAAGGCTTTACCCCGTCGCTATACACCGCCGGTACGACGTTTGACGCGTCGTCGCGGCAGATCTTCAACCGCCTGGTGGAATTCGAACGCGGCACCACCAAGGTTGTTCCGGCCCTGGCCGAATCCTGGTCCGTCTCCGACGATGGCCTGTCCTACACCTTCAAGCTGCGCAAGGGCGTCAGCTTCCATAAGACCAAGGGCTTTACGCCGTCGCGTGAATTCAACGCCGACGACGTGATCTTCAGCTTCGAACGCCAGCGTGTCGAATCGCATCCTTATCACAAGGTCTCGGGCGGCTCGTATGAGTACTTCCAGGCCATGGACATGCCGAAGCTGATCAAGTCCGTCGACAAGGTCGACAGCCACACGGTCCGTTTCGTACTGAACATGCCGGAAGCGCCGTTCATCGCCAACATGGCCATGGACTTCGCCTCCATCCACTCGGCCGAGTACGCCGACCAGATGATGAAGGCTGGTACGCCGGATGCCTTCGATCAGAACCCGGTCGGCACGGGCCCCTTCCAGATGGTGGCCTATCAGAAAGACGCCTTCATCCGCTACCAGGCCCATCCGGGCTATTGGGGCGGCAAGGCGCCGCTGGACAAACTGGTTTTCGCCATTACGCCGGATGCTTCGGTCCGTTTCGCCAAGCTGAAAGCCGGCGAATGCCACGTCATGCCTTATCCGAATCCGGCCGATCTGGCGGCCATGAAGGCCGACAGCTCGATCAACGTGATGGAGCAGGAAGGCCTCAACGTCGGTTACCTGGCGTTCAACACCGAGAAGGCACCGTACACCGACAAGAAGGTGCGGCAGGCGCTGAACATGGCCATCAACAAGCAGGCCATCATTGAAGCCGTCTTCCAGGGGGCCGGCAGCCCGGCCAAGAACCCGATCCCGCCGACCATGTGGTCCTACAACGACAACGTCAAGGATTATGCCTACGATCCGGTCAAGGCCAAGCAGCTGCTGGCGGAAGCCGGTCATCCCAATGGCTTCAAGACCGACATCTGGGCCATGCCGGTGCAGCGTCCCTACAACCCGAACGCACGGCGTATGGCCGAGCTGATCCAGGCGGATTTCGCCAAGGTCGGTGTCGACGCCAAGATCGTCACTTACGAGTGGGGCGAATACCTCAAGCGTTCGCGCAAGGGTGAGCACCAGACCGTGCTGCTGGGCTGGACCGGTGACAACGGCGATCCGGACAACTTCATGTATGTACTGCTGAGCTGCGCGGCCGCCGACGGCGCCAACCGCGCCCGCTGGTGCCACAAGCCGTTCGACGATCTGCTGAAGAAAGCCAAGCAGACCACCGATGCGGCCGCCCGCACCAAGTACTATGAAGAGGCACAGATGATCTTCAAGGAAGAGGCCCCGTGGTTCACGGTGGCCCACTCCGTGGTCTTCATGCCGATGAGCAAGAAGGTGTCGAACTACAAGATCGATCCCTTCGGCGGCCATCCGTTCTACGGCGTCGACCTGAACTAGGGTCGGTTGTCCGATTGACTTTCGTGGCGGGGATTGATTTGGCGATCCCCGCCACTTTTTTCATTTAGACATCATGTTACGTTTTTTTCTGACCAAGGTCGGCCTGATCGTCCCGACATTCATCGGGGTCACGCTGCTGGCCTTCGCGCTGATCCGGCTGGTGCCCGGCGATCCCGTCGAACTGTTGGCGGGCGAACGGGGCATCGACCCCGAACGCCACGCCGCCATGCGGGCGGAACTGGGCCTCGACAAGCCGCTTCTGGTGCAATACGGCATTTACATCAGCAACGTGCTGCAAGGGGATCTCGGCCGTTCCATCGTGACCAAGGAACCGGTGCTGAACGAGTTTCTCACCCTGTTCCCGGCGACCATCGAACTGTCCGTATGCGCCATCATCATCGCCATGCTGGTCGGGCTGCCGGTCGGCATATTGGCGGCCGTCAGGCGCGGGTCGATATTTGATTACGCTTCCATGGGCGTATCGCTGACAGGCTATTCCATGCCCATCTTCTGGTGGGCGTTACTGCTGATCCTGACATTCTCGGTCAATCTGGGATGGACGCCCGTATCGGGCCGGGTGTCGGCACTCTATTGGTTCGATACGGTTACCGGGTTCATGCTGATCGACAGTTTCCTGTCGGGCGAGGAGGGGGCGTTCGGTTCGGCCGTGCGTCATCTGATCCTGCCATCCATCGCGCTCGGCACCATTCCCATGGCGGTGATCGCCCGCATGACCCGCTCGTCCATGCTCGAGGTCATGCATGAGGACTATATCCGCACGGCCCGGGCCAAGGGCCTGCCCCGGTTCCGTATCATCGTGCTGCATGCCCTGCGCAACGCGCTTATTCCGGTGATTACGGTCATCGGACTGGCGGTCGGTGTGCTGTTTGCCGGCGCCATCCTGACCGAAACCATCTTCGCCTGGCCCGGTGTGGGCAAGTGGCTGGTCGAATCCGTGCGCCGGCGCGACTATCCGGTCCTGCAGGGCGGCGTGCTGCTGGTCGCGTCCGTCGTCATGCTGGTCAACCTGACCGTGGACCTGCTCTACGGTCTGATCAACCCGAGAATCCGCCATGCCCGCTAGCCAAACCGAAGCGGCGGCCGTGGCGACCGCCGAAGACGCCAATAGCGGCATGGCCGCGCCGCCACACCCGCTGGTCGAGTTCTGGGGCTATTTCACCTCGAGCCGCGGCGCCGTTATCGGCCTGGTCGTCATTTGCGTCCTCGCCATCCTGGCGATATTCGCCGACGTTATCGCGCCCCTGGCGCCCGATGAACAGTTCCGCGATTCGTTCCTGGTGCCGCCGGCCTGGGTCGAGGGCGGTTCCATGCGGTTCATCCTGGGCACCGACGATATCGGCCGAGACATATTGTCTCGCATCATCCACGGCGCCCGGGTCTCCATGTCCATCGGCACGTTGGTGGTGACCGTGTCCCTGGCGCTTGGCATCGCGCTGGGGCTGATTGCCGGCTACGCCCGCGGCGTGACCGAAGTCATCATCATGCGCATGATGGATATCATGCTGGCTCTGCCCAGCCTGCTGCTGGCCATCGTCATCGTCGCCATCCTCGGCCCCAGCCTGGTCAACGCGGCCATGGCGGTGGTCATTGTCGCCATGCCTCATTATGTGCGCCTGACCCGGGCCGCGGTGATCACGGAAATGTCCAAGGACTATGTGACCGCCAGCCGGGTCAACGGGGCGGGGCCGTTCCGGCTGATGATCGTGCAGGTGCTGCCCAACTGCATGGCGCCGCTGATCGTGCAGGCCACGCTCGGTTTTTCGACCGCCGTGCTGGACCTGGCCGCGCTCGGTTTCCTCGGCATGGGCGCGCAGCCGCCGACGCCGGAGTGGGGCACCATGCTGGCCAATGCCTTGCAGTTCATTCAGCGGGCCTGGTGGGTGGTCAGCTTCCCCGGCCTGGCGATTCTGGTGACGGTGCTGGCCTTCAATCTCATGGGCGACGGTTTACGCGACGCCCTTGATCCGAAGTTGAAACGCTGATGGCCCTGGTCGAAATCGAAAACCTGTCCGTCGAGTTCGGGACCCGCGAGAAGCCGTTCCGGGCCGTCGACAACGTGTCCTTCTCCGTCGACGAAGGCGAGATCATCGGCATCGTGGGCGAATCCGGTTCGGGCAAGAGTGTCACCTCGCTGGCCCTGATGGGGCTGATCGGCTATCCGGGCCGGGTGTCCGCCGATGCCCTGCGCTTCGACCACCACAACATGGTCGGCGTCGACGAGAAACAGCGCCAGAAGATCAACGGCCGTGATATCGCGATGATCTTCCAGGAACCCATGACCAGCCTCAACCCGTGCTTCACGGTCGGCTTCCAGATCATGGAAACCCTGAAGATCCACGAGGGCGGCAGCCGGGCCAGCCGCAAGGCGCGGGCGACGGAGTTGCTCGACCAGGTCGGCATTCCCGATCCGGGGCGGCGGCTCAGCGCGTTTCCTCATCAGTTGTCGGGCGGCATGAACCAGCGGGTGATGATCGCCATGGCCATCGCCTGCAATCCACGCCTGCTGATCGCCGACGAACCGACCACGGCGCTGGACGTCACCATCCAGGCGCAGATCCTCGATCTGCTGCTGTCGCTGCAGCGGGACCGCGGCATGGCGCTGATGCTGATCACCCACGATCTCGGCGTGGTCGCCGAGACGGCGCACCGGGTCGTCGTCATGTACGCCGGCCAGGTGGTCGAGACCAGCCCGGCCGACACGCTGTTCGAAAACCCGCGCCATCCATATACCTCCTCGCTGCTGGAAGCCTTGCCGGAACGGTCCGTCGGGCAGGACCGGCTGACCAGCATTCCCGGCGTCGTGCCCGGCATGTACGACCGGCCCAGCGGTTGTCTGCTCAACCCGCGCTGCAAGTTGGCGTCAGACCGTTGCCGCAGCGAGGCGCCGGCCATCTCCGGCTTGCGGGACGGCACGGTGCGCTGTCATACACCCCTCGGAGCGGGCGGGGAGCCGGCGGCATGAGCGATACCACACCCATCATGGAAGCGGTCGACCTGCGCCGCCATTACGAGGTGTCCCAGGGCTGGCTGAAGGGCAAGGCGACGGTCAAGGCGCTGGACGGCGTGTCGTTCCAGCTCTGGCCCGGCAAGACTTTGGCGGTGGTCGGCGAATCCGGCTGCGGGAAGTCGACGCTGGCCCGCCAGCTCCTGATGATCGAGGACCCGACCGAGGGCCATCTGGAATTCGGCGGCCACGATATGAGCAAGGCGACGTCGGATGACCGCAAGCAGCACCGGCGCGACGTGCAGATGATCTTCCAGGATCCGTTCGGGTCGCTCAATCCGCGCAAGAAGGTCGGCAGTATCCTGACCGAGCCGTTGCTGATCAATACCAAGATGACCGCCAAGGAGCGCGAGACGCGGGCCAAGGACATCATGGCCAGGGTCGGGCTGCGGCCGGAACAATACGACCGTTACCCGCACATGTTCTCGGGCGGCCAACGCCAGCGCATCGCCGTGGCCCGCTCATTGATGCTCAACCCCAAGATCATCGTCGCCGACGAACCCGTGTCGGCGCTGGATGTGTCGATCCAGGCGCAGGTGCTCAACCTGCTGCTCGATATCCAGCAGGATTTCGAGCTGGCCTACGTGTTCATCTCCCACGACCTCAGCGTCGTGCGCTTCATCGCCAACGAGGTGATGGTGATGTATCTCGGCCGCCCGGTCGAACAGGCGCCCACCGAGTCGCTGTTCAGACAGCCGCTGCATCCCTATACGAAAGTGCTGATTTCCAGCACGCCCAAGGTGGAGAAATCGACCCGGTCGGACCGCCTGGAGGTGAAGGGGGAGATCCCGTCGCCCCTCAACGTGCCGGACGGGTGCGCGTTCCACACCCGGTGTCCCTATGCCACCGGGCGGTGCGGCACGGAGCGTCCGAGGCGCCGCCGGATCGGCGAACACGTGGTTGTCTGCCATCACGCCGAGACCATCGCCGACGGCATAGAACCCAGCGATATCTAGTTCTATTCAGACGGAGACCCCGGCCATGACGTGGATCAAAACCGTACCGTTCGCCGAGGCCACCGGCCGACTCAAGACGCTCTATGACCGGGTCAAGGGTCCGGGCGACAATGTCGACAACATCATGACGGCCCATTCCCTGCGCCCGCACAGCATGGAAGGCCACATGACGCTGTACAAGTACGTGCTGCACCACAGCGCCAACAAAATCCCGAAATCGTTCCTTGAAACGCTGGGCGTCTATGTCAGTGCCCTGAACCGCTGCGCCTATTGTGTCGATCACCACAGCGCCGGCCTGCGCCGGCTGCTCGACGACGACGAACGCCATGCCAAGCTGCATGCCGCGCTGGTGGCGGACACGGCCGATGCGGTGCTGGACGGCAAGGAACTGGCGGCGGTGCGGTACGCCAAGGCCCTGACCCGCGATCCCGCATCGGTGTCCGAGGCGGATATCGCCGCCATGCGCGACGCCGGGTTCGATGACGGCGAAATCCTCGAGATCAACCAGGTGGTGGCCTACTTTTCCTACGCCAACCGCACCGTGCTCGGGTTGGGCATCGACACCGAGGGCGACGACCTCGGCCTGTCGCCGGGCGATTCCGACGACCCGGACAACTGGTCGCACACCTGACCGGCTTTCCGTCCGGACAAAATAAAACCCCCTGCCGGCGGGGCAGGGGGTTGAACGTCCACGGACTCCGAGACCGGGTCAGACGCTGTAGTACATGCTGAACTCGACCGGATGCGGGGTGTGTTCGAAGGCGTACACTTCCTGCCATTTGAGGTCGAGGTAGCCGTCGATCATGTCGTCGTTGAAGACGTCGCCCTTCTTCAGGAAGTCGCGGTCGGCGTCCAGGGCTTCCAGCGCGGCGCGCAGGCTGTGGCAGACCGTCGGCACGTCTTTCAGCTCTTCCGGCGGCAGATCGTAGAGGTTCTTGTCCATCGGGTCGCCCGGGTGGATCTTGTTCTCGATGCCGTCCAGGCCGGCCATCAGCATGGCCGAAAACGCCAGGTAGGGGTTGGCGGACGGATCGGGGAACCGCACTTCCACGCGCTTGCCGTTGGGGCTGGTGGCGAACGGGATACGGCAGGACGCCGAGCGGTTGCGGGCCGAATAGGCCAGCAGCACCGGCGCCTCGAAACCCGGGATCAGACGCTTGTAGGAGTTGGTCGACGGGTTGGTGAAGGCGTTCAGCGCTTTTGCGTGCTTGATGATGCCGCCGATGTAGTAAAGCGCGTTCTCCGACAGGTCGGCATAACCCGAACCGGCAAAGACCGGTTTGCCTTCCTTCCAGATCGACTGGTGCACGTGCATGCCCGAGCCGTTGTCCTCGGCCACCGGCTTCGGCATGAAGGTCGCGGTCTTGCCGTAGGAATGGGCGACGTTGTGCACGACGTATTTGTAAATCTGCATCTCGTCGGCGGCGCTGACCAGGGTGTTGTACTTGACCCCCAGCTCATGCTGGCTCGGCGCGACCTCGTGGTGATGCTTCTCGGTGGTGATGCCCATCTCCTTCATCACCGACAGCATTTCGGCGCGCAGATCGGAAGCGCTGTCCACCGGTGGGACCGGGAAATAGCCACCCTTCGGCGGCGGACGATGGCCGATGTTTCCGCCTTCGATGCCTTCTCCGGACATGTACGGGCCTTCGTTTTCGTTCAGTTGGAACCCGGTGTTGTGGGGTTCGACGTTGAAACGCACGTCGTCGAAGACGAAGAACTCGGCTTCCGGGCCGAACACGGCGGAATCGCCGATACCGGCATAGGCCATGTAGGCCTCGGCCTTCTTGGCGATGGAACGCGGGTCTCGGCCGTAGGATTCACCGGTTGAGGGCTCGACCACGTCGCAGAACAGGATCAGCGAGTTCTGTGCCGAGAAGGGGTCCATGACGGCCGATGCCGGATCGGGGATCAAGGCCATGTCGGACTCGTTGATGGCCTTCCAGCCGGCGATCGACGATCCATCGAACATGATGCCGTCTGAAAAGCTGTCTTCGTCCATGGCGGTGGCGTCCATCGCCAGATGCTGCCATTTGCCCCGGGGATCGGTGAAGCGGAGGTCGACGTAAGGGACGTCGTTCTCCTTGATCATGTCGAATACTTTTTTCACGTCAGACATGGTGTTCGTTCCATCTATTTGATTTTGATTGATTGACTTGAGTTGAGAAGGGGTGCCTGCGGTCGGGCCGCGCCAAATCCCTGGGGATCAGACAGCGTCCGTGCCGCGTTCTCCTGTCCGGATACGGATGGCTTCCTCGACTTCGGTGACGAAAATCTTGCCGTCGCCGATCCGGCCCGTCCGCGCCGCTTGCATGATGGCCTCGATGGCGCGCTCCACGAGCCCGTCATCCAGGACCAGTTCGATTTTGACCTTGGGCAGGAAGTCGACCACATACTCGGCGCCCCGATACAACTCGGTATGGCCTTTTTGCCGCCCAAACCCCTTGGCTTCGGTCACGGTGATCCCTTGCAGGCCGACTTCGTGCAGGGCGTCCTTCACTTCGTCCAACTTGAAGGGTTTTATGATGGCTTCGATTTTTTTCATCTGAGCTACGCTTTTCTCACCGAACGGGTGTCATGGTTCCCCCACCGGGAACGGTGGGGACTTCAGTTCTCCCATTAGCACGCAGCGTGCCAACTCGAATGCCACCGAAAACGGCAGAAAATGGCGTTCCGGCAACACCCCGAATCCGGATGTCGAAAAAATGTGCTCACAAATTAGGCATAACGCCTGATAATTAGGCGATTAATGCGCATTCAAGTGCGGCTTTCCAGGAATTGCCGGATGCGGTCGATGGCCTCCAGGATGTTTTCCGTGGAGTTGGCATAGGAGAGCCGGATGAAACCTTCGCCCTGGTCGCCGAAGCTGGTACCGGCGATCGTCGCGACACCCGCATCGTTCAGCAGATCATCCTGCAAGGTGCGCGCCGATAGGCCGGTTTCCGCAATATTGGGGAATGCGTAAAACGCGCCGGCCGGCCGGACGCAGCGCATGCCGGGC
>JANQFL010000011.1 GCA_028277845.1 Sneathiellales bacterium
TCGGAAACCCGGAGGGACGGGCGTATTGGCGCCAATTCCGGCGGCTGCCGTCTCGGCCATACCCCGGGTATGGCCGTCACCGCCAGCCTTGGCCTTGGCGCCAATACGCTCCGTCAGAATGTTTCCATCTAAGGATGAAACGCTCTAACACCTTCGCTTGTCTGAACATCAGTTCGGCCGGTTTGGAACGAAATCGAACTTGCCATCCTGGAACAGGAACGTGACGCAGGGGTCGATTGACACGTACTTGCCGATGTGCGGCAGGCCGGCGGGAATCATGTATTAGAACCCGGCCGGCAGGCGCTTTTCCTTTGACGGATCAGCACCTTCGGCGGATGCGGGCGACGATGGCGTCAGCCGATGAACGTCTCCAGGCAATCCAGGCTGCTGCTCCAGCCGAATTCGTGGCCGTCGCGGGACTCCTTGGTCGGCAGCAGATCGTGGAACAGGACCACTTCCGTCCGGCCGCTGAGATCGCGGAAATCGATGCTGATCACCGTTTCGCAATCCTGGTTGGCGGCGCCGTCGCACGGCTGGTTTTCCAAGATCCAGGTCATGACCAGGCGCTTGGGCCGGTTGATCTCGCGAAAGACACCGACGTGGTGGAACACGTCCCCTTCCGGCGGCCGCATGGCCAGGCGATAGGCGCCGCCCACCCGCAGGTCGACCTCGGCAAAATCCAGGCTGTAGCCTTCCGGCCCGAACCAGGACTTCAGGGCGTCCGGATCGGTCCAGGCCTCGAACACCGTTTCGCACGGCGCGTTGAAGGTGCGGACAATCGACACGGTGTGTTGCTGCGGCATGGCCGTCTGAATGTTCATGGCTTTCTTCCTTTCGATGTACGCGAGCGTTTGGTCGGTGACTTGCCGGACTCCAGAGTGTCCAGATAGTCGCCCAGGGCGTCGAAGCTGCCCTCCCAGAACGACCGGTAATAGTCGACCCAATCGGCGACCCGGCGCAGGGCCTGGGGATTGAGGCTGCAGCGCCGCACCCGCCCTTCCTTGCGCACCGAGATCAATTCGGCGCGGTCGAGCACATGCAAATGCTTGGAGACCGCGGCCAGGGACATGTCATACGGTTCGGCGATTTCACCGACCGACAGTTCCTGCGCCGCCAGTTGGGCGATGATCGCGCGCCTGGTCGGATCCGCCAGCGCCGCGAATGTGGCATCGAGTGTATGCGAGTTATATTCAACCATGTGGTTGAATATAAGAAATCCATTCCATCATTGTCAACCAGTTGGTTGAATATTTTTCGGTCACAAGCGGCGGGTCCCGTTCGTCAGTGTTGGTAGAAGCGGCTCTGCGCCGTTATTCGAGACAACGACGAGGATACGATGACCGTAGAAACCAAGCGCAAACACCTGTTGAAAACCACCGCCGCCGGCTCGGCCGAACTGGCAAAGGTCGAGGGAATTATTGCCGACTCACACCTACCGGCCGGCATCAAGCATTTGGTCAAACTGCGGGTGTCGCAGATCAATGGCTGTGTCTATTGCGTCGGCATGCACAACAAGGAGGCCAGAGACGACGGTGAAATCCAGGACCGGCTCGATCATCTGGTGGTCTGGCGCCAATGCGGCAAGTTCAGCGAACCGGAAATGGCGGCGCTGGCCTGGGCCGAGGCGTTGACCCTGCATGGTCCGGAAACGCTGGAACATCTGCATGACGAACTGGAACGGCACTTCGATCATGACACCGTCGGCGCGCTCACCCTGTCCGTGGTCATGATCAACGCCTGGAATCGCTTGGCGATTTCCATGCATGGTGACACATTCTGATCGGCGGGAGCGGAGCATGACTACCGGTCAGACACCCATGAGCATCGAACAGGCCACAGAAGCGTTCGAGCAAATTCGCGGACGCCTGACCGGCGTCGCCTACCGTATGCTGGGATCTGTCGCCGATGCCGAAGACGCCGTGCAGGACACATACGTCAAGTGGCAGGGCGTCGATCATGCCATTATCGAGCATCCGGATGCCTGGCTGCTCAGCGCCTGCACCCGGCGTTGCATCGACATGCTGCGTTCCGCGCACAAGACCCGGGTGGACTATGTCGGTACATGGTTGCCCGAACCGGTGCTGGGCGAACCTGCGGAAACGCCGGGAGATACCGTCGAGCTAGCGTCGTCCCTCACCACCGCGTTCCTGTTGGTGCTCGAGCGCCTGTCGCCCGTGGAGCGGGCGGCCTATCTGCTGCGCGAAATCTTCGATTACGACTACGAAGACGTCGCTTTCGTTCTCGACAAATCGGAACAAGCCTGCCGCAAGACCGTTTCCCGGGCCAGGAAGCGCCTGGGCGACAAACACGTGCGGCAACGGCCGTCCGAGGACATGCAGCAAAAACTACTGGACGAGTTCCTGGACGCGCTTCGATCAGGCGACGCCAAAAACCTGGAAACCGTGCTCGCCCGCGACGCCGAGTTGTGGGCCGACGGCGGCGGCAAGGTCCCGGCGGCCGAGCATGTCATCGCAGGCGGTACAGATGTCGCCGGGTTCCTGTCGATGGTGTGGGAGTCCGCCTGGCGCCACATGCAGATCGAGCGGGCGACCGTCAACGGTACTGCCGGATTCATCCTACGTCACGACGAAACGGTCGTCGGCACGGTCGCCTTGTCCGTGGACGAAGGCGGCCGTTGTCGGCGACTGTTCATCGTCCGCAACCCGGACAAACTGACGCACGTCGACGGCTAAACGACCCGCACCACCGCCGACATCCCGGCCTGCATGTGTTCAAGGACATGGCAGTGCAGCAGCCAATCACCGGGATTGTCAGCGACGAACGCCACCTCGACCGTTTCGCGGGGCTCCACCAGCACGGTATCGAGCCACGGCGTCCCCGCCACCGGCTTGCCGTTGCGCGACATCAGGCGGAACGAGTGGCCGTGCAAATGCATGGGGTGGGGAAAGGCCGTGTCGTTACGCATGGTCAGCACCTGCGTCCGGTCGCGGGTGAAGACGAACAGCGGCTTCATCACCGTGGCATGGGCGGCGATACCGTTGACCGCCCACATCTTGCCCTGCCCCGCCATTTCGCGCAGTCCCATCTCCTTGCCGTCGAGAATCGCCGAGCGCATACCGCCCATGGCGCCGCCCGCCAGCACGATGTCGTGGCGTTGCGCATCCTTCAGCCGGGGTTCGGGAATGGGATTCGGCGCAAGCGGCGTAACCGGATCGAACGACTCTCTCAGGGGTGTCTCGGGCCTGTAGGCCAATTCCAGGAACCGGTAGGTTTGCCGCGCATAATAATCGTCTTTGACGGTGTAGCGTTTGCCTGGAGACCCTACGAGGTCGAGAATCAGATCCGCCCGTCCGGCAGGGGGCAGAATCACACGGTTTCCTTCCGGGGCATGCGGCGTGCAGGGCTGTCCGTCGAGGGCGATGACCACCGGGTCATGATCCTCGAACGTCAGGGCGAAAATCCGGGCATTGGCCGTATTGATCAGTCGCAGGCGGATCCGCTCACCGGCCCGCACGGCGAAGGACTTGCTGTCCCGGCCGTTGAGCGTCGCCACGTTACCGAGACGTCCCGCGTGACTGAGATCCATCGGGTGCCCGAACGTATCGCTGATGGCGCCGTCCTCGCCCAGACGCCAATCATCGATCACCCAGGTCACGTCCCGGTCCACCTGCGGCGGGTCGGGCTCTTCGACGATCAGGGCCCCATACAGTCCGCGGCCCTGTTGTTCGCTGCTGCGCACATGGGGGTGGTACCAGAACGTTCCGGCATCGGGCAGCGCAAACTCATAACGGAAAGTCCGGCCCGGTTCGATAGGCGGCTGGGTCAGCCCCGGCACGCCGTCCATGACGTTGGGTAGGCGCAAGCCGTGCCAGTGCACCGTCGTCTCCTGTCCGAGACGATTTTCGACGTCGACGCGCAGCCGGTCGCCTTGCCGCAAACGCAGTTCCGGACCGGGCACCATACCGTTGTAACACCAGACCGGTGTCGTAGGCTCATCGCCACCCAGCAACGCGACGTTGGAGGACTGGGGACGCAATACCGGCACGGTATCGGCGCGTACCGATTGACGCGGCCGGACAATGGCAAATGCAGACGCCGCGGCGGCACCGACAAGCATGTCACGCCGTGTCATGGTTCCGTTCTTCATCGTGTGATCACATGCCGTTTCATTGATCGCATTCCGCGTTCCATATACGTCCTTCCACCCAGGGGAAGCCAAGAGAGCCGCATGAAATTCAATATTCTGCGCCATTCTACCCGGTGTGACTTTGCAGCCGGAGATTTATGCAATCATTCCGGGTTATTTGATGAAACTCGTTAACCATATCCACTTTATGATCGCTTTCGCTCGGGTCACGCATTAAGAAGTCGAACCCCTTGGCCACGCCGTTCGTCACCGCGCGATACAGAATGCACGGGATCGGCAGCACCGGAGTTCTGGCCGGCGTAACGAACTCACCAAAGGCGGCGTTGAAAATCGTACCGTCCGGTTCCTCGAAAGACGGATCGGACAGGATTGAAGGCTAAGTCGCACCGAGTTGGTGCCCAAGACAAGGACCTGAACCATTTCCAGTTACCCGACCGATGCCGTCGCACAAGGCATCCGCGCCGATGAGACCCGCAGCCGCGCCCGACACTGGGCCCGCCTCACGGCTCCTTATTCCGCGCCCGATGCACGCCGCAGCGTGGCGCAGGTCCTGACCACCATCGTGCCGCTCGCCGGTCTCTGGTTCTTCATGAGCTTGAGCGTCGACCAGGCCTACTGGCTGACACTCGTATTGTCGGTACCGGCCGCGGGTTTCCTGGTTCGCTTGTTCATGATCCAACACGATTGCGGGCACCGGTCGTTCTTCAAGTCCCGCCGTCTCAACGATGTGCTCGGCACCGCCATCGGCTGCCTGACCTTGACGCCGCACGGCTACTGGCGCCAGGCGCACAATATTCATCACGCGAGTTCGGGCAATCTCGACCAGCGCGGCATCGGCGACATTCATACGTTGACGGTCAGCGAATATCTGTCCCGGTCCCGTCTGGGCCGGCTGGCCTATCGCATTTACCGCAACCCGCTGACGTTCCTCGGTATCGGTCCGGTCTATCTGTTCGTCCTCAAATACCGTTTGCCGCTCGACTTGATCCGCAAGCGTCCCGGCACGTTGATCAGTGTCATGCTCACCAACCTGATCATCGCCGGCCTGGTGGTCGGCATGGGTGCCTGGCTCGGATATATCGAACTGCTGATGATCCACACGCCGGTGGTCTTGCTGGCATCCCTGGCCGGCGTTTGGCTGTTCTACATCCAGCACCAGTTCGACGGCACCTATTGGCGCAGGAACGAGGAATGGAACTTCCACGACGCCGCCATTCACGGCAGTTCCCACTACGTCCTGCCGCAACCCCTGCGCTGGCTCACCGCCGATATCGGCATCCATCATGTGCATCATCTGTCGAGCCGCATCCCCAACTACCGGCTGGCCGAATGTTTCGATCAGAACCCGGAACTGCACGTGGCCAAGAAAGTCCGGCTGTGGGACAGCATAAAAAGCGTGCGTCTGACGCTTTGGTGCGAAGAAACCAATCAGCTGGTCGGATTTTCCACTTTGCGTCACAAACGCAATGAGCCGCAGACAGTGTAATCACGTCGTGTCGTCTGACACCGCGCATCCCCTACCCGCGCCGGCCGTCAATCGGCTATAGTCGCCCCGGTCGATCACCGGGAGTATCCGTATGCCAGTTGCGTTCAAGGCGGCCGTTTTACGGCAAGCCGGCCTGAGCCAGCCCTATTCCGAATCACACCCCCTCAATCTGGAAGACGTCAGCCTGGAAGGTCCGGGACCGGGCGAAGTGCTGGTGCGCATCGCGGCGGCCAGCCTGTGCCGGTCGGACCTGTCCGTGGTCAGCGGCATCCGCGCCTGGCCCATGCCGATCGTACCGGGCCACGAAGCCAGCGGCGTGATCGAGGAAACCGGTACCGGCGTCACGACAGTACGCAAAGGCGACCCGGTGGTGCTTGTCTTCCAGCCGCAATGCGGCGTGTGCCCGAGTTGCGTGTCCGGCGATGCCCATTTGTGCGGACCCGGTCTGCAGGCCAACCGGGCCGGCGAGTTGCTGGCCGGAGGCACGCGGCTGCGCACCGGCGGCGAAGTCATCCATCATCACATGGGGTTGTCAGCCTTCGCCGAGTATGCCGTCGTGTCGAAGGCTTCGGTCGTACCCATGCCCGACGGCATCGATTTGGATGTCGGTGCCCTTTTCGGCTGTGCCGTCATGTGCGGCGCCGGCACCGTGCTCAATACCGGCGGCGTGCGGCCGGGAGATACCGTCACCATCGCCGGCGCCGGTGGCGTGGGATCGAGTGCACTATTGGGCGCGATAGCGGCTGGCGCGGAACGCATCATTGCCGTCGATACGGACCCGGCCCGGCTGGACAGCGCCCGCGCGCTGGGCGCCACCGATACGGTGCTGGACGAAGACGGCAATGGCGCGGCCCAGGTCATGGAGCTGACATCGGGCGGCAGCGATTTCGGCTTCGAGACCGCCGGTACGGTGGGCGCCTTCGAAACCGCATACAATGCCGTGCGCCGCGGCGGTACCGTCGTTTCCGTCGGTCTGGTCGATCCAAAGGCGCCGTTTTCGCTGGATGTGGCCGCCATGGTCACCGGCGCCAAGACCATCAAGGGCAGCTATATCGGAAGCTGCAACCCGCGCCGCGATATTCCAAAATACATGGCCCTGTATCAACGCGGACGCTTGCCGGTCGACCGGCTGATCTCCCACCACCTGCCCCTGGCCGACGTCAATACCGCCCTCGACCGCATGGTCACGCGCGACGCGTTGCGGCAGATCATTCAGCCTTGAGACTCGTCACGCGCCGACAATCGCGCCGAGTCCCTTCGCAGCCTTCGCGCGGCCAGGTCGATGAAGCTGCGGACCTTGGCCGCCGCCCGGCGTCCCTCCGAATGCATCAGGTGGATGGGCATTTCCCTGTCCTCGGCATCCGCCAGCACTTCGACCAGTTCGCCACTCGAGATCATATCGGCAACCTGATAGGACAAAACCCGGGTCAGTCCCCAGCCGGCGGCCGCGGCATCGATCGCCGGGCCGTTGCCGTTGACGCTGAAACCCGGTTGCAGCCGGACCATCGATCGCCGTGCTTCGGACACGAACTCCCATGCCGGCGCGCTGGAGGCGGAAGTCGGCAATATGATGCGGTGTGCCTTCAGGTCGTCGGGGATTTGTGGCACTCCGGCGTGCTCCAGATATTCCGGCGACGCGACTACCATTCGGCGGACCGCACCGACCCGGGTGGCGGCGAGCGAACTGTCCGGCAGGTCGCCGATCCGGACGGCGATATCGAGCCCTTCGTCGATCAGATTGACGACGCGGTCGACGAACAGTGCATCCGCCGTCACCGCTGGATGGGCATCCAGATAGTCGCGCAGGATCGGCGCGACGAACCGCTCGCCGAACAAAACCGGCGCCGTGATCCGTAAAACCCCGCGCGGCACGTCGTGATCGCCGGCGGCCGAGCGTTCGGCCGCCTCCATATCGGCGAGGACGCGTATAGCGTCGGCATGGAGACGCCGGCCGGCATCGGTCAAGGCCACTTGCCGGGTCGTACGGCTGAACAACCGTACCCCCAAACGACTTTCCAGCGATGTGACGAAACGGGTCACCGCCGGTGGCGACATGTGCAGCCGGCGCGCCGCGGCGTTGAAGACGCCTTCCTCGGCGACGGCGACAAACGTGGAAAGCTCGCGAAACCGGTCCATCAATTAATTCCAATAAATGGAATAATTACTTTCATATTACCAATATTCCGTTTCAAATTGAAATATCCGATGTTCTCTGGACCGGCCAGTGGGGCCGGAGCAACCACGGAGAACATCATGGCCCGCGCCTTTGCCGAAATCGGCTTCACACCGAGCGTCCGCGCCGAACAGGCCCGCCAGGGATCGGCCGACGCCTACGCCAGGTTTCTGGCTCCCGATGCCGACGGCGGCGACCGGCTCGGTGAACGGGAAGCCGCCTTCATTGCCGAGCGGGACAGCGTCTACCAGGCGACCGTGTCGGAAACCGGTTGGCCGTACGTACAACACCGGGGCGGCCCTTCAGGTTTCCTCAAGGTGCTGGACGACAAGACCATTGCGTACGCCGATTTCAGCGGCAACCGCCAGTACATCAGCGTCGGCAATCTGAATACCGACGACCGGGTATCGCTGATCCTGGTCGACTATCCCAATCGGAGGCGGCTGAAAATCTGGGGGCGTGTCCGACTGATCGACAAGGCGGAGCAACCCGACCTCATCAAGCGCTTACACGACGCGCAGTACCGCGCCCGGCCGGAGCGCGCGGCGATCATCACCGTCGAGGCCTTCGACTGGAACTGCCCGCAGCACATCCCGCAACGCATGACGATTGAGGAGTTCGAGCCGGTCGTCGCACCGCTACGCGACGAGATCACTCGGCTTACCGCAGAAAACGAGGCCCTCAAACACCGTATCCGCGAATCCGCTTAACACACCCTGTCAGGCAAGGAGATCAACATGTTCAATCCTCTGAAATCCATTTTGGCCGGTGCCACCATTTTGCTGACGATGCCGTCGACGGCCCTGGCCGACACGGGAAAGCCCGTACACTTCCGCAGTGAAGTGGTCGATGGCGTCAAAGTCGCGTACCGGGAGGCCGGCGATCCGGCGAAGCCGACAGTCCTGTTGCTGCACGGCTTCCCGACGTCGTCGCACATGTTCCGTAATCTGATTCCCAAACTGGCCGACCGGTTCCATGTTCTGGCGCCCGATTATCCTGGCTTCGGCGCGTCCGACATGCCCGCGGCCGAGGCGTTTGAGTACTCGTTCGCCAACATCGCCCGCGTCATCACGGCGCTGCTCGACCGCAAGGGCGTAGACCGGTACGCCGCCTATGTCATGGACTACGGCGCGCCGGTGGGATACCGCATGTTCGCCGCCGATCCGGAACGGGTCACGGGCTTCATTATCCAGAACGGCAATGCCTACGCCGAGGGCCTGCGCGCGTTTTGGGATCCGATCAGGGCGTACTGGGCCGAACCGAGCAAATCGAACGGCGATAAACTACGGGGTTTCCTGACCCTCGACGCAACCAAGTGGCAATTCACCCACGGCACGCAAAACCCGGACGCCATCAGCCCGGACAGTTTCTGGCATGTACAGTATCTGCTCGACCGGCCCGGCAACCAGGAGATCCAGCTCAAACTGTTCCTCGATTACGGCACCAACCTGGCCGAATATCCCAAATGGCAGGCCCTGTTCCGCGAACACCAACCGCCGGCCCTGCTGGTCTGGGGCAAGAACGACCACATCTTCCCCGAACAGGGCGCGCATCCCTACAAACGCGATCTCGAAAACCTGGAGTTCCACCTCCTCCACACCGGCCACTTCGCGCTGGAGGAATACGGCGACTTCATCGCCGAACGTATGATCGCCTTCCTCTCCCGCACCTGAACCTAACGCCTCGTTTCCTGTTGGGAATTGCGGCGCCACCATTTGGTGGCGCCCTTATTTTGCCAACTCGGTACCGTATGTCCGGCGGGTTGTTGATTGACTCTTATCCGCAACTTGACTATATCCACGCACCCCGTGCCCGTGATGCGGCACGACAAGATAAGAGACCGATGCGAATGCTTGGATTGAACACGACACAGACGGGTTTGATACCCGCCGAGATCCAAGCCCTGCCTGTGCGCTAACAGCGCCCATGCCGGGTCGGACCCGGCGACGTCATCCCCAAAACAGAAACACTTTCCGTTGCGGACATCCTGCGTCTGCGCGCAGCCCAACGCGTGCCGATGCGTCCAGCAACTTAGATTGGATGACCCATGGGCGAACGATACTTGGCGCTCCGCATTTTGCGGATCGTGACCAGAAACACGGCAGCCGGGTCCGTGCGGGCGGACGCGATCCTGTCGTGGTGCGACAACAACGGAACATTTCTGGATTTGCCGGACCCCAAACCGCATGCGGCGGAACAGCCGGCCCCGTCGGGTCGCTGGTCCTGGCGACGTGCACCGGAACCCAAGCAACCCGATGCATGGGAACAGCTTGGCCGGTCCCTCGGCCAATGCCCGGACACGGCGCCGGCCAAACCCGATGCCTTGCTGGACATTGTCGGGCGGCTGGCAAATCTGGTTGATCTTGGGGATACCGAAACCCGGCTGCTTCAGGCGATCGTGGCCTCCCATCGGCTCCGCTTTATTTATTCGCTGTGCGACGTACTGAAAGACAACGGCGTCCACATTGCAGGCCTGCTCGCAGAACTGGCGGGGCTGTCCGGTGCCGAGGACATGAGGCACAGTGCCCTGGTCCATCTCGGCCTGATCGAGCTGGACACGCGGAACTATGGCAAGGTCGCCGTGACCTTGTCCGACCCGGTTATTCGGGTCCTGCGTGAGGGTGCGCGTGATGACGACGGCCTGACCGAAGCCCTGGTCGGCACCCGATGCCAATCAAATCTCGTGCTTGACGATTACCGGGAGCACGCAACTGAGGTCGACCTCATTCGACGAACGCTCTCGGGTGCTTTACGAAGCGGCGCACCGGGTGTGAACATTCTTCTGCACGGGCCGCCCGGCACGGGCAAGACCGAATTGGCCAAGGTCCTGGCCGGCGCGGCCGATGCCCACATGTATTCGGTCGGTGAAACAGACGAGTGGGGCGACGAACCCACGCGCTGGGAGCGGGTCATGGCGCTGAAACTCGCACAGCGTATCCTGGCCGGCCGCCGCGACGTGGTCCTGCTGTTCGATGAAATGGAAGACATGATCGGTGAGGCGGAAATGTCGTCCCGTGGCCGGTATTACTCCAAACGCGACGGGTCCAAGATTTTCATCAACCGGCTGTTCGAAACCAACGCCGTGCCGACGATCTGGACCTCGAACGCCATCGAGAATGTCGACCCTGCGATACTGCGGCGCATGAGTTACGTCATGAAGCTGGACGTGCCCGCCCCGGCCGTCCGAAAACGCATCATCGACCGCATCACAAGCGACGAAAACGTCGCGCTGCCGGACGACGCCATTGGCCGTATCGCCGACCTGTCGCCGGAATCCCTGTCCGTCGCCCGCAATATCATGCGAACGGCCCGACTGGCGTGCGCTGACGAGGCCGAAACCGACAAGGTTGCCGACGCGTTGGTAACAGGTGTTCGTCACGGACGCCGTGTTCCACCTGGTCACAGCCATGGCCACAAACTGGATTTACGGCTGTGCGACTCACCGCACGACATTTCGGCATTGTTCGGACGCCTAACGGCACCCGGCGCGCCGCTCGACTTCACGCTTCTCCTGACGGGTCCGCCCGGTACAGGCAAGACAGCGCTGGCACACCATCTGGCGCGTACGCTCGACCGTCCACTGCTGATCAAACGGGCATCGGATATTCTGTCCATGTGGGTCGGCGGTACGGAACGGCAGATCGCCGATGCATTCGCACAGGCAGTCAGCGAAGACAGTGTCTTGCTGCTGGACGAAATCGATTCCCTTCTGGCCGATCGCTGCCATGCCGAGCGGTCCTGGGAGGTCAGCCAAGTCAACGAACTGCTGACCTGGATGGATCATCATCCTCTGCCGTTCATCGCTGCGACCAACCACGCTGACCGGTTGGACCCCGCCGCTATGCGCCGCTTCGTATTCAAGATTGCGCTTTGCGCCCTGCCCGCGAACAAGGTCCGGCACGCCTATCGGATCTTTTTCAAACACGAACCACCGGTATGCCTGGACACCGTCGAGGGCCTGACACCCGGCGATTTCGCCAACGTGGCGCGGCAACTGCAGTTTGACGGTGCCGGAATGACACCCGGCGCCATCGTTGACCGCCTGGCCGCCGAGGCCGCGGCGAAACCCGGCCTTCGGGGGAAGATCGGGTTTCGTCGCGCCTGATGGCCGCAACTACAGCAGCAACACCATGTGTGGCTGGCTGCTGGACAATTTCTGCGGCGATACGCCGTCGCCATCAATGACGCTGGTGACCCTTTTGCGGAACGCCGAGAAACTGTCCCAGGTCACCACGTCGACCGCCTCGTCGAATTCGATGGTGACCCGGAAGCGATTAGGCGTGCCCAGGATCTGCACCGACATGACCCGGCCCTTGAAGGGTTGGCCCAGATAGGCACCTTCGACCCGGTCACCGACCGCAACGGGGCAGCCCGCCGGGCGATTGCCGAGGCGGGCATGCAGGGTGTTCCAGTCCCGGAAGCCATGCTGGCGGGCGATCATTTCGAGCGCCGCCGAATGGCCGAGGGATTGGCCTTTCTCGTCAAACGCCTGGCGCAGACGCTTGGCCTGCTGTTTGAGCTGTTCGATGGAGGACAGTGATTCGATCATGCCGAAACCTCATGCAGTCATCGCATGCCACTTGTCGATGGGGCTCGCATTGCCATCAGCACGCATGCACTGAATGGGTTTCAACGGTACGTAGGAGGACTTCACCAAAGCGGATGCTTGCGAGCGGCAGGCGCCTCAACCGGAGACGCAGATATAGGGATGCCGGCCGATGTGTCAACCGCCGGCGGTGAGCAACGCCCGTGCCGTATCCAGATCGTCGGGCCGGTTGGCGTTGAAAAACGGGTCGACCGGATCGGTGGTCCATTCCACTTCGGCCAAGGTATAACGCGCCGTCCAACGGTCGATCTTGCGCATGTCTTCATCGGTCATTGCGCTGCGCAGATCATCGGCCAGGGACACCGGCCACAGGCCGACGACCGGATGCGTTCGGCCGCCGGAGACGGCGCAGGCCATTTGCGCATCCTGCTCCGCAACCGCCGCCAGCAAACGGTCGACCAGGTCCGTGGGCACGAACGGCGCGTCGGTCGGCACCGTCACCAGCCACGGGCATTCAGGCGCGTTTACGCGCACCCAGTCCATGCCGGTCAGCACGCCGGCCAGGGGACCGGCGAAACCTTCGATGACGTCGGGCACCACGGGCAAGTCGAAGTCCCTGAACCGGTCCGGGTCGCCATTGGCGTTGAGGATCAATCGGTCGACCTGGGGCGCCATGCGGTCGGCCACGTGGGCCAGGAGCGGCCTGCCGTTCAGGTCGCGCAGGCACTTGTCGCCGCCGCCCATGCGCCGCGCCAACCCGCCGGCCAGCAACACGCCGACCACGGCCGGGCGGCCGTCAGGCGACGTCTTCGGTGAGGCTTCCCTTGCGGCTGACACGATGGCTTTCTTCCGGCACGGTTTCGGGATCGCTGTCATACACGATGCGGTCCTCTCCGGCCAGACAGATGAAGCGCTTGCCCTTGGCCCGGCCGATCAGGGTCAGGCCGGCCTGCCGCGCCAGGTCGACGCCCCAGGCGGTGAAGCCCGAGCGCGAAATCAGGATAGGAATGCGCATCTGTACGCACTTGATGACCATTTCCGAGGTCAGCCGCCCCGTCGTGTAGAACGACTTGCCATGGGGCGACAGGCCATGGCGGAACATGTAGCCGGCGATCTTGTCGATCGCGTTGTGGCGACCGACGTCTTCCATATAGACCAGCGGCCTGTCCTGCTCGCACAGCACGCAGCCGTGAATGGCCCCGGCGTTGAGATAAAGCGATTCGCTGGTGTTGATTTTGCGGGTGAGCGCATAGAGCCACGAGGTGTGCAGCCTCTCGTCCCTGGGCAGGTCGATGGATTCGAACACCTCCATCACATCGCCGAACGCCGTGCCCTGGGCGCAGCCGGACGTCAGGGTCTTCTTCTTCAGCTTTTCCTCGAAGTCGGTGCGCCGTTCCGTGCGTACGACGACGACGTCGATCTCCTCGTCTACATCGATGGCGATCACCGTGTCGTCGGGTCTGAGCATGTTCTGATTAAGCAGGTAGCCGAGCGCCAGATAGTCCGGATAGTCGCCGATCGTCATCATGGTGACGATCTCCTGGCCGTTGAGATACAGCGTCATGGGCCGCTCGACGACCACATTGGTCTCGATGCCGTTACCGTGCTGGTCGGTGCCGGACACCCGGTTGGTCAGCTTCGGATCGCCGGGATCGGGGGCAAGGAGGTACTCAGTCATGCAAACAATATGCGTGCCGGAAGAGCGCCTGCCAAGGAAGAAGCGGCCGGAGTCAGGGCAAATTTAAGTGAGGACTTGGACGATATCTCCGTCACCGCCCAAAGAGCTCGATACAAAACTGTACAATTTTTGGCTGTGAAATGTTGTATTTTTGCTCGTACAGCAATAATTCTTGGGAGATGTTGGCTGTGATTCAAAGCGATACTGCAACTCGCAGAGATCGTTCAGCGCAAGTGAAGACAAGGCTGAGACCTCACTTTCGTACCTTGATTTGCTAACAAATCCATCTCTGCTAATCTGTTCATAGTTGATTGAGCGGGTGTGGAGATTTACCAGCAAGACAGACTGGAGATCTCTTGCCCGCCTAGAACAGCCCAGCCAAATGATAAGCGGCCCTACCGTCTGAATTGGCGTCAGGGGCCCTGAGATCGAGTATTCGAAGTGACAGGGAGTCGAACGATGAAACGATTGTTGTTCGTGGTTGGCGCTTTACTCGCTTTCCCACATACGTCTTATGCAGTGCCACAATTTCATTTCGTCACGGAATCGGACCCCGGCGGCCTGAATAACATGAATTTGTTCAGCTTCGACTCTCGGACCGATCTGATCAATTTCAACACCGCGAGTTCGGCGCCACTGCCCGGTTTGGCCCCTGCTGTCAGCATGTCCGGCATGACCTACGACGGCAACCAGTACCATTTCGTCACGGAATCGGATCCCGGCGGCCTGAACAACATGAATTTGTTCAGCTTCAACTCTCTCAACGACCTGATCAATTTCAACACCGCAAGCTCGGCGCCGCTGCCCGGCTTGGCCCCTGCCGTCAGCATGTCCGGCATGACTTACGACGGCAGTCGGTACCATTTCATTACGGAATCGGATCCCGGCGGCTTGAACAACGTGAATTTGTTCAGCTTCGACTCCCTCACCGACCTGATCAATTTCAACACCGCGAGTTCGGCGCCGATGTCCGGCTTGGCCTCTGGCGTCAGCATCTCCGGCCTGACATTCGACGGCAGTCAGTACCATATCGTCACGGAATCCGACCCCGGCGGCCTGAACAACATGAATTTGCTCAGCTTTGACTCGCTGACCGACCTGATCAATCTCAGCCCCGCGAATTCGGCACCAATGCCCGGCTTAGCTCCCGCTGTCAGCATGTCCGGCTTGATGTTCGTACCCGATCCATTGCAGGTGCCGGAGCCGGCTACGGCCGCTTTCTTCGCTGTCGGCCTAGCTGGAATGATGTCGCTGCGAAGGCGCAAAGGGAAGACAGCGAACTTTGGCGTAGGCACGCGGATAGGCTTGAGCGAATCGTAGGAACCGCAAAGAACTAAGCGGTTAAAGCAGCACCCATAGCTGGTAGGCATAGGCGGCGATGCCCGAGCCCACCAGGGCCAGGGCGATGTACCAGAGGAACACCGGCCAACGGACCAGGGCGAACACGGCCATGGCGGCGGGGATGCTGGTGACGCCGCCGGCGGTGAGGAAGCCGAGCGCCGCACCCGGCGCCATGCCGAGATCCATCAGGCCGGCGGTCAGCGGCAGCGCGGCATAGCCGTTCAGATACGCCGGCACGCCGACCAGGACGGCCATGGGAATGGCCCAGGTGCTGTCCGTGCCCAGCCATTGCGAGACGGTTTCGCCGGGCAGGTATTGCACCATCAGGCTTTCCAGGATAAAGGCCAGGGTCAGCCATTTGAGCAGGAACCAGCCGGTGTTGAAGGCCTCGCGGGAGAACGTCGCCCGGCGTTCGGGATCGTCCCAGAACCGCCAGACGATGGCGCTGCCCTTGGCCATGCTCTTGGCCGCGCAGCCGCCACGGTCGGCGATGCCCGGACGCAACGGATCGGCGAACCCTCCGGCGGCCAACACCATTTGCGTGGCATAGCCGCCGGCCACGCCCAGGAATACCGCCGTCAGGGTTTTGACCACGGCGAATTCCGTCCCCAGCGCGCCCGCCGTCAAGACGAACATAGCCGGATCGGTCACCGGAGAAGCCAACCAGAACGCCATCACGGCCGGCAACGGCACACCCATGGCCAGCAAGGCAGCGATTATGGGAATGACACCGCACGAACAGAACGGCGACAAGCCGCCGAATACAGCCGCCGCCAGAATAATTGTGCTCGGCTTGGCCGACGCGACCTTGCCGATGATTGTGTCGGCCCCGGATGCTTTGGCCGCCCCCGCGACTGCCACCGACATAATCAGGAACGGCACGATGAACAGCAGGCTTTCGCCGACAAACACGGCGCTGCGCCATGCCTGATCGGGGAGAAGGACAATCAGGCCCAGCGCCAGGGCGGCGATGGCCAAAAACACGCGGTCCAGGGAAACAACCCGGCGCGCCGCCCGTCCGAGCGACAGATCTACCGACGACATGGACTAACCTTTCTAAATTTCTCGAAATATAGAAATACAATTCCGCAGATAATGCAAGTCCAAAACGGTTCAAGGGTTAATTTGTCGCGGATTCAGGAATCGATGCCCATGCAGAGACGGAGCAGATGGTAATCCGGGAACTAAGCCGTTGCGTCGATTGAGTTTTCGGCTTCCGGAGAATCGGCGCAGCATTCATCCAGCAGGAAGCCGACCGCTTCGTTCATCGCTTCCAGAATGGGCCGGCAGATCAACATGCGGCCACGGCGCTCCTGCTCCACAAGTCCGACCCAAACCAACTTGCTGATGTGGTGCGATAAAGTGGAGCCGGGAATATCCAGGGATTTCTGGATATCGCCCACGGGCCGTCCGTCCGGCCCGCCACGGACCAGAACTCGGTAGATTTCCAGCCGCGTGGGATTCCCCAGGGCTTCCAGACGGCGCGCTGCCAGTTCGATATCCATGGCGCCATTCTATGGCAACAGGCCGCCAAAAGGAACTGCCCGGCGGCGCCGGACCGGACGGTTTCGGGGCTTGACGCACCGCCGCCACGGTGGTCCACTCCCGCCGCCCGCATTGCCCCGGCCCGTCCGGGGCATGCCGGCCATCAACGAAAACCGGCAGCAGGCCGGATCGGTCAAAGGGGACAGAGATGTCAGGTGTCATGATCGTCACCGGCGGCGGCCGGGGCATCGGCGCGGCCACGGCCCGGTTGGCCGGCTCACATGGCTACAAGGTGTGCGTCAACTATCTTCGTGACGATGTTTCGGCGGACGCCGTGGTCAAGGACATTGTCGACAATGGCGGCGAAGCCTTTGCCGTTCATGCCGACACGTCCAACGAAGTGGATGTGGTCCGCTTGTTCCGGGAAACAGAGCAGGAGTTGGGCAAACCCACGGTTCTTGTCAACAATGCCGGCATCGTCGCTCCCTCTGAACGGGTCGAAAACTACACCATCGAGCGCATCACCCAGATCATGTCGGTCAATGTCATCGGCGCGATGCTTTGCGCCCGCGAAGCGGTCCGCCATATGTCGACGGAGCACGACGGTGAGGGTGGGGCCATCGTCAACGTTTCATCGGTCGCGTCCCGGCTGGGATCCCCCAACGAGTATGTCGACTACGCCGCGTCCAAGGCAGCGATCGATACGTTCACGCTCGGGCTGTCCAAAGAGGTTGCCGAACAGGGTATCCGCGTCAACGCTGTCCGGCCGGGTATCGTCGAAACCGAGATCCATGCCTCCGGCGGCGACCCCGACCGGGCCAAACGCAAGTCTGTCGAAATTCCCATGAAACGGGCCGGCACGCCCGAGGAGATTGCCGAATCGATTTTGTGGCTGGCATCGCCCGCCGCATCCTATGTGAGCGGCGCCATTCTCGATGTGTCCGGAGGCCGCTAGTCTTGGCGCTTTCGTCTGATCAATGCGCCGACCTGTCGCGTGAAATCGGACAAGTCGCGCTACGTGCCGGCGCCAGAATTTTGGAAATCTACGGGAGCGACTTCGCAGTCGAGAGCAAAAGCGACCAATCGCCCGTCACCGCCGCCGACCAGGCCGCGGAAGATATCATCCTCGAACACTTGGCCCGTTTGACGCCGGACTACCCGGTCGTGGCCGAAGAAAGCGTGGCCAAAGGCATTGTGCCGCAAATCGACAAGTCTCCGTACTGGCTTGTGGATCCGCTCGATGGGACCAGGGAATTCATTAGCCGTAACGGCGAATTCACCGTGAATATCGGATTGATCGTCGATCAACGACCTTTGATCGGGACCGTCTACGCGCCGGTCATCGGCACCCTGTATTGCGGCCTGGGCGCCGGCGGCGCCACCAAACAAATGAACGCCGATCCGCCGCAAGCCATATCTGTCCGCCAACCGCAACCGGACGGATTACGGGTCGTCGCGAGCCGCTCCCATCGTGATGCAGACACCGACGCCTACCTGTCCGAGCTCGATGTCAAAGACGTGGTTTCGGCCGGTTCCTCGCTCAAATTTTGCACCGTAGCGGAAGGCAAGGCAGATCTGTATCCGCGCTTCGGCCGCACGATGGAATGGGATACCGCCGCGGGACAGGCCGTCCTGGAGTCCGCAGGCGGCAAGGTCACGACCATCGATGGCCAGGAATTTACTTACGGCAAGGAAAGCTTCGTCAATCCGGGGTTTATCGCCCGCGGCGACATTTGAGCACCGACTTTTCGCCAAGCAAGACGTACGTATACTCCCCAACTTGTTCGTCACTCACGTCTCACGCACATTGAAGCTGAAAGTAGTAGTGGGACGAGATTCCAGTGGGCGAAGAGTATTTTCAGAAAACCGATGTGCAGGTCGAAGACCTCACCAGGGAGCATCTGCGGCAAACGCTCAGATATTGGGATATGTGCCGGGCGGGCCGTGCGATGCCCTCGCGGGCCGACATAGACCCGCTCGATATTCCATATCTTTTATCGTCCCTGATGATCGTCGAACTGAATGGCGATCATCCCGCGGCGTCCGTGCGTTTGACGGGTACCCGCATCGTCGACGAATTCGGTTTCGATCCCACCGGCCGGTTGCTGCAGGACATTGAGGGGATCGACACGTTCTCGCTGCTGTGCCGTAAAACGGCGGAATGCGCGGCACCCACCTACGCCGCCGGCGACATGGCCTGGGCGCGCGTGCCGCACAAACAATTTCAGGCGGTCGCATTGCCGCTTTCAAGCGACGGTACCCTTGTCGACAAACTGATATTGTCGTTTCATTTTCCGGAATGGCGGGAGAGTGAAACGACGGATGTCTCCGCTCACGAATCGGCGAATAACCGCTAAGACTTCAAGACGGCACCCGGTTATTGACGCCGGTCATGTAATTCCGCTCGAATTCGCCTATGCCATCTCATTTTGGCGGCGTCAGAGCGGCAACATGGAAACCGAATTCGATGCGGAGCGATTACCGGAAGGTCCGGTACGGTCTGCCTTCATCTACTGGCAGGAACTCGTCGACCGCGATCCCTATCCGTCCCGGGACAAATTGGACCCCACCGACATCCCGGAACTGCTTCCCAGCATCTGCCTGGTCGACGTCGAACACGACCCCGCGCGTTTCAAGGTGCGTCTCATCGGCGACAAGATCAAGGACGGCATGGGCTTCAATCCGACGGGATCCTATGTCGACGAGGTGGCCGGCACCGAAGATGTTTTCGAACGTTTCAAGAGCGTGGTGGAAACCGGCAGGGGCTATTGGCACGATACCAGGCTCCGCTTCGGCCCAAAGGACTACAAACGTTACTCGGTTGTTTGTTTGCCTCTGTTCGACGCGGAGCGCCGGGTCAATATGTTGCTGGTCGCTGCTCACATCTATTTCGACGAAACCCGCGCCTACGTTCAGATGACGATCACATCTTCGTCCGGTTGATCGGCATACAGCCGCTCCACCAACCCCGCGCGCCGGGCCAACGCCGCATTCTGGTTGATGTAACCCTTGTCGGTGATTTCGTTCGCGTCGATGGATGGCGGTTCGGCCATCAGCATGACCCGGGCTATACGCGTGGACGATGCCGGGTTGTCCGCGTTGTACTTTTGCAGACTATTGCGGATGTGGGCCACTACCTCGGAGGAACGCAACAAGTCGTCCGTCGACTCGGGCGCCGCTCCGGCCGGATGCAACTCCTTGCAGGCCTGCACGTTGGGCCAAGCCAGTACGGCGAGATAGTCCCGGTCGTGCCCGGCGATCAGCGCGTCCTGCAAAACGGGCGAACATGCCGCCAAGGCGGCAATGCGCAGGCCGCCCACATGCACCCAGGTGCCGGACGTCAGTTTGAAATCCTCGACGACACGGCCGTCGAAGACAAGACCTTTCGAGGGGTCATCGGGGTCGGCGAACTTTCCGGCGTCGCCGATGCAGTAATACCCTTCGTCGTCGAACGCCGCGTCCGTCAGGTCGGGGCGTTTGTAGTAGCCGGGCATGATGTTGGGACCCTTGACGCGCAACTCCATCTTGCTGCCGGAAGGCTGCATCTTGATGGCCACGCCCGGCAGCGGCAGGCCGATCACGCCCGCTTGCTCGATGATCCAATGCACCTGTGTCGACCCCGGTGCGGTTTCCGTTGAGCCCCAGGCCGAAAGCATCGCCACGCGCTCACCCCGCGACTGGATGGACAGGTCTTCCAGACGCGTCCACAGGTCCTGGGGCAGAGCGGCAGCGGCATAGAAGGCCACCTGTAAATTCCGGAAGAACGTATCGCGCAGTTCGGCATCGCGTTCCATGAACGGCAAAATCATGTTGTAGCCGGCCGGAACGTTGAAATGGATGGTCGACGGGATTTCCCGCAAATTCGCAACGGTCTGTTCGATCAGACCCGGCATGGGTTTGCCGCCGTCGACATACAGCGTGCCGCCGTTGCGCAATACCATGTTGAAGTTGTGATTGCCGCCGAACGTGTGATTCCACGGCAGCCAATCGACCAACACCGGCGGCGTTTCCTCCAGGAATTTCCAATATTGCGCCACCATGGCCTGGTTGGAGCACAGCATGCGGTGGGTGTTGATGACACCTTTGGGCATGCCCGTGGAACCGGAGGTGAAAAGGTATTTGGCGACCGTATCCGGACCGACGGCATCGAAAGCCTCATCCACGGCCTTGGTCGGTGCCGTCGACAGCAAGTCGGCGAACGGTGTCGCCGCCATACCGTCGGGCGGCATGTCGCTGACCACCACTTCCACGCCGTCCAGGTCCAAGGCGCCTAGGGCGTTGGCGAACGGGGCGCCTTTCTCGGCGAACACCACGGCCGGTTCGATCAAGCCGAAAATGTGCTTCAGCTTGCCGTAGTCCTGGCTCATGAGGGAATAGGCCGGCGATGCCGGTGCGATCGGCACGCCGGCGACATGCGCGCCCAGCATCAGCAATGCGTTGTCGACCGAATTGCCGGAGAGGAACATGACAGGCCTGTCCGGACCCAGGCCGCGATCGAGCAAGGATTGGGCAACGGCATTGGCGTAGGCGTTGGCTTGTCCGTAGGTGACTTTGCGCCAGTCCTTGCCGTCGGCGGTTCGCTCGGCCAAATACAGCCGGTCCGGTGTCCGCTCGGCCCAACGACGCAGCATCACGCCGACACTGCGATCCACATCGCCCAGCGCATAGCCGGACGTAAGAATGATCGAACCGTCACGGCGCCGATCAACGTCGACATTGGGTGCGGCGAAATTCAAGTTGATGAATGGCGGCTTCGACACGTTTCTCCCTTTCACTACCGGCTGTTCTTGTCTTTCAATCTATCACGATCACGTCACCATCCGGGTCGGCTGCGTACAGCCGTTCGACCAGGTCGACCCGGCGGTCGAGTGTTGCCCGTTGGTTGACGTAGCCCTTGTCGGTGATCTCGTTGGCATCGATGGATGGCGGCTCGGCCATCAACATGACGCGCTCTATGCGCATGCTCGACCCGGCCTGTTCCGCATTGTAGGCCCGCAACCCGCGCCGGATATGATCGGCAATCGCGGGGGAGCGCAACATGTCGACCGGATCGTCACCATTGGCGGTATCGCCGTAAAGCTCCTGACACGCTTCCATGTTGGGCCAGGCCAGCAAGCCGATGAATTCCCGGTCCTGACCGGTCACGACCGCATCGCGGACAACTGGCGACGCCGCGCCCAATGCCGCGACGCGCACGCCGCTGACATGAACCCAGGTTCCGGTTTCCAGTTTGAAGTCCTCGGCGACGCGGCCGTCGAAGCGAACGCCGTCCTCCGGACGGTCGGGATCAACCAGGCGCCCGGCATCACCGATTCTGTAGTACCCGTCCTCGTCGAACGCATCGGCCGTCAGATCGGGGCGCCGATAATATCCGGGCGTGACGATCGGCCCCTTGACCATCAGCTCATAGGTATTGCCGCGCGGAACCATCTTGAGCTTGGCCCCGGGCATGGGCAGCCCGATGACGCCGGCTCCCTCGATGGCCCAGTTCACCGTGGTCACCGTCGGCGCCGTTTCGGTCGCGCCCCATCCTGAAATAAACGGGACCCGCATGCCGGTTTCCGCTACCGCCAGATCCTGCATACGCTGCCACAAGGCGTGGGGCAGATTGGCGCCGCCATAGGCCATGTATCGCAAGCGCCGGAAAAAACTGCGGCGGAGATCTTCATCCCTTTCCATTTCATCGGCCAGCACCGTGAAGGCGATGGGTACCGAAGAATAGGTTGTCGGCGAAACCTCGCGCAGATTGCGGATGGTTTCTCCGAACATGCCCGGCAAGGGTTTGCCGCCGTCGATGTGGAGTGTTCCACCCAACCGCATGCTGGTATTGAAATTATAGTTCCCGCCGAATGTATGGCTCCAAGGCAGCCAGTCGACCGTGACATTTTCGTCCTCGGGCCCTGGGACGTATGTCAACTGCGCCATCTTCTGATTGGCGCACAACATGCGCTGGGTGTTGATGACGGCCTTGGGCAGACCGGTGGACCCCGAGGTGAACAGATATTTGGCAACGGTATTGCCGGTTTGGCGTTCGTAGGCATCGTCAACGGCGGGCGTGAACGGTGTACGCCGCAGGTCATCGAGTGATGTCGCGTCGAGCCCCTCGGGCTGGCCCCCCGCCGTCACAACCTCTATACCGTCCAGCGGCAGGGCCGACAGGGCCTCGGAAAACATCTTGCCGTCCTGCACGAACACTAGGCCGGGTCGCACCAAGTCAAAGACGTGTTTGAGTTTGGCGAAATCGGCGCTCATCAAGGAATATGCGGGCGACACCGGTGCTGCCGGTACGCCGGCGGTCATGGCCCCCAGAACGATCAATGCGTTGGCGATGCTGTTGCCCGACAGCAGCATGACCGGGCGGTCCGGGCCGAGATTCCGGTCGAGGAAGGACTGCGCGATCGCGTCTGCCGATGACCGGGCCGCCGCGTAGGACACTTCGACCCAGTGACCGTCCGAACCACGCTGCGCAAGCATGATGCGGTGGGGATCCTCATCCGCCCAGCGCCGCATATAGGCGCAGATATGACGTTCATAGTCGCCAAGCGGTGTGGGGTTTTCCAAAACCAGGCTGCCGTCCGGCCGGGCATCGACTGTGACATGACGCGGACCGAAACTGGTCGGCCGAAACGGTGGTGGAGCGGTTTCGGTCATAATCCTCCCTCGGCGACGGCCTTGTACCGGCCGATTACGCCATAAAGTACCATTTTACCGATACACCCATCGGTGCCGCCGACATTACCCGTGAAATCCGGACGATCCAAGGGCCGGAAGGGTCTACGACCGAATCTGGCACTCTACCCTCTTGCAGTGCTTGCCGCCGGCATGGCCCAATACTTCTGAACTACGAAAAAAAACGCCCAACCGGAAAGGAAATGCGTCCGCGTCACGCTTATCAGTACAAGGAGATGCCCATGAGGGATATGGAGTTGCTGACCAAGGATTATCGTCTGACGACGGCGGAGATTCTCTACCACCTCCCGGATTTCCCGAGCCTGCTGCAAACCTATCTCTGGCAGGATTACGACCTGGCCCCAAAGTATCCCCACCTGCAGAAATTTCTCGATTTCTGGGAAAGCGAGCTGGACGGCAGACTGCATTCGGTCAAGGTCAGTTCACAAACATTGATCAAGCCACCACGCATCCGATCCGCCGCGTGGTCCCAATCCCTGCACTAACGGTTTCTGCGGCGCAAGGCACGCACAAGTCTGTTTCCAAAGACACCCTTGGTCCTGGCTGGGCATCGACTACTTCACTTTCGGAAACCACGCGAGGATGAAGTATGGGCAAGCTTGTCGACGGCGAATGGATCACCGACGACCGTATCGAGACCGACACAAGCGGCCGGTTTCAAAGAGTCGAGTCCCAACTCCGGAACTGGGTCACCCGCGACGGCCGGGCCGGCCCTTCCGGTCAAGGCGGCTACAAGGCCGAGAGCGGCCGGTACCATCTGTATGCCGCCATCAACTGCCCGTGGGCGCATCGCACGATGATCATGCGCAAGCTCAAGTCATTGGAGTCCGTCATTTCGTTGTCCCTGGTGGCGCCGCGCCGCAATGAACAGGGTTGGGTGTTCGACCGGTCATCGGAAACCTACCGCGACGACGTCTTGGATACCGGGGCACTGCACCAGGTCTACACCGCCAGCAAACCGGATTACAGCGGCCGGGTGACGGTGCCGGTGTTGTGGGACAAACAGGGGGCGGAAATCGTCAGCAACGAATCGTCGGAAATCATCCGCATGTTCAACGACGCCTTCGACCCGCTGACCGGCAACAACACCGACTACTATCCGGCCGATCTCCGCGAAGAGATCGACACGTTGAACGCGCGAATTTATGCGACCGTCAACAACGGCGTCTACCGCGCCGGGTTTGCGCGCACCCAGGAGGCTTACGACGAGGCGGTGACGGCGCTGTTCGAAACGCTGGATGATTTGGACGGCCGCCTGGCGACACGGCGGTACCTGACGGGCGACCGCCTGACCGAAGCGGACTGGCGGCTGTTCCCCACGCTGGTGCGTTTCGACGTCGCCTACCACGGCGCCTTCAAATGCAATATCCGGCGCATCGCCGACTATGCCCACTTGAGCGGCTATTTGCGCGAACTGTTTCAAATGCCCGGGATCGCGGAAACGGTCGATCTGGAAATCTACAAACGCGGGTACTATTCCATATCGGAGTTGCGCAACCCGCTCGGCATCATCCCCAAGGGGCCGTCCATCGACCTATGGGCGCCGCACGAACGCGACGCCCTGTAGCCGTTGCCCTTCAAAGACCGAGCACGAAATCGACCGACTGGCGGATGATGTCGTCATCGTTGAGGATCCGGTTGTGACCCAGGCCGCTGGTCGACACCATGCGGGACCCGGCCCAGCCCTGGGCGATCTTGACCCCGTCGGACCAATCCACCTGCCGATCCTCGCGGTCGTGAATGACCAACAGATCCGATTGCGCCGTACGGCCGGCCTGCGGCACGTTGAGATGGCGCCACGGTACGCCGAGCCGGTCCTCGATTTTTCGTTGCATGCGGAACCGCACGGTTTCCGTCACACCGTGCTGCGCGGCGATGCGCTTCGACTGCTCGGTCATGTCGGCCGGCGACGCGACGAACACGAGCCGGTCGGTGTCGAACCCGTCATTGATGGCGTGCGCGACGGCGGCCGCACCCATGGAATGCGTCACGACGCCGGCCACCGTGCCCAAACGGCGCGACAGGGTCCGTAGGGCACCCGCCATGTCGACCAGGTTGGTCCGCCGCCCCGTACTTTCTCCATGGGCCGGAAAATCCATGGCGACGACGCGGAAGCCGGCCTCCAGCAGGGGCTCGACAAACCCCGAAAACTGCGACGCGCGGCCGCCCCAGCCATGCACCAGCAATACGGCCGGTCCCTTGCCCCAGCTCCAGGCGGCCAGATCCTGGGCGCCGAAGTCCAGGGCGAAGCGGTATCCCTTGTCGAGAAGATGGGGTGGGAAATCCGGATGCGCCGGTAGCGGCGGCGTAAGGAACCGGGTCACGGCTTGGCGGGACATGGCTTCGGGCGCCAGCACGCACGCCGCCCGCACCAACCCGCGACGCAGGCCGCCTCTGATCGATTTTATCCGAACGTTCGTGCTTTTTTTATCTGAACCCAATGATATGTCTGTCATGTCTGGTCTCCTTGGGAGAACGGTGAAATCAGATGAGGGCGTTAAGCGGTTTGGCCGTCGCCGTCATCCGGCGATTCAGGCGATTTGGCGTTTTCGGGGATGCGCATTTCGTCGAGCAACGATTCAAACGAGGTGCGCAACCAGGCCTCCGCATTCCTCGACTGCAGAAGCCGGGCAACATGGTGATAGCCCAAAATCAGGGAATACAGCTCGTAAGCCACCTGCGACGTATCGATATCCGGCCGGAACTGGCCCTCGTCGATGGCGATCTGCACCGTCTGGGACAGCGCACCGAGCCAATCCTTTTGCGAACCGACGAGATAGTCCCGCGCCGGTCCTGGCTTGTCGTCCAATTCGACGGAAATGGCGACAATGGGACAACCGCCGGGCCGTTGCCGCTGTTTTTCCCAGACTAGCCAGTTTTCGAACACGGCCCGCAGGCGCGCTTCGCCGCGGGGCTGTCTGAACGCCGGCGCCACCACTTCGTCGACGAACTGGTGACAGGCGGCCTTGACCGTTTCCAGCTGCAGATTTTCCTTCGAGCCGAAATGGGCGAACAACCCGCTTTTGGACATGCCAAGGTCGTCGGCCAGCAAACCGATGCTCAGTCCGTCCAAGCCAAGCTGGCTGGCCAGACTGACGGACCGGTCGAGAACCGCTTCCTTGGTCAGTTGTCCTTTACGCATATTGCCAAAATAGTACGATCGTTCGTTTTGTCAAGATGCGTTCGATCAACCGTTCAAGGTATCGATGAAGCGGACCGGACGCCCCGGCCGTTCGCCGGTCAATGCGCCGTCCCGCATGACCACGATACCGCGCACAATCGTGCCGACCGGCCAACCCGTGACGGTCTGACCCTCGAAGGGCGACCACCCGCACTTGCTGGCAAGCCATTCCCCGGTGATCGTCTGCTGGCGCTTCAGGTCGACGAGCGTGAAGTCCCCATCGTATCCGACAGCGATACGCCCCTTGCCGGCAATGCCGTAAATTCGGGCCGCACCGGCACTGGTCAGATCCATCAGCCGCGGCAGGGACAATCGACCGGCATTCATGTGATCGAGCAGCAGAGGCAGCAGCGTCTGTACCCCCGGCATGCCGGACGGGCTATCGGGATAGGCCTTGGCCTTCTCGTCCTTGGTATGCGGAGCGTGGTCCGATCCGACCACGTCGACGACGCCCTGGTCGAGGGCACGCCACAAGGCCTGCCGATGCCCGGCATCTCGAATCGGCGGGTTCATTTGCGCATAGGATCCAAGGCGTTCGTAGCAATCCGGTGATTCCAGCGTGAGGTGCTGCGGCGTCACCTCGACGGTCGCAATATCCTTGTAGTCCTTAAGCAGGTCCATCTCCTCGGCGGTGGTGATGTGCAGCACATGCACCTTGCGTGCCGTTTCACGGGCGATACGCAACAGCCGCCGGGTCGATTTCAACGCGGTTTCCACATCCCGCCACGCCGTATGGCTCGCCGGATCGCCGGCCTGCCGCGCGGGCTTGCGTTCGTTCAGCCGCTCCTCGTCCTCGGAATGGACGGCGACGCGACGCTGGCCATTTTGCAGCACGGTGCGGATGGTTTCGTCATCGTGTACCAGCAGCGATCCGGTCGACGATCCCATGAACAACTTGACCCCGCAGCAACCCGGAAGCCGTTCCAGATCAGGCAGCCATGTGGTGTTTTCCGGCGACGCGCCGACAAAGAAAGCGAAATCCGTCGCCGCCCGGCCCGTGGCGCGGTCGACCTTGTCGGTCAGGGCGTGTTCGTCCACCGTCGCCGGGCTTGTGTTGGGCATTTCGAATACGGCGGTGACGCCACCCAAAGCGGCGGCGGCCATGCCGGTTTCCAGGTCTTCCTTATGTTCGTTGCCCGGCTCGCGGAAATGCACCTGACTGTCGATCACGCCGGGCAGCACGTGCAGGCCCGTCGCGTCGATGACGGTATCGGCCTCGGCGGCATCGAGGCCGCCGATTTGGGCGATCCTGCCATCGGCAACGGCTATGTCGGCCACGGCAATTCCCGCGTGGGTCACCAGCGTTCCGCCCCGAATGATCATCTGAAAGTGTTGGGTCATCATGTCTTCTCCGCCAGCACGGCGAATACATCGCCATCCGGTTTGGTTCCCAGGATATGGATTTGGTGCCACAAGGCATAAAACAATAGCAGCCACTGCGCCGACGCGACGTGCCGGCCGCGCGCCGTGAACAGCTTTTGAATGGCATCGGTGTTGCAGGCTTCCCGGATGCCCGGCTGGTTCGTGATCAACGGAATCAGCTCCGACGCACGGCCACCGACCCAGCGGCCGACAGGAATGGACAGTCCACGCTTTGCCCGGAACGCGCTGAGCCCGGTGGAATGCCGTTCCAACCACAGGCGCAACAGGTATTTTCCTTTCCGTCCCCGGACCTTCAGATCGTCGCCCAGCATATACGCGAAATCGGCAATGCGCCGGTCGAGAAACGGCATGCGTGGCTCGATCCCATGGCCGATAAAACACTTGTCCACCTTGATCAGGACGTCGTTGGGCAGCCAGTCCGCGACGTCCACCGCCTGCGCCACCTGCAACGGCGTTCGGCCGAGTACGGCGGCGGCATTGCTTTCCGCCCCCACGATACCGTCACGCCAGCCTGTCGGTTGCCGGCGCAAAATACCGGTCCCGTCCAGGATGCCGCGATGCCGCATCGCCCGCCCTCCCTGCCACCACGGCCGGACCGCGCTGCGATACCTGCCGTATCCGGCAAACAGTTCATCGGCGCCGTCGCCAGTGAGGACAGCCGATGTTTCGCCGGAAATGGCCTTGGCCAACCCCCACAACGGCAGCATCGCGTAATCCGCCACCGGGTCTTCAACGGCACTGACGATCTTTGGCAACAACGTCCAGAAATCCTGTTCGCCGACATGAAACGTCTGGTGGCGGGCGCCGGCCTTTTTGGCCAAATCCTCCGCGATAACGGCTTCGCGGTGCGCATCCTTGGTCTCCACTTCGATGGTGAAGGTTCTGATGTCGCGGCCACCCCGTTCCTTCAGCAAGGCAAGCAGTACGGCGCTGTCGACACCACCCGAGAGCAACAGATCATCGTGCGCGCTGCCGGCCAAATGATCTTCGACGCTTTGCTTCAGTAACCCATCCAGTTCCTGCAGCGCATCGCCTTCCGACCATGTGCGTGGTTCGCCGTCGGGCAAAGACTGCACCCGTTCCCGTTCGACGACTCGCCCGCGGCTGACCACCAGGGTTTCTCCGGGCAAAACCCGGTAAATATGATCGAAGATAGTCTCGCGGCCGGTCGTGAATTGCAGTTGCAACAGCTCGTCCCTGGCGGCATCCCGAAGCACGGGGGCACCACCCCGTTGCCGCACGAGGGCGCATGGGCAAGACGCCGCGGCGAAACCGTGGATGGATTCGGTGTAGTAGAGCGGCTTCACGCCGAACCGATCACGCGCCACCGCAAGCCGTCTGTTTTCCTGGTCATGAAGAACAACGCCGTACATGCCCTGCAGGGTTTGTGCGAAGCGACTGTCGGCCGTTTCGAATTGCCGCGCGATCCTGTATTGGTCGGAAGTCGCGCGGTCGTCGCCGGCTTCGGAGGGATCCGTTTCGGGACTGTCGGGCCGTTTCAACCAGGCATCGGCGACCAGATACACTGCACCGGAGCCGTGCACAACAGGCCGGACCTCCTTCGCTCCGGACGTATCACCGACTTCGACCATGCCGACATCGCCGACAACATAACGGCCCCGTGTCGTATTGCCCCGGCTGGAAATGGCTTCCGACATGGCCGTCAGCAGAGACTCCTCGGGCGGACGGCCATCGGCGGTCATGGTTGCGGCGATACCTGTCATGGCGCCGCCACCTGATGAAAGAAATCTAGGTAGTGCCGGCAAACGGCCGCTTCCGTGAAGTCGGCTTCGTAAGCCGCCGCGCCGCCGGAGACGAGTGAATCACCCAGCTGGTGGTCATCGATCACCTGACGCAGAGCCTTTACAAGAGCCGACGTATCGTCTTTCGCAATCAGGAGGCCACTTTCCCGGTCGGCGATCAGCGCCGCCGGTCCCACGGCGTCGGCAGCCACCACCGGTACGCGGTGCGCCCAGCCCTCCAGCACGACGTTACCGAGGGGTTCGTGCCGTGACGGCACCGCCAGTACATCGCAAGCCGCCAACAGCGCTGCGATGTCGTTGCGCCAGCCCAAGAACCGCACGCGATTGGTCACATCCAATTTGGCGGCAAGTGTCTTGAGCGCGACTTCCTCCGGTCCCGATCCGGCGATCCACAACCATACGCCGGGCAGATCGGCCAGGGCGTGGATCAGCACGTCGAACGCCTTGTTGGTGTGCAGCCGGCCCAAGGCCAGCACCAACGGCACATCGGGCGGCGTGTCAACGCTCACGCGCTCCACCGCCGGCGCGGGCCGCGCGTCGATGAAGTTAGGCAGATAGTGCGATTTTTCCGCCGGCCACCCTTCGCGGACGAAGTAGTCGCGCAGGTCACGGGTATTGCCCACCAGATGATCACACTGACGATAGTACTTCATATCGTAATACCCGCCCATCCGCGCGGCGTGCACAAACGGGTGGTTGCGAACCTTGGCGGGACAGAACCGGGTGGCCCGGTTCATCCACGTCAGCACAACATGCGGAGAGAAATCGGCGATGGCCCGGCGGAACCCCCGGCCCGTGGAAAAATCGAATAGACCGCCAAACGGCAATTCCACTGGTTCAACCCCGCCCGCCCTGAGGGCAGCGAAACGGTCCTCGTTGAAGCGCGCCAAAACCAACTGATCCAAAGCGGAGGCATGGAGTCCGACGCACAACCGGGTAAACATGTTCTCGGCGCCGCCCGGCCGGCCGCTGCCCAACGCCTGTATTACCCGCAATGTCATGGTCGGCTGCTGTTCCCCACCGACGGCCGTGTCCGTTGCCACAAATCTTCGGCGGCGGACACGACTTTGTCCACCGGCAAAGTGGTCATGTGGCAATCGTGGAGTGTGTAGTCATAGTCCGGCGCCTCGACAATCTCATCGTAAGAGAAGTCGGTCCGCACGGCGGCGCAATGATCGCCCCATGGGGCGTACAGTTCCTCGCGACTTGGCCCGAACAGTCCCAACGTCGGTGTACCGGACGCCGCGGCCAGATGCATCAGGCCCGAATCGTTGCCGAGATAAAAATCGGACCGTTCCAGACAGGCGTACGCGGTCGGTAGATCAACCTTGCCGGCCAAGTCGATACACCGTCCGCCCGGAACACGCATGCTGACTTGGGCCGCCGCTTCGATTTCCGACGGCCCGGCGAACACGGCCACGCGGGCTCCCTCCAGAACTCCGCCGGGGCCGGTCAGCCGGTCAATCACCTGGACGAAACGTTCTCCCGGCCACTGCTTACCACCCCAGTTCGCCGTTGGGCCGACGGCCAGCACCGGTCCGCCATCGGGGATGAGGTCCGCGGCCCGGGCCCGGACGTCCGACGAGACGTGAACTTCAGGCGCGGGCAGCGGGTCCAGCTCCAGTAGCGCCGCATTGTGGCGCACCCGGTGCAGTAAGTCCTTGGACGGCGACAAGACGTACCGGTTTTTGGCCCAAAGCAGCCAGGCCAGGGCCGAACCACGCAAATCGACGACCGCGTGCCACCGGGTCATGACCGTTGACAGCCACAGTTGCCGCCAGTGCCCCGCGTGAGGCTGCTTTGTCAGCGATATCACTCGCGTCACGCCCGGTGCGGCCGCAAACAACGGCGCCGCCAACGGTCCGCAGGCCACCGTGATCGAGGCATCCGGCCACTGCCGTGACAGATGCCCGAGCAGTCCGGTCGAAAGCACGGCGTCGCCGATGCGGTTTGAGGTGACGAAAAGAATGTTCATATGTGCGAATGGCGGCAGAGAATGGAATTTCCGGCAGAACCGGGCCGCCGCCCGGTGATATATACTTGCGCGGTCCCGCTATTGGCAACCGGCGGCGGCGTGCGCGGCCGCAGGCATGACTTGCCTGCCCCGGAGATTCGGCCTAACTCTACGGAGAGATACAGACACGGGTTAATGGGTTGCGTGACTATGAACCACGATAGAATCGGCGATCAATGTGTGGTCCTGGCCGACCGCGGCGTGATTGCCTTGACCGGCGAGGATGTGACGGACTTCCTGCAAGGGCTGATTTCCAACGATATTGCGCTGGTCTCGGAAAACCGCTCGATTTACGCCACGCTCCTGACGCCACAGGGCAAGTTTCTGTTCGACTTCATTATTTCCGCCTGGCCGGGCGGTTTTCTGCTCGACGTGGAAGGCAGCCGGCGCGCCGACCTGATCAAACGCCTGACCATGTACAAGCTACGCGCCAGCGTGGATATCGCCGATATGACCGATTCGCTTGCGGTTCATGCCCTGTTTGGCGCCGGCGTCATTGCGGATCGGCTGTCATTGGCCGCCGAAGCGGGCGCCGCCAGGGCCATCGACGGTGGTGTGGTCATGGTCGACCCTCGCCTGACCGGCCTGGGCGTTCGCATTGTCGGCCCCAAGGATCAGGTCCGTGACCTTGCCGAAGACGCAGGCTTCAAGGACGGCACCCAGGATGACTATGAGCGGATGCGGCTTGCCTTGGGCGTACCCGACGGCGGCCGGGATATCCTGGTCGACAAATCGTTCCTGCTGGAGTCCAACGTTGAAGACCTCAACGGCATTTCCTTCGACAAAGGGTGCTATGTCGGCCAGGAATTGACCGCACGAACCAAACATCGTGGATCCATCCGCAAGCGGCTTTACCAGGTCACGGTTGAAGGCCCCTTGCCCGAAGCCGGCACGCCGATCATGCACGGCGACGCCGAAGCCGGCACCATGAGATCGGGAATCGGCGATACCGGCCTGGCGCTGTTGCGGGTCGAACATGTGGAACAAGCAGCGGCGGCCGGAGATCCATTGACTGCGGGAGAGGCCAAAATCACGGCCGCCAAACCGGATTGGGCGGAATTTTGACGGCCGACGACCGAGTGGCTTGAAACGCGGTTTCAAAGCCAGTATGGTCGGCGCAGGAGAAGAACAAATAGGGAACATTTGAAATGCTCGACCATATTTCATTCGGCGTCGACGATGTGCAAAAGGCCGCCGCGTTTTATGATGCGGTGTTGCAGCCGCTTGGCTATTCGCGGCAAATGGAAGCGGGCGAATATATCGCCTATGGGTCGAAATACCCCAATTTCTGGCTCGGTCCGGCCGGTGATGACGGCGCCGGCGACCGCCGCCCGGGATTCCACCTGGCCCTGCAAGCGCCGAACCGGGCCGCCGTGGACGCGTTCTATCAGGCCGCCATGGACAACGGCGCGACCGACGACGGCAAGCCGGGCCTGCGGCCGGAATATACCGACACGTACTACGCGGCGTTTGTCATCGACCCCGACGGTTACAAGATCGAAGCCGTCACCTACGTGCCGGAATAATCCATGAATACCGAACAGCGGTCCCGTTGCGCCTGGCCCGGCGACGACCCGCTCTATGTCACCTACCACGACGAAGAATGGGGCGTACCGATTTACGACGACCGGGCCCTGTTCGAAAAGTTGATTCTGGATGGTTTCCAGGCCGGCCTGAGCTGGATCACGATCCTGCGCAAACGGGACAACTTCATCGCCGCGTTCGATGGCTTCGAGCCTTCGATCATCGCCGGCTACGACGACAAAAAGACGGCGGCGTTGATGCAGGACGCCGGCATCGTGCGCAACAAGGCCAAGATCGTGGGCACGGTGCGCAACGCCCAGGGCTATCTGCAGATCATGGAAGAGACCGGCAGTTTCAGCGATTTCCTATGGGAGTTCGTCGGCGGCGCACCGATCAGGAACGCCTGGCGCACAATGGCCGAAGTACCGGCGGAAACCGACGAAAGCAAGGCCATGAGCAAGGCGTTGAAATCGCGCGGATTCACCTTCGTCGGCCCGACGATCTGTTATGCGTTCATGCAGGCCGTGGGCATGGTCAACGACCACACCACCGATTGCTTCCGCCATGGCGAGGTGTGACGGAGACTTCCAATCCGCTCTCAATGATCGGACTTGGACAGGACGTTGCCGTAACCCGTATCGAACTCCAGCCCCTCCCGGGTCAGAGTGATCGACATGGGAAAATTCGACTTGGCCAGGCCCTTGCGTTCCAACGCCACCCAGACGGCCTGGTTGGCGAAACCGCTGGCGTCACGCCCCGACACGACGAATTTTCCTACATGGACATGATCGCCGTGCGGCCTGGGCATGTGCGTGATGGTCGCCTCGCCGGTTTGCGGATCAATCGACGCCGAGCCTTCATGACGGGCGAGCACCTGAAACAGCGCCAGGGTCCGGTTTTGCAGCTTGTTCAGTTTGATCTTTTTCATTGGCCGACCTCGGTTTTGCCGCGGCGCCGGGTTTCCCGGTGCACCGTGTACAGACCGGCGCTGACGATCAGCGCGGCACCGATCCAGACGTTGCCGCCGGGAATGTCGTTCCAGATCCAATACCCGAACACGGCGGCCCACACCAGCGCCGTATACTCGAACGGCGCAATGGTGCCGATCGGCGCCAAAATGATCGCCTTGGTCAGGAGCACCTGACCGAGCAACGCCAATGCCGCCATGGCCAGGAGCAGGCCCATATCGAACGCGCCCATGTCGACCCAGACAAACGGCAGAAAGCACGCCGCAATCAGTCCGACACCCACATTGGGATAAAACACCAGAGCGGTCGTCGTTTCGGTACCCCGCAGATAGCGCGTCGTGATCATCATCAGGGCGTAGAACAGGCTGGCCAGCACCGCCAACATGGCGACCGGCTGAAAGCCGTCGCCTGTCGGCTGCACGACCACCAGCATGCCGAAAAACCCGAATACGACCGCCCCCCAACGATGTATCCCGACATGCTCCTTGAGCAGCAGCACGGACAGTGCCGTCATGAACAAAGGGCTGCCGAAGGCCACGACGGTGGCGTCCGCCAGCGGCATGTCCCGAAGCGCCATAAAGAAAAACAACGGCGTGAGGAAAGCCACCGTCGCGCGCAAGGCGTGGGCAATCGGCCGCCTGGTCCTTATGGCCCCCAAATCGCCCCGCCAGACGTGCCAGGCCAGCAAAACGGGAACGATGGCCGCGGCGCGCAAGGCCAGCATCTGGGTGACGGGTATGGATCCGACCAGCCACTTTCCGACCACGTCCATCAACGACAGGGCCGCGAACCCGAGCACCATGAAGACGATGCCCAGAATCGGGTTGTCCTGCACGCCGGTCACGGCGGCATGTTGTTGCGCGCGTTCACCCGTCATGAGTCCATTCACCAATTGCGATGAAGCACGCCGGGAAACGCCGGCGGCTCGTTCAATCCATGGGACGACGACCGGATTAGCCGTCGGCTTGCCCGATCGTGGCCAGCAATTCGCGCCATTCACGGGCGGACAGGCCGACATCTTCCTTGGTTACGTCCTGCCCGTCCAGCATGCGTTTCACCGCTTCAAGGCCCTGACGGGACAAAAACGCGCCGCCGACCCGGTAATCGTCGAACGCCTCGTAGGTCAGCGGAACCCAGCGCTTCAGCGATTCGAGCATGGCGACACCGTAGGCCCGGATCTCATACTGGGCGTGGTCGTCGACCCGCAGCGACAGGAAATGCATCAGATTGTGCAGGTCGATTTTCCAGTACCACTGCGTATAGACGTTGAGGGTCAGGTTCATGCGCGCCAGTTCGCGGGTCAGGCCCGAGCGTTCCGGATCGAGCGGTTGGCCTTGATCGTCCTCGTTGAGCATTTCCTGATAGTGGTCATAGCAACGCTCGGCGTCCGCCTTGAGGATCCCCAGGACCTTGTCGGCTTCCTCCCCTTCCAGCACATCGCCGCGCCCCTGGCGGTTGACCTGGGACTGCACGCCGAGATGCTCGGGCGCCGGCACGTAAAATTCCTTGTCGAGGATGGAGTAGCGCGCCGAGTATTCGTTGACGTTGGCGGTGCGATGGCGAATCCACTGCCGTGCAACGAAGATCGGCAGCTTGATGTGATACTTGATCTCGCACATCTCGAACGGCGTCGTGTGCCGATGGCGCATGAGATAGCGGATCAGACCGCGATCCTCGCTCACCTTCTTGGTGCCGCGGCCGTAGGAAACGCGCGCCGCCTGAACGATGGCGCTGTCGTCGCCCATATAGTCGATCACCCGGACGAAACCATGGTCCAGGGCCGGAATCGGCTGATAGAGAATCTCCTCCAGTTCCGGCGCAACAACCCGGCGTGTACTGGTTTCGGCCGCACGGGCCTCATCGATTTCGGTTTGTTGTTCCGGGCTGATTTGCATGTGTGTCCGGTTCCCTGTGGCTGGCGGTGATCTCGTGCGGCGGCACTATACCGACATGGGCCGCCGCCGACCACCGGTCATCGCGCCACACCCGGCAGATCGCAAGGATTCCCAAAATATTGCCGAAAACCCGCAATGATCTAACGTTTTCTAGGCCTTCAATCCTTAACCATTGATCGCTATATTAGAGGTGTCGGGCAACCGACTATGGCGATAAACGCAATTCGGAATAAGCGTAACGGACCCGGGGGCAGTACCCGGCGCCTCCACCACAAGCACACCGGCGTTTCGACAACGCGGCCAAGATTTCCAGTGTGTTTCTGATGGGGGCGATACAGGATCGACGTGCGTAGTAAAGGGATTGTTTTCGCCCGGCATGATACCACCGTTATCGGGTCATCTTAATAGTTGCCAACGACAACTATGCTGAGGCTCGCCTCGCTGCCTAAGCAGCGCGGTAACCTCGTTTAAATTCGCCACGGCTAGCCCCGTGGTGTGGGGCCGCCCGCCGCCTAGCAACAGAAGGCGGGCACCTCTCATTCCGGAATCACCGTAAAGCGCCGCGAAACGCAACAGGGGTCAAAAACAACCTCGAAATATCCGCGCATATGATTACACTGTGGCGGCCGGGTGGTTCATGTGTCATACGGGCGCACGGTCCATCTATGTGAAACAGGAGAGGCCCCCACCGTGTCCCGCGATTACATGAACTATCACGCCATGATGGAAGACGCTCTGCGGTCGGTTATCCGCGACGCGTTGACCCGCGCGTCCGATGACGGACTGCCTGGAGACCATCATTTTTACATCACGTTCAAGACCGACTATCCCGGCGTGAACATACCGGACAGTTTGCGGGCCCGGTTTCCGGAAGAAATGACCATCGTTCTGCAGCACCAGTTCTGGGGCCTGGACGTGGGCGAGGAACTGTTCGGCGTCACCTTGAGCTTCTCGGATGTGCAGGAGCGCCTCGTCGTGCCCTACAGCGCCGTCACGGCTTTTGCCGATCCGAGCGTTCAGTTCGGATTGCAGTTCAGTGCCGATGGCGACACCGACAGCCAAGCGGTGGGAGCCGAGGGAGATTTGCCGGCGGCACTGCCGGCAGAAGCGACCGACGACCTGCCGTCCGCCGGAAACGAGTCAGGCGAAGAGAAAGCCGACAGCGACACCGACAACGTCATTGCCCTTGACGCCTTTCGCAAAAAGTAACAAACGTCCGTCCATAGCCTTTCACGACAACGCGGCGCCGGCTCACGGCCCAACCCTGACAGCAGGCGCCAACGCCGTCGAGGACCGCGATAATGACCAGCTTCCAGTATTCCGACATGTTCCCGCTGACAGGGGACGATACGCCCTATTACAAGCTCTCGGGCGATCATGTTTCCACCGCCGACACCGCCGGCCAAACGGTTCTGAATGTGGCGCCGGAGGCTTTGTCGGACCTGGCCTTCGCCGCCATGCGGGATGTTTCCCACCTGCTGCGCCCCGGTCACCTGCAGCAATTGCGCGCGATCCTCGACGACCCGGATGCCTCGGACAACGACAGGTTCGTGGCGCTTGAACTGCTGAAAAACGCCAATGTCGCGGCCGGCATGGTGCTGCCGTCCTGCCAGGATACCGGCACGGCCATCGTCATGGGCAAAAAGGGCCAGTATGTCTGGACCGACGGCGAGGACGGCAAGGCCCTGAGCCACGGCGTCTACCGGACGTTCACGGAAACCAATCTGCGCTATTCGCAGATGGCGCCGCTGGATATGTTCAACGAAGTCAACACCGGCACCAACCTGCCGGCGCAGATCGACATCTACGCCACCCCCGGCAACGAATACCACTTCCTGTTCATCGCCAAGGGCGGCGGTTCGGCGAACAAGACGTTTCTCTACCAGGAGACCCGCGCCCGGCTGAACCCGGAGGCGTTGCTCGCCTTCGTCGACGAGAAAATCCGCACGCTGGGCACGGCGGCCTGCCCACCCTATCACTTGGCCATCGTGATCGGCGGCACCTCGGCCGAGCTCAATCTGAAGACCGTCAAACTGGCGTCCTGCAAGTACCTGGACGGACTTCCGACCGAAGGCAGCGAGACCGGCCATGCCTTCCGGGATGTGGAACTGGAACGGGAGATTCACCGGCTGACCCAGACCACCGGCATCGGCGCCCAGTTCGGCGGCAAGTATTTCTGCCACGACGTTCGCGTCGTCCGCCTGCCGCGTCACGGCGCCAGCCTGCCCATCGGCATCGGCGTGTCGTGCTCCGCCGACCGCCAGATCAAAGGCAAGATCACGGCCGACGGCATCTTCGTCGAGCAGATGGAGAAGGATCCGGCGCAATATCTGCCGGAAACCACCGAGGCGGACCTGGAAGGCGAAGTCGTGTCCGTCGATCTCAACCAGCCGATGGATCAAATCCGCCGGACGCTGAGCCAGTATCCCATCAAGACCCGCCTTTCCCTGTCCGGCCCGATGGTCGTGGCCCGCGACATCGCCCATGCCAAATTGAAGGAACGGATCGACCAGGGACAGGGCCTGCCCGACTACGCCAAGGACCACATCATCTATTACGCCGGCCCGGCGAAGACGCCCGACGGTTATGCTTCGGGTTCGTTCGGTCCGACAACGGCGGGGCGCATGGATTCGTATGTCGATCTGTTCATGCAAAACGGCGGCAGCTTCATCAGCCTGGCCAAGGGCAACCGGTCCAAGCAGGTGACCGACGCCTGCGGCAAGCATGGCGGCTTCTATCTCGGCTCCATCGGCGGGCCGGCGGCGATCCTGGCCAAGAACAACATCACCAAGGTCGATGTTCTGGAATATCCCGAACTGGGCATGGAGGCGGTCTGGAAGATCGAGGTGAAAGACTTCCCGGCGTTTATCGTCGTCGACGACAAGGGCAACGACTTCTTCGCCAACATTTAACGCTTCGGAAACGCACCGGGTGCGCTAAAGTCTCCTGATGACGACGGAAACGCGTACCGAAACCGATACGTTCGGCCCCATCGAGGTTCCCGCGGACAAGCTGTGGGGCGCACAAACACAGCGGGCTCTTGACCATTTCCGCATCGGCGACGAGCGCATGCCGATGGCGGTCATACACGCCCTGGCCGTCATCAAAAAGACGGCCGCCAAGGCCAATTCGGAATTCGCCTTGCTCGATCAGGAGCACGCGGGCGTCATCGGACAGGCCGCCGACGAGGTCGCGGGTGGCCAATGGGATGCCCACTTCCCCTTGTCCGTGTGGCAAACCGGATCGGGCACCCAAACGAACATGAACGTCAACGAGGTGGTCGCCAACCGGGCCAACCAAATTCTCGGCCAGCCGCTGGGTTCGAAGTCCCCGATCCATCCCAACGACCATGTCAATAAAAGCCAGTCGTCGAACGACAGTTTCCCGTCGGCCATGCATATCGCGGCGGTCGAGGCCATCCACCGCAGGCTGTTTCCCGCGCTCGAGCATTTGCTGGCGATCGTCGACAAGAAGGCCGCCCTTTGGTCCGGCATCGTCAAAATCGGGCGCACGCATTTGCAGGACGCGACGCCGTTGACCGTCGGGCAGGAGTTCTCGGGATATGTCGCCCAGGTCGCCAACGGCATCACCCGCCTGCAATCGGTTCTGCCGCGCCTGTACCCCTTGGCCCAGGGCGGCACCGCCGTCGGTACGGGACTGAACACGCCGGAGGGGTTTGCCCGGCGGATCGCGGCGTTGATCGCCGAGGAAACCGGCTTGCCCTTCGTGTCGGCGACAAACCCGTTCGAGGCCCAGGCGAGCCATGATGCCCTGGTCGAGCTGTCGGGTGTGCTCAACACGATCGCCGTTTCGTTGAACAAGATCGGCAATGACATCCGCTTGCTGGGATCGGGCCCGCGGGCGGGTTTGAGCGAGTTGCTGCTGCCGGCCAACGAGCCCGGTTCTTCCATCATGCCGGGCAAGGTCAATCCCACCCAGGCCGAGGCCCTGACGCAGGTGTGCGCGCAGGTGATGGGCAATCATGTCGCCGTGACGGTCGCGGGCGCGGGCGGCCATCTCGAACTGAACGTCTTCAAGCCGGTGATCGCGCGCAACGTTCTGCAATCCGTCGCCTTGCTCGCCGATGCCGCCCGCAGCTTCGCCGACCACTGCATCAGCGGGCTCGACGTCAATGTCTCACGCGTTGAACAGTCGGTGCGCGGTTCGCTGATGCTGGTCACCGCACTGGTGCCCCATATCGGCTACGACGCCGCCGCCAGGATCGCCAAAACCGCCCATGACGAAGGTCTCGACCTGCGTCAGGCCGCCACCCGGCTCGACATCATATCGGGGGAGGAATTCGATGCATTGATCGATCCCTCCGCCATGACCCGGCCGCAACCGAAGCCGGACTGATGGCCGGAGACGTCAGGAAACGGTCCGTGCGGATTGCCGGCCACCAGACCAGCATCTCCATCGAGCGGGAATTCTGGGACGTGCTGAAGACCCTGGCGGACCGGCGGGGTGTCAGCCTGAACCGGCTGATCGAACAAATCGACGCCAAACGCGACGGCAACTTATCCAGCGCCATCCGGGTGTACGTCTTGCAGGCGGTATTGGACGGGCGGGCCGGCGCCACCGAACCCAACCCGGTGACGCCGTCCCCTACTGCTTGAGGATGCCTTTCAGGCCTTGCCGCAAGATCTGCTGTAGCGGATCGTCGCTCTGAGCGGGCGCCCGGGGTTGGGGCTGGGTTTGCGGCACGGACGGCTGGGGCTGACCGGAACCGCCCGAAGGCGCGCCGAACACCGGGGCCTGTGCGGGAGGCGGGGCCGCCGGGGCCGCCGGTGACGGTTGATTTTCGTCTTCGGCGCCCAAAGCCCGGCGGATCAGCGACGTACCGAAACGGCTGATCAGGAACGACTCGAGCCGCCGGGCGTTGATGGACTTGGCCGGATTGTCCAACGGTCCGCGCAAGACGACGGCAATCGGCGGGGCATTGGTGTGCTCGGTCAGGCTGAATTCCCCGGCACCGTCAATCAGCCAGCGCGGCAGATCGATTTTTCCCTGCGCCCGGCCGACGGCGGCATCAAGCTGCGCCGTCAGGTCGTCGCTGCGGACCACGCCCTGGGTGACGGACAGAGTGCCGTCCAGTTGATGCAGCACCGTTTCGCCCCGTGACGTGACGGTTTGCAGCAGGGCAAGAAAATCGGGAAGCTTGCGCAATGACTGCAACCGGTCGGACAACTGCCGCATGTCGATCCCGCGGACCACGCCGTCGCGCGCGCTCAGCCTGCCCGCGCCATTCAACGAATTGATGGCGTCGAACTGGCTGACTCCATGGGTATCGAAACGTCCGTCGAAGCTGAACGTTCCGGTAACCGGGTTGATGCCCGCGGTTTGCATCAACGCCTGCTCCAATTGCCCGTCTTGCAAGGACACGTCCACCTCGGCGTTGGGTTCGCCGTTGGCATCGAGGCGGACCGTCATGTCGAAGGCGCCGGAAAACAACCGGCCATTGAGTTTCTCGATGTCGACGATGCCGTTTTCGACCTTGATGGCCAATTTGGGTTCCTCGACGGAATATCCCATGGCCTCGAGCAGCGGCGCCGTCACCGAAATGTCCGCATCGAAGGACTTGAGAAACGCCAAATCCATCGGCTCCCGCGACCAGCGTTCCTTTGGCTCCGGAGCGCCGCGCCGCGTTTCCGTGCCGGACCGTACCCGCCCTTTCGGCCCCGTCGTGGGCAAGGGAAGGAAAAGATCGGCAAGGATTTCGTTGGCCTGCAGCCGCGCTTCGATACGTGGCCGCACGCCGGATGTCCGAACACCGATGGTTCCATCCATTTCGAGCGGACCGACCTTCGCCTTCAACCCATTGACGGAGACGTCACCGTTTTTTCCGCTGTGGTCGGCCTGGACGGACAATCCGCCCAAATTGCGTGCCGCCGGCTGGAAATCAACGCCGACTTCACGCACAAACGCCGTAACATCCTCGTGGCTGATGGATGCGGTCCCGCTGTGGACGTATCCGCCGTCGGACGTTCGTTGCAGATCTTCCTCGAACCGCAATTGAGCCCCGGCGGCCGTTCCCTCCAGCGTGACCGCCAGTTGCGGCCCTGCGCCTTTGATCCGTCCGGACAACCGGTAGGGCGTATCGCTGGGAACATTCGTTTCGAACAAGGCAAGCAGTCGGGACAGATCTTCGCCCTCGGCATCGATCGTTGCGTCCAGGTTCGCCAAGGGGTCGAGCGGAGACAGTCGGCCGACCGTCTTCAAACCAATGGGAGCCGTCTTGAGCGCGATGTCAAATGCGGTATCGGACAGCGTACCGTCCAATATAATTTCAGCTTCGGTCGCGCCCAGGGCGGTGGCGGGAAACGGCACCGCCAAATCAATCAACCTGAAAAACTGAGTCAAATCAGCACTTCTGGCCACGCTGTTGATCTTCGCGGCAGGAATGCCCGCGAAATTGCCGGCCGTCGCCGTTGCACCGACGGAAACGCCCGCCACTTCGCCAAGCGTCAAATTGCGCACGGTGAGAACGCCGCCGATCAACGACGCATCCAGTTCCGCGTTTTGCGCCGGAACCGACCGATAGGTCAGCGCACCGGCCGACACCTTGATATTGGCGTCGAAATCATCGAGGAAGGCGAGATTCCCGAGATCGCCTGCTTCGTTGGAGTCCGCCTGTTTTCCGCCGTCCTTCGCGGCGTCGCCATGTGACATCGCGGCATGGCCGAGATAGGCATCGAGATTGATCCGGTCGATTTTGAAGTCGATACCGAACGACGGCCGTGCACGCAGGGCATATGCCAAGCCACCGCGTATTCGCGAAGAATCGAGACGGAGGTCCAGACCAAAAACCTGTATCAGTGCCGGCGTCGCCCGAACCGTTGCCATCAACTGGAGTTTTCTGATCCGGTCAGCCGGAATCGCGCCGACGTCCTGGCCCAACCATTGCAGAACGGCGCGCAGATTGTCCGACGACGCTTCGACCCGGCCATCGAACGCCGCCTGACCCGTTTCGTCGTTGGATACGGCGCCGGATATGGACAAGTCGGACCCGCCGGGTGCCAGCGCAGACAATCTTTTGACCGTCAAGACACCACCACCGGCTTCGATCTCCAGCTGCAATTGGCGTACGACGTTATCGCGCCACGAGACCGCTCCCACTTCCAGCGCAAGACTGCCGTCGAGACCATCCGGTGATGTGATCCGCAACGCGCCCGTATCCGGGTTCGCCGATGTATCGGCCGGTCCACGTTGCGCCATCTCTTCACTTGATTCGCGTGCTGTTGCAAGCCAGCCATCCAAATCGATTCGGTTGACCTTCAACGCCGCATCAATCGTGATTGAATCCGCAAACGCCGTACTGACAGCGCCCGTGGCGAGGGTTTCGCCTATTTTCAACGTGATATCGTTGAAACTGGCGTCATGCGCCGACATCTGTACGACAAACCGGGTCGAAAACGGCTGGTTCAGCAAATCGGGCAGTACCGCCGGCGCACCCGCCATGTGCATGGCTCCGGATATGGCCTGGCCGAAACTCTTACCCTCGGCTTTCAGGCTGCCTCGCAACTGCGCATTCGCGGTCGGTTCCGAGGCGGATCCGTTGAATTGAATTCGGGATTCACCCTGCGCCAACTTCACATTGGCGGTGATGGGAACCGGCGTTTCGTCCTGCAATTCGCCGACACCGGCATCGAATTCGACGGCAAGCCCGCCGACCTTACCGGTGCCCGCCAACCGAAACGGCCCATTCAGGCTGCCCGCCGAAATCTCACCGTCAAATTCTTCAACCCGAGTTGCGGTCACGCCATCCCGTACGAACGAGAACCGTCCGTCGACTACCGCTACGTGGTCGATGCGGATATTGAACGGGCCGGCCGCCCCGCGACCATCGCCGCCATCCATTTCACTTTTGGATACCGGCTCCCCGACCGCGAACAGCCAGTTTTGCCGGCCGTCCGGCAAGATTTCCAAAACGATATCCGGCTCGATAAATCGGATTTTTTCAACCTGAATATCGCCACCGATCAGCGGCAAAAGGGCGACTTCGACTTCCAGCGACTTGAGCCGGGCCATTTCTGGGACGGACGCCCCTTCCACGTTACCCAGGGTCAGTTCGTTCACCGACAAGGCCGGAAACGGCAGTAATTTCAGGTCGATATCGCCGGCGATGCGGAAATCCCGGCCGGTGGCCTGTTTGACCCGGCCCGCAATGTCGTCCTTGTATTCGTTGAAATCGACGAACATGGGCGCGGCAAACAATCCGCCAACCAGCAGCACCAGGAGAACGACTATGCCGGCAACGAGTTTGTTCAAGATGGCCTCAAACGCTTGGATTGGCCGGCGGACGCCGGGTTAAAATCGGTCGATCCCGTGTTCAAAGACTTTCGCCTCAAACCGGGTTTCGTTTAAGCTAGGCCTGCCTGGGCCACATTGACTGTCCGGTGCGCATTGCGGCGCCGGCCGGTCCCGTAGAGAAGCGAAAACCTGCCATGGGAGATTTAATCAACCTGACCCGGTACCGCAAGCAAAGACGCCGTTCGGACAAGGAACGTTCCGCGGCGGAAAACCGGGCGAAATACGGGCGAACGAAATCGGAAAAGCGTTCGACCGCTCAAATTCGCGCCCTCGAGGAAACCAAACTCGCCGACGCGCGCATGCAAAAGCGTTCGAATTCCGACGATAATCCCGAGGCAGATTGAAATCGACGCGGGTTTAATTGGCGCAAAACAGCGCCCAATAAGCAAAAACACGTACGAACCATTCTAGGAACGGAGTTCCCAATCGCTATGACCGGCAAGGCAGCGCAGACCATGGACACAGACGAACAATCAGCCAGCATCCCCGACATTAAAGACATCACCATGGATAGTCCTTGGGATTGGCTGGCGGAAGGTTGGCGCGACCTGCGGCGAGCGCCTTCGATCAGCCTGACGTATGGCACAGGCTTCGTGATCGCGAGCTGGATATTGGCCTTGTTGCTCTTGGCGGTCGATCTGTGGTTCCTGGTGCTGCCCATGGCCGCCGGATTCATGCTGCTGGGCCCCTTGTTCGCCGTCGGTCTCTACGACGTCAGCCGCAAGCTGGAAAGGGGCGAAACGCCGACATTGGGCGCGGCGGTCACCGCCTGGCGCCACGAACCGAGCCAGATGGGCATGATGTGCGTTGCCCTGCTGTTGCTGCACATGATTTGGGTCGAGGTCGCGATCATCATTTTCGCCCTGTTTCTCGGAGACGTGACGCCGACAATGGAGCGGCTGATCGGCGATGTGTTCTTCCAAGCGCATAGCGTGCCGTTTTTGATCGTCGGCACAGGCGTGGGCGCCATATTCGCCCTGATCGTGTTTTCGATCTGTGCGGTATCCATCCCGATGATCATGGACCGCCACGTCAACGTCATAACGGCGATACTGACGAGCTTGCGCGCCGTTCAGGCCAATTGGCGCCCGATGATGCTGTGGGCCGGACTGATCGTCGTCTTCACGGCTGCCGGTATCGCCACCCTGTTCGTTGGTCTGGCGATCACCCTGCCCCTGATCGGACATGCCACATGGCATGCCTACCGGGCACTCGTGGGGGACAATTAGACCCGGATCACCTTGCCCGGATTCATCAGATTGTCCGGGTCCAGCGATTTCTTGATCATGCGCATGACGCTGACCGCCTCGCCGTGCTCGGCCACGAGAAAGTCCAGCTTGCCGTATCCGACGCCATGTTCGCCCGTGCAGGTGCCTTCCATGGCCAGCGCACGGTGAACCAGCCTGTCGTTCAACCGGTTGGCTTCGTCAATTTCCTCAGGTTTGTCGGGATCGACCAGAAAGACCAGGTGGAAATTGCCGTCACCCACGTGACCGACCAGGGGCGTGATCAGGTCGGTGCCTTCAAGGTCTTTCTTGGTTTCCATGATGCATTCGGCCAGGCGCGATATGGGCACGCAGACGTCCGTCGCCCATCCCTTGGCGCCCGGGCGCAACGCCATCGCCGCATAGGCGGCGTCGTGACGGGCCTGCCATAGTTTGGTGCGCTCCTCGGCCTTGGTGGTCCACTGGAAGTTTCCGCCACCGTTTTCACCGGCGATTTCCTGCACCATCCGCGCCTGCTCGGCCACGCCGGCATCCGTCCCGTGAAACTCGAGAAACAGGGTGGGTTTCGCCGGGTAGTCGAGGTCTGAATACCTGTTGCAGGCATCCATCTGCACGTCGTCCAGCAACTCGATGCGCGCGACGGGCACGCAGCATTGGATGGTCGTGATCACCGTATCCACGGCGCCCTTGATCGTCTCGAACGAGCACACGGCGGACGATATGGCTTCCGGGATACCGTAGAGACGCAAGGTGACCTCGGTGATGACGCCGAGGGTGCCTTCCGAGCCGACGAACAGCCGCGTCAGATCGTATCCGGCGGACGACTTGCGGGCACGGCGCGAAGTCTTGATGATGCGCCCGTCGGCCAATACCACGGTGAGGCCCAACACGTTTTCCCGCATGGTGCCGTACCGTACGGCGTTCGTGCCCGATGCCCGGGTCGCCGTCATGCCGCCGATCGAGGCGTCGGCGCCGGGGTCGATGGGGAAAAACAGACCGGTGTCGCGCAGGTATTCGTTGAGCTGCTTGCGGGTGACGCCGGGCTGAACGGTGACATCCATATCCTCGGCGTTGACCCGCACGACCTCGTTCATCTGGCTGACATCGATGCAGATCCCACCCTTGAGCGCGGCGACGTGGCCTTCCAGCGATGTGCCGGTGCCGAAGGGAATGATCGGCGTACCGTGTTCGGCACATATCTTGACGATTTCCGCCACTTCCTCGGTACTCTGGGCGAAGGCCACGGCATCCGGCGGATGAGGCGTATGGTAGGATTCGTCCTTGCCATGCTGTTCCCGGACCGCAACGGACACGGACAGGCGATCGCCCAACAGGGCACTGAGGGCATCGATCGTAGGCTGGACTTCGGCGGCGGCGACACTCATGGCGGACTCCCTATGCGTTTGCGTACAATCTATCGCCCCACCCCCGCGCCATCAAGCAACCCACGCGGGCCTTGCCCGGCCAGGCGCCGCGCGGGTATACCGGGCGCCATGAAAGATATCGCTGACTACCCTGTCCCGCTCGATTTGGGGGGCGAAACCGTCCAGTCCGGCTGGATCGATTATAACGGCCATATGAATGTGGCCTTCTATGTGCTGGCCTTCGACCATGCAGTCGACCGGTTGTTCGACATCATCGGCACCGGGCCCGCGTATGTGGAGCGGGAGCAGTGCTCGCTGTTCGTCCTGGAAAGCCACGTCACCTATCAGCAGGAACTGGTGGAAGGCGAGCCCATGCGGTTTACCGGTCTGATCCTGGATTCCGACGAGAAACGCCTGCATGGTTTTCTGGAGATGTATCACGCGGAAAAAGGCTTTCTGGCCGCTACATACGAGTTTCTGGCCTTGCATGTCGACAGCCGGGAGCGGCGCAGCACCCCGATGCCCGAGGCCCAGCGGGCCCGATTGACGGCGCTGCGGGATCGCCATGCCAATGCGGATCGACCGCCGGCTGTCGGGTCCCGCATCGGTATTCGCCGCAGAGCTTAAGGCGGCACCACACTTCCTACTCGCCGTACGGGTAAAAAGCCGCTAGGTTTTGCGGCCAAAGACGTCACATCCGCCTATCGACGAGCGTCCCCGCATGGCTTGGCGCATGCCCTCCGCCGGATCCCTTGCCCGGCAGTGGAACCGCATAACCCACAACGACCAGGTGATCCTCTCCGTCCTGGCCATGGTCATCGGCGTGGCCGCGGGCTATGGCGCCATCGCCTTTCGCTGGCTTTTGGCCGGCGTACAGCAGATCGCCTTCGGTTTCTCCTCCGAAAATGTTTACACCCTGGCCGCAGAATTGCCGTGGTGGCACATCGTTCTGGCGCCGGCCATCGGTGGGCTGTTCGTCGGACTGTTTCTGAAATACCTCATGCCGGGCGGCCGGCCGGAAGGCGTCGCCCAGGTCATCGAAGCGGCCAGCCTGAAGGGCGCGCGCATGGACCTGAAACGCGGATTCGGCGCGGCAATCGTCAACGCCGTGTCGTTGGGCGTCGGCGCGTCGACCGGCCGTGAAGGGCCGCTGGTCCATTTCGGCGCCACGCTCGGCAGTTGGTTCAGCCAGTTGTTCAAACTGGACAGGGCCATGACATTGACCCTGCTGGGTTGCGGCGTCGCCAGCGGCGTGGCGGCGTCGTTCAACGCGCCCATTGCCGGGGTGTTTTTCGCCCTGGAAGTGGTGGTGGGACATTATGCCCTGCACGCGTTCGCCCCCATCGTCATCGCATCGGTCGCCGGTACCATCGTTTGCCGCATTCATCTCGGCGATTTTCCCGCCTTCATCCTGCCCGATTATGCCATCCAATCGCTGTGGGAATTTCCCGGGTTCGCGTTGATGGGCCTGGTGTGCGGCCTGACGGCGATGATTTTCATGCGCAGCGCCATCCTGGCCGAGGACATCGCCGAGAAAGTGCCGTTGCCCGATTGGCTGCGTCCGGCCGTCGGCGGCTTGGCGATCGGCGGGATAGCGGTGTTCTTTCCCCATGTCCTGGGGGTCGGCTACGAGGCCACAGACGCCGCCCTGAAGGAACAGTTTACCCTGCTTTTCCTCATCGGGTTGATTGCGGCCAAGACATTGGCCACGGCCATTTCCCTGGCCAGCCGGTTCGGCGGCGGCGTGTTTTCGCCTTCCCTGTTCCTCGGCGCCATGACCGGTGGCGCCTACGGCATCGTCGCCGCCATGGTGTTTCCGGAAGCCGCGGCCGGACACGGACTTTACGCCATCGTCGGGATGGGCGCCGTGGCGGCGGCCGTTCTCGGCGCGCCCATGTCGACCACGTTGATCATTTTCGAGATGACCGGCGACTACAAGGTGACCATTGCGGTGATGCTCGCCGTCGCGGTCGCCAGCATTCTGACCCAGCAGGTCATGACGCGGTCGTTCTTTCTGTGGCAACTGGAACGCCGCGGTATCAGCCTGGCCGGCGGCCGCGAGCGGCAATTGCTGCAGTCCCGCACGGTCTCGGACGTGGCCGTGGACGCCTACAACCAGGTGCACGCGGAAGATACCCTCAAGACCCTGCGTGAACTGCTTCAGACCAAGCCCTATGGGGATTTCTACGTCGTCGACGATGACGAACGATTGTCCGGTACCATCACGTTTGCCGATTTGCGGCCCATCGCCTTCGAGCCGGGCATGGACGACCTGATCAACGCCCTCGACATCGCCCACGCCGACCCGCATGTGTTGGAAGCCGATTCCAATCTGGAGGAAGCTCTGCGCGTGATGGAGGAACTGTCCATCACCCGCATGCCGGTGGTCGACAGTTTCGACGGCATGAAGGTGGTCGGGGTCGCCCGCTATCGGGATGTTCTCAGGGCCTACACCCGGGTTCTGCTGCAGGCCCGAGCCGAGGAGCGCGGGGAACGCTGATTAGGCATCGCGGACGGCACACGCCATGTAATTGACATCGACGTCGCGGCTCTTGCGCCAACTATTGTCCATTGGGCTGTACACCACTCCCGCCAAGTCCTCGAGTGACATGCCGGCTGAGCGCAGAAACCGGGCCAGTTCGGCCGGCCGGATGAACTTGTCCCAGTGGTGCGTGCCCTGGGGCAGCCAGCGCAGCACATATTCCGCGCCGACGATGGCGAAGGCGTAGGATTTGAGCGTACGGTTGATGGTGGCCAGCAGCATCAAACCGCCCGGTTTGACCAGGGCGGCGCAGGAGCGCACGAACAGGCCGGGGTCGGCCACGTGCTCGAGCACCTCCATGCTGACCACCACGTCGAACTGTTCACCGGCGTGGGCCAGAGCTTCGGCCGTGGTGTGCCGGTAGTCAATGGCCAATCCCATGCGGCTTGCATGGCCGGCGGCCGCCGCCACCGTCTCCTCGCCGGCGTCGATGGCCGTCAGGTCGGCGCCGAGCCGGGCCATCGGTTCGCTCAACAGACCGCCGCCGCAGCCGACATCGACCATGCGCAACCCGTCAAAGACACGAATGGCCGTATCGTCCAACCCGAACCGGGCCACGACTTTGTCACGGATATACTGCAGCCGGACGGGATTCAAACGGTGCAGCGGTGCGAAAGGCCCCTCGGGATCCCACCAGTCATCGGCCATGGCGGCAAAATCGGCTATTTCGCGCCCATCTACGGTGGTTTGGCTGGTTGACGCACGCGTCATTGACTCGTTCCATTTGCAGTCCAAGGGGCCTACTTATACGCCAAACGCCAAATGGTTCCAGTGCTTGCCCTTTTGCCGCCGCATAGAGTATGAATACGCGCCTTTTTCCGAACAAGGTAAATAGTCCCTTTTGATTTGACCCGTAGCGGCACCCGTTCGTGCCGGCAGAGGACCCATTCGCTATGGCGCGTCTGGTTATGAAATTTGGCGGCACGTCGGTCGCCGACCTGGATCGCATCCGCCGGGCCGCCGGCCGTGTCGCGGCGGAAGTGGAGGCCGGCCATCATGTCGCCGTCATCGTCTCGGCCATGGCCGGCGAAACCAACAAGCTGGTTGGCCTGACCGGCGATGCGTCGGCGTTGCACGATGCCCGCGAATATGACGCCGTGGTGGCTTCGGGCGAGCAAGTCACCGCCGGCCTGCTGGCCATGGTTCTGCAGAACGACGGCATTTCCGCCCGGTCCTGGCTGGGCTGGCAAATTCCCATCCATACGGACGGCGTGCATGGCGCCGCCCGCATCGAATCGATCGACACGGCCGAGATCGAACGCCGCTTCGACGAAAACCAGGTGGCCATCGTCGCCGGATTCCAGGGACTGGGGCCGGACAACCGCATTACGACGCTGGGCCGGGGCGGCTCGGACACCAGCGCCGTGGCCCTGGCGGCCGCCCTGAAGGCGGACCGTTGCGATATCTATACGGACGTGGATGGCGTTTATACCGCCGATCCGTCGGTGGTGGCCGGCGCGGCCAAACTGGACAAGATTACTTACGAGGAAATGCTGGAACTGGCGTCCCTGGGCGCCAAGGTCCTGCAAACCCGCTCGGTCGAAATGGCCATGAATCACGGCGTCCGGGTACAGGTTCGTTCCAGCATGAACGACACATCTGGTACGCTGTTGGTAGATGAGGACGAAATCGTGGAACAGCATGTAGTCAGCGGCGTGACCTACGCGCCCAACGAAGCCAAAATCACCCTCATGCAGGTCGCCGACAAGCCGGGCGTCGCGGCGGCGATTTTCGGCCCCTTGTCGGACCACAACGTCAATGTCGACATGATCGTCCAGAACATCTCGGAAGACGGCAAGCGAACCGATCTGACGTTCACGGTCGGCCGCGGCGACCTGGACCGGGCAATTGCCGTTATCAAGGAGATGAAGGGCGCAATCGACTACAAGGACCTGGTCTCCGACGCCGATGTGGTCAAGGTCTCGATCGTCGGTGTCGGCATGCGGTCCCACGCCGGCGTGGCGCAGAAAATGTTCACCGCGCTTGCGGAGAAGAACATCAACATCCAGGTGATTTCGACATCCGAGATCAAGATCAGCGTCCTCATCGCGGACGACTATTCCGAACTCGCCGTGCGCGCCCTGCACAGCGCCTTCAATTTGGACGACCTATAAACAATGACCAACAGCGATCAGGACCGGGACGCCGCCCGCGAAAGACTGAACACCTTGTGGCAACGCGGACGCGCGTTCCTCGGCACCGAATTGGCCATCCTGGGTGGCGCCATGACATGGGTCAGCGACCACAACCTGGTGTCCGCCATTTCCAACGGCGGCGGCTTCGGCGTGCTGGCGTCGGGCGCCATGCCGCCGGACATCCTGGATGAGGAGATCCAGAAGACCAAGGCGCTGACGGGCAAGCCGTTCGGCGTCAACATCATTACCATGCATCCCCAGCTCAACGAGCTGATCGATGTCTGCGCCGGCCACAAGATCAGCCACGTGGCCCTGGCCGGCGGCCTGCCGCCGCGCGGTTCCATCGAACGCATCAAGGACAGCGGCGCCAAGGCCATGTGCTTTTCGCCCACCCTGTCCATCGCCAAGAAGCTGGTGCGCACCGGCGCCGACGCCATCGTGATCGAAGGCATGGAAGCCGGCGGCCATATCGGCCCGGTGTCCACCGCCGTGCTGGCCCAGGAAATCCTGCCGCATTTGCGCGACGTCCCGGTCTTCATCGCAGGCGGGATCGGCCGCGGCGACGCCATCGTCATGTATCTGGAGATGGGCGCCGCCGGCTGCCAGTTGGGTACCCGGTTCGTGTGCGCGACCGAATGCATCGCGCATGAGAACTTCAAGAAAGCCTTCGTCCGCGCCAATGCCCGCGATGCCGTGGTCACCGTCCAGGTCGATCCGCAGTTCCCGGTAATCCCGGTGAGGGCGCTCGCCAACGGCGGCACCCAGAAGTTCGTCGAAACGCAACACGAGGTGATTGCCCGGTTCCGCGATGGCGAGATGGACCTGAAGGCGGCCCAATTGGAAATCGAACAGTTTTGGGCCGGCGCGCTGCGGCGCGCCGTCATCGACGGCGATGTGGAACACGGGTCCCTGATGGCGGGACAAAGTGTCGGCATGGTGAAATCGGTGCAGCCGATCGCCGAGATCCTTTCCGAGCTTGTCGACCAGGCGGTTGATACGTTGGCGGCCCGGCAGGTCGCCACGGCTGGCGTGTAGTGGTCGCGCCGGCTGCGCCCAGCGGGCCGCGGGTTCTCCTGCGGGCGCTGCGCGAGATCATGGCCGGCTCGGGCGATTCACAGGCCCGCCTCGACAAAACCGTCCGCACCATCGCCAACAATATGGTCGCCGAGGTGTGTTCGGTTTACGTGCTGCGCGCCGGCGAAGTGCTGGAACTGTTCGCCACCGAAGGCCTGAACCCCGACGCCGTGCACCGCACCCGGCTGCGCGTGGGTGAAGGCCTGGTCGGCGACATCGCCGCCCATGCCCGGCCATTGAACCTGTCGGACGCCCAGGCCCATCCGTCGTTTGCCTACCGGCCGGAAACCGGGGAAGAAGTCTACCATTCCCTGATGGGTGTGCCGATCCTGCGCGACGGCCGGGTGTGCGGCGTGCTGGTGGTCCAGAACCGCACCATGCGCCACTACACGGAGGAAGAAGTCGAGGCGCTGCTCACGGTCGCCATGGTCCTGGCCGAGTTGATCGGCACGGGAGGGTTGCTGGGCGGCGACGAATTGGCGCAAATCCACGGCCACGCGGCGGCACCGAGGCAGATCGAGGGCAAGACCCTGGCCGGCGGACTGGCGCAAGGGATCGCCGTACTGCACTTGCCGCGGGTGGAAATCACCCAAACCATTGCCGAGGATCCGGATGCGGAAAAGGACCGTCTGAACAGTGCGCTGCGCACCGTGCGCCTGTCGATCGACCGCATGCTCGAAAACGACGACATCGGCGGCGGCGAGCATCGGGATATCCTCGAAACCTATCGCATGTTCACCCATGATCGCGGCTGGCAAAGCCGGCTGCGGGAAGCCGTCGAATCCGGCCTGACCGCCGAAGCCGCCGTACAGCGCGTCCAGGTGGACACCCGGGCCCGCATGTCGCAAATCACCGACCCGTATCTGCGCGAGCGGCTGCAGGATCTCGAAGACCTGGCCAACCGGGTGCTGCAGCACCTGGCCGGCCGCACGACGACGGCGGCGGACGAGGAACTGCCCGATCAGGCCGTGGTGGTCGCCCGGTCCATCGGTCCGGCGGAGCTGCTGGACTATGACCGCGAGAAACTGGCCGCCGTGGTACTGGAGGAAGGGTCCCGCACCAGCCACGCCGCCATCGTGGCGCGGGCGATGAACATTCCGTTGATCGGCCGCATTGAAAAGGCGACGGCCCGTATCGACCCCGGCGATCCCATCATCGTCGATTCCGATCATGCACAGATCTTCATCCGGCCCGGCGAGGACGTGCAGGCGGCCTTTGCCGAAAGCCTGCAAAACAGGGCGGAACGGCAGGCCAAGTATGCCGCATTACGCGGCCAACCCGCGCTCAGCACGGATGGTCAGCGGGTGAGCCTGAATATGAATGCGGGCTTGCTGGTCGACCTGCCGCACTTGCGCGATACCGGCGCCGACGGCATCGGACTGTACCGGACCGAGCTGCACTTCATGGTGCGCTCGACATTCCCCGACGTCGACGCGCAGACCGAACTGTACACCAAGGTGCTCGACCAGGCCGGCGACAAACCGGTCCTGTTCCGTACCCTGGATATCGGCGGCGACAAGAAGCTGCCCTACATCGGCGATGAAAAGGAAGCCAACCCGGCCTTGGGTTGGCGGGCGATCCGTGTCGGCCTGGACCGTCCCAATCTGTTGCGCACCCAGCTCAAGGCCCTCCTTCAGGCCGGCGCCGGTCGGCAACTGCACGTCATGTTCCCCATGGTCGCCGATGCGTCGGAATTTCTGACCGCCCGCGAAATCGTCGAAAAGGAAGTCAATCGGCTGAAGGCCGCCGGCACCGGCACGCCAAAGGACATTCGCGTCGGCACCATGCTGGAAGTTCCGGCCCTGGTCTGGCAATTGCCGACGCTGTTGCAGTCGGTCGATTTCATCTCCGTCGGCTCCAACGACCTGATCCAGTTCCTCTATGCCGTGGACCGGGAAAACCCCCGCGTGTCCGAGCGTTACGACCGGCTGGGGCCGCCGTTGCTGTCGTTGCTGCGCGATGTGGCCCGGCAATGCCGAGACGCCGACGTGCCGCTGAGCCTGTGCGGTGAAATGGCGGGGCGGCCCATCGAAGCCCTGGCCTTGCTGGCGGCGGGCTATCGCTCCTTGTCGATGGCGGCGCCGAATATTGGCCCAATCAAGGAACTGGTGTGCTCAATCGACATCAATGCAGCCGAAAGTTATTTGGAAACATTACTGTCGTCGTCGGAGCATTCACTTCGCAGTCATTTGCAGGACTTCGCGCGAGATCACGGCATTTCCATTTAACTCTTTGCAAAAATTTACCTTTTCTGCATAATTCGCCCGTCTAGATAGGGATATCCGGACCGAGGTCGGCACACGCGTCCCGATAGCGGGCGAATTCGAAGAACCGCTTCCGGTTAAGGTGCGTTGGTCGACGGGTCACAAATGCAGGAGACAAAGCGCCCGCACGAGCTGGTTCTCGCTGTTGGATCTTAGGATTGCCCATTTCCGGTTCGGAGACGGCAGTCCGCGGCGATAGGTCGGACGTCGTGGGGCGCAATGACGGCATGAATCATTTTTCGCACCCGGAAGGTGCGTCAGACGCCCGCGAGGCGTTTCCGGCGATAGACTCTTTGGAAACCGAAAACACCACATACAGCGGAATCGGCGCCGAACTCTACGCAGCACGCTTGCGGGCGGGGCTCGAGTTGTCCGACGTCTCCCAGCGTCTGCGCATTCGCCTCCAGCATCTGGAGTCGATCGAGCGCGGCGCGTTCGACGAAATCCCCGGCCGGATCTATGCCATCGGTTTCCTGCGCACCTACGCCGAATTCCTCGGTTTCGACGGCGACGACATCGTCAATCGATTCAAGGCGGAGACCGGCGGCGGGGCGGCCCCGGCGAAACTGGTGTTTCCCTCTCCGGCACCGGAATCCCGCATGCCGGGCGCGACCATCATCATCGCCGCGCTGGTCCTGGCCGCCGTCGCGTACGGCGCCTGGTATTACATGCACGATATCCAGCGCATCGCCACGGAACTGGTGTCCGAGGTGCCGCCGCGTCTGCAGACGGAAGAAACTGCGCGGGACACGGCGTCGACGGCGGCAACCGATTCGTCTTCCGGCGAAGAGACAGCAGAAGACGAAGAGACAGCAGAACAACCGGCGGCGGCGACGCCGGAGTCGTCGGAGACACCGGCTGCCGAAACGAATCCTGTGGAAACACAGGAAACGCAAACGGCCAGCGCCGAACCCGTCGTACCTGTCGAAACCGAGCCCGCGCCCCAGGCGGCACCCGAGCCGGAGCCGGTCGAAACGGCCGCGGCGGTTGAGCCGACGGAACCGGCCGCTACACCGCAACCCGCACCGGCCGACGACCAACCGGCCGAGGCCGAGACCACCGGACAAGTCGCGAGTTTGCCGCCGCCGGCGGCGCCCGCGGTGACCGGCGTGGAGCCGAATATCGAACCCGCACAGACTGCCGAATCGGCGGCCGAATCAGCGACCGAACCGACGCCGGCATTGACGTCATCGCCGCCACCGCCACCGCCACCGCCGGCCGCACCGCCGTCGGAGCCGCTGAACGATGCCTACGCACCGCAGCAATACGGCATCAGCAACACCGATGCCCGGGTGGTCCTACGGGCGCGGTACGACTGCTGGGTGCAAGTGCGCGGCGCCAACGACGAACAGTTCCTGACCAAGGTCCTGCGGGCCGGCGACACCTACCATGTGCCCAACCGGGCGGACATCCGGCTCTATGCCAGTGACGCCGGCGCACTGGAGGTTCTGGTCGACGGCCAGTCCATTCCGCCCATCGGCGGACCCGGCGAAATCGTCCGCGATGTGCCCCTTGAGGCTTCGAGCCTGCTCAACCGGGGTTGAAGCCGTTTCGGCCCTGGGGTGTGATTGACCGGCGACACGAGCAATTTTCCGTTTAATTTCAATACTTTAATGTATGCTTGATCTTATCGGGCGTTGACGCCACATTACTGGCGCGTTCCGGGACAGTTCCTGCCCGGCGAGACCCCGTTGTGGGCGGCTGAGAAAGCAGCCGCTTAGTCCTACTTTGATCCAGGTTTGGTCATGAGCGTCCGTCCCTATCGCGACATCACGCGCCGCAAAAGCCGTCAGGTCCATGTCGGACCGGTGCCGGTCGGCGGCGGTGCGCCGATCACGGTCCAGTCCATGACCAACACGCCGACGACGGACGTGGCGGCGACGGTCGCGCAGATCAAGGCGCTCGAGGATGCCGGCGCCGACATCGTGCGCGTTTCGTGCCCCGACGAAGACTCGTCGCGGGCGCTGAAGCGGATCGTGCCCCAGGTCAGCGTGCCCATCGTGGCGGACATTCATTTCCACTACAAGCGGGCCATCGAAGCGGCCGAGAACGGTGCCGCCTGCCTGCGCATCAACCCGGGCAATATCGGTTCGGAGGACCGCGTCCGCGAGGTGGTCAAGGCGGCCAAGGACCACGGCCTGTCCATGCGCATCGGCGTCAACGCCGGGTCGCTGGAGAAACACCTGCTGGAGAAATACGGCGAGCCATGCCCGGAAGCGATGGTCGAGAGCGCGCTCTCGCACGCCCGCATCCTCGAAGACCACGATTTCTTCGACTTTAAGGTCAGCGTCAAGGCGTCCGACGTGTTCCTCGCCGTGGCGGCCTATCAGGGATTAGCCGACGCCTGCGACTATCCCCTGCACCTGGGCATCACCGAAGCCGGCGCCCTGCGCGGCGGCACGGTCAAGTCGTCCATCGGTATGGGCACGTTGCTGTGGGCGGGTATCGGCGACACCATCCGCGTGTCCCTGTCGGCCGATCCGGTCGAGGAAATCCACGCCGGTTACGAAATTCTCAAGGCGCTCGGATTGCGGCACCGGGGCGTAACGATCGTGTCCTGCCCGTCTTGCGCCCGCCAGGCCTTCCCCGTCATCAAGACCGTCGAAGTCCTTGAGGAACGGCTGGCGCATATTTCGACGCCGCTGACCCTGTCGATCATCGGCTGTGTGGTCAACGGCCCTGGCGAAGCGCGGGAGACCGACATCGGACTGACCGGCGGCGGCAACGGCAATCACATGGTGTATCTCAGCGGGGTCACCGACCATAAAATCGACGACGACACCATGGTCGACCATATCGTGTCCCTCGTCGAAGCCAAGGCAGCCGAACTGGACGCCGCAGGCGATGGCGAGGGACGGAACACCGACACACCCTTGGCCCACGCTTCCTAGCTAACATAACGGGGATTCTCGTGACTCAGTTTCAGCCGGTTCGCGGCACACATGACCTTCTGCCCGATGACTACCGCCGGTATGCCCACGTGGTGTCCCTCGCCCGCGGCGTGGCAGAACGCTACGGCTATGCCGAGATGGCGCCGCCGATTTTCGAGTTCACCGATGTCTTCGCCCGCACCATGGGCGAAACGTCGGACGTGGTGACCAAGGAGATGTACTCCTTCGACGACCGGGGCGGCGAAGGCATTACCCTGCGGCCCGAATTCACCGCCGGCATCGCCCGGGGGTTCATCAGCAACGGCCTGTATCAGCAGGTACCGATGAAGGTCTTCGCCCATGGCCCGGCGTTCCGCTACGAGCGGCCGCAAAAAGGCCGGCAGCGGCAGTTCCACCAGTTCGATATCGAGGTCATCGGATCACCCGAACCGGGGGCCGACATCGAAGTCATCGCCGTCGGCGCCGACATCCTGCGCGCGCTCGGCGTGCTCGACCGGACGGCGCTGGAATTGAATACCCTCGGCGACCGGGAAAGCCGGCAAGCCTATCGCGGCGTGCTGGTCGACTATCTGTCCGGCCACAAGGACAAATTGTCCGAGGACAGCCTGAACCGGCTGGAGCGCAATCCCATGCGCATCCTCGATTCGAAAAACGAAGGCGACAAGGACGTGGTCAAGGACGCGCCCCTGCTGAAGGATCACCTGAACCAGGTGTCGACCGACTTCTTCGCCCGGGTGCGCGAAGGGCTGGACACGCTTGGCATCCCCTACGCCGTCAACGACCATCTCGTGCGCGGCCTGGACTATTACACGCACACGGCCTTTGAGTTCGTCACCACCGAGCTCGGCGCCCAGGGCGCCGTACTGGCCGGCGGACGCTACGACGGCCTGATCGAAACCCTGGGCGGCAAGCCGACCCCCGGCATCGGCTGGGCGGCCGGCATCGAGCGTCTGTCCATGATGGTCCAAGGCGTGCCCAACGCCGCGCGGCCCATTGCGGTTGTGCCGATCGGCGAGGCCGCCGAGGCCACGGCCCTGCAACTGGCCGATCGCCTGCGCAAGGACGGTTTCCATGTGGAGCTCGGTTACGGCGGTTCGGTCAAGAAGCGCATGAAACGGGCCAACCGTGTGGACGCGGCTTGCGCCATCCTGATGGGCGAGGATGAATTGGCGCGCAACGCCGCCACCGTACGCGACCTGGACAGCGGCGAGCAAAAGGAGGTGTTGCTCGAAGACATGATCTCAGCGATGACGTCCTACCGCGTCTCCAACTGACCAGAACGCCATGATCCCGGAAGAGTCCCTCGACAAACTGCTGCGCCACTACCAGGAACTGGAGGCCACCATGGCCGCCCAGGAGTCGCTGTCACCGGACGACTATGTGCGGCTGTCGAAGGAGTATTCCGACCTGACACCGATCATCGAGCAGATCAATGCCTACCGCGATGCTCAGAAGGAAATGGGCGACCTGGCTGAACTGATCGCCGATCCGGACAGCGACGCCGAAATGAAGGCGTTGGCGGAAGAGGAATTCCGCGATCTGAAATCCCGTTTGCCGGACATGGAGCATCAGGTCAAGATCGCCCTGCTGCCGCGCGACGCGGCCGACGCCAAGAACGCCATCCTGGAAATCCGCGCCGGTACCGGCGGCGACGAGGCGGCACTGTTCGCCGGCGACCTGTTGCGCATGTACCAGCGATACGCCGAAGGGCACGGCTGGAAGTTCGAGATGCTCAACGCGTCCCAATCGGACCTGGGCGGCGTCAAGGAAGTGGCGGCCAGCATCACGGGCGCCGGCGTGTTCGCCCGCATGAAGTACGAATCCGGCGTGCATCGGGTGCAACGGGTGCCGGAAACCGAAGCCGGCGGGCGCATTCATACCTCGGCGGCCACCGTCGCCGTGCTGCCGGAAGCCGAAGAGGTCGACGTGCAGGTCGACGACAAGGACCTGCGCATCGACGTCTACCGGGCGTCCGGACCCGGCGGCCAGTCGGTCAATACGACCGATAGCGCCGTGCGCATCACCCACCTGCCCACCGGCATCGTCGTGCAGCAGCAGGACGAAAAGTCCCAGCACAAGAACAAGGCCAAGGCCATGCGGGTGTTGCGGGCCCGGCTCTACGAAGTACAGCGGGCCGAACAGGACGCGGCGCGGGCCGCGGAACGCAAGAGCCAGGTCGGGTCGGGCGATCGGTCGGAACGTGTCCGCACGTACAATTTTCCGCAAGGCCGCGTGACCGATCACCGCATCAATCTGACGCTGTACAAACTCGACAAGGTCATCACCGGCGAAGCGCTCGATGAAGTGATCGACGCGCTGATCGCCGACGATCAGGCGAAACTTCTGGCGGACATCGAACAAAGCGTTTGATGCGACGGGAGAACAGGCCATGACGGCCACGACGATCGCGCAATGTCTGAAACTCGGAACGGCGGCACTGCGCCAACAGGACGTACCCAACCCACGCTTCGATGCCCAGCTTCTGATGTCGCACGCGACGGGCTTTGGGCGTTTGGCGCTGCTGACCGAATCGGAACGGCCACTCAGCGCCGAGGAACAAGCCGCGTTCGACGCGATGATCGAACGGCGCTGCAAACGGGAGCCGGTTTCACACATCATCGGCCGCCGCGAGTTTTGGAGCCTGGATTTCCACGTCAACAAGCACGTGCTCGATCCACGGCCCGACAGCGAGACTCTGATCGCCGCCGTCCTGGGTTGTATCGAAAACAAGGCGGCGCCCCTGTCTATTTTGGACCTCGGCACCGGCAGCGGATGCCTGTTGTTGGCACTGCTGAGCGAACTGCCCAATGCTCGGGGCACCGGTATCGACATCAGCCGTCCCGCACTCGACGTTTGCGCCGCCAACGCCATGGCGTTGGGACTGTCCGACCGTGTCCGTTTCCTGCAAGGTGACTGGGCCCTGGGCCTGTCGGGGCCCTTTAACGTTATCGTCACCAATCCGCCCTATATTACCGACCAGGATATGGGTTCGCTTGCGCCCGAAGTGGCGCGACACGAACCGCACGGAGCGTTGTCTGGTGGCTTGGACGGTTTGGACGCTTACCGGCGCTTGATCCCGCAGACACCGAGACTACTGGACCCCAACGGCTTTATCGCGCTGGAAATCGGGCAAGGACAGGTTGAATCCGTCGGAGCGTTGCTTACCGACAGCGGACTGGAAATAGACGGTATTCACAACGACTTGGCGGGCATTCCCCGGTGCCTTACGGCAAAACCGGGCAAATGACGGCCAATCGTTAAAATAATGGTTGGAATGTGCCGCATTGGAGACTAGTTTGGATCAGGGGATTGTGAGCAGAATGCTCCGGCTCGTAAGAGCCGATGTCTCATTCCATCGAATGTAGATGGTTTGCCGCCACCGGCCGGTTGCGAAGTTCAACTGGTGTACGTGAGACATCATGTGCGGGTAGCGGTTCCGGGGTAATGGTACCCACAGAAAGCAGAAAGTATGAGACCATTGAACGCAAGACGCGGGCGTGGTCGGTCTGGCGGTGGTAACCGCCGGTCGCAACATTCGCCCAATAGAACGTACGACAGTAACGGCCCCAATATGCGTATCCGGGGCACGGCGTCCCAAATTTACGACAAGTACTGTGCACTGGCACACGACGCCAATGCCTCGGGGGATCGGATCGCTGCGGAAAACTATTTGCAGCACGCGGAACACTACTACCGCATTCACAATGCCAACGGTGGTGCCAATAACCGCGGACAGCAAAAACAACAACAGCAATCCAAGCAACAAGACCAGGCGTCACAGGAAATTCCGGGCACGGGCCCTCAGCCCAAGGTAGAAGTGGCTGAAGAACCGGCCGGGGAAAAGAAGGACGAAGCGACCGTCGAAACGAAGGCCGAGAAGGCCGCCGAAAAAGACGAAGTCGAAGAGACCGCTTCCGCCGCGGATTAAGGGAATTCGTTTCCCGGTCCACGGACCGCCGGCATCTGTCTATCCCGAGCGAGCAGTGGCATTCCCCATCGAGGGAATGGCAGGCTGATTGTCGTCTAGCTGCCGTCTACCGGCTCCGTCAGCTTGTCGCCCACGGCAACACGACCGGCATCGACAACGGTGGCGTAAACCCCAAGGTCGGCATGACCAAAGGCCTTTTGCAGGGTCCGCGGAATGTTCATGTCCCGCTCGCCCTTGCCGGGATCGACATTGGTGGCCGCACAGCGTTGCGTCCTGTCGATGATCCGCATTTTGACATCGCCGATGACCACTTCCTTACCGACCCAACCGAATTCCCGCCAAGCATCCAATCCATCGATATAGATGTTGCCGCGGAATCGCATCGGATCGACGGGCGCGCCCACGACCCTTTCCAAATCGCGCACACTGGACAGGTTGATCAGCGACAACAACTGAATGCCGACATCCGAAAAGCAATGATCCTTCGCTGACACGAGCCGCGGGCTGCCGCGGACCTCGCCCTCCAGCCAGGCGCCGAAGAACTGCTCGATCAGCTTCCGGCCGATCGGCGTATTGATGTCGCCGCGCGCAACATCCTTGCCATCGCGCCGGATGATCAGTACGCCGTTGGCTTCGTCGAAGCGGGTCTGCAGTTTGGCCAACCGCGGGTTGGCCATCAGCATCAGGAAGTGGGTTTTGGACAAAGGTTTCGGATCGGCCGGATCGAACGGCGCCGACCCTTGCGCCAACGCAAAGGCGCGATCCAAGGGAATGCCGCCGCGCTCTTCCAGTTGCGTTTCCGTCAAGGCCTCTGGACTCAGGCCCTTTACAGGGTAGCGGTAAATATGGCCGACGGTGGCAGTCAACTGTTGCGCCGTGGCAGCCAGGGCAGTTGGCCGATCTCCAGGCCTTCCTCGACCATTTCCTTGGCGTCCTCGGCCGACGCCTCGCCGTAGATGCCCCGCTTCTCAGATTCGCCGTAATGGATCTTGCGCGCTTCCTCGGGAAACTCGGAACCGACATAGTCGCAATTGGATTCGACATGGTCGCGCAGCTCGCGCAGCAATTCCATTGCTTTGCTGTCCGAGTCATCGGACACGACGGTCGTCGGTTTTTCTTCCGACTTTGTGGAAATGCGCGGGGCCATCGGCGCTTTCTTGACCTTGGTGTCGCCGCAGACCGGACACTGCACGGCCTTCGCCTTGACCTGTTTCTCGAACGATGCGCTGTCCGGGAACCAGGCCTCGAAAACGTGCTCGGATGTGCATTTCAAATCGAAAAGAATCATTGCCAATCAACGCGCTATGTCGTTTTACTACGCTTACGTTCCCTATATTTGGCGATTTTTGGTCGATTGGGCAAGCCTTGCGGCCATCCCATGGCCAGAGCCGATTGCAGATACTCCCGTGAATTCCACTCCGTCACCCTGGATCCTTCAATTTTGTCACCTTGTTCCGGCCGGCGGAAGCGTGCTCGATCTCGCTTGTGGCGGCGGCCGTCATTCCCGCCTGATGCGCGATCGCGGACATCGAGTGACCGCCGTCGATATCAATGTCGGAAAGCTGGAAGACTTGGCGAGCGATCCGCAAGTCGAGGTGGTGCAAGCCGACCTGGAAAACGATGGCTGGCCGTTCACCGATCGTTTGTTCGATGGCATCGTCGTCACCAACTACCTGCACCGTCCGCTAATGCCTGCCTTGGTGTCGGCCCTGGCACCGGGCGGCGTTCTGATCTACGAGACGTTCGCCATCGGCAACGAGCGCTTCGGCAAGCCGAGCAACCCGGATTTTCTGCTCAAGCCCAACGAACTCCTGCATGCGGCTCTGCCAGCGCTGACCGTCATCGCTTACGAACACGGCGAGGACACGGAGCCCAAGCCGGCGATGCGCCAACGAATTTGTGCCGTGAAATCCTAACCGGCTTCGGATTTGAGTTTCTGTTTCAGATCGCGTGGCAAGGCATTCCAGTGCACGTCGGTCAGTGCGCCATGCAATGCGTACAGGCAAACCAGGGATGTGCCGCGCGGGTTCATATGTTTGAGCCGGCGATAGGCGTCGACGGCACCCACCTGGCGCAGAGCCTGCTCATCGTCGATGCCGGCGTCGCGCAATTTGCGCGCCGTCACGGCGCCGATATTGCGCAGCTTACCTAAAGGCCGGTTCATCGAAGCTGCGCAGTTTGCGGGAATGCAGTTGCCCGACACCGGTTTCACCGATCAGGCGGATCGCTTCAAGTCCGATGCGCAAATGCTGACTGATGCGTTCGCGGTACATGGCATTGGCCATGCCGCGCAATTTGATCTCGCCGTGCATCGGCTTGTCGGACACACACAGCAAGGTGCCGTACGGCACGCGGAAGCGGAAGCCGTTGGCGGCGATGGTCGCCGATTCCATATCGACGGCGATGGCCCGCGCCTGGTTGAGGCGCTGGAAAAGCTCGTGGTAGCGCAATTCCCAATTGCGGTTGTCGGTGGATGCGACCGTGCCCGTACGCATGCGGGTTTTGAGTTCGGTGCCATGCAGACCGGTGATCGACGCCACCGCATCCTGCAGGGCCACCTGAACTTCGGCGATGGGCGGTACCGGCGCCCACAAGGGCAGATCCTGATCCAGCACATGGTCCTCGCGCACATACCCGTGGGCCAGGACGTAATCCCCCAACTGCTGGCTATGGCGCAGGCCGGCGCAGTGGCCGAGCATCAGCCAGCAATGCGGCCGCAATACCGCGATGTGGTCGGTGGCCGTCTTGGCGTTACTCGGACCGACGCCGATATTGACCAGGGTGATGCCGCTACGGTCGGGCTTGACCAAGTGATAGGCCGGCATTTGCGGCAAATGCTGCGGCGCTTCGCCGCTGCGCGGATCATCACTGAATCGCGGGTTCGGGGTGACGACGTCACCGGGTTCCACCATGGCCGTGTATTCCGATCCCGTGTAGACCTGCTCGCGGCCATACTCGACGAATTCGTCGACGTAGCGCTGATAGTTGGTGAAAAACACGAAACGCTGAAAATACTTCGTCGAGGTGGCCGTGTAATGCCCCAGCCGGTGCACCGAATAGTCGACCCGCTCGGCCGGAAACAACGCCAGGGGGTCAGGCTCGCCGGGTACGGACACGTCGGTCCCGTTGGCGATGTCGTCACTGGTCGCGGCAAGGTCCGGCATGGCGAAGTGGGTCGACATGCGCCGGACATCCTCGGACGTGACGCCGGCCGTCGAATCCTCGACCACGAACGGCAAGGGAATCTTGCGGTCGCTGAGTCCGACCACCACCGGCGCCCGGTGATTGTCCAGCAGATGACCGATTTGCGAGGTGTAGTAGTCGGCAAACAGATCCGGGCGGGTCACGGTCGTGCCGTAGACACCGGGATCATGCAAGGCACCATAGGACAGCCGGTTTTCGGCCGCCAGTTCGCCGGGACCTATGGTAATGCCGACATAGGGATAACACGCCGACTGCAAGGCCGACGCATCGGGTGCGCCACCTTTGGCGGCCTTCTCAAATTCCTGACGGATAATGTCCGCGCTGCGCTCGTAAATCTCGATGATGCGCGCGACGGCTTGTTCTGCGTTGTCAAATTCCGCGAGATCGGAAACGTTTCCGTGTCCTTCGCCTGCCATTTAACTGCCTTTTGTTGTTATCGAAATTCATTCGGCGGCTTCCACATCGATCAAGGGCGTCGGCGCGGCGTAAAGCCGGTCGTGGTCGAGCGACGGTATCCGTCCCCGCACCTCCGCAACCCTTGCCATATCCAGTTCGGCCATCACGAAGCCCGGCTCGTCGCCGCCGTCGGCCAGGACCTCACCCCACGGATCGATGATGAGCGAATGACCAAATGTGCGCCGCTCGCCGGGATGAACCCCGCATTGCGCCGGCGCAAACACGAAACAGCCCGTCTCCACCGCCCGTGCCCGCAACAGCAAATGCCAGTGCGCCTCGCCCGTCACCTTGGTGAAGGCGGCCGGTACGCTGATCATGCGCGCGCCACCCTTGGCCAGCGCCCGGTACAGATGCGGGAAGCGCACGTCGTAGCACACGGTCATGCCGAGCACGCCCCACGGCGTCTGTACCAGCACGGCCGAGTCGCCGGGGCGGTAGGTCTTGGATTCGCGGTAGGATTCGCCCGACGGCAAATCGACGTCGAACATGTGAATTTTGTCGTAGCGGGCTGCAATAGTGCCCGAAGAGTCGATCAGGAACGACCGGTTGGCGATGCGCTCCTCATCGTCGACCCGCACGGAAAGCGATCCGATCAGCAGCCATCGTCCGGTCTTGGCGGCCAGTTCCCGGAACGCCGAAAGAGCGGCGTGCTCACTCTCGATTTGCGCCTTGTCCCATGCCGCACGGCGACGGAATTCGATCATGCCCGTCGTTTCGGGTGTCGCAATGAGGTCCGCGCCGGCTTCGGCGGCCCGTATGATCCAGTCCGTGGCGTGCGCGATGTTCTCCGCGACCTCGGCCCCGGAATTCAACTGCAGGCATGCCAGCTTGAACGGATCGGCCATCAAGCAGCCTCCAGCATTGCGTCCAGCTTGCCGTCATAGTCGAGTTCGAAGAGATCGTCACAGCCACCCACATGGGTATCGCCGATAAAGATCTGCGGCACCGTGTGGGCGCCACCGGCGCGCTCCATCATCTCCTGACGGGCACCGGGCGTGGAACCAACGTCAATTTCGTTGAATTGAACGCCCTTTTTCTCAAGCAACTGCTTGGCCCGGAAGCAGAAGCCGCAGAACATACTGGTGTAGATGGTTACGTCGGACATGGTTCGATTCTCACTCGCACTGGCGTTCCTACCTATATAACGCCGGCATCCTGCCGCACAACCCGAGTCACGGTGAGAACATTGACCTCCCGGCAGCCCGCACGGAGCAGGGTGCGGGCGCAGTTTTCCGCGGTGGCGCCCGTGGTCATGACATCGTCCACCAAAACAGCACGGCGGTCGACGATGCGCGCCCGGTCCGAGTCCCGGACGGATATGGCGCCCTGCAGGTTGCGGAACCGGGCTTGGCGGCTCAATCCCTTTTGCGGCGGGGTCGGCCGGCGGCGGACCAACGTTCTCGCCCCCACCTCGGTTCCGGTCAGTTTGCCGATTTCGGCCGCCAGCAGCGCGGACTGGTTGAACCGGCGATCGAACAACCGCCGGCGATGCAGGGGTACGGGGACGACCAGGTCGCCCTTTTCGATTAAATCTCCCGCTGTTCGCACCATCCACGCGGCGAGTGCCGGAACCGTTTCCGTCCGGTCACCGTGTTTCAGCGCCAAGACCAACGACCGGCCCGTCCCTTCGTACCGCAGCGCCGAGCGCGCCTGATGAAAAGCCGGAGCGCGCCGTGCACATTCGCCGCACACCGCGCCCGGCCCCACATCGTAATCGAGCGGCAAGCCGCAACACCGGCAATAGGGCTCGCTGATGAATTCCGCCCCGGTCCAACAGGGACCACACAGTTGGCCCACCGTCGCCACCGGTTCGCCGCAGGACAGGCATCGGGGCGGCAGCACGATATCGATCGCGCGCCGGACTACTTTACCGAAACCGGGATATTTGGAGAATATACCGCCCACGGCACTATTTTGCGTGGAAGGCACCGCCGGGAGTCAATGCCCCCGGCAGCAATTTTTCTTGCCAATGGACCGCGTGGCGCCATAGTTCCGGCATGAACGATACCGTCGCCCCGTTTGACCGCCCAGCCGTACGCCGCAAACGTGACCGGGCGGCCGGAAACCATGACTGCGAGTTCCTGTTTGCCGAAGTGGCGGAGCGTCTCGCCGACCGGCTGGCGGACGTGAAGCGGGATTTTCCATTGGCGCTGGAGCTGGGCAGCCGGTGCGGCCATTTCAGCCGCAGTTTGAATGGCCGGGGCGGCATCCAAACCTTGATCCAAAGCGATCTGTCGGCGGCCATGCTCGATGGCACGGATGGATTGCGGGCGGCCGCGGATGAAGAGGCCCTGCCCTTCGCCGAAAATCGCTTCGATCTGGTCGTCGGCAGTCTCTCCCTCCACTGGGTCAATGATCTGCCGGGTACGCTGATACAGGCAAACCGCTGCCTGAAGCCGGACGGCTTGTTTCTCGCCGCCTTGTTCGGCGGCGATACTCTGTCGGAATTGCGCCAGGTTCTGTTGGAGGCCGAAGCGGACATGGAAGGCGGCGTCAGCCCGAGGGTCTCTCCCTTCATCGACATACGCGACGCCGGCGGGTTGTTGCAGCGGGCCGGCCTGGCGTTGCCGGTGGTCGACAGCGAAACCATCACCGTCACCTATGAGGACCCACTCAAACTCATGCGCGATCTTAACGCCATGGGGGAGAGCAATGCCTTGGTCCAGCGGCGCAAGACATTCAGCCGGCGCGATACGCTGGCCAAGGCGGCGGCGCTCTATCATGCAAAATACGCCGGTTCCGACGGGCGGGTGCCGGCCACATTCCAGATCATCACCCTGACCGCCTGGGCGCCCGACGCCAGCCAACCGAAGCCCTTGAAACCCGGCAGCGCGAAGACGCGCCTGGCGAAGGCGCTGGGTACGGACGAACAAACGATCGACGATTGATTGTCCTCAAGGCCGTGGCGATCGGTCAGGGTTTACTATTTCGTTACTAACTTCACGGCACTTGAACCCGGAAGGGTGGTTTTCAATAATCGGCTCGATACGATCCGAGTTGTAAGCGATGAGGGTTTCCATGCTTGTGCGAGCAATGACGACGGCTGTGATTGTAATGATGAGTACGGCGTCCGCCTGGGCCGCCGATCCCGCCGAGGGCAGGAAAATCGCGCAGCGCTGGTGCGCCGAATGCCATTTGGTCAGTCCCGATCAGAGCGGCAGCGTTCCCGTCGGTCCGCCCACGTTCGAGACCATCGCCAAGGGCCAGGCGGGCAATGCCGATTATCTGAAGACCTTCCTGGCAGCACCCCACACCAAGGACATGCGCGGCCTCAAACTGAACCGCTACGACATCAATGATCTGGCGGCGTATATCGGCTCCCTGGGCACCAACTAAGTCACAGCAGGTCGCGCAGCATGGCGACCAAGGGGACGTCCGCCGCCGGCATGGGCAAGTCGGCCATATGGACCGGCCTGACCCACTTCAGGGTTTGGCCTTCCAAGGGCCGGACCGTGCCTTCCCAACGCCGGCAAACGTAGAGCGGCATCAGCAAATGAAAATCGTCGTATTCATGCGACGCGAACGTAAACGGCGCCAGGCAGCTTTCCGTCACGTCGATATCCAGTTCTTCTTTTAGCTCGCGGATCAGGGCGGCTTCCGGAGTCTCCCCGTCATGCACCTTGCCGCCGGGAAATTCCCACAGCCCGGCCATCGATTTGCCTTCCGGCCGCTGCGCCATGAGAACGCGCCCGTCGATGTCCACCAGCGCGACGGCAACGACGAGGGTCATGGTCAGTTCCGTGCCGGTCATGCCGGATCCACCGTGTAGTCCCACAGGCTGACCCTGCGCACGCCGCCGCGATGGGGATAGGTTCTGTCTTCCTCGCCGGTCTTCACGAAGCCGATTTTACGCAACACGTTCTCGGACGCTTGGTTGCCAAGAAAAACACGGGCCAGGATGCGATCCAGAACCATTTTCTCGGCGGCAAACTCGATCATCGCCGCCGCCGCTTCCGTTGTATATCCCTGCCCCCAATAAGGCTCGCCCAGCCAGTAGCCGAGGATACCTTCGTTCCTGTTTTGACGGTAATTGACGGAGATAACGCCGATCAGCCCCTCACCGGCTTTGACGATGGCCAGGGCGTAGTCCTCATCGGCCTTGATCTTGTCGCGGGTTTCCTGGATCCACACCTCGGCCAAGCCGTCCGGATAGGGATACGGCACCACGTCCAGGGTCTGCGACACGGTCCAATTGCCGGCCAGGGACTGAACCCGCGCCGCATCCAAAACAATCAGCGGCCGCAATTCCAGCCGTTCGGTGCACAACGGCCACGGTTGTCCGGATAATGCCGTCACGAGCGGTAATCGGCATTGATGGAAATGTATCCGTGCGTGAGATCGCAGGTCCACACGGTCGCCTTGCCGCGGCCCAGACCCACGTCGACGCTGATGTCGATGGCGTCGCCCTTCATATGCGGCACCACATCGTCCTCACGGTAGCCGTCAAAGCGGGCGCCGTCCTTGGCGACCAGCACGCCGCCGATGGTCAGACGCAGCTTGTCCCGGTTGGCGGGAATGCCGGATTTGCCGACGGCCATGATGATGCGGCCCCAGTTGGCGTCCTCGCCGGCAATCGCCGTCTTGACCAACGGCGAATTGGCGATGGCCCGGGCAATCCCCCGTGCGTCACCGGTGTTGCGGGCGCCGGTCACGTTGACCGTGACGAACTTGCCGGCCCCTTCTCCGTCCCGCACGACCTGTTGCGCCAGATCGCGCATGACGGCGGCCAACGCCGTCTTGAAGGACCTGAGCCGCCTGTCCGATGCCGAACCGACATCTTTGTGCCGTGCCTTTCCGGTCGCGAACAGCAGAACCGTATCGCTGGTCGACGTATCGCTGTCCACGGTGATGCAGTTGAACGATTGCCCGTTAGCCTGCCTCAGCACCGACTTCAGCACGTTCGCGGGCAAACGGGCATCGGTAAAGACGAACGCCAGCATGGTGGCCATGTCGGGCGCGATCATACCGGAGCCCTTGGCGATGCCGCTGACGGTGACCGCCTTGCCGTCGATCTCGCAGGTCGCCGAAGCCGCCTTGGGAAACGTGTCCGTCGTGGTGATGGCCTTGGCCGCCTTCGGCCAGGCATCCGCCTGCAACCGCGCCTTCAGTTTCGGCAGGACCGCCGTCATCTTGTCGACAGGCAGGGTCTCGCCGATCACGCCGGTCGACGCCGCGAACACCTCCTCCTTCTTGCACCGCAGGAGCCGTGACGTGGTGCCGACGGTGGCCTGGACGGCGTCATGACCCGCCTGGCCGGTGAACACATTGGCATTGCCGGCGTTGACGACGAGCGCCCGTGCCGCGCCGGCCTTGACGATCCTGCGGCACCAGTCGACCGGGGCGCCGGGCATGGACGATTGTGTAAAGACCCCGGCCACGCGCGTCCCGCGGGCCAGCTCGACCAAAAGCAGATCGTCCCGGCCACGGTAGTGCACGCCGGCCCGGCCGGCGGCCAGGCGGACGCCGGCGACCGGATGGACACGGGGAAAGCGTTTGGGGGCAAGCGGTGACCGCGTCAATTCCGGCATGAGGCACATACACTCGAAAAATGGGAAAAAATCCCGGATTTCCGGGCGGCGCGATCCTACACGGGCCGTTCCTCGGAAATCAAGGCGTGAAGCCCGGGAAAATCCGTGATTTCGCCCGTTCACATTAACGAAATTGCCGCATTTCCCGGCTTTAGTGTCGGCCCTCTGTCGTTGACAGAACTGCCCCTTATCCTTATGTGTCTGGCGGGCTTTCAGCAATCCAACCGCCCTGCTGTTTTACGGAGTCCCCTGCATGTTCGGCGCGCTCGCCAAGAAGCTGTTCGGTTCGGCCAACGACCGGACCATCAAGACCATGTTCAAGCCCGTGGAGGCGATCAACGGGCTGGAATCCGACTACGAAAACCTGTCGGACGACGAGTTGCGGGCCCGTACTGACGACTTCCGTAAACGCCTTGAGGGCGGCGAGTCCCTGGACGACATCCTCACCGAAGCCTTCTCCGTGGTGCGCGAGGCCGCCAAGCGCACCCTGGGCCAGCGCCACTACGATGTCCAGATGATGGGCGGCATGGTGCTGCACAGCGGCAAGATCGCCGAAATGAAAACCGGTGAGGGCAAGACCCTGGTGGCGACGCTGGCGGTGTACCTCAATGCCCTCGAAGGCAAGGGCGTGCACGTGGTCACGGTCAACGACTATCTGGCCCAGCGTGACGCCGAATGGATGGGCGCCATCTACCGGTTTCTCGGCCTGACCGTCGGCTGCATCGTGCACGGCCTGGACGACGACGAGCGCCGTGCCGCCTACGCCGCCGACGTCACATACGGCACCAACAACGAATTCGGCTTCGACTATCTGCGCGACAATATGAAGTTTGAATTGGAATCGATGGTGCAACGCCCGTTCAATTTCGCCATCGTCGATGAAGTGGACTCGATCCTGGTGGACGAAGCGCGCACACCGTTGATCATCTCGGGCCCGACCGAGGACAATTCGGAACTCTACCGCACCGTCGATTCCCTCATTCCCAAGCTGAGCGAGGATGACTACGAAATCGACGAGAAGGCCAAGGCGGTGTCATTTACGGAAAGCGGCACCGAACACATCGAGCAGCTCTTGAACGACGCCGGCCTGCTGCGCGGCCCCAATCTCTACGACATCGAAAACGTCAGCGCCGTGCACCACGTCAATCAGGCCCTGCGCGCCCACAAGCTGTTTGCCCGCGACACCGATTACATCGTCAAGGACAACAAGGTCGTCATCATCGACGAGTTCACCGGCCGCATGATGGAAGGCCGGCGCTATTCGGAAGGTCTGCACCAGGCCCTGGAAGCCAAGGAAAAGGCCGAGGTTCAGAACGAGAACCAGACCCTGGCGTCGATCACCTTCCAGAACTATTTCCGCATGTATCCGAAACTGGCGGGCATGACCGGCACGGCGTTGACCGAAGCCGACGAGTTCATGGACATCTACAAACTGGATGTCGTCGAAATTCCGACCAACGTGCCCTGCGTCCGCAAGGACGAGGACGACGAGGTCTACCGCACGGCGGCGGAAAAGAACAACGCCATCCTCGAGCTTATCCAGGACTGCCACAAACGCGGCCAGCCGATCCTGGTCGGCACGGTAACCATCGAGAAGTCCGAGGACCTGGCGGCGCTGCTGAAGAAAAACAAGATCCCGCACAACGTGCTCAACGCCCGCTATCACGAGCAGGAAGCCCATATCATCGCCCAGGCGGGGCGGGTCGGCGCCGTCACCATCGCCACCAACATGGCCGGCCGCGGCACCGACATTCAGTTGGGCGGCAACGCGGACATGCGCATCGCCACGGAACTGGACGACATCGCCGACGAGACCGAACGCGAACGGAAAATCGCCGAAATCCGGTCGGAAATCGAAACCGCCCGGAAGACGGTACTGGACAATGGCGGCCTCTACATCGTCGGCACCGAACGGCATGAAAGCCGCCGCATCGACAACCAGCTGCGCGGCCGGTCCGGCCGCCAGGGCGATCCGGGCGCGTCCAAGTTCTTCCTCTCCCTCGACGATGACCTGATGCGCATCTTCGGCTCCGACCGCATGGACGGCATGCTGCGCAAGCTGGGTCTGAAGGAAGGCGAAGCCATCGTCCACCCGTGGATCAACAAGGCCCTGGAAAAGGCGCAACAGAAGGTCGAGGCGCGCAACTTCGATATCCGCAAGAACCTGCTCAAGTTCGACGACGTGATGAACGACCAGCGCAAGGTGATCTACGAACAGCGCATCGAACTGATGCGCACCGACGACGTGTCCGAGACCGTCAACGGCATGCGCCACGAGGTGGCCGAGACGCTGGTGTCGGAGCACATCCCGGAGAACGCCTACCCCGAGCAATGGGATGCCCACGGCCTAGAAGTCCGGGCCAAGGAGATTTTCGGCCTGGAGCTGCCGATCGAGGAGTGGTCGAAGGAAGAGGGCATCGCCGACGAGGAAATCACCCACCGCATCATCGACGCGGCCGACCGCAGGATGGCCGAGAAAGCCGCCAATTACGGCCCCGACGTCATGCGCATGGTGGAGAAGAGCCTGCTGCTGCAGATCCTCGATCAGCACTGGAAGGAACACCTGCTGCAGCTCGATCATCTGCGCCAGGGCATCGGCCTGCGGGCCTACGGCCAACGGGACCCGTTGAACGAATACAAGGCCGAAGCGTTCAACCTGTTCGAAGGCCTGCTGCTGCGGCTGCGTGAATCCGTGACGTCGCTGCTGGCGCACGTCGAATTACGCGCCGACCCGCCGGCGGATATGTTCGCCCATCCCGAGCAGGAAATGCACGAGTCCCACATCGATCCGCTGACCGGCGAGAACGAGGCGGAACCGGCGTCGGCCCGGCACGGTGGCATGGCCGTCGCCGAACTGGACCCGAACGATCCAGCCACCTGGGGCAAAGTGCGGCGAAATGCCCCCTGCCCCTGCGGTTCCGGCAAGAAATACAAGCACTGCCACGGGCGAGCGGTCTGATCCCTTCTCCCCTGGTTCGAACATGGAGAAGGAAACCGTGAGCAAGGATTTTTCGGCGATCGCCGACGACCTCAACGCCAAGATCGCCGTTCTCAAGGACGGCAGCCCGGACGCCATGGCGGCCTTCGGCGCGCTGGGCAAGGCAACCTACCGCGACGGCGCGCTGAGTGCGAAAACCAAGGAACTGATCGCCCTGGCCATCGGCATCACCGACCGGTGCGACGGATGCATCGCCTTCCACGCCCGGGCGGCCATGCGGCGCGGTGCGACACGGGACGAAGTCTTGGAAACCATCGATGTCGCCATTCAAATGGGTGGCGGTCCGTCCATGGTGTATGGGTCTGAGGCTTTGGCGGCGTTCGATGCGTTCGTCGAAGAACGCGCCCAACGGCGGAAAACCCGACCGGACGGCTAGGCGTCCATCGCCCGTCCCATTTCGAGAAACTTGCGCCGGCGCTGTTCGCGCAATACGCCCCGTTCCTCGCCGACCAGCTCCTGCAGCGCCTTGTCGATCATATCGCCGAGGTTGGTGATGGCGGAGTGCGGGTCGCGATGGGCGCCGCCCACGGGTTCCGGGACGATTTCATCGACGACGCCCAGCTTGATCAGATGCTGCGCGGTGATGCCCATCGCCTCGGCTGCATCCTGGGCCTTGTCGGCCTCCTTCCACAGGATGGATGCGCAGCCTTCCGGCGAGATGACCGAATAGACGGCGTGTTCGAACATCAGCACCTTGTTGCCGGCCGCCAAGGCGATGGCACCGCCGGAACCGCCTTCGCCGACAATGGCCGAGACCATGGGCACGCCGATGTCGAGGCAGACGTCGATGGACCGGGCGATGGCCTCGGCCTGGCCCCGTTCCTCGGCGCCCATACCGGGATACGCCCCGGTGGTGTCGATCAAGGTGATCACCGGCAGACCGAAACGGTCGGCCAGCCGCAAATGACGGACGGCCTTGCGGTAGCCTTCGGGCCGGGCCATGCCGAAATTATGGGCCAGACGGCTTTCCGTATCTGACCCCTTTTCGTTGCCGATGACCATGACCGAGCGGCCGCGGAAGCGGCCCAGACCGCCCAGAATGGCCTTATCCTCGGCGAAGGCCCGGTCGCCGGCCAGTGGTGTGAAGTCCTCGATCAGATCGGACACGATGTCGGAAAAATGCGGCCGGCTGGGGTGGCGGGCAACCTGGGTTTTCTGCCAGGCCGTCAGATTGGAATAGGTCTGACGCAGGAGCTGGTCCGCCTTGCTCTCAAGGGTGGTCAATTCGTCGCCGATATTGACATCTACATCGCCGTTCTCAGCATCGCCAAGGTGCTTCAACTCCTTGATTTTGCCTTCCAATTCGGCGATCGGGCGTTCGAAATCGAGAAAACTGCTCATGAAATGGACTTCGTCATCCTTGGTTACGCTAAGGGATCCGACGCGCGGCGCACCTTGTCGCGGCCCGTCATCAATGTCAACCGGCGTTTGTGGCTGAAAATTGCCCTCTTCCGTCACGTTTACAGCCGCCCTCCCGTCCGTGTGCGGGCGAACGTCTAACGTCGAATTGCGGTCAATTTGTGACCGCCTGTCCCCAAACTATCTTGGCACGGCGCAGGCAATATCAAGGGTGCCACGAAACCGCCAGACGGCGGGTGGAACAAATTTGTGGGAACGAAGAGAGGACGGCCACGGCGGAATTGCGCCGTGACCTGTTCTATCAGGATCCGGAGATCATTTCCGCCTGTTTGACCAGCGCTTCCGCCTGCTTGATGGAGGCGATGTCGATCAGGCGGCCATCGAGGGCCACGGCGCCCTTGCCTTCCTTCTGGGCCTGTTCCATGGCCTCGAGGATGCGCTTGGCCTTGGTCACTTCTTTTTCCGACGGGCTGTACATTTCGTTGGCCAGGGCGACCTGCGATGGGTGAATGGCCCATTTGCCTTCACAGCCCAGGACGGCGGCGCGGCTGGCCTGCGCCTTGTAGCCGTCGGGATCGGAAAAATCACCGAACGGACCATCGATCGGCCGCAGCCCGGCAGCCCGGGCCGCCACCACCATGCGGGCGATGGCGTAATGCCACATATCCCCCCAATGGGTCTCGCGGCCGCCATTGTCGTCGGGATCCGTCAGCACGATGTAATCCGGGTTAGGGCCGCCGATCTGGGTCGTGCGGGCCTTGGTCGACGCCGCGTAGTCCGCAACGCCGAAATGCAGGGATTCGTTACGCGGGCTGGCCTTGGCGATTTCATGCACGTTGGCCATACCCAGCGCCGTTTCGATGATCATCTCGAAGCCGATGCGCTTCTTGCGGTCCATCGCGGTTTCGATCTGCGTCACCAGCATGTCGACGGCATAGACGTCCGCCGCCGTGCCCACCTTCGGGATCATGATGACGTCGAGACGCTCGCCGGCCTGTTCCAGCACATCGACCACGTCGCGGTACATGTAGTGGGTATCGAGACCATTGATGCGGACGGACAATGTCCTGTCGCCCCAATCCAGGTCGTTGATGGCGTCGATGACGTTCTTGCGGGCCTGCACCTTGTCATCGGGGGCGACGGCGTCTTCGAGATCAAGGAACACCACGTCGGCATCGCTTTGCGCCGCCTTTTCCAGAAATTTCGGGTTCGAACCCGGCACCGCCAACTCGCTGCGGTTCAGACGGGCCGTGGTCTGTTCGACGATCGTAAAGCTCATGCTATGCCTCCCTTCGGCGGCGGCCAGCGGGCCTTTTCAACAGGCGCCGGCTACGGCATCACCGCAATATTCTAGGTCATCCGGGGCGAGTGCATATCACCTGTGCGGCCCGGCGAAAAGAGGCAACGGTATATTTTGGAATGCTATCCCACGATGCGGGACATCCGAATTCCCGCCGGTTCATACCCTGCGTAATCAGGCTTAGGCGGTGTTGATCGTCCAGGGTCTATCCGTGTTCGTCTTCGAAGTCTTCACACGAAATCTCGAACTGATCCAATGCGTCCTGCAAGTATTCGCCGAGCAGCGGCATGGCAAGCAGATACTCGGCCGTATGGTCCGAGCGGCGTTCCCGGGCCAGATTAACCAGGTCGCCCCATTCGTTCTTGCCGGCGTCGCCGCGTCCGAGCCACGCCAGCGCGATGAGGTCGCACTGATCGTCCCCGCTCAATTCGTCGATGAATCCCTTGATCTCGTAGTAGGTCGGATCGTGCTCCCGTTCCTCATGGACGACGCGGCCTTGCTGCATATCCTCCAGCAATTCGTCGGCATCGGTTTCGGCGCCGACGCCGGTCTCCTGCATGGCCTCGATGGCATTGAGTTGGCGTGCCTTAAAGATGATGTGGCACACATTTTCCGGTTTTATATCCATGACACCAGCCCTTACAGATTTGGGACCAACCCGGCGTGGAAACTCGACGCCTCGTATTCCCGTCATTATGGGCGCCATGTATGCGCCGGGCTTTGATCAGGCTCAAACAGTCGGCGCCGGATGTCAATTCCCTTCGAACACCGGTTTTTCCTTGGCGACGAAGGCGTGATAGGCGCGGGCGAAGTCTTCGGTCTGCATGCAGATGGCTTGCGCTTGCGCTTCCGCCTCGATGGCCTCGTCCAGACTCATATCCCATTCCTGATGGATACAGGTCTTGGTCATGGCGTGGGCAAAGGTCGGGCCGTTGGCCAGCTTGGCCGCGAACGCCTGAGCCTCGCCCAACAGCTCGTCCGATGTGAACAGTCGGTTGTGCAACCCCCAACGCTCCCCTTCCTCGCCGCCGATGGCGCGGCCGGAATACAGGACCTCCGCGGCACGGCCGACGCCGATGATCCGGGGCAGCAGATTGCAGGCGCCCATATCGGCACCGGCCAGGCCAACGCGGACAAACAAGAAGGCCGTCTTGCTTTCGGCCGTGGCGTAGCGGATATCGGATCCGATGGCGATCAAGGCACCCGCTCCGGCACAAATACCGTCGATGGCGGCGATGATGGGCTGCGGGCAATGGCGCATGGCCTTGACCAGATCGCCGGTCATGCGGGTGAACTCGAGCAGTTCATCCATGCGTCCGGCTTCCTTCATCCTGACCAGGGGTCCGATGATCTCGTGCACGTCGCCGCCCGAGCAGAAGTTGCCCCCGGCGCCGGTAATTACGACGGTCTTGACGTCGTCGGCATACTTCAACTGGCGGAAGGTGTCCCGAAGCTCGGCATAGGACTCGAAGGTCAGTGGATTTTTCCGCTCAGGCCGGTTGAGAGTAATCGTGGCGACCTTGCCGTCGAGCGACCAACTGAAGTGCTCCGGCTGAAAGTCGGCGAAACTGGAACGGGACATCCCGGCGCTGAAACCCATGGCGTGCGAACTCCTTGCAAGGGCCGAACGTGTCGGAAAGACGGGACGATCGGCAATATGGTGTGGTTTGCGCCCATCCTGTGGACAGGCACCCATGGGGTCAAGCACGAACCCGTTTACACGTTGTCAAAGATACGCGCGGCGACGGACAAGCGAAAACGGCGCCCATTCGGGCGCCGTTTCGTTGATGAATGCCGCGCGTTATTCGGCGGCTTGCTGGCCGGGCATGGGCGGTATGGTGGCCTGGAAACTCGGACGGGCCGAGATGCGTTGTTTCCAACCACCGATATTGGATTTGCCGCCGAACAGTTTCTCACCTTCGGGCTGCAGCCCGACATAGAAAAAGATCGGCGCCAGAAACAAATCGGCGAGGCTGAGCGAATTGCCAGCCAGGAAGTCACGGCCCGAAAGCCCTTCCTCAACGATCTCGACTTGTCGTTCGATACGCGGCATGGCCTCGGCGATACGTTCTTCATCGGGTTCGCGGCCACGGGTTGGCGCCAACACGCGCTCCAGAATGAACGCCTTGATCATGTCGGGGTAGTAGTAGTCCATGATGGCGCTGGCCCACTGGTTCATCAGGCCCCGTTCGCGCACGTCGATAGGCTGCAACTGCGGACCATCGAAGGTCTCGTCCACATAACGGGCGATGGCACTGGTTTCGTAGAGATAGAAATCATCATGGCTGAACGCCGGCATCTTGCCATGCGGGTGCAGCTTCAGATGATCTTCCGATCCCGGATCGATCGGCAGCAGATCGTAAGACACGCCCTTCTCTTCCAGCGCCAAGCGCGCGGTGCGGACATAGGTGCTTTGGGGAAATCCATACACTTTGACATCGGCCATTGGTGTTTCCTCCCGTTGTGGCCGGCGGGATCAGCCCGCCAGATATTTGTTCAGGTCGTTGAATGAGCTGGTCCAACCCAGATTGTGGTTGTCGCGGGATTCGCGGTCGGCAAACAGGCTGTGGGTCAAAATCAGCTCGGTCTCGGCGCCATGGTCGGTGAATTCCAGGGTGACCAGGGTTTCCGGCCCGTCCGAATCCTCCCATGCCCACGTGTAGACCAGCTTTTCCGGTTCAGTGACTTCGCGGTACTCGCCGAACACCACGTGAATGCCGCCTTCCGGCGAATGCATCTCCAGCCGGAATTTGCCGCCGGGACGGGCGTCCAGCTCCGCCACCGGGCAGGTGAATCCTTCCGGTCCCCACCACTTCTGCAATTCGGCCACGTCGGTGAAGGCACGGAAAACGCGGTCACGCGGGGCGGCGAAACGCCGGTTCAATCGGAGGACGGTATCTTCGTCAGCGGCGCTTGCGCCGATCGGGCTTGCTTGAGCCATCGTCTGTTTCTCCCTTGTCGTCATAGGTTTCCAGGTACTTGGCCAGGCTGTCGAGCTGACCTTCCCAGAACTGCCGGTATTGTTCGATCCAGTGCGCCGCGTGGCGCATGGGTTCGGGTTCCAAATGGCAGCGCCGCACGCGCCCGTCCTTATGCCTGGTCAGCAAGCCGGCATCCTCCAGGACACCGAGATGCTTGGACACGGCCGGCAGGGACATGTCGAACGGCGACGCCAACTCGCCGACGGTGGCATCCCCCAACGTCAAACGGGCCAGAATGGCCCGTCGCGTAGGATCGGCCAGGGCGGCAAACGTCGCATCTAATCCGTGATCTTGATACTTAACCATACGGTTAAATATATGCCATGCACGAAGATGCGCAAGGGCCATGCCGTTATGAAATTTCACAAAACCGTGATGGGCGTATGGCGTCGGCTGGCGCGGAAAATCGAACTCAAGATCCGGTCAATACGGAATCGTCCGGGATCCGAATGCCCATTCATGCCCATAGAGCGCGACGGCGACGAAGATCGCCAAACCGAGCACGATCCGCCACCAGCCGATCTCGCTGACGACCAACCGGTTGCGCCGGCTGACGATGGCCGCAAACGGGATATTGGACGTGACGGCCGAGAACCGTTCCCATTCCTCCGGGAACAGCCTTTTCTTCTTGTTGTCGAGCATCACCGTCCCGGCCAGGGCGAGAAACGCCATACCGCCGAACAGAAGCAACGACGCCGGGTCGGTGCGATTGACAAGATGCGCGATGCCCCACAATCCGAACGACCACATCAACGGATGCCGGGTAACCCGTATGATGCCTTTGGCCGGTTCGTCCTTTTTGAGCAACTTTTCGGCACCGGCGATGGTTGGATTGGGGGATGTCAGGCTGCAGACGAACAGGATGAACGAAATCGCCATCATCCACAGGGCCGTGTGCTTGGCGCCGTGCCGCCCGGTCCACAGAACGTTATCCAGAACGGGTGCCTGGATGTAGGCCCAGACAACCCACACCATGCCGGCGGCGGACACCAGCGAGAACACGCCGCGAAAGGCGTTTTCACCCATCGCCCCGACCGCCGCGGCGCGCACGCTGCCGATGGCGGGTACCGCATGAATGCCGACGAAGAAAGCGACGGCTAAAGCGAGAAATCCGATGCCCTGTTCCATGGCCGAAAGGTGACACACCGGGCCATGTCAGGCAATGCCGGAAGAATGTCGTGTGACCCGTACCGTCAGGGATTGACGAGCGAGCGGCCCTTGTCGGTCAACTTGCAGACCAGCCAGTCGGGCTTCATGGGATTGCGGAACCAGGGCTCCGCCCAGCCATGCTCGATACAGGACCGAACGGTTTGAGAATTGACCCGCTGCCCACGCTGATCGAACAGCGGCAACTTGCCCCCGGGCTGGTCGAGCCCGCGTTCGAGATAGCGCCGTTGTGCGTCGGTTGGCCGAGCGGAATTCATGGGTCTCAGTTTAACGGATGCCGCTTTACGGCGCGAGTCAGGCTTTGACCAGAAAACGCTCCTGAATGAAGGCCGTTGCCGCTTCCAACACGGCCTCCTCCTGGTCCCGGTGCGGCGAATGTCCGCATTCGGGCAGCATCAATGCACGGCTGTCAGGCACCGCGTCGGAGATTGTCTCGATCTGCTTGGGCGTCCCGTACTGATCGTCCCAGCCCTGGATCGCCAAGGTGGGCACACCGACCTTGGGCAGATACTCTTCCAGGTTCCATTGCATGAAGTCCGGGTGCAGCCAGGCGCCGTTCCAGCCCCAGAACGCGCAATCCACATTGTCACCATGATACCGTGCCAGCTTTTCCTTCAAATCGGTGTTCCGGTAGGCATCGGCGGCCTCGGAGATGCTCTTGACCGAGATGTCCTCGCAGAACACGTGCGGTGCCTCGAGGATCAGTCCGCGCAGGGGACGTGCGAGTGTCCCGCCGGCGTAGATCAAAGCGACCGACGCCCCGTCCGAGTGACCGAACAGGACGGCATCGCCGATCTCCGCCGCGTCCAGGACCTGCGGTAATATCTCGAGGCCTTCCTCATGCACGTATTCGACCGGCCGCGGCAGGTCGACCGGCGCCGAACGGCCATAACCGAACCGGCTGTAGACCATGGCGCCGAGACCGGTGGCGTCCGCCAGTTTGGCGGGAAAATCCTGCCACATATCGACACAGCCCAACCCTTCGTGCAGGAACACCAGCGTGGGGTTGCCGCGGGCGGCGACATCGTCGGGCCGCGGGCCGTGCCAGGCGACTTCCAGCCGCCCGCGTTCCAACTCGAGATACTCGACCATCGTTTCGGCTATCGCCTTCCCGTCATTGCCTGAGCTTGAACCGCTGGATCTTGCCGGTCGCCGTTTTGGGTAATTCATCGCGGAATTCGATCCAGCGCGGATACTTGTACGGCGCCAAACGGTCTTTGACAAAGAGCTTGAGCTGATCCGACAAGGTGTCCGACGCCTCTTCCCCTTCCTTGAGCACGATGAAGGCCTTGGGCTTGACCAGTTCGTCCGCGTCTTCCTGGCCGACCACGGCGGCTTCCAGCACCGAATCGTGCGCCACCAGCGCCGATTCCACCTCGAACGGCGAGACCCAGATGCCGCCGACCTTCAGCATGTCGTCGGTGCGGCCGGCGTAAACGAAAAAGCCGTCCTCGTCCTGCGTGTACTTGTCGCCGGTACGGGTCCACGGCCCTTCGAACGTGGCCAGGCTTTTGGGCCGGTTGTTGAAATAGCAGACGGCGCTGGACGGGCCGGAAACCAGCAGCTCGCCGATCTCGCCCTGCGGCACCTCGGTGCCGTCCTCGTCGACGACTTTCAGTTCATAGCCCGGCACCGCCACGCCCGAGGTGCCGTACCGCAGCTTGTCGTGCTGGTTGGACAGGAAGATGTGCAGCATCTCCGTCGAACCCAGGCCGTCGAGGATGTCGACGCCGAACCGTTCCACCCAGCGCTCCGCCACATCCTTGGGCAACGCTTCACCGGCGGACACGCAGGCGCGCAGACGCGGCGAGCCCTTGCTCCTGTCGTTGGCCGGATCGGCGAGGATCGCGCCGTACAGGGTAGGAACACCGTAATAGATGGTCGGCTCGTGTTTCTTCAGAACACCCAGGACCGACCCCGGGGTCGGCCGTTCGGCCATCAATACCGCCGTGGCACCGACCTGCAGCGGAAACGTCATGCCGTTGCCCAGGCCATAGGCGAAAAACAGCTTGGCGGCCGAGAACACCACATCGTCCTCGCGGATCCCCAGCACGCCCTGCCCGTAATAGGCCGACGTGAACAGCATGTCGGTCTGCAAATGCACCGCGCCTTTTGGCGCGCCGGTCGATCCGGACGAAAACAGCCAGAAACCGGCATCATCGTTGACCGTCGGCGCGGCGCCCAGGGCCGTGTCCGCCGCAGCCAGAAGCGTATCCAGGCTTTGATGGGCGCCGGCGCCTGCCCCCTTGTCGTCGATGATCACGTGTTCGACGAACGGCTGCCCGTCCAGAATGGGCTCGAATTTCTCAAACAGCGGCGCACTGACCACCATGACGCCGGCGCGCGTGTTGCGCACCATGTAATCGTAATCCTTGCCGGTCAGCAGCGTGTTCACAGGAACAGGCACGGCGCCGATCTTGATGGCGCCCCAGAACACGGCCATGAACTCGACGGCGTCCAGCATGCACATGAAGACGCGTTGCTCCATGCCGACGCCCAGGCTCTTCAGCATGTTGCCCGCCCGGTTCACCTTCTCCGCCAGTTCGGCGTACGTGTATTCGCCCCGGTCGTCGATCACGGCCACCTTGCCGCCGCGGCCTTCGCCGAGATGGCGGTCGATGAAATCCACGGTCGCGTTGTAGTCACGCGGCACTTCGACCGCCGGCGGCGAAACGCTGGCGTCGATCTTGGCAATTTCAGGCATCGGTGTTCCTCCCCGAATGTGGTTGTCGCGAAGCCCCGATTGACGTCTTGTTCGTTCTGTTGCGTTCAGCGTTTGGTGAATTCGATGGCGCCGCCCGGCAGCAGGTACAGCACCAATGCCTTGCCGCCGCGCACCGTCGGACTGTGCGCCGTGTCCGGCCCGTAGACCAGCCAGCCGGCGCCCTGTCCGTCGAATTCGGCGCCGTCGTCGATGGGCATGACCATGTCGATCTCACCGTTGGGATGGGCATGGTGCGGCCCCTTGACGTCGTCCATCTCGACCACGTCGACACTGAAGCCGTGCAGCGCATCGTTGGGCTTGATCACCCGGCCGTAGCGCAGGGGCGCGTCACCGTAATTGCACATCCAGCCGTCGGCGATGGCGGCATGGCAGGCTTTCTCGATGGCTTGAAAGGCGTCGCTGTCCGGCGGAAAGGTCTCGTTGAGATAGCTGCCGAGTTCGGCATCGACCGGCCTGCCGGCAATGGCATCGGCCACCGTCGACACAACGGCCTGAAAATCTTCCACCGTCATTCGTCTCTCCCTCTTGCGTTCGTCATGCACTCGGGTGGGCTTCGGCCGTCCCACGCCGGCGTCGGTATTAAGCGGCTTCGGGTTGGCTTGTCAGCAGTTCCACCCATTCCCGGACCCATTCCACGGCCACGTCCTCCGGCAAATCGTCACTCGATGCGTTGTGTTCCATGCGCTCGCCGACCCGCTTGGCGCCGAGCTTGGTCAGCAAGGCATCGAATTTTCGGCAACCTTCGTTGAACGTATCGGCGTAGGTGCTGTCCCCCAGGCCGAACACGCCGTAGCGAATGGCCGACAAATCCGGTTTGCCCGATTCCAGCGATTCGAAGAAATCGCGCGCATTGTCGGGCACATCCCCCTGACCGTAAGTCGACGTACATATCAAATATGCCGGCTCAGCGTCATCGAACGCTGTGGCGTCGAGGGAATCCATCGGCGTCACTTCCACCGACAAGTCCATTTCCTCGAGCGCACCCTGCAATTCCTCGGCCACGATTTCGGCCGTGCCCGTCATGGTGCCCACCAGGATCGTAATTCGGTCTGACAATCGAACCTCCTGCCCCTTCGCGGAGCTATTCGGCTTTTTGTTGCTTTGATCTGATTTTGGATCAATGAGATATACTGCACAATCCTCTCGATTTCCATAAGAAAAGCACTATAATGCATATTACAGCGTGCATTATTTCCGAAGGTCTTTGCCTAAATGGCCGCCGACACCAAGCTTCAGGACGCCAAGCCCAAAGCCGATCAGGCGCCCGCCGGGCGCGGACGCACAGGGGGCAACCGGGCCAATGGCAAACCCTGCGGCGTGGCCGAGGCGCATGAAGCCTATCTGCGCATGCTGGGCGATCGGGTGCGGAACGCGCGGGCGCGGCGCGGCGTGACGCGCAAGACGCTGTCGCGGGATTCGGGGGTATCGGAACGCTATCTCGCCCAGTTGGAAGCCGGCCAGGGCAACATCTCCATCGGCCTGCTGCGACAGGTCGCCCAAGCCATGAACATGACCTTGGCGGACCTGGTCTATGAAGGCCCCGAACGCCCGGTGGAGTTTTCGCTCCTGCTCGAACATCTCGGCCGTCTCAGCCCGGCCGAACTGGCCCAGGCACAATCCATTCTGGTCGAGAAATTCGGCCAGGGTAGCGACCGCGGAGACCGGGTCGCGTTGATCGGACTGCGTGGCGCCGGTAAATCGACGCTGGGACGCATGCTGGCCGACAGCCGTGAGGTGCCGTTCGTCCAGTTGGCAAAGGAAATCGAATTGGATGCGGGAATGAGCGTTTCCGAGATTTTTTCCCTATCCGGCCAAGCGGCCTATCGCCGGCATGAACGCCGCGTGCTCGAACGGCTGGTCGACAGCTACCCGGCCGCGGTCATCGAAGTCGGTGGCAGTTTGGTCGCCGAGGCCGGGACATTCGACCTGCTGTTGAACACCTGCTACACGGTTTGGCTGCAGGCCAGCCCCGAGGAACACATGAACCGGGTGATCGGCCAAGGTGATACCCGCCCCATGGCGGGCAATGCCGAAGCCATGGACGACCTGCGCCGCATTCTGAGCAACCGCGAGGCCCTGTATGCCAAGGCCAGTGCGGTTCTCAATACGTCGGGCCGCCCCATCGACGACTGTTTTGCGGAATTGACGGCCTTGTGCCCGGTTCAATCGACGACCTAGCCGGTATCACAACAGGGTGACCGGACGACTGGGCTCTTGCCTCCCGTCCGCAACGCGCCGACAATTACGGCATGCGACGAAAAGCCCTGAAATCCATGTGGTTGGCGGTGTTGTTGCTGGGTTGCGGCCTGCCGTTTGCGGCGAACGCCGACACGTACACGGCCAACGGTATCAGTTTCAGCGATGAAGGCGGCGGGTTCCGCTTGGTGTCCGTGTCCGGTTCGGGCAACCGCGCCGATCCGTTTGTCGTGGTCGAAGAGTTCGTCGGCCCCGCGGCAGCCGTCATGGTCATACGCGGACTGAACGATCAACTGAACACCGACAAAGGTACCATCGCGCTCAGGTCGGCGGGTTTCACGCTGCGCAAAGTCGTCATCAACAAGTCGGGCCGTGACTGGCAGTTGTTCGACATGGAACTGCGCGAAGACCTGTCCCTGCCCAGCGACTATCACGACGGACTATCCTTCGACCAAATTCGCAGCGCCCCGCGGCCGTTTCGTGCGGACCGTTTTGCCTTGTCGCGTGAAGTCTCCGAACCGTTCGACTATATCCGTTTCAGCCAGGGCACGGTCCGTAACGGCGAAACGGTCACGTTCAACGTAACGGTGACGGATACGTCGCCACGCAATGAGTTCTTCCTGATCCAACGGCCGCGCCGGCCGATCGCACAACGCTTCTCCCCGCCGTACGACCTGTTGGCTGCCACGGAATAGCCACACCCGGACATGATGTCTTCAGGCTGAATAACTGGTAACTTGCGGCGCCCGTGTGTCGGGTTATCGTTGGATCCATCTGAAGCCACTCGAACAAAGGAAACGAGGCCATGACCAATTTCGTGCGCGGCACCAACGCGTTTATCAGCAAAGCGACAGGTTTGTTTGCCGCGCTCGCCTTTCTCACCGCCGCCACGCAACAACCCGCCATGGCCGGCGATGACACTTACAGCGAGAACGAAATCCTCGCAAAGGCGGAAGGATTTTTCGGCGACACGACGGAAGGGCTGGCCAAGGCCATTCAAAAGGTGTTCGCGGATCAGGGTCGGCCCAACGGCTATATCGCCGGAGAGGAAGTGTCGGGCGCGATCGGTGTCGGTCTCCGTTACGGCAACGGCCAACTCAATCGCAAGGCCGGCGGCGGCCGTAAAGTCTACTGGCAAGGCCCGTCCATCGGCTGGGATATCGGGGCCAATGCGTCGAAGGTGTTTGTACTGGTCTACAAGCTGAACACTGTCGAGGATCTGTTCCAGCGGTTTCCCGGCGTCGAGGGCAGCTTTTACTTCGTCGCCGGTGTCGGCGTGAATTATCAGCAAAGCGGAGACATCGTGCTGGCGCCCATCCGGACCGGCGTGGGGCTGCGCGCGGGCGCCAACGTCGGATATCTGCACTACGGCAAGGAACATTCCTGGCTGCCGTTCTGACTCTTTCACCGGGTATCCGGCACATCTCCGATGCGTTGACCGCAAGCGCGCCGGTCGTGATCCGTTCTTCACGCCATTCTTCCCGTTACGGCAACTGGTGATTGAGTATCGAACGTGGGTTCCGTAGAGGAATATGTCGCCGGCCTGGACGACTTGCCCGTCCGTGATACCCGCCTGCGCGCGTTGCTCAAATACTGGCTGGACATCAGGGACGGCTGTGCCGTCCCTGATAAGCGGCGTTTCGACCCTGTTTCCGTCCCAAATCTGCTGCCGTACATTTTTCTTTGGTCCTATGACTGGCGCAGCGGCGACCTGCTGTTCCGTTTGGCCGGGGAACACATTCTCAACATGTTCGGGCGCGAACCGAAGCCGGGAATGGCACTGGAAGATTGCTTTCCCGGGAACGCCGGTGAACCGGCGCGCAGGCATTTCCTAATCGTCGTCAATGAAAAATCGATCATGCATCTCCAGTGGAAAGTGCGTACGGACGAAGGGACTGCATTGTCGTCTGAGAGGCTCATATTGCCCTTGTCCGACGATGGCGACGTTCCCACGCACGTGGTCGGTGCGACGCTGTATTCGACGGGCCGGAAAGAATCCCGGTCCGGAACATATCTGTCCGAACATTCCCACGCACGCATTTGCCCGGTGCCCTGACGCTTTCCAAGGCAGCATGGACCGACCGGCGATTGGCGCTGGCCTTGGCGCCTGCATGCACTACAATCGCCAAAATTTTTATCGAACAATCGTTAGAGAGATCTATGGATTTCGGATTCAGCGCCGAACAGGAAGCCATCCGGGAAACAGCCTTGCGTTTTGCGCGTGAAGAACTGGCACCGCGATACCAGACGCGGGAACGTGAAGGCATGCTCGAACGGGATGTCGTCCGGCAGATGGGAACGCTGGGACTGATCGGACCGGAATTCCCTCCCGAGCACGGCGGATTGGGGGCCGATTACGTGACCAGCGGGTTGGTCATGGAAGCCGTGTCCGAGGGCGATCTCAACGCGGCCTATGTGCAGTTGCTCGGCTCCTTGATCGGCCAGATCATCGCGCATCATGCCCGCCCCGAACCGGCCGCGGAATGGCTGCCCCGCATATGCCGTGGCGAGGTATTGCTCTCCATTGCGTTGACCGAACCGCAAGGTGGTTCGGACGCGGCGGCGCTACGTCTCAAGGCGGTGCGGGATGGCAAACACTACGTTCTGAACGGCGAGAAGACGTCGGTCTCGATGGCCGACCAGGCGGATCTGATTGTCGTGTTCGCAAGAACGGGAAGCACCGAGTCCAAGGCCCATGGCGTGACCGCCTTCATGCTGCCGGCCGATACGACCGGGCTGACGGCCACCCGGTTTTCCGATCTTGGCGAACGCGCCATAGGACGCGGATCACTGTTCTTCGACGATGTGCGCGTGCCGGCCGAATACCGTCTTGGAGAAGAAGGCACGGGTTTCGTCCAGGTCATGCAGGGGTTTGATTTCAGCCGTGCTCTGATCGGCCTGCAGTGTATCGCGATCGCCCGGACATCCCTGGACGAAACCTGGACACACATCGGAGAGCGCAGCGCATTCGGGCAGAAACTGGCCGCCTTTCAGGGCGTGACGTTCCCGTTGGCCGAATTCGAAACCTACGTCGAAGCCGCCCGCTTGATGTGTTACCGCACACTCTGGCTCAAGGACCGAGGTCTGCCCCACACCACGGAAGCCGCCATGTGCAAGTGGTGGGCGCCAAAGCTGGCCTTCGACGTGGTTCACAAATGCCTGTTGCTGCATGGCCATTCGGGATACAGCACCGAATTGCCTTACGAGCAGCGCCTTCGCGACGTCCTGGGACTACAGATCGGAGATGGCACGGCGGAGATCATGAAGATGATCATCGCGCGCGCGAAAGCGGGTCGCGTCTCCGATTAACCGTCCAAGGGTCCCCGCAAATGCGCCGACCCGAGGCGCAACAGGTATTTGTGCTGCCCCTCCATGACCAGCACGTCGTTCTGATTGTGGACCGTGGCCCGCATGGTGACGACGCCGGTCGTAGTCTGAGGCTGCAAATCGGCGATGGTGAGTGCCGAATAAAGGGTATCCCCCCGCAACACCGGTTTGCGGATTTGAAACGATGCCTCGATCATGCCGACCAATGCGCCACCGATCATGTGCGGGAACAACCCGGCGCCGGCAGCCGTCTGGATGAACACCTGCATGCCATGCGCGAGCAAATCGTCATGGCCGTGGCGCCGGCAGTACTCCACATCGTAGTGAATCGGATGGTTGTCGCCGGACGCCGCCTGGAACGCGGCGAAAATACCGTCCGTCATGGTGCGCGAGGGTAGGGGAAACACTTCTCCGACCTGCAAGTCCTCGAAACTACGCAACGGGCAAACATTATGATCGGAAGTTCGGTACGTCTCGGTCACGATGGGGCCTCCGGTTGATCGGCCCTACCCTCGCCGCCGGACCAGGCCACGTCAACCGCCACTGCATTGCTTGTCACCAAAATAGAGGAACGCGCTCAAGTCGGACGATGCTCCGTGTCCCGAAACGAAACTCATTCAACGATTGCGAGTCAGGATCACCTGCCGTCAACAGCCCTGAAGCGTCGTGACCGCTCTGCCCGAGTCCAAATCCAAACGGTTGAAGACGACTCCGCCCAAAATCATATCCACCGATTGGCCGTCGGAAGCCAAAGGCAGATAAATCCGTTCTTGGCTGGAAAAAACATCGCTCCAGTCCGCCGGCGGATCACCAATGTAGTAGTGCGGCGAACCGGTTTCGACAACCTCACGGCGCGACACGTAGAATTCCGAATTCTGGTAGTTATCCACAGCTTCGTCGAAGTACCGGCCGGTCAAATCCTCATTGATCGCGTCGACGACGGCCGTGCCGATCAGGCGGAAACGAAAGCGGAGAGGTGCGTGCTCGACATCGGTCAGCACGATATACGGCAGGATGCCGGGAATATCGACAGGATCAAAATGCTCGCGTCCGGGCATGCCCTGATCGGGACAGATCGACACCCAATAGTCCGCCAATCGCGCAATGGAATCGTGCCTGGCACTCCCCCGAATGGCGGATACCGTATCTCGTAATGATTGCATAGCTTCGTGCGCATCAATTAATTCGCGAGGTTGTATACACGAAAAGAATATCGATTTGTATCAAAAGGTTGATAGACAGGCTTACTTCTACACCCTTCGCGGTGTCACGCCGGCATGCATCTGAATTCGGGCCCCTCTTCGTGTTGTCGCGGCACGGGGAGACGGTTTCACGCTAAGGTTCCGGCTGATACGCTGCCGCCAGCGTAAACAACACGAACGGGAATTGCGGGAGGTCAGCGTGAAGAGTGTCGAAGTTTTTTTTGACGTGTCGAGCCCATGGACCTACCTGGCATTCGAAGGTCTCGAAGCCATGCGCCGGGAGCTGGCATTCAACATAGCCTGGCGGCCATTTTTGGTTGGCGGAGTCTTCAACGCCGTCAATCCCACCGTCTACGAGTTTCGCAACAATCCGCCACCGGCCAAACTGGCCTATCAGGCCAAGGACCTCGCCGACTGGGCCAGGGCCGGTGGACTGACCATCACATGGTTGCCACGCGTATTCCCGGTCAACAGCGTCAAGGCCATGCGGGGTTGCCTCGTCGCACAACGGGACGGACAGCTGGTGCCCTTTGCACGCGCGGCCTTCGAAGCCTACTGGCGCGACGATCGCGACATTTCCCAGGAGGACGTGCTTGCCGATGTCTGCCGTACCGCAGGCGTCGACGCCGACACCGTACTCGCCGCCATTGCCGCACAGGACGTCAAGGACCAGTTGCGTGCCAACACGGATGAATTGATCGAACGTGGCGGTTTCGGCACACCGACCATCTACGTCGGCGGCAACGACATGTATTTCGGCAATGACCGCTTGCCGCTGGTCCGGCGAGCATTGACGGGAGCGGACTAATTCGTCGACTGCGCCGTTTGTTCGAACAGGACCTTGCGGGCCTCGTCGTCCATGGGTTTGCCGTATGTGCGCAAATCCTTGCCCACGTCCACGCCGCGGGTCGCACCGGGGCGCGCCTTCATGGCATCGTGCCAGCGCCGCACGTTGGTCAGATGATCCAATGACTGGCCGAAACGCTTGTAGGGAATGAGCCAAGGCCAGGATGCCATGTCGGCGATGGAATAATCGCCGGCCAGGAATTCCCGGTCAGCCAGACGGCGGTCCAGCACGCCCAGCAAACGGTCGTATTCCTTGGCATAACGCTCGTGGGCGTAGGGATTGGGTTCCGGTGCATAGTTGACGAAATGGCTCAACTGCCCCGCCATGGGTCCAAGCCCCCCCACCTGCCAGAACAGCCATTGCATCACGTCGCGCCGCCCCGCCGGATCGGTTGGCATGAACTTGCCGGTTTTCTCGGCCAGGTACATCAGGATGGCCCCGGATTCGAACAGGGCCACCGGCTTGCCTTCACCCGAATCATGATCGACGATCGCCGGCATTCGGTTGTTGGGGCTGATGGCTAGAAACTCTGGTTTGAACTGGTCTCCACGCCCGATATTGACTGGAATAAGGTTGTACGCCAGGCCGCACTCCTCCAGCATGATGGAAATCTTCCAGCCGTTCGGCGTAGGCCAGTAGTACAGGTCGATCATGTGCCAAGTCCTTATCGTCAATATCGGGAAGGAGCATACAATATTCCGCGCAGTGTCGCGGTTACATCAGTTTTGCGGGTTGGATTTGTATTCGTTGGAACACGGATGTCCCGAACTATCCACTGTTTCTGATAGACTTTTAGGCGTCCATGGAAAAATCATCGGGCTTTCTTGTCATGGTTCGCGCAATCGGATTGTTGGTCGTTTTGTCGATCCTCCTGCCGTCAGCGGTCACGACCGACACGCATGCCGCCGAAAAACGCATTCCCGTCGACCTGGAACTCGCTTTTGTGGTCGATGCCTCGGGCAGTATCGATGACGCGGAAACCCAGTTGCAGCGCCAGGGGTATCTCGACGCGCTTTCCAACCCCAAGGTCGTGCAGGCGATCACCAGCGGGTTTCTGCAATCCGTTGCCGTGGCTTACATCGAGTTCGCCGCCGACGGTTGCGAACGCCTGAGCGTACCATGGACCCGGATCCACGACCGGGCCTCGGCCATCGCGTTCGGCCGGCGTGTTCTTCAGCAGCCGCAGATGTACTGCCCCGGCGGCAATGCCGTGGGCGACGCCATTGCCTTCGCCGCCTTGTCGATCGAAGGCAATGGATTCGAAGGCACGCGCCGGATCATCGATTTCTCCGGCGATGGTCCCAACACGCTGGGGCTACCGGCGCATCTGGCCCGCGACGACGCCGTGCGCGTCGGTATCGTCATCAACGGTCTGGTCATCGAACGCCCGACCATGCCCGATCTGGACGACTATTTCCGATCCGATATCATCGGCGGTCCGGGCGCGTTCGTGGTCAAGGCCGAAAGCCGTCGCACCTTCGCTGCCGCCATTCTGAAGAAATTGATACTCGAAATCGCTTCCGCCCAGCGATAGCCGTCACTGGTTCTTGGCCATGGGTGCCGGCGGGTTGGTCGTCACCAGACATACCGCCGTGCCGACGATTCGGACCTGCCCGCGCGAGCCGTCCTTCTGGCGATAGTCGAGATAGGATTCACCGCCCGCCTGTGTCACCGACGTCAGTGGGCCGATCTGAAATATTTGCTGGCCGTTCTGATAGCAGACCAGCATCGGCGTGTCCTGACCGGGCAAACGCGGCGATGTATTTTGTGCCCACGCTTGGTGCGAAAGTAAGAAACCACCCGCCAAAACCGAACAGATACCGAATCCCGCGACCAAACCTATCGTACGCACCGACATCAGCCTTCTCCTCACGCCATCCATGGACACACCCTAACAATAAAGCCGATCCATGATCATGACGATCACGGGCCGTCCATTCGATGTCACCGAAATCCTACGGTTCCCCGCGGCCGGCGAGATCGGGAAATCCGATGCTGTCGCGCGGCGGAAATATTGTAAAGCAGACCGACAAGCCAATAGTGGATGATCCGGTTCGTGGTTCGCTACGAAGTCCCGAAAACATTGTATTTCAATGCATTACGCGAACCGAAACGACAACGCCGTGTTGCATGAATTACCGACGATTGAGCGGTTGAACGCCTTCATCATTCGTAACGGATGGCATAAACCGGCATCATTGTGCATGCACTATAGATGCAAAATCGTGCTTGATCTTCGTCAAATATGCATTATACTGCGTATTCAATCATAAACGTTCAGACGACAGGCCCCGCAATGATCGACTATCAAACCAATCCGAGTCAGTACCGGCACTGGAAACTCAGTTTTGACGGCCCCGTCGCCACGCTCGCCATGGACGTCGACGAACAGGGCGGTCTCAAGCCGGGCTACGAACTGAAACTCAATTCCTATGACCTGGGCGTCGACATCGAACTCTACGACGCCATTCAGCGCATCCGCTTCGAGCACCCCGAAGTCGGCGCGGTCGTCCTGACGTCGGCCAACGACAAGGTGTTCTGCGCCGGTGCCAACATCCGCATGTTGGGCTTGTCGGCCCATTACGAAAAAGTCAATTTCTGCAAATTCACCAACGAGACCCGCAACGGCATCGAGGATTCGAGCGACAATTCGGGACTGACCTGGATCACCGCGGTCAACGGGTCCTGCGCCGGCGGCGGTTACGAACTGGCGCTGGCCACCGATCAGATCATCCTGGCCGACGACGGCGCCTCGTCCGTGTCCCTGCCCGAACTGCCGTTGCTGGCCGTGCTGCCGGGCACCGGCGGCCTGACCCGTCTGGTTGACAAACGCCATGTGCGCCGCGACCGGGCCGACTTCTTCTGCACCATCGAGGAAGGCATGCGCGGCAAGCGCGCCGTCGACTGGCACCTGGTCGACGAAGTGGTGCCGCGCTCGAAAATGGCCGACCGTGTTCAGGCCGCCGCCACCGACGCCGCGGCCAAGAGCGATCGGCCGAAGGATGCGACAGGTGTCGCCCTGGCGGCGCTGAACCGCACCATCGATGGCGACACCGTTTCTTACACCTACGTCTCCGTCAGCATCGACCGCGACGTTCGCGCCGCCGACATCACGATCAAGGCACCCGAGACCGCGCCGCCCGCCGACGCCGCCGCCATCGCCGAACAGGGCGCCGATTTCTGGCCCCTGGCCATGGCCCGCGAGCTGGAAGACGCGGTTCTGCACCTGCGCACCAACGAAACCGACGTCGGCACCTGGTCGTTCCGCACCGAAGGCGACCCGGCCATGGTCGCGGCGGCCGACGCCGCCCTGCTGGCCAATGCCGACGACTGGTTCGTGCGCGAGGTCACGTTGTTCCTGAAGCGGCTGATGAAGCGGGTCGACGTGTCGTCGCGGTCCATCTTCACGCTGGTCGAGCCCGGCAGTTGCTTCACCGGCACGTTGCTCGAGCTGGTCCTGGCCGCCGACCGGTCCTACATGCTGGACGGCCAGTTCGAGGGCGACAACCGGCCGCCGGCCACGGTACGGCTGACCGGCATGAACTTCGGCCCCTTGCCCATGGGCAACGGCCTGACCCGTCTGGCCAGCCGTTTCCTCGACGATCCGTCGCAGGTCGACGACGCCAAGGCGCGCATCGACGAGGACCTGGAAGCCGAGGATGCCGACGAACTGGGTCTCGTGACCTTCATTCCCGACGATATCGATTGGGAAGACGAGGTTCGCATCGCCATCGAGGAACGGGCGGCGTTCTCCCCCGATTCCCTCACCGGCATGGAAGCCAACCTGCGCTTCGCCGGCCCCGAAACCATGGAATCCAAGATCTTCGCCCGGCTGACCGCTTGGCAGAACTGGATATTCCAACGTCCCAACGCGGTCGGCGACGAAGGCGCCCTCAAGCTCTACGGCACCGGCCAGCGCAGTGAATTCGACAAGAGGAGGGTCTAACCCATGGCCATCGACTACAACGAGCGCATCCCCAACAACGTCAACCTCTCAGACAACCGCCGTCTGCAGCGGGCGCTCGAGGCCTGGCAGCCCAAGTACCTGGAATGGTGGGGCGACATGGGCCCCGAAGGGTTCCAGACCGACGATGTCTATCTGCGCACGGCCATCAGCGTCGACGCCAAGGGCTGGGCCCACTTCGGCCACGTCAAGATGCCCGACTACCGTTGGGGCATTTTTCTGGCCGAGCCGGAACAAGACCGGCGGGTCAATTTCGGCGACCACAAGGGCGAAAAGGCCTGGCAGGAAGTCCCCGGTGAATATCGCGGCGTGCTGCGCCGCCTGATCGTCACCCAGGGCGACACCGAGCCCGCCTCGGTCGAGCAACAGCGCCTGCTGGGCAAGACCTGCCCGTCGCTTTACGACCTGCGCAACCTGTTCCAGGTCAACGTGGAGGAAGGCCGCCACCTGTGGGCCATGGTCTACCTGCTCGACGCCCATTTCGGCCGCGACGGCCGCGAGGAAGCCGAGGCCCTGCTCGAACGCCGCTCCGGCGACGAGGACAAGCCGCGCATCCTGGGCGCCTTCAACGAGAAGACGCCGGACTGGCTGTCGTTCTTCATGTTCACCTTCTTCACCGACCGGGACGGCAAGTATCAGCTCGCCAGCCTGGCCGAATCGGGCTTCGATCCGCTGTCGCGCACCTGCCGCTTCATGCTGACCGAGGAAGCCCACCACATGTTCGTCGGCGAGACCGGCGTCGGCCGCACCATCCAGCGCGCCTGCGACATCATGAACGAACACAAGACCGACGACGTGCGCGCCCACGGCGGCATCGACCTGCCGACCATCCAGAAGTACGTCAACTTCCACTTCTCGGTGTCGGAGGACCTGTTCGGTTCGGAAATGTCGACCAACGCCGCCAACTTCTACACCATGGGCCTGAAGGGCCGGTTCGAGGAAACCAAGATCGACGACGACCACCAGCTCAAGGACGACACCTACACCGTGCTCGAACTGGCCGGCGACGGTTTCCGCGAGGTGGAGGAAGCGGCGCTGACAGTGATCAACGAGCGCCTGCGCGACGACTACATCAACGATTGCCAGAAGGGCGTCGACCGCTGGAACCGCATCATCAAGCGGGCCGGTATCGATTTCGAACTGAAACTGCCGCACCGCGCCTTCCACCGCCAGATCGGCACGTTTGCCAATGTCCGCGTGTCGCCGGAAGGCAAGGTCGTGACCCAGGCCGAATGGGACGAAAAGCACACCGAGTGGCTGCCGTCCGACGAGGACCGGGCCTATGTCGGCTCGCTGATGCATGCGGTGACGGAGCCGGGCAAGTTCGCCAACTGGATCGCCCCGCCGGCCCGTGGCATCAACAACCAGGCGCTGGACTTCGAGTACGTGCGCTTCATGTAGGCCTACCGGCCGGTTGCAAGCTCTGCAAAACACTCCCTGTAAAAACCTGGGGCGCTTCGGCGCCCCTTTTTCTTGTCGGCACCGCGGCGATAGTCCTTGCGCCCACAAGAACAAAATGGCAACATTCGATTCCGTCATTTCAAGAGGGATTGGGGAGCATCATGTCACAAGCAGACAAAGCCGCCCGTTTCAGGGCGTTGCACGCGCGCGACGGCGCATTCATCATTCCCAATCCCTGGGATATCGGCACGGCGCGGATATTCGCCACCATGGGTTTCGAGGCCCTGGCGACGACGGGCGCCGGGTATGCCTTCACCCGCGGGCGGGGCGACAGCACCCTGACCCGGGGCGAGATGCTGGACTATTGCCGGGCCATCGTCGAGGCCACGCCCCTGCCCGTTTCCGCCGACCTCGAGGAAGGCTTCGGACCGACGCCGGCCCATGTGGCCGAAACGGTGACCCTGGCGGGCGAAGCAGGCCTGGCCGGCTGTTCGATCGAGGATCAGACGAAAAACCCGGACGCCCCCATATATCCCTTCGAGGAAGCCGTCGAGCGGATCGTCGCGGCCGTCAATGCGGCCCGGGCGCTGCCGGAGGACTTCGTTCTCACCGCCCGCTGCGAGAACTTTCTCTACGGCAACCCCGACCTGGACGACACCATCAAACGCCTTCAGGCCTACGAAGCCGCCGGTGCGGACGTACTGTACGCGCCGGGCCTCAAGGACCTGGACTCCATCCGCGCCGTGTGTGACGCCGTCTCCAAGCCGGTCAACGTGGTCATGGGCCTGCCCGGCCCGACCTTCGGGCAACGGGAACTGTCCGACGCCGGCGTGACACGCATCTCGGTGGGCTCGGCCATCGCCCGCTTCGCCTTCGGCAAGGCTATCGAGGCCGCCACCGAACTGGCTGAAAAAGGCACGTTCTCGTTCGCCGATGACGCCATGGGCTTCAAGCAACTGGAGGCCTATTTCGACGGCTACTGACCAGGCACGCGTTTCCTTCGACCAATAATATGCGATATAATGCTGTCTTGCAGATGATTCTGCATTATAAGGCAACAATCTTATCCGAATGAGTCGAGGAGATGCCGATGCCCTATCAACAGCGGATCGAGGGAATACCGTTCCGTGTCCGCCGTGTCGTGAAATGGGGTGAAACCGATCCGGCCGGTATCGTCTACACCGCCCGTTTCCTCGACTACGGCATGGAGACGCTCGAGGCCTGGTTCGCGGAGGTGGTGGGCGTGCACTGGCAGCCGTTCAACGTCGACATGAAGATGGGGTCGCCGGTGGTGCACGCATCGCTCGACTTCTTCGCGCCGTTGGCGGGCTACGAGTCGTTCACGCTGACCTTGTCGCTGGAGCATATCGGCCGGTCCGCCTACACGACCCTGATCGACGCCCATAAGGACGACGGCACCCACTGCTTTCAGATCAAGATCGTCGCGTCGATCGTCGACAAGTCGGAAGGCATGAAGTCGGTCGCGATCCCCGCCGAGTTCCGCGACCGCATGGAGGCCTACCAGAACGCATGCCGCACCGCGGCTGTGGGCGACTGACCACCCGGGATTTTTTAGTTCGCGGCGGTCGTCGCCATCGACCATTCGACCGTCTGGCGCAGGACCTTGCCCAGCGCCTCGTCGAATGCCGCAACGATGGCCGGCATGGAATCGCTGCGCGCCGGCACGACCCGTTCGAAGTTGCGCGAGGCGATGATGGCGAGGCGCGGATGCTTGACGATCTTGACGTTCAGCCGGACGCGGATCTGCGGCACCTTGCGGCCGTCCAGATACTCGGCCTGAAATTCGCGCAGCTCGCTCTTCAGGTTGAAGTCGGACCGCAAGCCGATGGCCTGGCGGCCGACCGCCACGATCTTTCCGGTGTTCTCGTAGCTCTCCACCAGCAGGGTCTGAATCATTTTCGGCGCCCGTTCGACCCAGCGCGCCTTGGCGAAGTACTTCAATTCCGTCGCCGACGGCCGCAGGGCGATACGCGCCGAATCCAGCCCGCCGGATGCCAAGGGTTCCTCGACGACGAGCTGCGACATGACGGAGGGCAGATTGGGCGCAAAGGTGCTTTTGGGCGTCAGATTGTAGAGATCGGGCGCCGGCCCCGTTCCCGGCACGTCGACGCAACCGGCCAGCAGGAATGCCCCGACGACCGACGCTATGACGATCGGCATTGCATTACGAAGGACATTGAAAAATGACGAATTCGAAAGGAGCGGCATGGCGGTCAATTCTGTTCCGGTATGTATTCTGCGTCCTCAGTGCCGAAGATGAACCGGGCCGGGTCATCCTCGATGCGTTCGGTAATGCGTGAAATGCTGCTGACCAGGAGACGGGCCTCGGTAATGAAGCGCGAAAACTGGTTCAGGCCTTCGCCGGCGAACGCCGACAGCCCGTCGCGGTTGTCGTCCACCAAGGAGGTGATCGATTTGCCGGTATCCTCCAGCGACCGTGCGGCTTCGGCCAGGTCGGCAAGCGTCGTGCGCAGATCCTTTTCAATCACCGAGTCGACACCCGTAAAGGTACCGCGCACGACCGACAGAGTCTGTTCGACGTCGCTGCTCAATCCGACAAGTCGTTCCGTCAGTTGATTGATGTTGTCGGTGGCTTCGACCACGTTGGCCGAGGCGCTGTCGGCGGCGGTAATGATGCGGTCGAGGGCGTCGGCCCGGGCCGCCAACCGGCCCGTCAGCGCGTTGATGTCGTTGAGAATGTCCGTCATGGCGGCGCGATTCTCGTCGTTCAGCAACTCGGCCGCACGGTTGACCAGAACGATGCCGCGGTTGATCAGTTCCGGCGCGCCCTGGAACAGTTCGTCGATGGCCGACGGCGCCGAGGCAATCACGGCCCGGTCCTGTCCTTCGTCGGGCGTCAACGGCGGACTGTCCTGCGAACCGCCGCTGATCTGCACCAGCGAGACGCCGGTGATGCCCTGCATCTGAATGACGGCAACCGAGTCTTTCTTGATCGGAGTTGACGTGGCCACCTCGACGGTGACCCGCACCCGGCTGAGGTCGTCGGGCACGATGGCGATATCGGTTACCGATCCGACGGGAATGCCGTTGAAGCGGACCTCGCTGGCCGTATTCAGGCCGGACACCGGAGCCTGGAAATAGATATCGAAGTAGGCGAACTCGCGGTCGATTTCGACCTTGGCCAGCCAGATGACGAAACCGAACAGGGCGCCGATGACGAGCAGGACGAAGCCGCCGATGAGAACATGATTGGCGCGGGTTTCCATCGTGCGGCGGGTATCCTTACGCGTTGGTGGCCGTGGCCGCGCGGGCACGCGGTCCGTGGAAGTATTCCCTAATCCAGGGATGGTCCTGTTGCAACATTTCCGACATGCTTCCCGCGATCAATACCCGTTTCTCGGCCAAGACGGCGATACGGTCGCAGATTGCATGCAGGCTGTCCAGGTCGTGGGTCACCATGAACACGGTCAGTCCCAGCGCTTGCTGCAGGCGGCGGATCAGTTGATCGAACGCCGCGGCGCCGATGGGGTCCAGCCCGGCCGTCGGTTCGTCGAGGAAAAGGATTTCCGGATCGAGGGCGAGCGAACGCGCCAGCCCGGCCCGCTTGCGCATGCCGCCCGACAGCTCCGACGGGAACTTCGCCCCGGCCTCGGGCGCCAGGCCGACCATGCTGATTTTCATGGCGGCGATTTCGTCCATCAGGTGTTGCGGCATGTCGGTGTACTCGCGCAACGGCACCTGAATGTTCTGCGCCACCGTGAGCGACGAGAACAACGCACCGTCCTGGAACAACACCCCCCAGCGCTGTTCGTAACGGCGCCGTTCGTTGGCATCCATGGCGGTCAGGTTCTTGCCGAACACCTCGACCGTGCCGGTGCGCGGCCGGATCAAGCCGATGATCGTTCTCAGCAATACGGACTTGCCGGTACCCGAGCCGCCGACGACGCCCAACACCTCACCCCGCCGGACATCGAGATCGAGATTGTCGTGGATCACCTGGGTCCCGAACTGGGTCTTGACGCCACGCACCCGGATGATGGCGTCATCGGCCGGCGCCGGCGCCGCTTGCAGCACGGGTTCGATGCGCTCGCTCATATGCCGATCACCGCAAAGAAGATCGAGAACAGAGCATCCGCGATCAGCACCAGGAAAATGGATTCGACCACCGAGCGGGTGGTCATCTGGCCGACGCTCTCGGCGCTGCCCTTGACCTGGAAGCCCTCGTGACAGCCCACCAGGGCAATCAGCAGGGCGAAAAACGGCGCCTTGATGATGCCGGTCCAGAAACTGCTGACCGAAACGGCGTCATTCAGGCGTTCGATGAACAAGTCCGGTGCGATACCCAAGGCGAGCCAGGCCATCAGCCCGCCGCCGAACAGTCCCATCATGTCGGCGACAAAGCCGAGCAAGGGCAACGAAATGATCAGCGCCATCAAACGGGGCAGGACCAGGACCTCGATCGGATCCATGCCCAGGGTGCGCATGGCGTCCACTTCCTCGTTGACGTTCATCGAGCCGATCTGCGCCGTGAAGGCACTGCCGGAGCGGCCGGCGACGATGATTGCGGTGAGCAGGATGCCGATCTCGCGCAGGGTGGAGACGGCGATCAGGTTGACGACGAACACTTCGGCACCGAAGCGGCGCAGCTGGTCGGCCCCCTGGTAGGCCAGGACGACACCGATCAGGAACGACAGCAACGCGACGATCGGCAGGGCATTGAGCCCCACCTGCTCCACGTGGAATACGATGGGCGTCAGGCGCAGTCGGCTGGGATGGCGCAGCCCCCGGGCCAGGGTGATCAGGACCAGGCCGAAGAACCCGAGGAACGACCGCGCCTCGGAAAAGACCATCAGGGTCGAGTCGCCGATGCGGGCGATCATGCGCATCAAGGCGTTGCCCGATGGCGGTGCAATTTCACAGGGATTGTCGTTGACCGACGCCTGTTCGATCAGGGCGGCGAACTCGGGCCGGGCACCGACGGTCTCGGCACGGCAGCCCAGTTCGCCGAGGGTGCGCAACAGGCGGTAAATCAGCCAGGCGCCGGCCGTATCCATGGCCTCGATGCCCGCCAGGTCCAACCGGACCGGCCGGCCCTTTTCGGGCGCCACGTCACGGACCATCACGTCCAGCGCGGCGGATTGCTCCACCAGCCAGCGTCCGCCCGCCGTCAGCACCAGGGCGTCGCCCTCCTGCGTCCGGCGCAGCCAGCCTTGATTTACGCTTACATCCATATGCCCCGAGGGCATCCGCCCTACAATTACCTCGCCGCGGCATATTCGCCGCTAAGGCTTTGTGTGACAAGGCATAGCAGGCGCGCTTGCTCCCCGTCATCCGAGGTGCGAGGATGCGCCCACATTCAATACAGGGTCGTCGTTCCATGCCACGGTTTGCCGCCAATCTGTCCTTTCTGTTCGGTGAGGTCGAATTCCTCGACCGCTTCGATGCTGCCGCCCGTGCGGGCTTCGAGGCCGTCGAGTATCTCTTTCCCTACGCCTGGACGCCGGAACAACTGGCCGAACGCCTGCAACGGCACACACTGACGCAAGCCCTGTTCAACGCCCCTCCGGGCGATTGGGACACCGGCGAACGCGGCATCACCTGCCTGCCGGGCCGTGAGGGTGAGTTTCAGGACAGCCTGGAAACGGCGATCACCTACGCCAAGGCGCTGGACTGCAAGAACGTGCATATCGTCGCCGGATTGATGCCGCAAGGTGCCGACCGCGAGGTTTGCGAGCACGTGTTCAGGGACAATCTGAGGTTCGCCTGTCAGGCCTTCGCACCGCACGGCTTGAACGTGATGATCGAACCGATCAATCAACGCGACATGCCGGGCTTTTTTTTGCGCGACACACGGCACGCGATTGCCGTTATCGGCGACGTGAATGCCGCAAATCTGAAACTGCAGTACGACGTCTACCACGCCCAGATCAGTGAAGGAGATCTGGCGGTGACCATCAAGAACAACCTTGCCCATATCGGTCATGTGCAAATCGCCAATCCGCCGGACAGGCATGAACCGGGCGAGGGAGAAATCGACTACGGATATTTGTTCGGCTGCCTGGATGCGTGGGGCTATGGTGGTTGGATCGGCTGCGAATACCGGCCGGCGACGACAACACTGGATAGCTTCGCCTGGGCCGCCCCTTATGGCATCGGACCAAAAGCACAGGAGTAAAGCGTGACAACCGTGGGGATATTGTTGTTCGATAATGCCGAGGAATTGGATTTCGTCGGACCGTGGGAGGTGTATACGGTCGCCGCCATGGGCGACGACACCATGAACGTCTTCACCGTTTCCCAGACGGGCGAGACGGTCACCTGCGCCAAGGGTATGCGCGTCCTGCCCGACCACAGTTTCGAAACGGCACCGCCCGTCGACATATTGGTCGTACCCGGCGGCGAAGGCACCCGCGCTGAAGCCGAAAACACGGTGTTGCTGGACTGGATCACCAAGGTTTCGGAAAACTGCCAGTGGGTGACCAGCGTCTGCACCGGATCCCTGCTGTTGGCGCTGGCCGGTCCAGCCAAGGACAAAAAAGTGACGACACACTGGAGCTTCGTCGACAGTCTGCGCGAACGCGGCGTCGCCGGCGACGTGCTCGCCAACATTCGCTATGTGCGCGACGGCAACGTGGTGACATCGGCCGGTGTGTCGGCCGGCATCGACATGTCGCTATGGGTTTTGGGCCAGCTCACCTCGCCGGCCAACGCGCGCAAGGTGCAGCACTACATCGAGTACGATCCGGCACCGCCCTACGCGGCGGACGTTTGACGGGCCCGCCGGAAGTCGGCCTTCAGGGAGATATGCCGCAATGAACGTCGCACTGCGCATGTGGGAAACCATGGGCGGCCTGGACCGGACGATCCTGCTGGTATCGGTCGGTCTGGGCTTGCTGTACTGGTTGTCGACCGACTTTCGCCCCTATCCCGGTGCCGCGGTGATCAAGGGACTGTGCTGCACCCTGCTGGCCATCGTCGCCTTCCGGGTGCTGGGACCGAAAGCCGGCTTTCTTTTGGGGTTGGCCTTGTTGTTTTCCGCCGCCGGCGACGTGTTTCTGGCCATAGAAAGACCGAACTTCTTCACCTACGGCCTGGTCGCCTTCCTGATCGGCCATGTGCTGTACATCGTCCTGTTTGCCCGCAATGTTATGCCGGTCGCCGACATCACCGTTCTACGGTGGACCGGCGCCGGCTGCGTGATCGCCTTCGCCGTCGTAATGGGTGTCTGGCTGAAACCTTCGCTCGGCGGCATGACGGTCCCGGTGCTGGCCTACGTCGCGGTCATCACGACCATGGGCGTGTTGTCGATCGTCGCCGGGTTTCCCACCTGGCTGGTGATCGTCGGTGCATTGCTGTTCATGGCTTCCGATTCCATTCTTGCCGTCAACAAATTCAAGACGGCGGTACCCGCTTCCGGCTATTTGATTTGGGCCACGTATTACGCCGCCCAGGCATTGATATTGTTGGGCGTCGCCGGCAGTAAACTACGTACGCCTTGATCCAGCACCGGCTGTCTTTCCACATCGCGGTCCTTGTCGTTGTGGCACTGTCCGCTGCTCCTCTGACTGGAGACAGCGGTTCTGGTAATTCCCCGTCAGCCGTGTAGGATTGGGCAAAACCCAGTTTACGACGCGTCACAAGCGGCCCGATCGGGCCACGTGTCACGGTTCGCATTCGGGAGGGGCGGGTCATGGCAACAAGAACGACAACAGCGCTGATCGCCGGCGTTACCTTGGTCGCCGGGCTGGCGACAGGCTACGGTGTCAGCCGGCACTTGCCGCCACCGCCGTTGGATGATCAAGCCGCGGTCAAAATGGGTGCCGTATCCCCGGCCGCCGGCCCCGTGTCACCACCTGCCGCCACAGCTCCTGCCGTCCCCGAACCGGTACAATGGCGGATGGTGTCCACCTATGCTGGTGATCTGCCGCTTCTCGGCACGCTGGGCAAGCGTCTTGCCGCCACCGTACGCGACGCGACGGGTAAATCACTCGACATCACCTTCTTCGAGCCCGATGTCTTGATGCCCCCCCTGGAGGGATTTGATGCCGTCAGCGAGGGGCGCGTCGACGCCGTCTGGGGATCGGCCGCATACTGGGTCGATGAAATCCCGGCGGCGCAATGGTTTGCCGGAACGCCATTTGGCCCGCGCGCCGAAGTCCTGTTGGCCTGGCTGACCTTCGGCGACGGACAGAAACTGTGGGATGCGTTGTATGCGCGTCATGGAGTCAAGGCCCTGCCCTGTGGCGTTGCACCGCCCGACGCGGCCGGCTGGTTTCGCGAACCCATCACGCGTACGGCGGATCTTAGGAACAGGAACATCCGGATCTTCGGATATGGCGCCCTGGTCATCGAACGGCTGGGCGCCAACGCCCATCGGACCAGTTCCGCGGAAATCGCAACCGGCCTGGCGGACGGAACGTTGGATGGCGCCGAGTTCTCGTTTCCGGCGATCGATGTGAAAGCCGGTTTCGATACCGTTTCCAAACACTATTACTTTCCCGGCTGGCAACAAGGTGCCGCCATTCTGGAACTATTGGTCAATAAAAGGGCGTTCGAGGCGCTTCCGGCGACGGCCAAGGCGTCCTTGTTGCTTGCCTGCGGTGACAACATCAAACGGGGGCTGGCCGAAGGTGGCGCCCTGCAAGCTAAAGCGCTGCAGGAATTGACGGACAAAGGCGTATCGATTCAACGATTTTCGAACGAATTACTCGCCAGTTTGAATGGCGCCTGGTTGGATGTCGTAAAGACACAAAGCGCCAAAGATAAAGATTTTCGGCAGATTTCTGCGTCTCTTCGCGCCTTCCGGAAGCAATATACCAACTGGGAGAATGTCGGATACGTACGTTAATGAATGCAATTACGTATGCATTATTCCACCAATAAGACGTTGCTATTGACGTCGGCACGTGTAGCATGGCCTTCGACTAACGCGCTCAATGAAACAAAAAGCGCACTGGGAGCATTACTTAACAGGGAGGATCAATAATGAAGTTTTCGAGTTTCCTGAAAACCGTCGCCGCTGTCGGCGTAGCCGGCGGATTGACCGCGGCCGTGAGCATGGATGCCAACGCGGCTGACAAGCGGGTCAAATGGAAGATGCACAGCACCTTCGGCAGCAAGCTGACCCAGCTGGGCACCGGCGGCAAGCGTTTTGAGAAACTGATCAAGGAAATCTCCGGGGGCAACATCCAGATCAAGTTCTTCGAGCCGGGTGCATTGGTTCCCGCACTCCAGGGATTTGACGCGGTGCAGGCCGGTTCGGTCGACGCCTCCTGGGGCGCCGCCGGCTACTGGGTCGGCAAGATCCCGGCGGCCGGTTTCTTTACCGCCGTTCCGTTCGGTCCCCGCGCCAGCGAATATCTTGCCTGGATCAAATTCGGCGGCGGCCAGGAACTGTATGACGAGCTGTATGCCGAACAAGGCGTCAAGGGCGTCTTCTGCGGCATCATCGCGCCGGAAGCCTCGGGCTGGTTCCGCAAGGAAATCAAGGGCCTCGACGACCTTAAGGGTCTGAAAATGCGCTTCTTCGGCCTCGGTGCCCGTGTGATGGAAAAGATGGGTGTGTCGACCCAGTTGCTGGCCAGCGGCGACATCTTCCCGGCCCTGGAACGCGGCACCATCGACGCCACCGAGTTTTCCATGCCGGCCATCGACCTCAAGCTCGGCTTCTACCAGGTTGCCAAGCACTACTACTTCCCGGGCTGGCACCAGCAATCGTCGATCCTGGAACTGTTGGTGAAGAAGGACAAGTGGGACGCCCTGTCCGACACGCAGCGCATGCAGATCCTACACACCTGCGACGCCAACATCGCGTACATGCTGGCCGAAGGTGAAGCGATCCAGGTCGCCGCCCTGCAGGAACTGCAGAGCAAGGGCGTCACCTTGCACCGCTGGCCGCAGGATTTCCTGGATGCCCTGCAAAAAGCCTGGGACGAAGTTCTGGCTGAGGAGTCGGCCAAGAACGCTGGCTTCAAGAAGGTTGCCGAATCGCTCGGCAAGTTCCGCGAGAACTACAAAACTTGGAAGGACATGGGCTATCTGAACTAAGCCCGTCGAATTTCAGTCTCGTTACTGTAGACGCGTAGCGAAGCGGCCGGAGTTCCCTTATCGGGGCTCCGGCCCTTTGTCCTATTCCCCAATTTTAGGTGTCCCATGGAATCGCTGCTCCGGCTCAGCGCCCGCATGGACAAGATCGTCATCGGCATCGGTAAGCTTGGTGCCTGGCTCGCCCTGCCCCTGATCGGCATTACGATTTTCGATATTGTCACCCGGCGCTTTTTCGTTCTCGGCTCAACCAAGCTCCAGGAACTGGAGTGGCATTTTCACACCGGCCTGTTCGCCCTGTGCCTGGCCTTCGGCTACCTCATGGACGCCCATGTCCGCGTCGACCTGGTGCGGGAAAGATTGAAAACGCGCACCAAGGCCTGGATCGAGTTCCTCGGTTGCCTGATTTTCCTGCTGCCTTACATGGCGCTGGTCATCTATTTCGGCTGGACCTTTGTGGTCACCTCGTACGAAACCAACGAGATTTCCGCCGCCATGACCGGCCTCAGTCACCGTTGGATCATCAAGGCGGTTCTTCTCGCCGGCTTCATCCTGGTCGTTTTCGCGGGACTGTCCGTGCTGATCCGCAAGATCGCCTTTCTGTTCGGGTCACCTGAACTCAATGTCCAACTCAGAACCATAAAAACACCGGGCGATCATCCCGGCGGGCCGGCGAGGGAGTAGTCCGATGGATTTCTATATTGAGGACTATTTGCCGATCTTCATGTTCGTCGTCCTGGCGATGCTGCTGTTTTCCGGCTATCCCGTCGCCTTCGTGCTCGGCGGTATCGGCTTGGCGTTCGGTTTCATCGGCTACTATTTCGACGTTTTTTCGCTGATCGAATTTTTCAACATCCTGCCCCGCATCTTCGGCGGCATCGCCGAAAACGCGGTACTGACCGCGGTGCCCATGTTCGTGTTCATGGGGACCATGCTGGAACGCAGCGGCGTGGCCAACGACCTGCTGCATTGCCTGCAGGTCCTGCTCAGGCGCGTGCCGGGCGGCTTGGCTTTGTCCGTCGTCGTCATGGGTACGGTGCTGGCGGCAACCACCGGCATCATCGGAGCCTCGGTGGTGATGATGACGTTGTTGGCCTTGCCCGTCATGCTCGACCGCGGCTACAACACGGAACTGGCGACCGGCACCATTGCGTCGTCGGGCACGCTGGGCATTCTCATTCCACCCAGTATCATGCTGGTCATCATGGCCGATCTGCTGTCGATCTCGGTCGGCACGCTGTTCGTCGCGGCGCTGTTCCCCGGGCTGATTCTCTCCGGTCTGTATTTCGTCTACCTGATCATGCTGTGCCGGATCAAACCGGCCCTGGCCCCGCCCCTGCCGTCGAGCGAGGGCCCGGAAGGCATGGGCGCGTTGGCGTTCATGGTTGTGCGCAGTTTCCTGCCGCCGGTCTTCCTGATCGTACTGGTTCTCGGGTCCATCTTCGCCGGCTGGGCGTCGCCGACGGAAGCCGCCGGCGTGGGCGCGGGCGGCGCCATTCTGCTCGCCGTGTTCAACCGGAAATTCTCGTTTCCGGTGCTGAAGGAAGTGCTGGAACGCACCGCTCTGACCGGCTCGATGATCTTTTTCATTTTCATCGGTGCCACCGCGTTTTCATATGTCTTCCGGTCCCTGGGCGGCGACGATCTGATCACCGAGATGATCGAGGCGCTGGGTTGGGGCTCATGGGGTATTCTGTTCATCCTCATGGCCGTGGTATTTGGTCTCGGCTTCTTCTTCGACTGGGTGGAGATCACCCTGATCGTGCTGCCGGTGTTCGCGCCGATCGTCGAACTGCTCGACTTCGGTACTCATATCGAAGGCCGCGATGTCATTTATTGGTTCGCCATCCTGGTGGCGGTCAATTTACAGACATCATTCCTCACACCACCATTCGGATTCGCCTTGTTCTATATGAAGGGTGTGGCGCCGCCGACGGTGAAGATCCAAAACATCTACCGCGGCATCATCCCGTTCGTCGGCCTCCAGCTCATCGGACTGGCGCTGGTGGTCTATTTTCCGGAGATCGCCATGTGGCTGCCGAACAAGATCCTCGACTGACGGGCCGGCATCGAACAATCAAAAAGGCCGCCGAGACGATCCCGGCGGCCTTTTTTCGTTGCGGTTCCACTGACAAAACCGGCGGTGTTCAGGCGGCGTCCGTTTCGCCGATATGCTCCTGGCTGAGCTTGGCGATCAGATACTCGACGCTTTCGCGGTCGAAACCGTCCTCGAAATGAGTCAACACACGCTCGATCATGCGGTGTTTGTAACGCTCGCGGTCGTCGGGTCCGCCGTCATAGTCCGTTTCCATGGCCACGTCGACGGCAACGCGGAAGAACGGAAACATCCGGTCCGGCAGATCGCATTTCTCATAGAGACGGTCGAAGCCGGACTTGCCGTGATCCTGTATCAGCACATGTGCGCTTGAAATCGGGATATTGGCCAAGCGTGCCAACGCGGCTTCGAAAAAGTCCAGATCGCCGGTGCACAGGGCGCGTAGAATAATGGTCGATGTCAGCCGGTGGTTGCTGTGCAGATGCTCCACCAGTTCGATGGAGTCCATGGGTCCCTTGCCGCCCTTCAACAACGAAACGGTCGCCCGTTCGCGGCTTTGCAGGACAAGATCGGCGGCCATGTCCGACGGCAATTCATGGTGGGTCACGAGATGTTCCCGCAGGCTGTCGGACACCAAGTGAACCAGCTGTTCGGCCACAGAAATCGGAATCTGCGAACGTTCGACCATGGACCGGTTGATGCGCTCGTTGTCGCCGAACGTATCGATGACCTTATGGAATGTCGGCTCGGCGATGTCGGCGCCTTCGTTCGACATCAACGTGGCCACGACATCCTCGTTCTTGCTGTCGACCAGGGCATCCGCGACGGCCGAGGACACGGACTTGCGTTGCGCGATGGCGACCTGGTGGTCCGCGCCCTTGGACCGGACGATCTTCAGCAGGTCCTCTTCCGTCAGCACGTCCGACATTTCCAGCATCGGCGCCGCGACTTCCCGTTCGTCCTCGGCCAGGCGCAGGGCGACGTCGTGCGGAACCTCGGGGTTTTCGCTGAGGTGCTCGGACAGCGCCTTACGCACACGAATTTCGGCGTCGCGCATCAAGTGGCGGACAATCTCGACCGCGATGCTGCGTTCGGAATCCGACAGTTCGGTTTGATTGAACTGATGCGCAACTTTCGCCGCGGTTTCAGCGCGGGCGTCCGAGGACGGATCGGTAAGCAATCGCTCGACGTCGGACGGAGTGAGATGCAGACCTTCAGACAATGTGATCGGGCTCCGGTTTTCCACCGATCCACACCTGTAGACGGGCATGAACAGACGGGTTTATTCCTCGCTATCACTATGAAAGAGGCAAGTTAAAGGTCTCTTAATCGTTGCCGCGGCCGCCGCGGAAATCCGGTCAGGCCAATGCTTTTTCGACCCGGGTAATGGCATCTTCGACGGAAATCGCCGTGGCCGCGGTGATTTCCAGATCCCGGTCTTCCAGCACGTCGCCGTCCTCATGGTTGTGTTTCCATGCTTCGACGACCGCATCCCGTTCCGTGACCAGGGCCTCGATCTCGGGCCGGAACAGGACGAACATCGCGGAAATCCAGCGGTTCGCGGGCCAGGAGGGGTAGGCGTGATCGATGACGAACCGGTCGATCAACTGGCACACGTCCTCCGACCGGTACCAGGATTCGCCGGTGACCCAGCGGTTGGTGGAAAACAGGCGAAACGGAAAGCCATAGGAATCCATGGATATGGCGACAAAGTGGGTCAGCGCATCGTCGCCCTTGGGCCATTCCGACTTGTCGGGATGGTCCACCGGCTTGCACGAGGACGGCATGCCTTTTTTGCGCAGAAAAGTATGGAAGTGACCGTGTTCGTTTTCCGTGCCGCGGTGCGCATGATAGTAGTATTGCGCGTGGGTCTCCTGGTCGTAGACGTCGCCGTCGGGATAGTGGTTCCATTCGTAAAACGTCTCGGTGCCCGCAATGATTTCGCGGACGACGTTGGAACCGCCCTTCTTCAGCACCCGGTAACACTCGTTGATCTCCCGGCCCGCCTCGCGCATGGCCAGCAGTGCCTCCTGCGGCAGATGATGGACATCGGCCAGTTGCTCAAGTTGCGTCGTCGTCACTCTCTTCACACTCCATACATGGATTCGATGGATGCGCCCGTCCAAACTAGCGGCCGTACCATGTGGGTCAATGCCCGTCCTCCCTGACCAGGCGGAACCCGATCAGAATATGCTTGATGTCCAGCGGCCGGCCATGCCGCGCCGCCGGGCGGCAGACGCCACAGCCCTTGTCGTCCCAGGAACCGCCCTTGACCACGAAATGCGTCGGCGCTCCGTCCGCGTTGCGACGCCATGGCGTGCGCGTCCATTCGAAGACCTGTCCGGCGGCATCCAGCATGCCGTACGGGCTGGCACCGTTGGGAAAGGACGCGACGGGCAGCGTGTCGAACGGCCCGCGGTCGTGGCTGTTCAGCCGGTCGGCCTGGTAGGTGTTGCCCCACGGGAAGCGGCGGCCGTCGGTTCCCCTGGCGGCCTTCTCCCATTCCGTTTCGGACGGCAGGCGCCAGGCCCGGCCCGTTCGTCGACTGAGCCAGGCGGCAAATGCCTCGGCGTCCTTCAGCGATACCATCACGACCGGATGATCGCCGCGGCCCTCCGGATATTCCCCGCCGGACCAGGCGAATTTGCGGGTCCGCTGATAGGGATGGATCAGGCCATAGGACGTCCACACCCGCGGCGCGACGTCGGGCGCGGGATGCCCGGTGGCGGCAACGAACGCGGCGTACTGCCGGTTGGTGACGGGAGTCGCGGTGATGGAAAACGATTTTGTCGAGCGGACGCCGCGGGCCGGTTCGGATTCGTACCATCGATGTTTCCGGGTAATGCCGTGACCGTAGGCGGCCTCGTCCAGACGGTAGCCGTATTCGCGCTCCTGGCGGTCCGATCCGGCGACGAATTCTCCCGCGGGAACTGCAACCACGCGTGGAATTTCCGTTGCGCCGCCGGCCGCCGGCGCACTCGTCCCCGACACGGACAGGCTGCAACCAAATCCAAACATGGCGGCCGCCAAAACCGAAGACTGCACGACCTTCCGAGCTCCTTCTATTCGCTACGCTATTGCGTCCGGTCGTCTGAATATGACGATGCGGACCGGGTCTGTCTGCAAGCTTCACGCACACGTGAGGAGATGTGACTCCTCCCTGTCCGAGCCACATCCTATCGTGGTTTTGCAAACCGAATTCAAAAACACAAAACGTGGTCAGACAAGGAAGGCACTCTCATGACCAGTCTCAAAAAGAAACTGCTCTGTACGACGGTCATACCGCTCGTGCTGGGCGTTGGTGTTGTCGCGACCGGCGTGGTCATCGCGCCGGAAACGCCGCAGGCGTCCTGCGCCGCCAATCCCTGCGCGGCCAAGAACCCCTGCGCGGCAAAGGCATGCAACCCGTGCGCCGCCAAGAACCCGTGCGCCGTCAAGAAAGTCTGCAATCCCTGCGCGGCCAAGAACCCATGCGCGGCGAAGGCGTGCAATCCTTGCGCAGCCAAGAATCCCTGCGCAGCGAAGGCCTGTAACCCGTGCGCGGCAAAGGCATGCAATCCGTGTGCGGCGAAGAACCCCTGCGCCGCCAATGCCTGTAATCCTTGCAACCCCTGCGCCGCCGGCGCCACGGCGTCCGCCAAGTGTTTCGTCCCGCGGCTGCAAGTGGCTGCGTTGAAGAACCCCTGCGCGGCCAAGGCCTGCAATCCCTGTGCGGCGAAGAACCCATGCGCCGCGAATGCCTGCAATCCGTGCGCCGCGAAGAACCCTTGCGCCGCCAAAACCGCATCGGCCTGCAACCCCTGCGCCGCCAAGAACCCATGCGCGGCCAAGGCCTGCAATCCCTGTGCGGCGAAAAATCCGTGCGCAACCAAGGTCGCGGCGGCCTGTAACCCGTGCGCGGCGAAGAATCCCTGCGCGGCCAAGGCCTGCAATCCGTGCGCCGCGCAAAACCCCTGCGCCGCCAAGAACCCCTGTGCGGCCAATGCCTGCAACCCCTGCAATCCGTGCAACCCCTGCGCCGCTGCGGTGGATGTGGAGCTGACGGCGGCCGAAGCGATTGCCGCCTACGATTGCCTCAAGACCGAGTTGCGCGCCGGCTACGGAAGGTCGGGCGTGCAGGTCGCAAGCCTCTATCAGGACTGGAAGGTGTACAGCAAACAGCCCTATCAGTCGGGCACCCACGGCGGGCGTTATGTGCACAACTACGGCAACGCCTTGGCGCGCGACTACATCAAGTTCGAGGATGTCGGACGGTTGCGGGTCGGCGCCATGCTGGCCAAGGACAGCTATGTCGCCATGCCGGACGGCAAGCTGGCCGCCGGGCCCTTGTTCCTGATGGAGAAGATGCCGGCCGGCGTGACCACCAATGCCGGCAACTGGGCCTACACGCTGATCATGGCGAATGGCCAGGTCGTCGGTACAACCACCGGACAGGGATCCGCCAACGTGGCCTTCTGCAACGAGTGCCACGCGGCGGCCGACGAAACCGACGCTTTGATGTTCCTGCCCGACGAATACCGGGTGGATCATTAACGGCGTGACGTGACGGAACACAGAGAACCGGGAAAGCGTGAGTCATCCCCCTGAGCGCGACCTTCCCGGCCCTCTGACTCGCGGACGGTGTGGCTGTGCCTCGTGCCATACCGTCCATTTTTTTGCCGAATCCTGGCTTTTTTGCCTCAAATCGGGCATATTTCGCTGCGACGATAAGTCATGTCGCGGTGCTTACATCGCGAAGCCAAGTATGATAAAACCCCGCGCGTGCGCCTCCGGCGCAAATTGATCGATAACGGAAATACGACGAGAATCAGGAGAATTTGAATGAAGGCATCGAAGCTGTTCGCCCTGGGCACCGCAGTGGTCATTGCTCTCGCGTCGACCTCGGCGATGGCGGGCGATGTGAAGAAGGGCAAGAAGGTGTTCAACAAGTGCAAAGCCTGCCACACCTTGAAAGCCGGCGGTAAGAACAAGGTCGGCCCCAACCTGCACGGCGTGTTCGGCCGCGAGGCCGGTAAGGTCGAAGGGTTCAAATACTCCAAGGCAATGTTGAAATCCGGCGTGGTGTGGGACGACGACACCATGGACAAATATCTGACCAAGCCGAAGAAATTCATTCCGAAAAACAAGATGGCGTTCGCCGGACTGAAAAAGAAAAAGCAACGCGACGACGTCATTGCCTACATGAAGGAAATGACCAAGTAATTCCGGTCTACCCGGAAAAGAAAAACCCCACCCTGCCGGGTGGGGTTTTTTTGTCCGTCCAGCAGCCCTTGGGGGGTTACTCGCGTACCACCAGGACGGACTGGCCGGCATGGCGCACCACACGCGCCGCATTGGGACCGAGGAGATAGTCACTCAATTGCGGCCGGTGCGATGCCAGCACGATGAGATCCGCGTCGACCGAGTTTGCCGCCGAGATGATCTCTTCGTAGATTGTCCCGTTGGCAACCAGATGACGCACCGAAATACCCTTGGTGTCCGACTTGTCGATCAGCGCCTTCAGATCCTGCTCCGTCTGCGCCATCGCCTTTTTCTCGAAGTCGGCGGGGAAGAACTGCGCCACCATCGGCATGCCGAAGTCGGGCACAACCGTCATGATATGAAGCGTCGCCCCCGACGCCATGCACGTGTCGACGGCTGTCGGCAACGCTTTGCGCCAGGAGCTTTCCTCATTGATGTCGATCGCAAGCAATACATCCTTGTACATGTGTTTCACCCCCCACTTAAGCGGCGACGGCGGCGGCTTTGGCCCGGCGCCCGCGCTGTACCATGAACACCAAGCCCAGCAGCAATAGCGCCGGAAGGAAGAACCACTGCTTGGCCGGCCGGTCGGCCGGAACCTTGACGCTGACGATTTCGAAGTCGAAGTCGAATCCGGCGCCCTCGGCTTCGCTGCCGAACGCCATGTTATCGACCAGCATCCTGCCGTCTTCCTCGCGCAGTTCCAGACCGACCTTCATCAGCCGGTCCTTGCCCTCGCCCGGTTCCTGCATGCCCAGGGTGACAACCTTTTCGACGTCCTTGCCTTCCAGGTTGACCCCGCTGATCATCATTTTCAGGGTATCGCCCTGTGGAATCGACTTGGCGACTTCATAGATCCGTGTACCCGCCACGTCTTCGAACGGCGGCTTGATCATATCCATCCAGAAGCCCGGTCTGAACAGGGTGAAGGCGATGAGTAACAAAGCCACCGTTTCCCAGATCCTGCTTCTGGCGATAAAGAATCCTTGGGTCGCGGCGGCGAAAACGAGCATGGCTAGCACCGCGATCAAGATGGTTATCGCCAAATGTACCGGTCCGGTAATGCCGATCATCAGCAACTCGGTATTGAAGATGAACAGGAACGGCAGGATCGCCGTGCGGATGTCGTAAGCGAAACCCTGCAGGCCCGTCTTGATCGGATCGCCGCCGGATATGGCCGCACCGGCAAAGGCCGCCAGACCGACCGGTGGCGTATCGTCGGCAAGGATACCGAAATAGAACACGAACATGTGGGCGGCGATGAGCGGTACAATCAGTCCGGTCGCCGCACCGAGGTTGACGATCACCGGCGCCATCAGGGACGAAACGACGATGTAGTTCGCCGTGGTCGGCAGGCCCATGCCCAGGATCAGGCTAATAATGGCGGTGAAGATCAGAATGAGGATCAGATTGCCACCGGAAATCAGTTCGACAAACTCGATCATCACCTGGCCGATACCGGTCAACGTGATCGTACCGACGATGATGCCGGCCGCCGCGGTGGCGATGCCGATGCCGATCATGTTGCGGGCGCCGGCGACCAGACCGTTGAACAGATCTGTCAGGCCTTCCCGGATCTTTGCGGCTTCTTCCCCGCCTTGCCCGCGGAACAACGCGAGCAACGGTTTCTGTGTGACGATAATGAACATCATGAAGACCGTCGCCCAGAACGCCGACGTGCCAGGCGACAGACGCTCCACCGTCAGCAGCCAGACAAGAACGACAACTGGCAGCAAGAAGTGGAAACCTGCCTTCACGGTCGGACCGACCGGTGGCAGTTCGTCGATGGCATGATCCATCGGCAAATCGGGAACACGGGACGAATACCCCAGCAGACCGACATAGCCGAAAAACAACAAACCAGCCATGACCCAGCCCGTCGCCTCACCGGCGAAGCCCTTGATGAGTTCGACGACCGGCGGCAGAACATAGACCAGGGCGCCGAGCAGGATGACAACGCTGAGCACGCCGATCATCTTGGCCTTGAGGTCCATTTTGTGGACACGCGGCAGACCCATCATGTCGGCCTTCATGGCCTCGAGGTGCACGATGTACACCAGGGCGATGTAGGAAATCACCGCCGGCAGAAACGCGTGTTTGATGACCTCCACGTAGGAAATGCCGACATATTCGACCATGAGAAACGCCGCAGCGCCCATGATCGGCGGCGTCAATTGGCCGTTGGTGGACGACGCCACTTCAACCGCGGCGGATTTCTCCGCCGAGAAGCCGACGCGCTTCATCAACGGAATCGTGAAGGTGCCGGTGGTCACCACATTGGCGATTGAGGAACCGGAGATCATGCCGGTCATGGCCGACGACACCACGGCGGCCTTGGCCGGTCCGCCGCGGAAATGTCCCATCAAGGCGAAGGCGACCCGGATGAAGTAATTGCCGGCGCCCGCCTGTTCGAGCAACGACCCGAACAGAACGAACAGAAACACCATGGTGGCGGACACGCCGATGGCGACGCCAAAAACGCCCTCGGTGTCGATCCAGTAGTGCGAGGCACCTTTGGACAGCGACTGGCCCTTGTGGGCGATCACATCGGGCATGTATTGCCCGGCAAAGGTATAAATCAGAAAGACGATGGCCACGATCATCAGCGGTGGGCCCAGGGCGCGCCGCGTCGCCTCCAGCAAAAGAAGCACGCCGACGACACCGACCCAGATGTCCAACTGGGTCGGATCGCCCGACCGGTCAGCCAATTCATCCCTCAATACAATAAGGTAGATGGACGTCGCGGCAGCCACGAGGGCCATGACCCAGTCGTGCAGGGGAATTCGATCCCTGGGAGACCGCTTGGTGGCCGGGAAACTAAGAAAGCCAAGAAAAATGGCGAAAGCGAGGTGAAATCGTTTAACGACGGTTTCGTTCATCCACGGGCTGAATTCCAGCACCAGAGGCGAAGAGACATAAACTTGAAAAACCGACCAGATCAGGGCGGCATAAATCAGCAGTTTCGCAATCGTTGTGTTGGTCGGACTCCGAGCGCCGGTATCGGCATCGGCGACCATCTGTTCGGCTTCGCTGCCTGGCGATGGTTTACTGTTGTCCGCATCGTTGGCCATGCTTGACTCCCCTCCTTGCTCGAATGAGCCGCACCACAACGGTGCCCCGGGTGGCGGTCTCCGCTCTCCCCGGTCGTCTCCCAAATTCGTTTAGATGGTTTGGCCGGAGGAATCGAAATGGATTCCTCCGGCCGAACCCGGTGGGCCCTTACATCAGGCCTGCTTCTTTGTAGTACTTGGCCGCGCCGTCATGCAGCGGAGCGGACAGGCCGTCTTTGATCATTTCATTTTTCTTCAGCACGCCGAAAGCCGGATGCAGCTTCTTGAACGTGTCAAAGTTTTCGAAGACGGACTTCACGACCCAATAGACCGTGTCGGCCGGCGTGGCCGTCGAGGACACGAAGGTCGCGCCGACACCAAAGGTTTTGGTGTCGCCCGCGCTACCGCGATACATGCCGCCCGGAATGGTGGCGTGACGGTAGAACGCGTTGTCGCCGACCAGTTTGTCGATTGCGGCGCCGGAAACTTCCACGAGCACGCTGTCGCACGACGTGGTGGCTTCCTTGATCGACCCGCTGGGATGACCGACGGTGAAGACCATGGCGTCGATCTTGTTGTCGCAGAGCGCCTTCGACTGTTCGGACGACTTCAGTTCGGACGCCAGCTTGAAGTCCGCCTTGGTCCAACCCATGGCGGCCATGACGACATCCATGGTGCCGCGCTGACCGGAACCCGGGTTGCCGATATTCACGCGCTTGCCCTTCAGGTCCTTGAAGTGCTTGATGCCGGAATCGGCACGGGCAACCACGGTGAACGGCTCGGGATGGACCGAGAACACGGCGCGCAGGCCCTCGAACTTACCCTTGTCCTTGAACTTGCTGGAGCCGTGATAGGCATGGTGCTGCCAATCCGACTGGGCGACACCCATGTCCAACTCGCCGGCGCGGATGGTGTTGATGTTGTACACCGAACCACCCGTGCTTTCGACCGTGCAGCGGATGCCGTGCGATTTACGGCCCTTGTTGACCAGACGGCAAATGGAACCGCCGGTCGGGTAGTACACGCCCGTGACACCGCCGGTGCCGATGGTAATGAACTTCTGCTCGGCTTCGGCCGGCGACGCCGAAAGGGTGGCATAGGCGCCACCAAGCAGCGCTGTCGCTGCGGCTACAGTGAGAAACTTCTTCATCTTGCTCTCCTACAACTGTTTTCACACTCCCTGTCCGCGAAAGATCAACAGCGTCTTTCGCGGCCGGTTGCGGAATCTCACCGGAAACCGCAACCGATTGCTTTCCGCTCCGGCACGTTCTCGACACCGAAGACGGAAACTCCGCTGCGGACGGGGCGCGGATACACGCCCCATCCGCATCGAAATACCTATGCAACAAGTTCCAAAAGCATCTCCCTTGCTTGGGACGCTGTTGCGACCGGCCGTCCCAACGACGGCACGGTATCCACGACCTGACTGACGAGCTGCCCGTTGTCCGCTGCTATGCTGCCGTCCGCCAGGTGCACATTGTTCTCGAAGCCAACCCGCACATGCCCGCCCAATCCGGCCGCGGTCAGGGCACAGGCGTTTTCACGCGCGCCAAAGGCGCACACGGCCCAGGGGTGATCACGGTCCTTCAGTTCGGCCAGGAACGGTAACAGATCCCGGGGCTGGGACTGGCCGGATACGCTGTACCGGCCCAGCACGCACAGCAAGGCATGGCGTTCGCCGGGAATAATACCTCTGGCGCAGAAACTCAGGAAGCGGTCGACGTCCTCCGCCGAATAAAGAATGTATTGCGGCATGATGCGCTCTCGGCGCAGCCATGTCAGAAACTCCGAAAAGGCACGTTCCGACTCATCGCCGGGCTCCCCATCCAAAGGGATGAACTCGCGCAGACCCAAAGACACGGCTTCGGGCCGGATGTCCCGCACGGCCTGCATCTGTTGCGGGGCGTCATAGATACCGACCGCTTCGGTCGTCATCTGAATGATCATGTCCGGCCCAACGGCGTTTCGCACAGCCGCGGTCACATCGGCGTATATACCGGCATCCAATGTATGGCCGCCATCACGGTCACGGACATGAAGATGGATCATGGCGGCGCCGCGCTCCTGGCAGTCCGCTGCGCAGTAAGCGATTTCTCCGGCCGTCATCGGCAGCGCCGGGTGGTCCGCCTTCCGTTTGCGGGCGCCGTTCGGGGCAACCGTCAGGATCAACGGGACCCACACCGATGTGGCCTGTTCCGCACTCATGGCGTCACCTGATCGATCGCGGCATCGATGGCGCCCGCAACCCGGTCGACGATCTCATGGACGTCGTTCTCGCCGACGATGAACGGCGGCGCCAACAGAACGTGGTCGCCCTGCTTGCCGTCGATGGTGCCGCTCATGGGGTAGCAGATCATGCGCCGCTTCAAGGCTTCCGTCTTGATTCGGCCGGCCAGCCCGTGGGACGGGTCGAAGGACGACTTTTCGGTCCGGTCGTGAACGATCTCGATGCCGCGGAACAAGCCACGTCCGCGCAGATCGCCGACATGACGATGGTTGCCGAGCCGTTCGGTCAAGGCCTCCTCCAACTGGTTGCCGCGTATGCGGACCTGTTCCAGCAGGCCACGGCCCTGGATGGCTTTTTGCACGGCCAAGGCGGCCGCGCAGGCCGTGGGGTGACCCATATAGGTGTGACCGTGCTGAAAAAAGCCGCTGCCATCCCGAACGGCTTCAAATATCCGGCGTGACACCAGCATGGCGCCAATGGGCTGATAGCCCGCACCTAGGCCTTTCGCCGTAATGAGAATATCCGGGCTGACGCCGTCCTGCTCGCAGGCGAACAGCGTCCCCGTCCGTCCCATGCCGCACATAACTTCGTCCAGGATGAGCAGGATGCCGTGACGGTCGCAGATGTCACGGATGCGCTTGAAATAGCCGGGGACTGCAGGCACGGCACCCAGCGTCGCGCCGACGACCGGTTCGGCGATGAAGGCGCATACGGTGTCCGGCCCGAGATCCTGAATTGCGGTCTCCAATTCATCGGCGACTCGCAGTCCGTATTGTTCCGGGGATTCATCATCCCGGCGGCCGCGATAGGCATAACACGGCGAAATGTGGGTGACGTCGGACAGCAGTGGCTCAAAGGGCCTGCGCCGTAACGCATTACCGCCAACCGCCAGAGCCCCCAGCGTATTGCCGTGATAACTTTGGCGCCGGGCGATAAAGCGGTTCCGCTCGGGCTGCCCGTTTTCCAGATGGTATTGCCGTGCGAGTTTGAGCGCCGCTTCCATGGCCTCGGATCCGCCCGAGACGAAATAGACTTTGTCTAAACCATCGGGAGCCAAACCGATCAACAGATCCGCAAGTTCTTCCGCCGGCGCGCTGGTGAAAAACCCGGTATGGGCGAATGACAGGTTGTCGACTTGAGTCTTGATCGCCGCGATCACGTCCGGGTCGGAATGACCGAGGCACGACACCGCCGCGCCACCCGACGCGTCGAGATAGCGGTCACCTTCGCGGTCGACGATAAACACGCCGTCGCCTTTCACCGCAATGGGATAATCCGCTTTCGTATGCCGGTAAAACACGTGACTCATTCCAACCCAACCTTAAGCATCGAGCGGCGCCGTTCGCCATCCTTGCCCCAATATGCGCCGAACTGACGTAACTGCTGCTCGGTACGGGACAAGGTTGTGATGGCATCGGCGCCTTTACTGGCGACAAGAAAGGCGACCATGGCTTCCACCAGGCACAGGGCCGCCGCTATGGAACGGAAAAACGACGGACTGGCGTTCGCAACCACGAACACGTGGTCGGCATCGTCCGCCAGCGGAGAAACCTTGCTGTCCGTGACCGCGACGATGGGCGCACCCGCGGCCACGGCCAGGCGCGACGACTGAACCGTCTCCCACGTATAGGGGTCGAAACCGATGACCAGCATGGCGTCTTCGGTGGACATGCCACGCAATTCATCGGGACCGGCTCCGCTGCGCCCCTCGACCAGCACGGTTCGCGTACCGAACATTCGGCAGGCGTAGTGGAAGTAATAGGCCACGGGGAAGCATTTGCGCATGCCGACGATAAATATCTGGCGCGCGGAGGCGAACAGCGCCGCAACGGATTCGAGTTCGGCCGGCGTGGTGGCCGAGAAACTCTGCCGAATATTGTCCAACGACGCCTGATTGATTTCCGAAAACAGGGCGCCCGTTTCGCTATCGACACCGCGCATCTGCAGTCTCCGGGCGCGCGAGGCATAACTCGACCGCCGGCTTTTCAAAGACTGCCGAAACGGCTCCTTAAACGACTGATAGTCGGCGAACCGCACTTCACGCGCGAGTCGCGACATCGTCGACGGATGCACACCGGCCCGCGCCGCAAGCCCGCGCATGGACTGCAGTGCCACGTCGTCCGGCGCGTCAAGAATGTACCGGGCCGCAAGCTGCAACTGCGGACTCAGCTTCGGAAACGCTTCCTCCAGTCGGCGCGTGACGGATTCCAAATCCGGCATTACCGGCAACAGACCTCCCAAAACAAAGGGTTTCCCCCTCTTTTTTGACCGTCCGCGACGCGCCTTGTCGGCGCGGTCGCAGCTTTCGATTGCCCACAGTTTAGCTTATCAACCGCTTGCTGCAACAAATGATTCATTTTTGACTCAAATGCATCGAATGTTTCGCAGCATACGATTATTTAAACATATATTTTGTGTGTTATTTTATTTTTACACTTTTATTATGATATAAATCTTGAATATCTGATATTTCGTGTTAGATATTTGATGGACACCACAAAACGCGATTACCCGAATCATGAACCCGCAGCCGATTACGACAGAGAACACGCGTGAAGACATCGACCTCGTTGAAGAAATCGATGCCGAAACGCTGAAGGCTTGGCTGCGCGCGGATCGCGCTGTTCTGATCGATGTTCGCGAGCACGAGGAATACGAGGAAGAGCACATTCCCGGCGCGACACTGATGCCGTTGTCGTCATTTGCCGCCGCGAACCTCCCGGATGACTGGCGCGGCAAGATCCCTGTCCTGCACTGCCTTGTCGGCAGCCGGTCGGCCAAGGCCGGACGGGTACTGCTGGATGCCGGCGTTCCCGAAGTTGCACAGCTCAAGGACGGCATTCTCGGCTGGGTTGCGGCCGGGGGTGAAACCCGTTCGATCGCTTAACCTTTTTTTCCGTTCAGCATTCGCTTTTTCCCAGCAAACCCGCGGCGGAGTGCAGGCGATTAATCGCTTGTTTACTCGCTGTCTTTATAAGCGGTTAATGCCTCCGCAATAACGGACGTGGCGCCACGGCCAGACCGGCCGTTGTGCGTCCCGAAACACCGGTGAGGCGCGGTCGGAGGTATCCCAGTCACCCGACCGAAGTAGAGTGGATTTTCTTGGGGCTGAAACATGATGGGTGACCGCGGCCGCAATCTGAATTCTCCCCCCGCCGCAATGGGCGCGGAGTTTCATGACCGCACCGGACATACGACACTGCGCGTTTTGATCGCGCAGCCCGGCCCGCCGGCCCCGCCAACCATATCTGGCGTTCTGGCGTCCCCGGAGAATGCCGATTCGCGGACCACATTCGATGTGGAGGTCCACGACCTGGCCAGCCGTGCATTCGACACGATACGCAACCATCCGGTCGACTGCGCCATTTTCGATACGTCCCTTCCTGGGTTCGACGTAGAACAAATCCTTCGGCGCGCGGCAGACGGCATGCAACGGACTCCGGTGATCCTGGTGGCGCCGTCCGCCAGGAATCTGATGAAATATGTGGAAGTCGGCAGTGCGGCCGACTGCATCTCATACGACGAAATTACATCCGAGCGCGTCCGGGCCTGTGTGTTGAACGCATGCCGGTACCATCAGGCCGAAGAGCAAGCCCGGGACGCCAAACGGCGGCTGTCCCAGGAAAGCATCTACGATGCGCTGACCAAACTGGGAAGCCGGTCACACTACTTTGACAATCTGGATCAGGCCATCACGGTCGCCGCCCGCGAACGCAAGCAGATGGCACTGTTGCTGATGGATCTGAATCGCTTTCGCGAGGTGAACGAATCGCTGGGTCATAAGGTCGGCGACATGCTGTTGGAGGAAGTAGCTGGACGCCTGCGCGGTACGTTCCGGGCCTCCGACATGGTCGCCCGCCTGGGCGATGACGAATTCGCGGTCCTGCTGCAGACCGGCGCCGCGCCCACCGGGGCGGTCAAGGCGGCCGGCAAACTCCTGGGTTCGATGCAGGAGCCGTTTCTGGTCGATGACCATCAGTTCCTGGTCGGCTGCAGTATCGGAATCGCGCTTTATCCAAATCACGGCCACGATGCCGAATCGCTTCTGCGCAGCGCTGAAATCGCCATGCGCACGGCGAAACGCAACGCCAACGGCTTTGTCGTTTACGCCGGAGACGAAAATGCGGAAACCCAGGATCAATTGACCATGGCGCACGACCTGCGCCAGGCGGTCGAAAACGATCAGCTGGAACTTTATTACCAGCCGGCCGTCGCCATGGACAACGGCCATGTCTGCGGCGCCGAAGCTCTGCTGCGCTGGCACCATCCCGAACATGGCATGGTGCCGCCCGACGTTTTCATTCCGTTGGCCGAGCAAACCGGCAGTATCGAATCGTTGACCAACTGGGTGCTCGATGCCGCGCTGAAGCAGTGGCGGCAATGGCACGAGATGGGAACGGATATCCGGATCTCCGTCAACCTCTCGCCACTGACACTGCACAACACCGCATTTCCCGATACCGTACGCAGCGCATTGTCCCGCTGGCGTGTACCGGCCGATCAGCTGATGTTGGAAATCACGGAAAGCGCCATCGTCTCAGATGCCGTGCGCGCGGCCGAAACCGTCAGCCGCCTGAACGCCTTGGGCGTGAAGATCTCGATCGACGACTTCGGCAGCGGATATTCCTCCCTGGCCTATATCCGCAAACTGGCGATCGCAGAGCTGAAAGTCGACAAGTCGTATGTTTTCAACATGACCCGGGTAAACGACGATATGGTCATCGTCAAAACCCTGATCGAACTGGCCCATAATCTCGGACTGCAGGTGGTTGCCGAGGGTGTCGAAGACCAGGAAACCTGGGATGCCTTGGCTGACCTGGGATGCGAAATCAGCCAGGGCTTCTATATGAGCCGGCCGTTGAGTGCCCCGGATTTCGCCGCCTGGCTCAACGAATCGCCATGGGGACTGGAGGATTCCGAGAATCAGTCCGTGGCCCAAGCGAACTGAACGACAGACAATAAGCCACACTATATTTGCCAAGTCCGGCAATATGTTGAGGCAATAGCGTTACGAGCAACAAAATTTAGTTGTCGTGGTCAAAATGATCTGATAGGAATTGGGCAAAATAAAGGGACGTCAGGAGCATAGGTCGGGCCCTATGCTTCGTATCTCGGAGAGATACTCCTGACGCCCCAGGAGCCGGTCAAGCCCCAGTCGCGCGCGACGCGTGGCTGGGCGGCTTTTTATTGGCCTGGCGCGTTTCCCGTGAAGAAAACCCACCTGACCAACATGCTCCAACCAAAAAGGCTTCGTCCGATCTACCGTTATGCCCGTTTTCTTCCGCACAAGAAACCGAACCGATATTTCTTCCGATCTGCCCTGACCCCTTTCCCGAGACCTGCATTCCGGGATCGAAATGCGCGGCTTCAGGGCCGGAGCCAGCCGGTAACCTCCCCCTTACGACCGTCCCCCGAAGGTTCCGCCCGAAAAGGACAGCCTACCTGCAGAACCCGCCGCCAGTTCACATTCCGGCACAGACGGGCAAACCCACCCGTACCGGTCCATGTCCTTGCGGCAAGGCCTTCAAGGTCTGGCGGCTGTGGCACCCACGCACCCGGCTGACGCCGGCCTTGTGGCTGTCACGGCCACCACCTTCCGCGGATTTCCTTTGGCTTCGGAACGCCCCCGAAAGGGCATTCTGAAAACCGCGGAACCTCCTTCGTCCCGATCGGTCCACCGTCATGTCCGCCCCGAAGGGTAGCCATGTCGGATTCCCGGCCGAAACGGTAACCAGCCCCGATCTCTCTTCACTTGGCGCCCGAAGGCGCCACGATCCAATCAATCGTTTCCGGCTACGCGGAACGCTTTCCAAATCTCCAGACCAGCCGAAACCGGCCCGGGAATTCGCAAATCGCCCCACCGGAAGGGGAACTTGCCGTCCCCGTCGATTACTTTCGAAGCGCGACCTCTCAAGTAATCGACCGAAGATCAGGTTAGTTATTCGAAGGTTCTTCAAAGAAGAACTACCGGATAATGTCCCCTAAACCTTCGACGCTATCGCGTGCAGGAAAAGTATCGCTTATATTTTCTTTTATCTGCAACAATAAAATTTTAGAAATGGCAAAAAAATTGTGCATAAAATTACTCAAATCGCACAAACAACAAACAAGTTATCCACAGAATTACTCACATCAACTATCCAAAGTATGTTCGTTTACTTGGCACCGCAAAATGTTGTTTGAATCGAACAGCCGGGTTTACCGCGGCCGAAATCCGTAGGACTCACTTTTCACCGCGACGGCCGGTGCAGGCGTTCGAGCGTTCCGTTATCGGCTTCGGCAACGGTTCAAAGTTGCAACACTGTCGGCTTCATGGAACCATAGGCAGATAGTTCGACAGTCATTTCAATGTGCCTTCCCGGATATCGAGCGAATTCTCAGTGATGGCTTCTTTTATTCTTCGTCGGAACGTCTTGCATTGCTTGGCCGCGTTTGCGGTCGTCCTGATCCTGTCTACCACCGCGGCGCACGCGGAACGGCCCAACCCGGGCGACGCGGCGCGGTTCATTCAAAACCTCGGCGACCGCGCTATCGCGACATTGCGGCAACGGAACCTGTCGATGTCGGCGCGCGAACAGACGTTCCGGCGGCTGCTGGCCGAGGGTTTCGCGCTTGATCTGATCGGGCGGTTCGCCATGGGACGCCACTGGCGCCGGGCAACCCCCGTCCAACGCAGCGACTACACCTCGCTGTTCTCCGTCTACATTCTGAAAACCTATTCCAAACGGCTCGGCGGGTACGCCGGCGAGACCCTTGCGGTCACGGGAACGAGACCGGCCGGCAAAAGGGACGTCCTGGTGCAAACCAAGATCTCGCGGCCATCGGGGCCGCCGCTGGTGGCCGGATGGCGGGTGCGAACGATCAACGGCGCGCCGAAGATCGTGGATATCATGGTGGAAGGGATCAGCATGGCGCTGACCCAGCGCCAGGAGTTCGCCTCGGTCATCTCTCAAAGGGGCGTGGACGGCCTGATCATCGCCTTGCGCGCCCGGGCCGACGAACTGTCCGCGACGGCGTCACTGCAATGAGCATCGGAAACACAGACATGACATTACGACGCATGCCGGAAAACCCGCGCGGCACGACCCGCGCAGCGCGGCGCCGGACAAGCGCGGCGTTTGCGATCGTGATCGCCTGCGTCATGGGTTCCGTCTCTGCCCATGCCGATTTCGAAACAGGTTGGCAAGCGTACCAGAGAGGCGATTTCGCGGTTGCCCACGAGCAATGGATGTCGGCCGCCGGCGCCGGCGATGCGCGCGCGCAATTCAATCTCGGTGTCTTGTTCGCCGAGGGAAAAGGCGTCGACGCGGACCGCGGCAAGGCGCTCGAATGGTGGCGCAAGGCGGCGGACAGACAGCACACCGCAGCGCTGCACAACCTGGCCAATCATCATATTTTCAGCGGCGGAACGGATCGGGATTACGCCACCGCCGTCGCGCTGCTGCGGCAGGCGGCGGGCCTCGGCCTGGCCAAGTCCCAGTATGCCCTGGGCAAGATGTACGAGGCCGGACTGGGCACCGAAAAGAACGAAGACGAGGCGGCAAAACTGTTCCTGGCCGCCGCCAATCAGGGCGACATGCGCGCTCAGTACAATCTCGGCAAGGTCTACCGGGACGGCCGCGGCGTGGACGCCGATCCCGCCGCCGCCGCACAATGGTTTCTGAAATCGGCGGAGCAAGGCTACGCCAAGGCGCAGAACCACATCGGCACCCGTTACGCCCGCGGCCTCGGCATCGAACAGAACGATGTCGAGGCGCTGAAATGGATCCTTCTGGCGGCCCGTCAGGGCCACGAAGCCGCCATCGAGAACAGAAAACCGCTTCTGATGCGCATGCCCGCGGAACAGGTGCGCAAGGCCCGGTCCCTGGCCGATCACTGGATGCCGAAACCGGCCAACTGAATCGGAGAAAAACATCCGCATTTCGTTAGAAAATCGTGAACCATCTCGCGGCTAAACTGCAAGTGCTCCAGGATATGAGGGGGATCCGTTGAAGTACCGGCATGACCCGGACCAGGTGCGTGTGCCGACACGGTTTGCAGCAGCCGCGCGGACGGTCCTGGCCGCCTTCGCCTTGCTGGCGGGTATCGCCTTCGCAGGCGGCCAGCCGGCCGCGCAGCAGGCCCTGCCGGACAATTTCCGCGCCGCACTGGACGCCGCGGCCGCCTATGTGCGGCACGGCCACAGTCTCGAAACCCGCGTCGCCAACAGTCTGAACAACCGCCCGCTATACGGCCGGTACCAGCGCCAGTCGCGGTCCCGCGCCGACGCCCAGATGGCGTCCACGGTGGTCGAACTGATCGAACGCCGGCCCGACCTGGCCAGAACCATCGTCGACTATGCCGGCCGTGTCGCTCCGGAGACCCGGCAATACGTGACATATTCGGCGGCAACGGCCTTTCCCGCACTGGGCATCACCGGCGCGGCGTCGCCGGCGACCGCTGCCGTGCCGCCGCCGGCCCCGCCCCGGACGGCCTCCGGCGCCTATCCGGACTGGTACGCCCAGCCGCCACGGCGCACGATCCCGTCCTACGGCCGGCCGTCGGCGGCCCCGTCCGCGCCGGCCTCGCCGCCGCTGTCCGCCATATCGCCGCGGCAACCCGCCGGCTTCGGCATTCCGGCGTACATGGCCGGCGCCTATAACCGGCCGGCCACCATGCTGGGAAGCGCTCCGGCCGTCGGGCCCGGCCGCATCCCGTTGGTGCGCCCGCGCCACAGCTACGACGTGGATTACGGCAGCACCGCCACCGCGCCGGCCTATCCCGGCCAGACCGGTCCGGTGCGCCTTGCCCGCGTGGACCCGGACACGGCGACGTCCGCGGTCGAAGCGATCGAACCCGATGTCATGGTCGACCCGCTCGAGCCCATGAACCGGGCGATCTTCGCCTTCAACGACGTGCTGGATACGGTCCTGTTCCGGCCGTTGGCCAAGCTCTACAGCTTCGCCCCGGCGCCGATCCGCAATTCCATGCGCCGTTTCTTCTCCAACCTCAACGAGCCGCTGGTGGCGGTCAACGACACCTTGCAGCTCGATCTGAAGGATGCGGGCACGGCCGTGGGCCGGTTCGCCGTCAACAGCACCATCGGCGTGCTCGGCCTGTTCGACCCGGCAACGTCGTTCGGTCTGGAGGCGCATCACGCGGACTTCGGGCAAACCCTGCACAGCTACGGCGTCGGTCCGGGGCCCTATATCGTGCTGCCCATCCTGGGCCCGTCCAACCTGCGCGACACGGTGGGCCGGGTCGGCGATGTTTTCCTCGACCCCCTGACCTACGCCCTGTGGAACGAGGAGGAAATCCGTCTCGCCCTGATCGGCGGCGGCCTGCTGGTCAAGCGCGAGGAACTGCTCGATCCGCTGGACGAGCTGAAATCCAGTTCCGTCGACTACTATGCGGCGACCCGCGGCGCCTACTACCAGAACCGCGCCCTGCAACTGGCGAAGGGCCGGGCGGACGCCGGCAACAAGTCCCTGGACAGGCTGTTTGACGAACTCGAATAACGGGTCGGCGGTCGTCAGCTAGACGGACACCCAGTCGCACCCCATCTGCATCTGCTGCGCCGTATTGTCGACGGTGGCGAGGCATTTGTTCACCGCGCCGTCGGGGATCGAGACATTGTAGATGGTGACGTAGCGGTCGCCGTGGGACCCCGGGACCTTCTCGGAGTTCATGCGGACGATGTTGGCGCCGAATTCGATGAACACTTCGCTCAGCCGCGCCACCAGGCCCGGCTGATCGCCGCCCTCGACGCGAATGCGGTGGGTGACACGGCCGCTGTCGTCGTGCGTGGTCTGGTGGTGAAACTCGCGCACCGTGATGTCGGCACCGTTGAGCAAGGGCACGGCGGCCAGGTCCGCCGCCGCATGGTCCGCCGTGACGTCCGACGGCAGTTCGACCACCGACGTGAACTCGAACCCGGTGCCCAGGACGGCGAAACTGGTGTCCCCCAGATTGGCGCCCATGTCGTAAAGCCGGCCGGTCAGCGCCGCGACAAGGCCGACCTTGTCGGATCCCAGGACGGAAATGAGGACGGTATGGCTCATGGTCGATCTGCCTGCGCGAATTCAATTACCGGGTTTCGATGGTACCATTGTGTATACCACCTTGGAACTCATCAATCAGGGAGGGTATAATCGCCGCTCGCCGCGGCTCGTTTCCGGACCGCGGCGTCTTTGATCCACAGGCCGGCAGGCCACCTTCACCGTCCGGCTTCAGGGAGTCCACGAGGCGATGGAATTCGGTCCCGACGTCACGCTCAACGAGCCCGCGTTCATCCACGACACCGTGCGTATCTACGGCAAGGCGACCATCCACAAGGATGCGTCCCTGTGGCCCTACGCCGTTCTGCGCGCCGAATTTCACGAGATCGAAATCGGGGCATGCACCAATATCCAGGATTTCGTCATGATCCACGTCGGGTCGTCGACGCCGACGCGCATCGGCGCCTATTGCTCCATCACCCATCACTGCACCATTCATGGCGCCACCATCGGCGACAATTGCCTGATCGGTATCAACGCGACCATCATGGACGGCTGCGTGATCGGCGACAACTGCACCGTGGCCGGCGGCGCCTTCCTGCCGGAAAACACCGTCGTTCCCGACAACTCCGTCGTCATGGGCATGCCGGGCAAGGTCAAGCGGACCGACAATGGCTGGGTCAAGAACCGCTTCAACGCGTTCATCTACCATCAGAACGCCCTGGGATACGCCGAGGGTAACCACCGGGCCTGGACGGGCGAAAACTTCAGCCAGGCGGCCAATGCGGAGCTGAAACGCCTGACCGAGGCATTCGCCGCGATGACGGCCGGCGCGGAATAACAGTTTCAGACAACGGGGCAGATCATGGACCATCCCTATCTCATGTTCCTGGGCGACGCGCCCGACCAACTGGCGGCCAAAACGGCGCAGGGCATCGTCGACTGGCGGCCCGACTGGTGCGTCGGGCAATTGCGGCTGCCGGGCTGCAAGGCGGATCTCGGCATTCCGGACCTGACCCTGGAGGAAGCCCGGGACAAAGGCGTCAAAACGCTGATTGCCGGGGTGGCCAACGCCGGCGGGTTTCTGCCCGACACCTGGATCGATACCCTGCGCGGCGCGCTGGAAGCCGACATGGACATCGCCAGCGGCCTGCACATGAAGCTGGCCGACATCGCCGAGGTCGCCGACCTGGCCGAACGCCACGGCCGCCGGCTGTTCGACGTGCGGCACCCGACCCGCGCGTTCGCCACCGGCACCGGCCGCAAGCGCGGCGGCAAACGCCTGCTGACCGTCGGCACCGACTGTTCCGTCGGTAAGATGTACACCGCCCTGGCGATCGAAAAGGAACTGCGCGACAGGGGTTCGAAAGCGGACTTTCGGGCCACCGGCCAGACCGGCATTTTCATCGCCGGCGACGGCGTGTCCGTCGACGCCGTCGTCGCCGATTTCATCTCCGGCGCCGTCGAGTGGCTGTCGCCGGAAAACGATGCGGATCATTGGGACATCATCGAAGGCCAGGGTTCCCTCTACCATCCGGCGTTCGCCGGCGTCAGCATGGGTCTGCTGCACGGCGCCCAGGCCGATGCCCTGGTCATGTGCCACGAACCGACCCGCACCCACATGCGCGGACTGACCCATCAGCCGTTGCCCGACATCGGCGAATGCATCGCCGCCAACGAGGCCGCGGCGCGGCTGACCAACCCGGACGCCACCTGTATCGGCATCGCCGTCAATACCAAGGCGCTGACCGACGCGGAGCGCACGGCCTATCTCGCCGACCTGGAGGACAAACTCGCCCTGCCCTGCGCCGACCCCGTCGCCACGGGGATCTCCCGCATCGTGGACGCGCTTCCATGACCGCACGCTCCCTGTCGGTCGACACCGAGTCCTGGCCGCTCGAAACCGCGTTCACCATTTCCCGCGGCACCAAGACCAAGGCCGACGTGGTGACGGTGACGCTACGGCAGGGCGCGGCCACGGGCTGGGGCGAATGCGTGCCGTACGCCCGCTATGGCGAGAGCCTGGAGTCGGTCGTGGCGCAGATCGAGGCCTGCCGTGCGCAACTGGAGCAAGGCGCCGAACGCGCGGCCGTCCAGTCCCTGATGCCGGCCGGGGCGGCCCGCAATGCCGTCGATTGCGCGCTTTGGGACCTGGACGCCAAACTGTCCGGCCGGACCGCTTGGCAGTTGGCCGGCCTGGAGCCGCCGGCGCACTTGACCACGGCCTACACACTCAGCCTGGACACGCCGGAAAAGATGTACGAATCGGCCAAATCCAATGCGGACCGGCCGTTGCTGAAAATCAAGCTGGGCGGCCGCAAGGACATCGACCGGCTGCGGGCGATCCGCTCGGCGGCGCCGCAATCCGCGCTCATCGTCGACGCCAACGAGTCCTGGCCGGTGGAGGTCCTGGAACAGAACATCGCCGCCATGGCCGACCTGGGCGTCGCGTTGATCGAACAGCCCCTGCCGGCCGGGAAGGACGCGGCGCTGGCCCGCATCGCCCATGCCGTGCCGATCTGCGCCGACGAATCGAGCCATCACAGACAAGGGCTCGCCGAATTGAAAGACCGCTACGACGTGGTGAACATCAAGCTGGACAAGACCGGCGGCCTGACCGAGGCACTGGCCATGGCGCGGGAGGCAAAAAACCTGGGATTCCGGATCATGGTCGGCTGCATGGTCGGCACGTCCCTGGCCATGGCGCCCGCCATGCTGATCGGCAGCCTGGCGGAATTCGTCGACCTGGACGGCCCGCTCATTCTGGGTAAGGAACGCCGGCCGGGCATTGCCTACGACCGCAGCACCATGCATATGGCGCCACGGGATCTTTGGGGCTGAAGGACCGCCGGGCGGTGCGCCGGCTCAGGCGTGATAGACCGGCTGGACGTATTTCTTGACGGTCGTGATGAACGGCACCAACGAGATCGGCTTGGCCATGTAGTCGTCGCAGCCGGCGGCACGGGCCAGGCGTTCGCTTTCCGCCGTGTCCGCCGCGGTGATGACGATAATCGGCACGGCGGCCAGTTCGTCTTCCGTCTTGACCCAACGGGTCAGCGCGATGCCGGAGGTATCGGGCAAATCCATGTCCATCAGGATGAGATCGGGACGCTCGTCCTTGATCATCTGCATGGCCTGCACGCCTGAGCTCGTGGACCGGGTCTCGATGCCGTAGGCATCCAGCAAATCCCGGAAGAGTTTGCGGCACGTCCGGCTGTCTTCCACGATCAAGACGTTCATAACACCACCCCGTATACCCTGTACAAACGCGTCGTCCGTTGCCGGGTTGCTTTCCCGACCAACGTGTTAACGGATTTTTAACACAATTCCGAAATGGGAACAGCGTATTTTTTTGTTTAATTTCAATTATTTATGGTTAATACCCGAAAACCCCGGGCGGACGTTGCGGAAGTTGTCGAATACGGCTTCCACGCCGCCCGACATGTGCCGGCCGGCGTCGCGCATCACCGCGGCCGCGCCGTGTCCGACCGTGCTTGAAAATGAAGGTGTCCCTCACGCCGAAAGGAAACCGGCACAAGGGGGGATCGGGGAGCACCGGCAAGGTCCAGCGAGAGGGACACACTTTAGACGTGCAAACACCATGCCAGTTTGCCTCTACATAAAATCGGGTGATTTGGACGATTCCGCCCTCCCCAACAGGCGAAAGATTCGCAAATCGCTGCAAATCGATTTGCAAAATGCAAATCATCTCCATCATGCATCGAATTGACCTTGATAATTGTTTGGCATCCAAACAATATACCGCCGGAACGACGGCGAATCGCAACGCCGCGCCGAGATCGGGGTTATGGGCCAAACCATTCAGTTAACTGGCGAAATTCTCGCTCAGACCGCACGCCGGCTGCCCGGCAAGACCGCCATTCACGACGGCGACAGGCAGATGACTTACGGCGCCTTGGATCTGGCCGCAAATCGTGTCGCCAACGGTTTGTTGTCCGCCGGTTTCGGGCCTGGAAGCCGGATCGGACTTTTGTCTCCCAACACGATCGAGTTCGCCCAGGTTTACTTCGGCTCTGCGCGGGCCGGCACATTGCTGGTCACATTGTCCACCCGGTACACCGCGAAAGAGCTTGCGGGCGTTTTGACGCGCGCGAAGATCGATGCGCTCTTCGTGCATCCCGATTTCATGGCATTGTTCAACGGGATCGATACGCCCCTGCCCGGTTTGCGCAAAGTGTGGACCCTGCCGGAAATACCGGCACTACCGGAAAAGGCCGGTACGACGTTCGACAGCTTTTTCGACGATCAAAGTGATTCGCCACCCGGCGTCGCCATCGACCCCGCCAGCGCTTTCTGCATGACCTTGACGGGCGGCACCACGGGAATTCCGAAGGGCGTGGTGGTCAGTCACCGTTCACGGGCGCTCAGCGCGGCCAGTGCCGTTGAAGCCTATGGTCTGCAGGAAAACGACGTCACCGGCATCGTCACGCCCATGTTCCACATCGCGGCCCTGTTCGTCTGGTTCCAGCCGGCCGTGTTGGCCGGCGCGACCATGGTATTCATGCAGTCCTGGAATCCGCACGAATTCGCCGACCTGGCGGACCGCCACGGCATTACCGCCATCACCACGGTTCCGACCCAATTGAACGACCTGATTTCCCGCGAGGGTATCGATCTCGGCAAGCTCGGGACGCTACGCCGGGCCATCCACGGCGGCGCGCCCATGACGCCGGACCTGCTCGACCGCCTCACCGCCGCTTTACCGCAAACAGAGTTCGTCGACAATTACGGACAGTCCGAAGCCGGGCCATTGACCGCGCTGCGCCGGCATTGGTTTCCCGACAAACTGCACACGGTCGGCCGGCCCATGCCGGGCGTGGAACTGGCGATTTTCGACATTGAAGGCCGCAAGCTTCCCATCGGCGAAACCGGCGAGGTCGTCACGCGCAGTCCGCATATCATGCTCGGATACGACGACAATCCGGAACTGACGAAAACCGTTTTGCGCGGTGCGGACGGCTGGTTGTGGACGGGCGACATCGGCAAGCTGGATGACGATGGCTTTTTGACCATCGTCGACCGGTCCAAGGACATCATCATCGTCGGCGGTGAAAACGTTTACCCGCAAGAGGTGGAGAACGCGGTATGCGAGCATCCGTCCGTTCTGGAATGCGCCGTATTCGGCATTCCCGATGAACGGCTGGGTGAAGTACCCGCCGCCCACGTGGTCCTGGCGGACGACACGGCGATCGATGAACACGACTTGATTGAATTCTCGGCGACGCAGATTTCTCGGCAAAAGCGGCCGAGGAAAATCGTCTTTGTCGAAAGCCTGCCGAAGACTCCTGTCGGGAAGGTCAAGAAAAACGAACTCCGGGAACCCTATTGGAAGGATACCGGTCGCACGATCTGATCCGGCCTAAATGCCGAACCAATGAACGGCCACCGCACCGAACGCGGTTCCGACGGCAATCGTAAAAAACAGCAAGCTGACGTTCTTCAACATCACGCGTCGTCCCACGGCAGGTCGTCTTGCCGCCGCGGCCCCAGATGGATCTGGGCGTCAGAATAGTGGCCTTGGCAAACCCGTCGCGTGACAAAGGCGTGACGACATTGTGTCTTTGCCGTGCCGTGAAAAAGTTCGCCGGCTGGCTTCGGCCACCGATTGCACATTGCTAAACTGACATCGCCTGATTTATGGGAACGCGATGAGCTCGTTCAGATCGAACCTTTTGGGCGGAATTCAGTTGACCGGCGACAACGGCCGCACCATCGCCCTGACGTCGAAAAAGGACCGCGCCATGTCGGCTCTTTTGGCCCTGCATCCGGACAAAACCCGGACCCGGAACCACTTGGCGAACCGGTTGTGGGACGACAAATCGGAATCCCGGGCACGCACCGATCTGCGTCGGATTTCGGCCAGGAACCGCGACGTCTCGCGCGGGCCCTCGCCGCCCGGACGCAAGGGCATGATGCCGCGGCCGAATTGGAGAGGTATATTGCCTGGCGGGAAGAACTTCGCGGCCTGGGATTCCCGAACCGCTTCATTGCCGAACAGATATGACCGAAAAAACATACGAGCACAACACGATCGCGGACACCGTCGACGCGGTCCTCGACGAACTGCGCGGACTGGGCCGGCCCGACCGCCTCGCGGGAATGGCGCGGTATGGCATTAATGTCGACAAAGCGTTCGGTGTGATCATTCCGGAACAACGGCGCATCGCCAAACGGCTGGGTCGCGATCAGGCCCTATCCCTCGCACTGTGGGAAACCGGCTTCCACGAAGCCCGGATCCTGGCGAGCATGGTGGGTGAACCCGACAAGGTCGGCGAGGAACAGATGGAAGCCTGGGCCGCGACGTTCGATTCGTGGGATTTGTGTGACCAGGTGCTGATGAACCTGTTCGAAGACACGGCGTTGCGCTGGAAAAAGGCGCTCGATTGGGCCGGACGCGAGGAGGAATTCGTCAAGCGCGCGGGTTATGCCTTGATGGCCCGCCTGGCCGTTGCAGACAAAGGCGCTGACGACGCCCAATTCGTCGCGCTGTTTCCGCTGATCGCGCAGGCATCCGACGATCCCCGGAATTTCGTCAAGAAGGCCGTTAACTGGGCACTGCGGCAAATCGGCAAACGCAACCTACGACTGCACCCGCAAGCCCTGGCCTGCGCCGAACGCATCGCCGAACGGGACAGCAAACCGGCCCGTTGGATTGCCAAGGACGCGATCAGGGAACTCACCGACCCGAAAACCATTGGACGGATCAAAGCATGAAAATCGTTATTACCGGCGGCGCCGGGTTTCTCGGCAGGAAGCTGACCGCAAGGCTGCTGGACCGGGGATCGATCGACATTGCGGGACAAAAGCGCGAGATTTCCTCGATCGTGTTGTTCGACCGGGTGGCGGCGGACTGGAACGATTCCCGAGCCAAATCCATCATTGGAGATATCGGCGATCATGGGGATGTCGCCAACCTGATCGATGCCGATACGGGATGTGTCTTTCATCTTGCCGCCGTCGTCAGCGCCCAGGCCGAGGCTGATTTCGACCTGGGCATGCGCATCAATTGGGGCGGTACGCGCAACGTCCTGGACCAATGCCGGACGGCGGGATCCGTGCCGCGGCTCGTCTTCGCCAGTTCCATTGCCGTCTACGGCGGAGATCTGCCGGAGACGGTGATCGACGAAACACCGCTCACGCCGACAACGTCCTACGGCAGCCAGAAAGCGGCCGGCGAGCTGATGCTCAGCGACTTCAGCCGCAAGGGATTTGTCGACGGCGTCACGGTTCGTTTGCCGACCGTCACGGTGCGCCCCGGCAAGCCCAACAAGGCGGCATCGACCTGGGTCAGCTCCATTGTGCGTGAGCCGCTCAATGGTGTCGATGTCACCTGTCCGGTGCGGCCCGAATCACCCATGGCCTGCATGAGCCCCCGCACAGCCGTCGATGCGTTGATCCACGCCGCCGGGATCGACACCGGCGCGCTCGGCGCAAGCCGCTCGGTGCTGCTGACGGGCCCGCGGGTCACGGCGCGGGAAATGACGGATACGGTAATGCGGCTGGGATCCGGACGACCGCTCGGCAAAATTACCTTTGAGCCGGATCCGGACATCCAGCGCATCGTCGACGGCTGGCCACGCGCCTCCCGGTCGGCGCGGGCCGAGCGGCTCGGCTTTGCCGCCGACCGAAGTTTCGACGACATCGTCAACGCCTACATCGAGGATGACCTGAAGCCATGACTGCAAGACTGGAGGGAAAGACGGCGTTCATCACGGCGGCCGGCCAAGGGATCGGCCGCGCATCCGTCCTGGCCTTTCTGCGTGAGGGCGCGCGGGTCATCGCCACCGACCGCACCAGCGACAAGCTGGCCGACCTTGCCGGTACGGGCGGATTGACGGTCGAGTCACTGGATGTGACCGACGATACCGCCGTGCAAGCGGCCGCCGACCGGGCCGGTGCCGTGGATGTCCTGTTCAACTGCGCCGGTTGGGTCCACCACGGTGCCCTGTTGGAGACGGATCCGGACGCCTGGGACGCCTCGTTCGCCCTCAACGCCCGGGGCATGTACATGGTGGCGCGGGCGTTCCTGCCGGCCATGCTGGAGGCCGGCGGCGGTTCGATCATCAACATGGCCTCGATCGCCGGTTCGGAGATGGGCGTGGTCAACCGCTGCGCCTACGGCGCCAGCAAAGCGGCCGTGATCGGCCTCACCAAATCCATCGCCGCCGATTACATCGGACGCGGTATCCGCTGCAACGCCTTGTGCCCGGGCACGGTCGATACGCCATCGCTGCAGGACCGTATCGACGCCCTGCCCGACCCCGTCCAGGCCCGCAAGGATTTCATTGCCCGTCAGCCCATGGGACGGTTGGCCAAGGCCGAGGAAATCGCCGAGCTGGCCGTCTACCTGGCCGGCGACGACTCGGCCTTCGTCACCGGCCAGGCGATGATCATCGACGGCGGCATGCATCTTTGACCCAAAGCCTACCGCGCTATACGATCCCGCCGGACACAATCTCCGGGGGAATCGGGAATGGCCAGTGAAACCATGGTCGCGGAGCCGCAGCCGGCAGAGAGGCCGGCCACCACACGGGTGGTCGAGCCGGACGAGGCACGCCTGTCCTACCACGGCCACAAAGGCAGGCTGGCGATTCTCGCGATCGTCAATCTGCTGCTGACCATCCTGACACTCGGCCTGTACCGGTTTTGGGCGCGGACACGGTTCCGCATCTACTTCTGGGGCAATATCGGCTTTCTCGGCGACCGGTTCGAATACACCGGCCGCGGCCTCGAGTTGTTCCTCGGCTTCCTGATGACCCTCCCGGTTATCTTTGTGCTCGGCGCCGCGTTCTACGCGGTCCAGTTCTTCATCCTGATCCCGTACGGCGAACTGTACGGCTTTGCGTCATTGGCCGCGCTGGCCGTGATCACGTATTTTCTGATCGGCTTTGCCACCTATCGTGCCCGCCGTTACCGCCTTTCACGGACAGCCTGGCGCGGCATCCGCGCCGCGCAGACCGGATCGTCCATCGGATATGCCTTTCGCTGGCTGGGTTTTTTCTTCTTGAACATTTTGACGCTGGGCCTAGCCGCGCCGCTCGCCACGGTGCGATTACAACGCTACGCCATGAACAATACCTGGTTCGGCGACCAGCAGTTCGAGACGAATTACGCGGCATGGGAATTGTTCAGGAAGTACATCTGGTACTGGCTGTTCCTGCTCCCGACCTTCGGCCTGACCTATGTCTGGTACAGCGCCAGGAAGTTCCGCTATCTGGCCCGCAACACCAAACTCGACCAGTTGACGTTCAGCTCCCGCCTGAAGGGCGGCCGGTTGTTCCGGATATTTCTCGGCTACGGCATATTGGTGGTGATCGCCGCCGCACCACTCGGCGCGGCCATCGGTGTCTACGTCTTCCCGGTCTTCCAGGAGCTCAAGCAATCCGGCGCCGTACCGCCGGATGCGGACCCGGCCCTGTTGCTTTTGCCTGTTGTGCTGAGCATGACACCGATCGCACAGGCGGCGCTTGCCGGATCGTTCGTACTCTATGTCCTCTCGCTGTCCATATTCGCGATGGTGTTTTATCTCGAACCACTCATCCGCGCCGCCACCGAAAGCATCCATGTCGCCGTCGCCCAGGATTTCGTCACCATCCAACAAAGTGCGCAGCCGGCGCCCCGGCGGGGCGAGGGCCTGGCCGATTCCTTCGATCTGAGCGGCTTCTAGCGTGACGGTTTTCGCGGCGCGCTACTCGGACGGGCGATCCGCGTCGGTTCAGATCGTTGCGGTTCGGCTGGGCCCTGACGGACTTTCCGTCTACCCGGCCGAAAATGACGGCGGAAATCGCTCGGGCCTGGCGACCTGGCCCTACGATGCCATCGTCCTGATCGACGGCCGTCACAAACGCGGCCCGGTCCGGCTCACCGTGTCCGACGACGAAGATGCGCGCCTGACGGTGGAGTTCGAGACCGCGGCCTTCTTGAAGGCGCTTTACGCCGTCATGCCCCGGGTGAAAAAAAGTCATCCGATCGGCCGTGGTATCGCCGCGTCCTTCGCGGCCCTGATCGTTGCCGCGGGTTTGTTTTATGCCGCCTTGGTCTGGATGCCGCCATTGGCCGCCCGCGTGATTCCCGAAAGTTGGGAAGCGCGCATGGGCGAGCAGACGGCGGAAGGCCTGGCATCCCTGTTCGGCCGGCTGCACGACGGGGCCGGGTACTGCACCAATGCGGCGGGCCAGGCCGTCATCAACGGCTTGACCCGCACGCTCGCCCGTGCGGCGGATAGCCCGTTCGCCTATCGGGTCAGGGTCCTGAACATCGACATGATCAATGCTTTCGCCGCGTCCGGCGGACACATCGTCGTGTTTCGCGGGCTGATCGACTCGGCGGAACACCCCGACGAAGTGGCTGCCGTTCTGGCCCACGAAATCGCGCACGTCGAAGAGCATCACGTGACCGAAGCCATGGTCCGCGCCATGGGTACGCAGATCGTGATCAACGCGATGCTCGGCGGCGGGGGCGATACGCTCGCCGGTTTCGGGCACAATCTCATCAACACCGGCTACAGCCGGGAGGCCGAGAGGGCCGCCGACAAGCGCGGCCTGGAGATCTTGCGGGCCGCCGGACTGCGTACCCACGGCATGACGCGGTTTTTCCAGCGGCTGAAGGAGGCGCACGGCGACACGGCGGCCGCCCTGGGCATTTTTTCGACCCACCCGCCGACGGAAGAACGGATTCGAAGCGCTAAAGAGCAGATCGAGGACGGCAACCCGGCGTTGTCGGGCGGCCAGTGGCAGGCCTTGAAGGCCATCTGCACGGACTAGCCGGTAAAAGAAAACCCTTCGCCGGACCGTGCGGGGGGCGCAAATGGTCCGGCGAAGGGCTTAGTCTACAGAGAAGGCTCTGGCCGGTGTCACACCCGCCAGAACGGCTTGGACGCCTCTTTCAAGGCATCCGCGCGGTTGAGGCCGATATCGGCCAGAATGCGTGGATCCATTTCCGCCAGGTGGCGGCGTTCGTTTGCCCGGGCCTGCCAGACCAGAAGAGCGTCGAACATCCGCGTTGCGGCGTTTTTCACGATCTCAAGGGCGTTGTGCCGCCCGGAGGCGAACCGGGCGTCCCCTGAGGTAACCGGCCGGTTTTGCGAAACCAATGTCGTCATGGCTATATACCTCATAAGAACAAAAGTGGGACATTTCTGCGGAACAAAACGTTAATTTCGATTAACGTCTTGTTTATATGAAGAATATAGGTGAAACTCGGAATCGCTACAAACGATGCTTTCTCATCCTCGTAATTAGTTTTTCTAATGTGAAAGGCAAAAATTGGCGCGTCGCCTACCTCCGCTGAATGGTGTCCGGGCTTTCGAAGCCGCCGCCCGTCACATGAGCTTCACTTCGGCGGCGGATGAGCTGAACGTCACCCAGTCCGCCGTCAGCCACCAGATCAAGGCCCTGGAGGAACGGCTGGGGACGCGGCTGTTCCGCCGCCTCAACCGCAAGCTCCTGCTGACCGATGAAGGGCAGGCCTATTTGCCCGACCTGCGCGACGCCCTGGACCGCATCGCGACGGCCACCGACCGCATCATGGCCGGCGATGCGTCCGGCGCCCTCAACGTCAGCGTGCTGCCCTCCTTCGCCGCGCGCTGGCTGGTGCCCCGGCTGTGGCGCTTCCGGCAGTTACATCCGGATATCGACGTGCGGGTCTCCGCGACCGAGCATTTGACCGATTTCAGCCGGGAAAACGTCGACCTCGCCATCCGCTTCGGCAACGGCGACTACAGCAATGACCTGTTCGTCGAGCAAATCCTGCACGAGGAGGTTTTCCCGGTGTGCAGCCCGGAATTGCTGGGCGGGGAACACCCGCTGCGCACGCCCGAAGACCTGCAATACAGGACATTGCTGCACGACCAGATGGACGCCACCTGCCCCGATTGGCGGGACTGGCTGCGCACCGCCGGCGTCACCAGCGTCGACGCCACCCGCGGCCCGTTCTTCAACGATTCTTCGCTGCTCCTGCAAGCCGCCGTCGATGGCCAGGGCGTGGCGCTCGGCCGCAGCGCCCTGGCCGCCGGTGAAATGGCCGCCGGGCGCCTGGTGCGTCCGTTCGACCTCAAATTCACGCGCGACAAGGCCTATTACTTTGTCTGCCCGAAAAACTGCGAGGATCGGCCGAAAGTGGCCGCCTTCCGCCAGTGGCTTATGCAGGAGGCCCAGGAAAGCGCCGAACACCGCGCCTTCGGCCCCTGATCCGGCAAAATCTTAACCAAATGGGCCTAAAACGCCGATGGCTTGCCACGGCGCCCACAGTCTGCTATTTCGGCGGCGCACCGGCCCAGGAGCCCGGCAGGCCCAGGTTTGGCAATGCCCGCCGCCCCGGCGCATTTCAGGAAGACACCGTTCCAGCCCATCGGAGAGCCGACTTGGACATCCGCAACGTCGCCATTATCGCCCATGTCGACCACGGCAAGACCACCCTGGTGGATTCGCTGCTGCACCAGAGCGGCACCTTCCGCAGCAACCAGCGGGTCGCCGAACGGGCCATGGATTCCAACGACCTGGAACGGGAACGGGGCATCACCATCCTGGCCAAGTGCACGTCGCTGGAATGGAACGGCACCCGCATCAACATCGTCGACACGCCCGGCCACGCCGATTTCGGCGGCGAGGTGGAGCGGGTGCTGGAGATGGTCGACGGCGTGCTGGTGCTGGTCGACGCCTCCGAAGGCCCCATGCCGCAGACCAAGTTCGTCACGGCCAAGGCCCTGGCCGCCGGTCTCAATCCCATCGTCGTGGTCAACAAGGCCGACAAGCCCGACGCCCGCTGCGACGAGGTGCATGAGGAAGTCTTCGACCTGCTGGTCGCCCTCGACGCCAACGAAGAGCAGCTCGACTTCCCCATTCTGTACGCCTCCGCCAAGGAAGGCTGGGCGGTGGCCGACCTGGACGAGCCCCGCGACGGCATGGCGCCGCTGTTCGAGCGGATCGTCGGCCACGTGCAACCGCCCGAGGTCGACGCGGACGCGCCGTTCAGCATGCTGGTCACCCTGCTGGATTCGGACCCCTATCTCGGCCGCGTGCTGACCGGGCGCATTCATGCCGGCCGCATCCGCGCCAACGACACCGTTCAGGCCCTGCACGTGGACGGCAACCGCATCGAGCAGGCCCGCATTTCCAAGCTGCTGGGCTTCCGCGGCCTCGAAAGGGTCGGCGTCGAGGAGGCCGAGGCCGGGGACATCGTCGCCCTGGCCGGCCTGGAGACCGCCACCGTCGCCGACACCCTGTGCAGCCCCGACGTGACCCGGGCCCTGACCGCCACGCCGGTCGATCCGCCGACCCTGGCCATGACGCTGTCAATCAACAATTCCCCCCTCGCCGGCACCGAGGGCGACAAGGTGACCAGCCGGGTCATCCGCGCCCGGCTGATGCGCGAAGCGGAAAGCAACGTCTCGATCCGCATCTCCGACACCGCCGACCGGGACGCCTTCGAGATCGCCGGCCGCGGCGAACTGCAGCTCGGCGTGCTGATCGAGACCATGCGCCGCGAGGGCTTCGAGATGTCCATCAGCCGGCCGCGCGTGCTGTACAAGACCGACCCCGACAGCGGCCAACGCCTCGAACCCATCGAGGAAGTGCAGGTCGACGTGGACGATGCCTACACCGGCGTGGTCGTCGAGAAGCTGGGCGTGCGCAAGGCGGAGATGACCGACATGCGGCCCTCGGGCGGCGGCAAGACCCGGCTGACGTTCCTCATCCCGGCCCGCGGCCTGATCGGCTATCACGGCGAGTTTCTCACCGATACCCGCGGCACCGGCATCATGCACCAGGTGTTTCACGGCTACGCGCCGTACAAGGGCGCCATCGCCGGCCGCCGCAACGGCGTGCTGATCTCCATGGTCAACGGCGACGCCGTCGCCTATGCCCTGTGGAACCTGGAGGAACGGGGCCCGCTGTTCGTCGATCCGGGCAACAAGGTCTATGAAGGCATGATCATCGGCGAGCACAGCCGCGGCGCCGACCTGATCGTCAATCCGCTCAAGGCCAAGCAGTTGACCAACATCCGCGCCGCCGGCAAGGACGACGCCGTGCGCCTGACGCCGCCGCGCAAGATGACGCTCGAAGACGCCATCGCCTACATCCAGGATGACGAACTGGTCGAAGTGACGCCGGAGAGCATCCGGCTGCGCAAGCGCCACCTCGACCCGCACGAACGCAAACGGGCGGAACGCAAGGCCGAACAGGCCGCCTAGGCGAGCAGGAAATTCAGCCGCTCGTCCGCCCGCGCCGGCGCCATCTCGATAATTTCCGCGTCGACGACGCGTTCGGCGACGAACGGGTCCTCGGCCACCCTGCTCTGCAGGTCCGGCAACGACGTGTTGTGGGCCACGATACCGCCGCCCAGATTGGGTTGCAGGCTGCCGGCCAGCACGAAGACCCCGTCGTCGAAGCCGCGCTGCAGCCAGACCTTGTGGCCCTCCATGAACTGCCCGGCCTGGTCCCGGTTGCCGGCGAATTTGAGCAAAACGATAAACATCTGTGTTGATCTCCTGCAGTCTGTCAGTGTGTCGTCGGGGCCGCGTCTCGCGCACAGGCATCCACCCACGCATACATCGCGTCCACCTCCCGTTTCACGAAGGCTTCGTCGCGAAAGGCGTTGAACAGCGTCGCAACGCCCTGGCTGCGGACAAGCAGATGCATGGCAAGGTCATCCGCATCTCCCTCACGGCCCAGCAGCGCGAATTGCCGGCGCAGCCATGTGCGGAACAGGGTGAACAGGCTGTTGGCCTCCCCTTGCGCGGCATGGTTCAGTTTCGCCAGTTCGGTGCTGAGCGTGCCGATCGGGCAGCCGTAGCGTTCGATTTTCGCCTGGTTGACGATCAGAATGTCGATGAAGCAGCGGATGCGTGCCGCCGGCGTTTCGCCCGCGACCTCCCACCGCGCCAGCATGGTCCGGCGCTCCGCCAGCCGCGCGTCGATCACGGCATCGAGGATCTCGTCCTTGGTCTTGAAGTGGTAATAGAAGTTGCCGCGCGAGATCCGCACCACGCCGGCGATGTCGGCGAACGACGTGTGATCGAATCCCCGCCGGTAGAACAGGTCGTCGGCGGCTTCGACAATCCTGTCGCGGGTCGTTGCGTCGCGCATGCCTTGTTTTCCTTGCCGAATTTGATTTGGACAAATGTCCTAGCAATCTATTTAGGACAACTGTCCAAATCTGTCAAGCGCGGGCCGCGCAAACGAACGGGGCGGCCCGTTTGGACCGCCCCGAACTGGACGCACCGCTGTGTGGAAACACTCTAGGCGGCGGCCGTATCCATCCGCGACTTGCGGTCCGGCAGCATGCGCCTGAGCACGCCGTTCTTCTTGATGAAGCGGTGCCGCAGCGCCGCCAGGATGTGCACGATGGTCAGCAGGGCGATGGCAGCGAAGCCGAAGCCGTGCAACTGCGCCAAGGCGAAGTAGGCGATCGGGTCCGGCAAACCCAGCAGCGACAGATTGAACAGGCCGAACGGCTCCACGTCGTAGCCCGCCGTCAACGCCAGGCCGACACCCACGACCGGCTGCAGCAGCAGGAAGAAGTAGAGCAAGCCCTGTACCGTCTTGGACAGGCGCCGCTCCCATGTCGTCAACTCGGGCGACGGCGCCACCGGGTGCAGGAAACGCCAGACAATGCGGAACAGCATCAGTGCGAACACCAGGATGCCCAAGCCGGCATGCATAACGGCTTCTTCGGCCTTCACCCGGGCGGGCACGTCTTCCAGGGCGTGCCCGCCGATCAGCAGGCCGATGATGAGGACAGCCAGAACCCAATGAACGACGATGCTGACTGTGTCGTATCGTTCCGATTTCCGCCGTGCCATGGCCGAGCCTCCTTCACATGAACGATGTCGGGCGAAATCCCGGATGAAGCCCGACCGGCCTCATCCGGGACTTACCGATTAGATCCGCCGGTAGCGGCGAAACATGCTGTCGATGGCTTTCTTCTGCCGGTCGTCCAGCGAGGTATAGAACTCGTCATAGGCCGGCCGGACCTGCCTGATGATGTCGAGGCCGATGGTCAGCAGCTTCTCGGCCATGTCGAGTTTCTCGGCCGATGTGACCGGGCGGTTCTTGAACGAATCGTCCTTGCAGGCCTCGCCGATGCGGTCGCTGCCCGAGCGCACGGCCTCGGTCAGTTTCTGCCAGGCGGCGCTCTGCGGCGGCGTGAAGTCGACGAAGCTTTCGACGAATTCCACCACCTTGTCGACCTTCTCATCGCGGAAGTCGCTGCAGATCATCTTGTGGCCGCGGCGATGCCGCCAGCCGCCCCAACGGTGGTCCTTATCGTCGTAGTCGACGGTTTGGACCTGGGCGTTGCGGTCCTGCGCCGGGAACAGGGTCTGGGCGGCTTGCGGGGCCGTGAACGCCACGGTCAGACCGATCACCGAGGCCGAGGACAGCATGAGAAAGCGCGTACGGTTCATTGACGTGTCTCCTTGGTTGACTTGAAGCAAGGAAGGCTCCCTTGCACACTGAAATGATAGGAACCGCCTTTTTCCCTTCGATTTCAGCCGCTTGGGATTTTTGTAACACTGTGTTTCAGGCCCGGGCGCTGAAACACTCTGTTACGAAACAACTGGCATTGCTTGGAAATGACACGCATATAATCCCGTCATGAGCACCCCAGGATCCAACCCCGTCAAACTGCTGATCGTCGACGACGACCGCGAAATCCGTGACCTGCTGGCCAAGTTCCTGCAGAAGCACGGCTACGCGGTGTCGGCCGCTGCCGACGGCGTGGCGATGATGCGGGCACTGGACAACGACCGCTTCGACCTGATCGTGCTCGACGTGATGATGCCCGGCGAGGACGGCCTGACGCTTTGCCGCAAGGTGCGCGCCTCTTCCGACCAGCCCATCATCATGCTGACGGCGCTGGGCGAGGACACCGACCGCATCATCGGCCTGGAGATGGGCGCCGACGATTACCTGCCCAAGCCGTTCAATCCGCGCGAGCTGCTGGCTCGCATCAAGGCCGTGCTGCGCCGCACGGAACAGCGCCCCCGGCCGATGGACGTGGGCGGCGATTGCCTGCAATTCGAAAACTGGAAACTGGATCTCGGCCAGCGCGAATTGCGCACGGCGGACGACGTGGTCCTCAGCCTGACCGCCGGCGAGTTCGACCTGTTGGCGGCCTTCGCCCAGAACCCGCAACGGGTACTCAGTCGCGACCGGCTGCTCGACCTGACCAAGGGCCGCACCGGTACACCGTACGACCGCAGCATCGACGTTCAGCTCAGCCGGCTGCGGCGCAAGATCGAGGAGGACCCGAAAGAGCCCCGCCTGATCAAGACGGTGCGCAGCGGCGGCTATATTTTCACGCCACAGGTGATGAAGCTATGAGACGGTTCTGGCCGAGCGGCATGGCGACGCGGATCACGCTTGTGATCCTGATTTTCCTGTTCGCGGCCCAGGCGTTCAGCATTATCTACTATGTGCGCGAACGCGCCCTGGCGACGGAACTGATCCTGACCCATTCGGTGGTCAAGCGGATCGGCACCATCGTACGGTTGATGGAAACCACGCCACCCAACCGGCGCCAGATCCTGATCGACGCCGTCAACAGTCCGACGCTTTGGGTCACCCTGTCGCAACGGCCGCTGGCGCCCGGCGCACCCGGCCGGCGCAGGGATCAGGACCACCTGGCCGCGATGGTGGAGCAGGGCCTCGAAGCGCTCGGCGGCCGCAAAGTCCTCATCTCGTTTCTCAGAGACTTTCACGATGATGACGATGACCATGAATACGATGACGACGATGACGACGACCTGACCTGGCGCGAGCGCCGCGAGCGGCGCAAATGGGGCGGCTGGCCGAGACCCCTGCGCGAACGGTATCTGAAGCGTTATGCCCAGCCGGACCTGTTGCCGAGCCGCAGCAAGGCCGCCATTTCGGTGCAGCGGATCGACGGCGGCTGGATCAATTTCACCGTGTCGTCGGACCGCACTTCACTGCGCTGGGCCGGGCGCATCGGTTTCTGGGTCATCGTATCCGGCCTGTTCATTCTGGTCTTTGCCATGTGGGCGGCGCGCCGGGTCACCAAACCGCTGAAACAGTTCGCCGAAGCCGCCGACCGGCTCGGCGTCGATGTGCACGCTCATCCCATGGAGGAGAAAGGCTCGGGCGAACTGAAAAAGGCCACGCGCGCCTTCAACCGCATGCAGCAGCGCATCCGCCGCTTCGTCGACGACCGCACCCTCATGCTGGCCGCCATTTCCCATGACCTGCGCACCGCCCTGACCCGGCTGCGCCTGCGCGCCGAGTTCATCGAGGACGAGGAGCAGCAGCGCAAGGCCATCGCCGATTTGGACGAAATGCAGACCATGCTGGACGAGACCCTGTCTTTCGCCCGGGAAGACGCCGGTATGGAGGTCCGCAGCAAAGTCGATCTGACGTCCATGCTGCAAAGCATCTGCGACGATCTGGCCGACGCCGGCGCCAAGACGACGTTCGAGGACGGCGCCCGGGTCACCTACCGCTGTCAACCCGTGGCCGTGCGCCGCGCCCTGTTCAATCTGATCAACAATGCGGTGAAATACGGCGAGGAAGCCGCCGTGAAGATGGAGGACACGGAAACCGAAGTCGTCATCACCATCGGCGACCGGGGCCCTGGCATCGCCGAGGAATTGCACGAACGGGTCTTTACGCCGTTTTACCGCATCGAGGGATCGCGCAACCGGGCCACGGGCGGCACGGGACTGGGCCTGGCGGTAGCCCGGTCGATCATCCGCCGTCATGGCGGCGACATCACGCTGCGTGACCGGGAGGGTGGTGGCCTGCTGGTGCGGGTCGGCTTGCCGAAAACCGAGGACGTTTAGAGCAGTTCCTCTTTAGATCTACTGTTTGCAGGCCGGGACAGAAAGACCGTCCGGCAACCGGGTGTCGCCGTCGCCGCAGGCGTCTTCGAGCTGTTCCGCGCTCAGGCCCTCGGCGCCGCTCAGGTCGGCGCCGCGTAAATTGGCCAGCCGCAGGCTGGCGTCGGTCAGGTCGGCGCCATCGAAATTGGTCTCCGACAGATTGGCCCGCTTCATCTTGGCCTCGCGCAGGTCGGCGTCGCGCAGATCGGACCGGCTGAGGTCTATCCGGTCCAAATCGGCTTTGTTGAGCTTGACGTCCCGCAGGACGGAATCCTGCAGATTGGATCGCTCCAAGTTGGAACCGCGCAAATCCGTGCCGGTCAGGTCGACGCCGCGCAGATCTGCGCGTTTGATGTCCGTATCGCGCAAATCGGCCTCATGCACGCGGGCACGGATGAGAACCACCTTCTCCATATCCGAATTGCGCAGGTCGGTGCGGCTGAGATCCGCATCGGTGAACACCGCCTTTTCCATGTCGGCGCCGCTCATCTTGGCGCCGTAGAGATCGGCTTTGGTGAAATCCGCCCGTTCCAGGTTGGCCCGGCGCAAATCGGCGCCTTTCAGGTTGGCGCCGATCAGCTTGGCTTCCTTCAAATCGGCATCACGGAGTTTCGAATCCACCAGGTGGGCGCCTGTCAGGTCGGTATATTTCAGGCCCGCCTTGACCAGATCGCAATCCTCGCACTTCTTGGTGTCCAGGAGTTTCTTGACGTCGGAGTCGTCATACGCCGCCGCCGACACGGCAATGCCGGTTACGCCGATCATGGCCAGAATGAGGGTTTTCACGACTGATCCTAACTCCCTTTTGCCGCCCCGGAGCGTTGGTGCCCCTGCGTGTTCAAAACGCCCTACTTAAGTACATGGGGACGGATGTACCGCCCTGCAATATAGCGGTACGGCATAACAACCGGCTAGCCGGCCCACAGAATCCTGTGCGGCACGGCAAATGCACCAAGGATCCGCGTGATTTCCTCTTCCAGTGGGCTCTTTTCGGCGCCCGCGACGACGGAAACCGAAACGGTCGCAAGGGTGCCGAGGGTATCGTCGGCGGCGACGGTCACGGAAATGTCGACGCCCCGGTCGCGGACAGATTGCAACGCTGCCTCATACACGCGCCGTGTCGCGTCGTACCGCAAGGTCGGTTTGAAGATCTTGCCGACGGCCGTAACGGGCATTTCGTCGATGACGATCACTTCGGCGGGCGCCGCCGGACGCTCGAAGACGTTCTCCTTGGCATAGTCGCACAAGCTGGCCGCGTCGGCGGTGGCACCGGGCTTCAAGGCCACATAGGCGATCGGGATTTCACCGGCGTAGGAGTCCGGCATGCCGACGGCGGCGGCAAGATCCACATCGGGGTGCTGATGCAGGGTTTCCTCGATCATGGCGGGATCGATATTGTGGCCGCCCCGGATGATCAGGTCCTTGGCCCGGCCGGTCAGCCAGAAATAACCGTCCGCGTCCTGGCGTCCCAGGTCGCCGGTATTGAACCAGCCGTCCTCGACCCAGATGCCGTCGTTGAACTGGTCCTGCTTGTAGCCGGGAAAGACGTTGGGTCCGCTGATGGCGACGACGCCCTGCTCGTCGGTCTGGCAGTCGCCCGCATACGTGCCGTTGCCGTCCACCTTGACCGCTTTCATGGGCTGATAGGGGAAACGCACGCCGATGGAGCCGATCCGCTGCTCACCGTCGGGCGGGTTGAGGGAACTGGCGGTGGTGCCTTCGGTGAGGCCGTAGCCCTCCATGATCTTGATGCCGGTTCGGTCTTGGAACGCCTTGAACACTTCCACCGGCATGGGCGCTGCGCCGCAAATGGCGTAGCGCAGCGAACTGACGTCAGCGCCGTCCATGGGCACGTTCAGCAAGGCCGAATAGATCGTTGGCACGGCGCTGAAGAACGTGGCTCGGTAGCGGTCGACGATTTTCCAGAAATTGTTGATCACCGCCGGATTGCGATACCCCGCCGGGCTGAGAATGACGGTCGAGGCGCCGGCCATGAATGGCGCCAGGCCGGTGACCACGACGGCATTGACGTGGAACAGGGGCAGGCCGAGCAACAGGCAGTCGTCGCCGCCCATCTTGGCCATCGCACTGATCGCCCAGGCCTCGTAGACTTCGCCGAAATGGGTGTGCTGCGCCAGTTTGGGTGCACCGGTGGTGCCGCCCGTGTGAAAATAGGCGGCGATATCATCCGGAGCGATCTCCCGGCCGCTGGTCAGCCGGTCGGCCGGGTACTTGGCGACCAGGCTGTCGAAATCATGGATGCCGTCGCTGCCGTCGGCCGCACCGCCGACCTGCAGGACCGCTTCGATGCCGGGTACCAGCTTCCGCACCGCCTGGGCCTTTTCCCAAATATCGGTGTGCGGACTGGGCCCCAATGCCACCAGGATCTTGCTGTTGGCCGCGATCATGATGTCGGCGATTTGCGCCGGCGTGAGCAGCGGATTGACGGCATTGACGATGCCGGCCGCCTCGCCGCCCCAGATGACAAAATGGGTTTGCGGCAGGTTGGGCAACAGGTAGGAAACCGATTGGCCCGGTTTCAGACCCAGGTCATGCAGCATATTGGCCGTCTGATTGACCCGGGCAAGCAGTTGGGCGTAGCTGACCGTTACCGGATCTTCGTCCGCCGTACCGCCCGGCAGGAAATTGATGGCGATTTTGTCCGGCGACCGCGCGGCGGCATTGCATAGGACGTCATAGGTTGTTCGTTCGGCGAACTGCTCGTCCAGCGGCGTTTGTTCGATCCGCTCGATGTCGGCGAGGCTGCCGATCACACCCAAATCACGCAATGTACCTTCCTCCCGGACTCGCGTTACACGTTTCTCTTTTTATCGCCAATTCAGCCCGTTCCTGGCAAGTCCGGCTGTCCATTCACCGCATTCGATCGGCGGACCGGGACGAAATGTCACGCCCAATCGATCCGGTGAGCAATCGTGAAGACGTTGAGTGCCTTTTCGATGGCACTTTGCAGCGCCTGGCGCTGGCCGGCATCGGCGCACCTCCGCACGGTGACAATGGCCGACGTACCGTGCGTTTCGTCGGGACCGGCGGTAATTTCCATGGCGACGCCATCCGGCGCGACGGCCTCAACGGCCGCCCGGAAGACCCGCTCGACGGCGTCGTAACGCAGGGCCGGCTTGAAGATCTTGCCGACGGCGGTCACCGGCATGTCGTCGATGACAAACACATCGGCCGGCGCCGCCGGACGTTCGGTCACGTGTGTGCGGGCAAATTCCCGCAGCTCTTGGGCCGATACCGTTGCGTCCGGTTTCAGCACGGCGTAGACCACCGGCAGTTCGCCGGCATAGCTGTCCGGCTTGCCGACCGCCGCGGCCAGGGCGACATCGGGATGCTGGTGCAGCGCGTTCTCGATCATCTCGGGGTCGATGTTGTGGCCGCCGCGGATGATCAGATCCTTGGCCCGGCCGGTCAGCCAGAGATATCCGTCTTCATCCATGCGGCCGAGATCGCCGGTGTTGAACCAACCGTCCTCGGGCCAAATCCCGGTATTGTGTCTGTCCTGTTTGTAGCCCGGAAAGATGTTGGGTCCGCTGATGGCGACGATACCCTGTTCGCCGACCGCGCAGTCCCGTACGTGCCTGCCCTTTTCGTCGACCACGATGGCTTTCATATCCTGATAGGGCAACCGGATGCCGACGGAGCCGACCTTGCGCTCGCCGTCGGGCGGATTGAAGCTGATGACCGTGGTGGCCTCCGTCGCCCCGTAGCCTTCCAGGATCTTGATGCCGGTGCGCTCCTCGAACGCCTTGAACACCTCCACCGGCATGGGCGCGGCGCCGCACACGGCATAACGCATGGGCGGGTAGGTCACGCCCGTATCGTCCTGCTCCAACATGGCCGAATAGACGGTCGGAACGGCCATCGCCATCGTCGCCTCATAGCGCCGGGCAATGTTCCAGAACTCCGGCACCACGGACGGATTGCGGTACCCGTTGGGGCTCATCATTACCGTGGTCGCGCCCACCATGAACGGCGCCAGGCCGGCCATCATCACCGCCGCCACATGAAACAGCGGCAATCCCATGAGGACGATGTCATCCGCGTTGTAACGCAGGGCGGCGGTCGTCGACCAGGCGTTGACGGTTTCGCCCCAATGGGTGTGCTGCGCGAGTTTCGGCGTACCCGTCGTACCGCCGGTATGGAAGTAAGACGCGATGTCGCTGCCCTTGATGTCACGGCCGCCGGTCAAACGGTCACCGGGTTGCTCCTCGATCCCGGCGCCGAAGTCATGAATGCCTTTGCCGGGATCGTCTTCGCCACCGATCACCAACAGCGGTATTGCGGAATTCAGCTTGTCCCGTACCACCAAGGCCTTTTGCCAGATCGCCGGATCGATATCCGGCCCGGCGGCGATCAAGACCCGGCTATCGCCGGCTTGCATGATCTCGGCAATCTGCTCCGGCGAAAGCAGGGGATTGATCGGATTGACGATGCCGGCGGCTTCCCCGCCCCATAGGACATAATGGGTTTCCGGCAGATTGGGCAGCATGTACGACACCGTACCGCCCGCCGGCATGCCCAGGTCGTGCAACAGGTTCGCCGTCTGCGTGATACGGCGGAACAACGCGGCGTAGGAGATATCCAGGGGATCTTCAGTCGCGTTGCCCTGACGCAAAAATCGGATCGCCGGCTTGTCCGGATAGGTGGCCGCGGTTTTACGAAAAACATCGTAGGTGTTGCGTTCGGCCAGTTGCTGTTCGACCGGCACGGATTCGATCGCCGCGATATCGGCCAGGTTCCTGATGAGCCCACTCACTATCTTGCCCCCCACTCACGCATCGTATTCCCGCAAGCTCGAACTGTAGCAGGTCACGAGACATTACCCTTCACGTCATTGACTCTGACGTTACGTCATCCGGTACAGATAGGCGCAATATCAATCCCTACGGCAAGGAAAATGAGCGTTTCTCAGGCCATGGAACCCGAATATGTGACCACCGACGACGGATGGTCCCTGGGGGTGCGGTGTTTTGAACCCGCCGAGACCGGAAATACCGCCGAAGCTCCCGCCCTCATCCTTCTGCCCGCCATGGGGGCCCATGGCGGCATCTATTTGCGCATGGCGGCGCACCTCGCCGGTAAGGGACATCCCGTCGCCGTCACCGATCCTCGGGGCGTCGGCATCAGCGAACCGGCGCCCAAACGCGGAATCGATTATGGCGTCAGCGAACATGCGGAAAGGGACATCCCCGCGGTCCTGGACTGGATCCGCGCACGGCATCCCGGCCGGCGGGTCGTTTTGGGCGGACATAGCCTGGGCGGCCATCTCAGCGCCATATATGCGGCGCGCAACGCCGGAAGTGTGGACGGCCTGGTTTTCCTCACCGTCTCCCACGTGCACTACAGGAATTTTTCGCCGCTATCCTTGCTGGTATTTGCCGGATTCAGCGGTTTGTCCCGATTGATGGGATACCTGCCCGGCCATCGCATCGGCTGGGGCAGCCCGATCGCGCGCCAGGTGGTGCTGGACTGGGCCGGATGGGGTATCTCGGGCCGCTGGCGGGACAGCCGTGGCGAAGACATGATACCGCTGTTCGCCGATCTCGATCTGCCGCTATTGTCGATTTCCTTTGCCGACGACCTCCGGCTGAGTCCCAAGATCGCGGTCGACCGGTTTGCCGAGCTGTTTCCGGCCGCCGACGTCCACCGGTGGCATCTGTCTCCCGAGGAACTCGACGTGGCCAAGGCCGGACATTTCGACCACTTGCGTGGCTGCCCGGTGTTGTGGGACCGAATAAGCAACTGGCTGTGCACCGTTCCCGGCGCACAGCCAGCCACCGACTGATCCCCTCTCAATCGGGAGCGGCATGTTCTAACGCGACAGGCGCAGATCGGAGAGATTGTTGGCCACTTCCTTGAACACCTGACTCAGGGTATCGGCGTCCGGCGCGTAGTTGTAGAACGGCGAATCCGGGCCGGTCGCCACGTCCTTGAGCAATTGGGTCACCACGGATTCGCTGTTGGCGAACTGAATCGTATAGATGGTGACTTCGTTGGACTTGATGTTGTCGGACAGGGCACGCAGGCGGGCATCCATGGGCGCCCGCGGCGGGCTACCGGTTCCGGTGCCGAAGACCTGCTTGTACGAATCGCCCCACATGCCCGTGTTGGCACCGTCCGTCAGCAGCACGATGGCGCGCATTCGGCGGGTCGCGGACGTCGCGGCATCGGCCTCGGTGAACGGTGCCTCGGGCATCAGCACATGCCAGGCCCAGTTCAGACCGGCCGGAATGTTGGTGTAGCCGGTCGGCGACGTCAGTTCGTTGATGGCGTCGAGAATATCGGTCTTGGTACTTTGCAGCGGCGTGATGCCATGGGACAGGCACGGCGTACATTCGTTGTTGCCCCACGTCGGCGCCATGGAACAGCGATGGTAATACCAACCCGATCCGGGGACCCAGGTCCGGCCCGAGACCGGTTCGCCTTCCGCACTCTTGACGGGTTCCCAGCCCATCCAGTCCTTGCGCGGCGACGAGCCGATACTGGTCGGGCCGTAGTGAACATCGGCATCGTTGGTATCATCGCCGTCGTCGGCGTATTGGTGGTAGACGCAACCACGCCAATCCGACTGCGGCGCGTCCAGCAAGGGAACCGGCGAATTGTTGGCGTAGTAGACGACGCTTTGCGACGCGCCCGTCACCGGGTGCGTGAAGGTGGGCACCACCTGAGTCGTTGTCGACGAGTGATCGAACGTCGATCCGTTCAACGTGACGTTCACTTTCGCGTTCCACGGAACGACGCCGATGCGCAGCAGTTCCTTGGTTTCGTCGTCGCCGTACAGAATGTTGACCAGTTCGATGGCGGCTTCCCGCGCGGCCTGAATACGCGACGTGCCGCTGCTGCCGCCGGCCGGATTGTTCATGGAACCCGACATATCGATGGCCAGGACGACTTCGAGCAGAACCGCCTTACGGGTCACTTCCGTCTCGGAGGCCACGTCCATGGTGTCGATCTGCAAAAGCTGCATGAACGTCGTACCCACGGTGGCACTGGCGGTCACGGTCAATTTGGTGCCGTCCTCGCTGGGCGTAATGGTGGGGCCGTCAACCGTCGCCCCGAGGAAGTCATCGGGAAAGTTCGCCTCGAAATACATGCGGATGTCGTCATCGCGGAAATCGGAATAGAACACGCGCGCGCCGGCCAGACCGGCGGCGTCCAACGCATATTGCAAGCGCGACTTGACCAAGTATCCGCGCGCGACATCGGTGGCCAAACCCAGGAATCCGACCAGGGGAATGATGGTAATGCCGAGGAACAGATAGGTACTGCCGCGGCGGTCGCGGGCGAATCGGTTGATGAATCCACCGACCTTGCGGGCAGTTCGCTTGATGAAGGAGCCGTGTCCGTTACTCATATTACTCGCCAGCCTTGGATGACTGTGAAGACAGTTGACCCGAAGGCTAAGCAAAATTCGTTGACGGGCGATTAACCGTTCCAGTCACATTTGACCTTTATTGTATCGTTTAAAACAACAGACGATTGCTCGTAGTATTCCTGTTTGGGACAACAATAAAATTATTCGAAATACATAAAATTTTATTGAATTTTATTGTGAGGTGAGCCGAAGGCTTAGCGTCTTCTTAAGGATCTCTCTCTAGCCTCACCCGCGTAAGGTTAGGTCGAATTCCCGTACACGGTTCCGGCCGGACGTACGAACAGTTGAGTACCGATTGCCATGAGTTCGCTGCACGCCTTCCTGAAAAGACTGCGGAACGACAACGAGGGTACGTCCTTGTTGGAGTTCGGTTTCGTTGCACCCATTCTGATCCTGGCCGTTCTGGGTATCATGGAACTGGGCATGATCCTGTTCGTGACGTCCATGCTGGAAGGCAGCGTGCGCACGGCGGCGCGGTTCGGCATCACCGGTTATGCGCCGAGCAGCGTGAGCCGCGAAGCACAGATCCGCGAAATCCTCGAAGACAACACGGCCGGCCTGATCGACATGGACCAGGTGTCGTTCACGCAGTTCGTTTATGAAAACTTCAGCGACATCGGCCAGCCCGAACCCTATGTGGACGACAATCCGGCCAACGGGTCCTACGACTCCGGCGAATCCTATCAGGACGTCAACGGCAACGGTGAATGGGACTCCGATATGGGTGTCGCCGGTGTCGGCGGCCCGGGTGCCGTGGTGATTTATCGCGTCAACTACGATTGGCCCCTGTTGACCCCGTACCTTGCCGACATCCTCGGTGAGAACGGCAAGATCCCGTTGTCCGCCAGCATCGTTGTGCGCAACGAGCCGTTCCCCGAAACCTAATGGCAAAACGTGTTCAGGTTGCGATGATGATCAGATCCTTTCTCAAACGGTTTCTCAAGGACCGCGGCGGCGCCACACTGGTGGAGTTCGCCTTCGTCGCGCCCATCCTGGTGACCATGATCATCGGCGGGTTCGAAATTTCCCGCTACGTCCTGCTGCAGCAGAAGCTGAACGGCGTGTCGGCCAGCATGGCCGATCTGGTGGCCCAGGCCGAGACCTTGTCGGCGGCGGAACTGAGTTCCCTGTTCACGTCGGTCGACTTTCTGACCAAGCCTTTCGAACTCGGCAGCGACGGCGTGGTCATCGTGTCGTCGATCGGTGCCGTCGACGGCGGCGCGCCGACGGTGTTCTGGCAACGCAATGGCGGCGGCAGCCTGTCCAAAAACAGCGAATTCGGCGCCGAGGGCGACAACGCCACGCTGCCCACCGGTTTCGTTATCCGCTCGGGCGAGAGCCTGATCGTGGCGGAGGTCTATTACAATTTCACGCCGCTGCTGGGCGAGAAATTCGTCTCCAGCAAAGAGATATATCACCGGGCGTTCCTGCGCCCGCGTTTCGGCGCCCTGCAGCAGTTGATGTAGCGGCGCTACACCCGCCCCAGGGCGCGGGCCAGCAACACATAAAGCTTGCCGACATCGGCGGTCAGGAAGGCGGCGCTGAGGATGTCGTCGTGCTCGTTATCCTTGGCCTGGCTCAACAGCCGTTCGAACTCCCGCACATAACGCTCGACATAACCGCGGAACTCGGGGTCGCCGCGGAACCGGGCCTGGATCTTGCCGGCGTCGGCGCCGCTCAGCAGCCGCCGGGTGAAGACGCCGTGATCGCCGGCGTGGTAGCGCTTCCAGGTGTCGTCGGGCAGGTCGTGCTCCAACAGGCGGTCGACGTCCAGCGCCGTCGAGTGCAGCCCCTCGGTGATCAGGCTGGCGAGGTGCAGGAACGTGTCGCCGCGCACCTCGCGCTTGCGCTCCTCCAGGTCGTCGGCCTGCTTGGCGGCGGCCCGTGACGCGGCGCTGAGGGCGGCGACCTGTTCCTTGAACGCCGCGCCGATGCGGCGGGCGCGGGAGACGGTCTGATCGGCGGAATCGATCATGTTCTCGGTCTGGCGACGGAGCGATTCGCCGGTTTCCCGCATGCGCTCGCTGGCCCGTTCGGAGACGGTGGAAATATCGTCCGCCCGGTCCTGCAGGATTTCGGCGACGGAGCGCAGCAACTGCTCTGAATACTCCGACGTTCCCGTCAGCCCCTCGGTCGTCGCGCTCAGCATATGCTCGGCCTCGTGCATGCCGGCGACGGCGCGCTCGGCGGCCTCGGACAGGGCATCGGCCCCTTCGCGGCTGGTCTGGTTGGCGTCCGACATGGCCTGGACCACGTCGAGGATGGTCGCCGCGATGTCCTGCGCCTGGCCGCGCAGATCGGCGCCCGACTTGGTGATGCCCTGTACGGCGATATCGGCGATTTCGCTGAACTGCCTGGTCCGTTCGGCGATGGAATCGGCGGCCTCCTGCGTGCGCTTGTAGGACGTGTCGGCGGTATCGGCGAGCGCCTCCGAGGCCGTGCCGACGGTCGCGCCGGCCTGCGACATGCGGGCGGCCACCCGGTCGGAGGTGGTGGCGATGGCGGCGGTCTGGCGGCGCAGCACCTCGCCGACCTGGGAGACCTTCTCGGTCGACTGCACCAGTTGGTCGGTGTGGCCGCGGAACGACGCCTGCAATTCGTGGATGCGCACCGAGGCTTCGTCCGTCGCCCGGCCGATGTCGGCGGATTGCCTGTGGAAGGCGTTGCCGATCTCGGCCGTGCGCGCCGTCACCGAATTGGCCACGTCGGCCAGTTCCTGGGCCTGTTTCTGGAACGTGGCGATCATGCCGCGCGCCTGGTCCACGGTCTGGCCGGTGACCGTGGCCAGTTCGCCGCCGTGCTGGCGGAAGGCCTCGCCCAAGGCGGCGGCCCGGGCCGCGGCCCGGTCGGCCATGGCGATGATTTCCGTCGAATGCCCGCGCAGATCGTCCCTGGACGCGCCGAGATTGTCGCTGATGCGTTTCGAGAGGACGTTGAGTTCCTCGGACGACTGCGCGAACGCCTCGTCCACCGTCCGCAGATTCTGCACGGCCTGTTCCGCCGTATCGCGCAAAACGCCCGTCATCTTGTCGGCCTGTCCGCCGGCGACACCCAGTTCCGCGGCTTTTTCCTTGGCCGTATCGCCGGTCCTGGCGATGCGCTCCTCGGCGTCGCGGGCGGATTCGGACAGGGCCGTGACGGACGCCCGGGCCTGCTGTCCCACCTGCTGCAGCGCGGCGCGGTTGGCCGCCAGGATGCGCTCGAGCGACTCCGCCCGCAGCTTGGTGGCCTGCTCGAGCCGGGCCGACTGGGTGGCGAACTGCTCCTGAATGTCGCTGGCCTGGTGGCCCGCCCGCTCGGTCGACTGTTCGACGACGGCGACCGTATCGCGCAAGGTCGCCGAGACGCCGGACGCCGTCCTGGTCACGTCGTCGGCCAGGTCCGACAGCATCTGCGCCTGTTGGGAAATCGTCTCCGACAATTTGTCGACGCTGGCCTCGCTGCCCGCCGAGGCATCGCCGAGCAGCCGGGCCTGCTGGGCGAAGGCCTCGCTCAGCGCCGACGACTGGGCGCCGGCCTTGTCCACGGCATCGTGCAGCAGGGTCGACTGACGGGTCAGGATGTCGCCGGCTTCCGACAAACGGGTCACGACCCGGCCCGACGTCGCCTCCAGTCCGCGGCCGCTTTGCCAGAAGACATCGTTCAACGACCGCGCCTGTGCCGCCGCCTTGTCGACCAGTTCCGTTACCTCGCGGGCGTGATGGCGCAGCGCCTCGCCCACCTCCGCAATGGTCGCGCCGGCCCGGTCGGCCGCCTGGTCGAGGGTCTCGGCGCCGTGCACCATGTTCGCCGTCTGGTCCTGCAACGCCGCACCGGCGGCCTCCATTTTCCCGACCGCGTCGTCGGAGGCGGCATACAACGCGCCGGCCCGGTCCTCCATCGCCTCGCCGGCCCGGTCCAGCCGGTCCAGGGCGATGTCGGCGGCGCGCTCGACGTCGTCGGTCTGGCGGCCGAACGCCTGGGCCGCCTGCTCGGCCCGGGCGGCGGCGTTTTCGGACGCCACGGCCAGGGTCTGTGCCTCCCCCTGCAGCTTGGCGCCCATGGTCTCCGCCCGCTGCATGGCATCGTCGGTCACGTCGCGCATGTTGTCGGCATAGCGGCCCAGCGCTTCGCCGATTTCCTGCGCCTGCACCGTCGCCCGGTCGGCCGTGCGCAACAGATCGTCGGCCTGGCGCCGCATGGCCTGGCGCAGGTCGCGGGATTGCAGCCCAGCCCGTTCGGTGGCCGTGCTCAGCTCCTCCGCCTGATGGCGGGTCGCCTCGGTCACCGCCTGGGACTGCAGGGCGACGGCCTTCGATATGGTCGACAATTCATCCGCCTTGCGCTGCAGGATATCCCGGAATTCGTCGGCCTGGGACGTGATGTCGGAACTGGCCGTCGACAGGGCACCGGTCTTGTCGCTGAGCGCGGCGCCGAGGCTCTCGACCGTGGCCGCCGCGTTTTCCGTGGCGGCCTGGACTTCCTGGGTCTGGCGCCGCAAGGCCAGCGTCAGGGCGCTGACCCGCGCCTCGGCCTCGGCCGAGGGGTAGTTCATTTCCGACAGGGTCTGGTTCAGCGCCTGGGTGGTCTGGCGCAGCTCGATGCCGCGCACCCGGTAGGACGCGGCCAGCCACAGAAACGCCAGCGGCGCCGTGACCCCGGCGATGATACCGCCCAGCTCGTGGGGCAGCAGCAGTTCGAGGCTGCCCCAGCCGACGATGAAGTGCATGTAGGCGGCGCACGCCGCCAGCCACAGCACCGTGCCGCCGACACCGACGGACAGCACCCAGATGCGCCGGTTGCGCAGCCCTTTCTCGACGGCCTTTGAGGGTGGAGGTTGCGGACTTTCCGGTGTTTCGCGGATGCCGGATCGGGGATGGGTAAGCAGCATGGTGAGACCTGTTTCGACGCCTGAAAACAGGGTCCAACAATGGCGCGTTCAGGTCAATAGCCTGGCCCGCTCCGATCCCCCTGCGGCGGCGGCGAAGCCTGGTTTCGCGCGGATTTCCGGCTCGTGCCCGATTCTCATCCGGCGCCATCCGGCCTTATGGAGTCAGCCGCCCGTGAACTTGGGCGGCCGCTTCTCCAGGAACGCCCGCACGCCCTCCCTATGGTCCTCCGACGTTTGCGCCAGGGCGAACTGGTCCAGGTCCATATGGCTGGCGGCGTGGCCCAACGCGTTGCAGTAGGCATTGACGGCCTGTTTGACCATTTTGACCGGCACCGGCGGCATGGCCGCCGCCTTTTCGGCCAGGGCCAGGGCGTCGTCCAGGGAGCCGCCGGCCGGTGCGATCGATTGCGCCAGCCCCCAGGCCAGGGCCTCTTCCGCGCCGACCCGTTCGCACAGGATGACGATCTGTTTGGCCCGCGCCGGACCGACCAGATTGGCGATGCGCGGCAGGCTGTTCCAGCTCATGTTCATGCCCAGTTCCAGCTCGGGCACGCGAAAGAAGCCGTCCTCGGCGACCACCCGCCAGTCGCAGGCGACGGTCAGCGCGACACCGCCACCGATGCAGAAGCCTTCCACGGCGGCGACGGTGACCGCCTCCACCCGCTCCCACGCGGCGCACAGCTTGGGCCCGACGGCGAGGCGTTTGCGCCGTTCCGCCAACGGCAGTTGGCCGATTTCCGCCATGCCGGGATCGCGCAGATCCATGCCCGCCGTAAACGCGGTCGGCGACCCGGTCAGGACCACGGCACCGACCTCGGTATCGTCGGCCAGACTGTCGGCCGCCTGGGTCAACTCGGTCATCAGCCGGGCGGACAGCGCATTGGTCTTGTCCCCCCGGTCGAACCGGACCACCGCGACCCGGCCGCGGCGCTCGATCTTCACAAACTCCCACTGCATCGGATACTCCTGTGCTTGCAAGTCACGGCGGCCCGTCTCGATCCCAAACCCGGGCCGCCCGCCGTCACCGCGCCGCGCCGGCCCCTTTCAACGCGGTGATCTCATCGGCCGAAAGTCCCCAGTCGGCCAAGGCCTCGTCCGTATGCTGGCCGGGCGCCGCCGGTGGCGACTGGATCCCCGGCGCCGTGCGGCTGAATCGCGGCGCCGGCGCAGGCTGTACGATGCCGTCAACCTCAACGAAGGTTTCGCGGGCGGCGTTGTGCGGATGCCCGGGCGCTTCCTCCAATGACAGAACGGGGGCAAAGCACACGTCGCTGCCCTCCATGACCGCACACCATTCGTCACGGGACTTGGTCTTGAAGGCGTCGGCGATGCTTTGTTTGGTGGCCGGCCAGTTGCCGATATCGAATTGTTGGGCCAGCCCGGCTTCCTTGAGGCCGGATTTCTCCATCAATTCGGCATAGAACTTCGGTTCGATGGAGCCGATGGCGACGTGTTTGCCGTCGGCCGTTTCGTAGACGTCATAGAACGGTGCCGCGCCGTCCAACAGATTGACGCCGCGCCGGTCCTGCCACAGGCCGGCGGCCTTCATGCCGTAAAACATGGTCATCAGCGACGCCGCGCCGTCGGTCATGGCGGCGTCCACCACCTGTCCCTGGCCGGATTGCCGGGCCTCCAACAGGGCGCACACCACGCCGAAGGCCAGGTAGACACCGCCGCCACCGAAATCGCCCACCAGGTTCAGCGGTACGGACGGCTTGCCCTCCTGCGGGCCGATGGCGTGCAACGCCCCGCTGAGGGCGATGTAATTGATATCGTGCCCGGCGGCGTGGGCCAGCGTCCCGGTCTGTCCCCAGCCGGTCATGCGGCCGTAGACCAGCTTGGCGTTGCGCTTGCGGCAATCGTCGGGGCCGATGCCCAACCGCTCCGCCACGCCGGGCCGGAAGCCCTCGATCAACGCATCGGCCTGCTCCACCAGGCGCAACAATGCCGCGACACCGGCCGGGTCCTTCAGATTCAGGGCGACGGAACGGCGGCCCCGGTTAAGCAGGTCGGTGCGTGGATCGGTCTTGACGCCGAGGCCGGACTCCTCGGTCCGGTCGACCCGCAACACCTCGGCGCCCATGTCGGACAGCATCATGGCGCAGAACGGCCCGGGCCCGATGCCCGCGATTTCGATCACTTTTACCCCGGCCAAAGGTCCCATCGTCCGTTCCTTCCCATTCGATGCTTGCTGTTTGTCAATCGTTCTAACCCATTGTCGGATCGATTCGAAGACTGACGTAAGGGAAGGATTGCGTCTTGGCCGCGAAAAGCCACAATGCCCACAATAACCACCGCCCAAAACCGGCAGGAGACGCAGACAATGGACACGGAAGGCACCATCACGACGGAATCCCGGGATCATCTGTTGCTGATCGGCCTGAACCGGCCGGCCAAGTTGAACGGGTTCTCGCCGACCATGCTGCACCAGTTGGCGGAGGCCTATACCGAGCTGGAACGGAACGACGACCACTGGTGCGGCGTATTGCACGCGCACGGCGACCATTTCACGGCCGGCCTGGAGCTGGACAAGGTCGCGCCGCTGATCAAGGAGAAAGGCCGGCTGTGGCCGGACGATCTGGTCGACCCATTGGATCTGCGCCCGCCCCACCGGTCGAAGCCGGTTGTCGCCGCGGTCAAGGGGTATTGTTACACCATCGGCATCGAACTGATGCTGGCGGCCGACATGGTTGTCGCCGCCAGCGACACCCGGTTTTCCCAGCTCGAGGTCAAACGGGGCATCATGGCGACCGGCGGCGCCACGGTGCGCATGGTGGAGCGGGCCGGTTGGGGCAACGCCATGAAACATCTGCTGACCGGGGACGTGTTCGACGCCGAGGAAGCCCTACGGTGCGGCTTCATCCAGGAAACCGTCGAACCCGGCATGGAGTTGTCCCGCGCCTTGTCGCTTGCGGTATCCATTGCCGAACAGGCGCCGTTGGCGGTCCGCGCAACCCGGCTGTCGTCCCTCAAGTCCGTGCGCGAAGGCCCCGCGGCCGCCGTCGCCGAGTTCAAGTCCACGCAAATGGGATTGATGGCCAGCGCGGATGCCGCCGAGGGCGTTCTTTCATTTACGGAGCGGCGCCAGGCCCGGTTCCAGGGCAAGTAACGGCGGGGCTATTTGCCGTTGCGGCAATGCAGCAGCGTGAACATGCCGAAGGGATCGGTGTTGCGCAGCTCGACCACTTCAAGGGTTCCGGACGAGAGCAGCAAGTCGAGGGAAAAGTCCGGCCGCCAGCCGAGATGGCGGGACCAGCGGGCCAGGTGGCGTTCCGTCAGGCCGCGTAGCCCGTCCTGTTTGGCGAAGTGATTGACGATCAGAATGTCTCCGCCGGGCTCACACACCCGTTGCATTTCCGCCACCAGCCGGTCCGGATTGGGAACCACGGAGGCCACGAACATGGCGACGACGACCTGATAGGAATCGTCGGAAAACTCCAGATCCTCGGCATCCATTTCAAACAGGCCCTCGACATTGCCGAGGCCCCGGTCCATCACCCTTCTGCGGGCCCGGTCGAGCATGTGCGTGGATACGTCGATACCGGTGACATGCATGGCCGGGCGATAGAACGGCAGCGACAGACCCGTGCCGACCCCGACCTCGAGCAAGGTGGACTTGCCGAGATTGTTCGCCAATTCGACGGCCCGCCGCCGGCCACGGCCGAGCAGGGTGCCGAATACGATGTCGTAATAGGGGGCATGACGATGGTACGCGCGCCGGACCGACGCCAGATCCATGGTCATGATGCCGTCACCACCGGTTGCGCCGGCACGGTCAAATGATCTAAGTAACCGGCGGCAAGAACCGAGCGATACGGGTATTCTGTACGCACCCCTGACACCCCCACGAATATCTGTCGTAGGCTAAAGGTAATATGTCCTCGCAAAGTTGCAACAATCGTCGTCATTCGCCGTCAACCGAGCGCAACCGTTCGGCCATACTCGATGTTTTGCGCGGCGTCATGCCGCAGTCCGGGACCATCCTGGAAATCGCCAGCGGCACCGGCGAACACGCGGCCTGGCTGACGCCGCAATTGCCCGAAATGACTTGGCAGCCCAGCGACCTGGATACCGATAATTTTGCCAGCATCGAAGCATGGGCCGAGGACGCGCGTGTCCTCAAACCCATCCGTCTGGACGTCACCGAAAACGACTGGGGAGAAGGCGCCGTCGCGGACCGCTTGGTGGCCATCGTGTGTATCAACATGATTCACATTTCTCCGTGGACGGCCTGCGAGGGATTGATCGAAGGCGCCAGCCGCCTGTTGCCGGAGGGCGGGGTTCTCTATCTCTATGGCCCCTATCGGCGAAACGGTCGGCACACCGCCCAAAGCAATGCGGATTTCGATTTTTCCTTGCGCCAACGTAACCCGGAGTGGGGTGTACGGGATTTGGAAACCGTCGTCGCCTACGCCGATATCAACGGCTTGATCCTGGACCGGGTGGTCGACATGCCGGCCAATAACCTCTCGGTGATATTTCGCCGCCGTGCGCCGGCGCAGTAGACCGGTATTCAGTCCGTTGACGCTTGTGCGCAGCGGGCTTCAACGTGCTGGCAGATATAGTGATACAGCACGACATGTATTTCCTGGATGCGTGGTGTCGATGATGACGGGACGTCCAATAGGACGTCACAACGATCCCTCATGTCCCCGCCACCTTGGCCGGTCAGGCCGATCACCGTCATGCCCGCTGTTTTGGCCCTATCGCAGGCGGCAACCACATTGGCGGAGTTTCCGCTCGTGCTGATGCCAACCAAAACACCGCCTTGTTCCCCATAGGCCTCGACCTGACGGGCGAACACGGTTTGATAGTCGTAGTCGTTGCTCCACGCCGTCATGGTGGCAACGTTGGAGCACAGGTCGATCACCTTGAGGCCCGGCCGCTCCACAAGGAACCGGGCCACCAGCTCTCCGGCGATATGCTGAGAATCCGCGGCCGATCCGCCATTGCCGCAAACCAGAACGGGTTTGCCCGCCGACAACGCCGTGGTCATCGCCGTAATGGCGGCTTCGACTTTCGGCCCCAGGTCCGCTTCACGCGTCTTGGCAAGAAGGTTCTGGGCGGACGTCAGATAGTCGAGAAAACTGTCACTCATACCGGCAGAAATTGGATTTTGCTTCGAAACGGTGCCCCCTATGCCGGGGCGCGGCATTGTGGTCGACGCGGCGCCCGCATGCAAGCCCGCGGTCGGTGCAATATGGGACGTTGCGTCACGTAGAAACTTGCGGCGCATGCCGACGGCGCCCAACGTCGCCACGCAATAGGGCACAAGCAATGTCAGCGCGACCTTGGTCCAGTCCAAGGGCGCTTGGCCAACGACGGCTTGCCACTGGTTGATCACCGTCAGCAACGGTCCGACGATCAGGGCAACTTTGAGGGCCCGTTTGGGAACCCCGCCCGAGGTGGCCAGCGATAGGAACGTGTCTTGTCTCAATTGCATCCTCCGGGCGTTGCAGGTCCGTCGTTTGCCTCAAACGTAGGGTGTTCGGGCCGGCTTGTCCCTACACTTACGCTTGACCGCCGTTTGAACCACAAATGGGTTGAGCGATCCGCCGGGCGATGTCATAAGCTGCGGACAGGGGTCGATCCGCCCCGTTTTCCCACGAATTCACCGCTCGCCTGTAAGGAAAGGACCTCGGCGCTTGATCATCCTGGGCATACATACAGGAGGGCATGACGGCACCGCGGCCGTATTCGACGACTACGAACTCCTTTCGGCGGTTCAGTTGGAGCGCCTGACCCGGAAGAAGGGGGACGGCAAGGGCATACCGCTGCCCGCCATCGACGAGGCCCTGGACATTGCCGGGATGCGCCGCCGCGACGTGGACGTCGTGGTGACGTCACGGGCGCTGTTCCACGCCCGCCACTACCGTATGCCGCCCTATCGCCGGTTCGAGGACTGGATCAACCGGATGATCGGGCGCGGCAAGATGAAGGTCATGGAAAGCGAGCTGTTCCGCCGCCAGGTGGCCGATGCGTCATCGATTTTCCGGACCGATGCATTCCTCGCCGAGTACGGCTTCCGGCCGGACGCCAAGCTCGTCTTTTCCAATCATCACTTCGCCCACGCCCTGTCGGCCCTGTTCTTCACCGACTGGGACGACGCGCTGCTCTACACGGCGGACGGCGGCGGCGACAATGTGCACTACAGCATGCGTCACCTCAAAGACGGCCGGATCACCGACCTTTTCGGGGACGACCGCTGGCTGTTGCGACCACGGCGCGTCGACAGCCTGGGCCTAGCCTACGGCTATACCACGCAGGCGCTGGGCTACCGCATGAACCGCCACGAAGGCAAATTGACCGGACTGGCGGCCTACGGCCAACCCACCCTGCTGGACGATCTGGCCTGTCATTTCAAGGTTGACGACAACGGCGAAGTGCACAGCGACTTCGAGTCCGACGTCGTTATGCGCGGCGAGATCTTTCGCATGGCGGACGGCCAGGACCCCGCCAATGTCGCCGCGTCGATTCAGCAGTTGCTGGAAGATGTCCTGCTGCAGTCGGTCAAACGGTTCGTCGAGCGCACCGGCGCCGCCAATCTGGCCTTGGCCGGCGGTGTGTTCGCCAACGTCCGGTTGAACCGTCTGCTTTGCGAAACGACCGGCGTGCGGGAAACGTTTATTTTCCCGGGCATGGGCGACGAAGGCATGGCCGTCGGCGGCGCGCTGGAATTCCTGTTGCAACGGGATGGCCTGGCAACGTGGCTCGACAATCGCCGGCGGCTCGATTCGGTGTATCTGGGACGGGACTATTCGTCCAGGATCGATCAGGTTCTCGGCAATGCAACCGGCGTCAAGCGATACAATGGTCCGCCCGGCGAAACCGCGGCGGCGTTGCTCGCCGCGGACAAAATCGGCGCCATCTATGAAGGCCGCATGGAGTACGGCCCCCGTGCCTTGGGTGCCCGCAGCATCCTGGCGAGCCCGGCCCAACGGGATGTCAACCAATCCCTGAACGACCGGCTCGAACGCACCGAGTTCATGCCGTTCGCGCCCTATGTCCTGGAAGAGGACGCCGAAGCCGTATTCGATGTCCATGGCGGCAACCGCTATGCCTGCCGTTTCATGACGATCACGACGAACGTCAAGGAAGACTGGCGTGAGCGCATTCCGGCCGTGGTGCATGTGGACGGCACCGCCCGCCCGCAGATTATCGAGCGCGCCACCAATCCGCTTTATGCCGATATCCTCAGCGGATTTCGCACCCGGAGCGGACTGCCCGTGCTGGTCAACACCAGTTTCAACGCCCACGAGGAGCCGATCATCAATTCGCCGGAAGAGTGCCTGCGCGCCCTGCAGGACGACCGGGTCGATTTCATCGTGACCGGTCAGGCGGTGTACGGCGTCAAGGATCTCGGCGTGGCGGCCGGCTGACCGTGAGCATTCGCAGCGTTCAGTTCCGATAGGCAACAATCGACAACTTTCGACAGCGTGTCGTATGGTCCCGCGTCGGCAATCTGTTGCGCGATCGCCTGGGCGCGTTCTCCGACCAGCGGATCGGCCAGTCCGCGTTGAACCGATTCGACCACCAGGCCCGGGTCGGCGTCCTTGTGGAAGGACGCGGCGATGCCGGCCTTGAACAGGACGGCGCCGGTCAGGCGCTGTTCCAAATACCGTGGCAACAAGACCTGCGGCCTGCCGACGGAGAGCGCGGCCGTGGTAACCCCGGCGCCACCGTGATGGATGACCAGCTTGGACCGTCCCAGCACCTGCTCCAGCGGCTGCGGTTCGTCGTAAACCGTGTATCCCAGCCCGCGGACCTGTTCCCTTTGCTCGGCTGTCGCTTCGTGAACGAACATTTGACCCGGCACGCGGGCCTGCGCCAAAGCCTGCAGAAGCTTTCCCACCAATGGATGGCCGGCAAACAGATAGGCGTAAAACCCGCCGTCCTCTGGAATGGGTTGCAGCCCGGGTGGCGGCTGCAAAGGCCCATGCACGGTCTCGGTCCGGTGTGGCCGGTAGGGATCGATATGCGGCAGATTGACCAGAAACCGGTGGGCCTGACCGTACATGCGGGTCAACTTCTCGAACGGTTCGATGCCCAGCGCCTTCTGGGTGTCGCGGACCACGTGCAGGACCTCCGGTTCCGGTAAGACCGGCGGCACGTCCGCCCTGAGCGGCGGAAACACGTCGCCATCGCTTGGCGGCAGCGTGAAACCGTCGCCAACAACGACGATCGGAATCGTCCCGTTGATGGCCGCGCACACCGTCGGGCTGTGGTCGGCGACGATCAGATCCGGTTTGATCAGATCGATCAGCGCGAGCCATGCGGCCATGTGCGGTTCAAGCACATCCCGGCGGGCAAAGCCGCGGTCCGCCAGCAGGCAGGCAAACGTCCGTGTCGGGTTCTTCGGAAAACACCGGCCACGCCAAAACGGCGCCTGGATCACCGGGAAGTCGTCGTCCGACAGGGCCGGCGCCACGGCCGCGACGTCGTGGACCGCGATGACCGAGTCATGCCCATGCGCCTTCAAGGCCCGGGCGATCGGCAGCATTCGGGTGATATGTCCCAGACCGGCACCCAACTCGTTGGCGAACAGGACGACGCCCATTATTCGCTCTTCCCGGTTTTCGTGGAAATACGAGTCGTCATGTTGGCCGCGGTCTCGACATTGCACACGACATCTTCGAATTTTCCGTTTTTCGGCCGTTCAAACCGGTCGACGACGACAATGTTGACCGCCATGCCGGGACGCAGCACCGCCGCGACGGCATCGCCGACGGCCCGTTCCTGGTCCTGATCGATCGTATCGGCGACGACGATGCGAAAATCGACACTGTCTTCCGTTTGCTGGATCAGTTGCGCCTGGCGCACGGGCGCCTTGGACATGACGTCTTTCACCAGATCGGTAAAGCCCGGCAGGAATCGCGTGCCGTCGGGCGCTACCAGCAGATTGCGGTAACGGCCCAGCACCCGCTTCAGAACCGGTAAGCCGCGGCCGCAGGAACACCCGGCTCCGACCTCGGCGTAGTCGCCCACTTCGTAGCGGATCAGCGGCATGGCGAAGTTGTGCAGGTCCGTGGCCACTATACGGCCGACCTGACCGGGCCGGCAGGGCTGGTCCCGGTCGTCGAGAACCTCGATCAGGACGCTTTCGGACTGCACGTGATAGTGCCTTTCGGCCGGGCATTCCAACGCCATCAGGCCCATTTCCTGGGATGAGTAGATATCGTGCAACGGCACGCCCCAAATCGACAAGCACTCGTCACGCAATGCCGGGTCGAGCATCTCGGCCATGGTGGATACTTCGGCCAAGGTATCGGGCGTGAGCCCGGCCTCGTTGCTGTACTGCAGCAGTTCACGCAGGATGGACGGATATGTCACCAGGTACCGGGGTTTGACTTTCCGCAGCCAGTCGAGTTGATCGCGGACCGGCTCGCTGGAGTCGAGGAAGAACATCGGCCCCGACGGGTATCCGGGCGCCCAACCCAAACCCTTGCCGTCCTGCGCCGCTTTCAGCTGCGCCCCGCGCAGGGCGCGAATGGACGCATTGACTGCCCGGAAGTCCCGGCCGTGCCAGGTGTGATAACGCAGGTTGAGGGCGTTGAAAAACAGATTGGTGACGGCGTTCCGGGTCACCGCAATGGGCCGGCCCGTGGATCCCGACGTACGGATCACGCCGCCCTTGCCGTGATCCTTGGGTGGCTTCCGGCTGTGAACGGCGTCCCCGTGTTCCTGCAGATCGGCACGGCACAGGATCGGTATCTGCCGGAACGCTTCAAGTGTCAGCCCGCCCGCCGGTATGCCGGCAAGAACCCTGAGCCGGGCGTGGTAGAACGGACTGGTCTTCGCCGCGTGGGTCAGCAACTGCTCCAACTGCAGCAATTGCATGTGTTGAAGTGTTTCCGCCGGCCACCATTCGCTTTCTTCCAACTGGTATTGCAAAGCGACCAAACGAGACGCCTGTGGACTCGGAACCGACGGCCAGACCATGCCTTTGCGGCCGGTAACCGGAAGCACGTCATCCTGGTAGTGCGGTTTATCCAACGGCACGGCCGGGCCTCACGCCTCGACCAGGGAGATGAAATCCTCGTACTTGCCACTCGCCGTGCGGGGGATCTCGTCGACGTAATCGAACGTCAGCTCGAACGGGTGCTTGAGGCAGTCGAGCAAATAGTCCTTGAGCTTTGTTTCCTCTTCCTCGCTCAACGGCCGGGCGGTGACGAGTTTGACGTCGATCCGATGAACGGATGGCTGAATGAGCTGGATTTGCCGCACCGGCGCGATGGGCATCATGCTGGCGGAGAAATAGGCGATCGGCCAGATCTTGTCGCCGTTCGGCAGGACCGCCATGTTGCGGCTCCGGCCCAGGACCCGGTTGATCACCGGCAGGCCGCGCCCGCACGAGCACGGCTCTCCGACCTCGGCGTGATCGCCCAGTTCGTAGCGGATCAACGGGGTGGCGAAACTGTGCAGATCGGTGATCACCACCCGGCCCACCTCGCCGGGCATGCACGGCTTGTCGTCCTCGTTCAAGACTTCGACGATCACGCTTTCGGACTGGATATGGTAGTGGTCGTGATCGGGGCACTGAATCGCAAGTATGCCCGCCTCCTGGCAGGAATAGGAATCCGTCACCTTGGCGCCGAAGACGCGCTGCGTGATGTCCCGGATGTCCGGTTCCATCACTTCGCTCATGGTGATGACTTGCTTGAGATTGGGCAGCGACACGCCCTTCTCCTCCGCCAGCAATCCGAGTGCCTTCAGGTTGGATGGAAAGGTCAGCAGATAATCGGCATTTTGTTCGGCCAGCCAGTCAAGCTGCTCGGAAACGGGCCTGGTGATGTCGAACATCATCATCGGACCTGTCGGGTATTCGTTGATCCAGCGGATCGGCTTGCCCGATTTCGCGGCCGCGGCCATTTTCTCCGACATCAGGCTGCGCACGCCGGCGACCTTGGCCCTCAGGTCGCGTTTATGCCATTCGTGAAACCGCAAGGTAAACGCACGGAATTTCAGCCCGGTAATCCGGGTGGCCTTCAGTGCGATCGGCTGGCCGGTCGAGCCGGCCGTGCGGACGTCCGATACCGGTTCATGCCCTTTCGGCAATCGCGTGCTTTCAAGCGCCGCTCCGGCGTTTTGAATATCGGTCCGCTTGAGAATGGGGATGGTCCGCCAGATCTGCGGGTTCAATTGCCCGCGGCGCAGGCCCTTCAGGCTATTCAGCCTGTCCCGGTAAAACGGCACGGTGGATGCCGCGTGGGCCAACAGCAGTTCGGCCTGCCGGGATTGCAGCATCTCCAACTGCCCAAACGTCAGCCACTGCGACTCGGTCAACTGAAACAGGTACGACATGACCACGGCGTTGCCGACACCCGGCACGGCGGGCCAGACGACGCCGTCATAGGCGGAATGAGGAACCGTCCGGTTCAGCATCGTCCGCACTCCCGGTGTGACGTCTTGGCCGGTATTCGCCTTTCCATGCGGTGGATGGTGCGCCGGGGCTTCACGATCGTTCTTCGACCAAATCCGTCGGCACCTTGGTCGGCTTGAAAATGCGGCCGACCCGGGCAGCCGCAAAATCCGGGCCTTCGGGCAGGACGGTCTCTTCGCCCAGCGGTTCGGGCGAAACCGCAACGGTCTGCGCATCCGGTGCAAGCGTGTAACCCAGATCCGTCATCGTTGGTGAAAACGCCGCCATGAAGTCGGCCCGGACGGTCTCGGGCAAATCCCGGGCCGGACGGTCGGCCGGGCTGATGACACGGGCGCCGCGCAGCAGGGCGGCTTCCAGTTCGGGGCGGTAGAACAAGCCTTTCTTTCGCGATTTGAGTTCGTGGATCTCCAGCGCCTGCAGGATATCCCGGCGCGATTTCCTGACGATCCGGTCCGCCGCCGCGTCATCGAGCGGGGCACGGAGGAACCGGCACATGCGTTTCAACTGCCCGGCGGTGTCCGCCAGAAGGTCCTCATAGCGGACATAGAGTGCCGGCACGCCCTCGGCCCGGCGCCAACTGGCGACGTGGTTGACCCAGTTCAGATGGTCCGCGCCGGCGTCGCGCAGGGGATGCCCGGCACTGGCGGTGAAACGTTCGGCGTAGGCCTGCCAGGCCTTCTCCAGCGTCTCTTCGTCCGGCGGACGGTTGGCCGGCACGTATTCCATGCGGTTGAACTGAAACAGGGAGCGCATGACATCGAGGGGGTTGCGCACGATGCAGATATAGCCATCCGTCGTGCCGGATGCGAATGTGTCCGCTTTCCGGGGCCAGCGGGTGGCGATCAAGGTCCGGCGCCCGGGCGGCAAGGCGACGCGGCGGCCGGTCGTGGCATCGATTTCCGGAATGACCTGTTGAAGCTGCGCCGACGATTGCAGGTCGCCGACCAGCAGGTTTCCGATCAAGGCGCGCAGCCACAAGGCCCCGGACCTGGGATAGGACGCGAGCCAAATCACCCGCGATGGACCGGCTTGATCGTTCATACTGTCCGAACCCCCAACCAAGTTAATGCGTGTACGCGCGGTTTGTCCGTGCGCGGAAAAAATTACTGGCTCGTGCGCGAACAGATGCACCGGCTCGCGCGCAAACAGATGTACCGGCTCACACACAAACAGATGCACCGGCTCGCGCGCAAACAGATGTGTTGGCTCACGCGCAAACGCTGTCTATGGGCGGCGACTATAGCCCCCAGGAGTAAACAGTTCTTTTCAATCCATGTCCGCGGAGATCCCGCCCTGGCATTTATGTGTATATGCATATTTGAAATATTATGCGTTTGATTCCAGTAGGATAGACTTAAGTCAAAAATACGGTCAAAGTCTAGACGCCGCCCTGCCCCGGGTCATCCTCAAAATCCGCCGCCAGCAGATACGCCAGGTCCACCATGCCGATCACGGTCGTTTCCGTGTCAACCGGCGCCCCCGTGTGTTCCCATCCGGCATCCAGGGTTTCGTTCATGGCAACCATCCGGAACGCCACCGGTGCGGTTGGCGGCAGCACGCCGCTCATAGCATGAATGACCGGCAGGACCATCAATTGCGCCGGCATGAGGGACGCTCCCGCCGGCGCGATGTCGCCGGCTGGCAAGCCGCCGAATGACGCGGGCCGATCGCTTTCCCGGAGCGCCGTGCCGGGCGTTCGAGAGGAGTTGGCCTTATCGGGTGCATCAAAGTTTGAACCGACAAAGCTGTCCGCGCCTGATGTGTCACCGCCCGACACTTGCCTGACAGACCAGTCGTAGACAAAAGCCCCCAACCCCAAGCCCGATGCCGTTCCGGCGAAAAACAATCCAGTCACCAACTGCAGATCGTTCTGGCGATAAAGCGCGACCGGCCGGTACGGAAACAGCCCGTAGGTCACCCGCGCGGCCCGCACGCACCCAACACTATTGGACTGTGCCCGATTTTCCGTGGTTTCGGTATGCGATTGGAAATCGCCTGGCTCCGCCGCTTCTAGTCCCGCTAAGGACACGCACTCCTCGACCAATAGCGGTTCCAGCGCTGTTCGCCGGGATGGCGCCCAATCAGTTCCAATGCGGTGCCAATCGTTCTCATTCGACGCAGTCAATGCGATCGGAACCAGGATACCGAAACCGTCATAAGTACGGCCGGCCAAGCGCACCTGAGCAACCAATGCATATTGATGGCTGTCGTTTTCCCGAGAGTCGGACATGTATCGCTTTTCGTCTCGTCCTTGTTACGGCACGGCTTATCTTGCCTCAGCCTAGCGCTGCCAGAAACGAAAAAAACGGGCGCCCGGTGGGCGCCCGCCTTTCAACACAACCGTGTTTATGTTCAGGGGATCGTGGTGTCAAACAGTGCAGCGTTGACATCCGCGACCGATGTGTTGAGCACTGTGGCGAGGATTTCCCCCGAGGCAATGACTTTAATTACAGTGTCAGATCCGTCTGCCGTCACCGAGACATCGCCTACTGCCAGACCATCATAGAGGCCGATGCTGTCTCCCTCGGAAAGATCGAAGTCGGTGATGACATCGCCTGTTTCGATGATGTCATCGAGTTCGGACAATCCGGGGTCACCTGCGGACGGCATGGACCCGTCGCCTTCGGCGAACCAGAAGGTATCCGCACCGTCTCCACCGGTCAGTGTGTCGGAACCGATTTGGCCGTAGAGGTCGTCGTCTCCATCGCCACCGACCAGGATGTCGGAGAACATGGTGAGATCCGAGTTATCGACACCTTCACCCAATTCGACGGTGATTCCGACATCCGTCTTACCTTCGTGGTAGAAGTCACCGTACATCTCGTCGTCACCGTCACCGCCTTCCATGGTGTCGCTGAACAGCTTGTAGGTGCCGTCGCTCGAGTCGTTGGAGTCGATTTGTACGGCGATCTCGCCGGTGGTGCCTTCCTCGATATAGCCGTCACCGACCATGAAGTCACCTTCGTCACCACCGTCCATGGTGTCGTTGAACATGTTGAACTCGCCAACACCGCTGACTTCGATGTCCATGTCGCCTTCACCACCGAGGTAGAAGTCGCCAGCCATGTAATCACCTTCACCGAACCCGTTCATGGTGTCGTTGAAGAGATTGTAGGTGCCGTCGGCTACGTCGTAACTTTCAGAATCGCTGCCGGCCCTGATGCTGGTGAAGCCGTCCATGTCGAGGTAGAGGTCACCGACCATCTCGTCTTCATGGGCGCCGCCATCGATGCTGTCGGACCAGGCCAGGAAAGTGTCGCTGAATTCGTCGTCACCTTCGCCGACCGTGCCGTAGGTGCCCAAGGCTTCAAGAGAAACGATGGCCGGGCAACTATTGCCGTGGCTGTCGAAGTAGACGTCGCCGATCAGCAGGTTGTTACCGTCGCGGCCGTCGATCGTGTCGTTGAAGCCTTCGAACGTCGTCCGCGAGGCATCGCTCGACGCGACATTGCCGTCACCGTCCCTGTCGGTATCGTTGTCCAGGCGCATCTCCAACTGGTGCAGCTTGCTGCCGAAGACATAGACGTCACCGACCAGGGTGTCGTCACGATCATGGCCCGTGATGGTGTCGTTGAAGACATCGAAGGTGTTGTCCGTCGCCTTGCCGTTGTAGTCGGCTCTGTTGTGGGCGACCAACTCGATGTCCAGTCCACCTTCGCCACAAGCGCCCTCAGCGAACACATCGCCCACCATGACGCCTTCACCGAAGCCCATGGTCATGGTGTCGTTGAACGCGTTGAACGTGTTGTTCGAGGCGCTGTTCTGCGAGTCGCTGTAGCTGTGGTAAATAGAGTCCGCGTGATTGTGAACCTCGAGGTCGATGTCCCCGGCACCTTCGGCCATGACGTCGCCGACGATGGTGTTGGTTTCGTAGAAATAGTAGCCATCGAGCGGACCGTTGTCGGTTTCCTCGATCTCGGGCAGATCCGGACCGTCTTCCGGGCCGCCGACGATGGTGTCGTTGTAGGCGTTGAACGTGTTGTTGTCCGCCGTACCGCCGGCACCATATTCGCCGTAATAGTCGTCACCGCGCGCTTCGTTGTGGATCTGCAGTTCCAACTCAGGGGTATTGCCGATGTTGTAGTAGCCGCCCATGAACAGGGCATCACCGACCAGGGTGTCGTGCGAACCGAAGCGGTAACGGGCTTCGGTCACGGTCGGCTTGGACGGGAACTCGAAGTCGTCAATGCCGCCGACAATGGTGTCGTTGAAGGCATTGAACGTATTGTTGCTGGCCGAGCCGCCACCGAAATCGTATTGGTCGGTCCAGATCGAGAACCCTTCGGCGACGTTGACCACATCCAGATCGAGATCGCCACGGCCGTAGCCACCGAAGTACAGGTCACCGACGGCGACGCCGCCGCCATTGCCGATATCGATGTCGTCGCTGAAGGTATTGAAGGTGTTGTTGTTGGCTTCGCCGCCTTCACCGTACGAACCGGTGGCATGGTTTTCGGTCACCATGACCAAGCCGCCGTCTTCGCTGTAGGGCCACTCCTGATCGCCGCCGTCGACATTGCCGTCGTAGTAGACATCGCCGACGGCCTTGTCCCAGCCGTCCTGTCCGACGATGGTGTCGTTGAAGGCATTGAACTCGTTGTTATTCGCTTCGCCGCCTTCGCCGTAATAGCCGCTGGAATAGTAGTAGCTGCTGACAGCCTCATTGGTGACCTCGAGTTCACCTTCACCATAGCCACTATAGGTGGTGACCATCAGATCGCCGATCAGATAGTCTTCGCCTTCGCTACCCTTGATGTTGTCGCTGAAGGCCGTGAAGGTGTTGTTATTGGCGTCACCGGCCACCGCATTGTAGTAGTGGCCACCCGTGCTCGAATGATAAGCGGTGTTTTCAACGTCGAAGTCGAACTTGAACTTGGATTTGTAATTGAATTCCTGGATCCAGACGTCGCCGACGATCGTACCGCCGCTGGCATTCTTGGTCAGGACTTCGATATCCGGTTCTTCGCTTTCTTCTTCCGGCGCGGCGTCGCCGCCGTGCAGGACATCGTTGAAGGCATTGAAGGTATTGCCACTGGCGCTCGGGTCCATGGCGCCTTCGGCGAACGTACCGCTCGCCGAGTTGTGGATGTCGAGGTCGGTCTCGTTATTGGAACCTTCGGCGAACACGTCACCGATGAGTACGTCTTCGCCCTCGTCGTCGCAGATACGGTCGTTGTAAGCAAAGAACGTGTTGCCGTCAGCCGAAAGGCCATTGTGCGACTTATTATGTATGTCGAGATCGATATCCTGTTTGTATCCCCAGACATGCACATCGCCGACGCTCAGGTCGTTGCCCTCACCCGGACGCATGACGTCGTTGTAGGCATCGTAGTCGTTGCCGTCGGCTTCTTCTCCGCCGAAACGGAAACTCGACACACGATTTTCGACCGACAGGTCGATGTCGCTACCTTCGCCCAGGTTGAAGCCCAGCACGTCACCGACCAGGTGATCGTCGCCGCCATGGCCGAGGATCGTGTCATTGTAGGCGTTGACGGACGCGCCGTTCACCGCAATGCCTTCCGCGAAAAGGCTGATTTGCTGATCGTCCTGATTGCCTTCACCGGGGCCGAACAGGCCATGGACGCCGACCTGCATGACGTCGCCCACCAGGATGTCATTCGCATCCGAACCGCACAGATCGTCATTGAAGGCCGTGACACTGCTGCCGTCGGCACCTTCGGCAAAAAACGCGCCGACTTGGGCGTTCAGCGAGATACCTTCGCCAAAACCGTAATAGTAGTTGTCGAAGCCCACTTCACCGAGGGCGCCCACATCACCGATCAGGACATTGCCGAAATCGTCGCCGAATTTGTCGCCGATACCGCCGAACGGCAGGCCAGAAAAGTCGCCGCTGCCTTCCGTGAAGACCGGGCCTTCCGCCTTGATGAAATCGTTGAACGCATTGACGCTGCCGCCTTCGGTAGCGACGGCGTCAAGCGCAACACCTTCGGCAAAGCCGATGCCTTCGCCATAAATGCCGCCCTGGCCGCCTTCACCGCTGAAGAACAGGCCGGTGGCGCCCACGTCACCGATCATGATGGCGTGGCCGTTGCCGGAGAACAGCACGTCGTTGAAATTGTTCGAACGGGATTCTTCGTGATCGGACGCATGAAGATAGCTGCGGCCGATGCCGAACACGTCGTATCCATAGGGGCCAGCGACCTGCGGGCCGTAATCGAACTTGGCAAACGACACAGCCATCGAGTCGCCGACGATCAACTCGTGACCGTCGCGGGCGTCGATGTAATCGTTGCCGCCGCCGCCGACCAGAACTTCGTAACCGCCTGAGGTGTCGCTGCCGAAAATGACATCGTCACCGGGCTCGCCGTAATCACCGTAGTAATAGTCAGCACTGGTAACCGGGTAATAGCCTTCGCCGGTGGACCACAGCTGCGGCGTGTCGCCATGCGCCAGATTGACGAGACCTTCGCCCGTCGAGACCATCCAGTCGTCGTCGCCGTGACCGATCATCGCCTGGAAGCCCTCGGCGCCCAGGCCGATCATGACATCCGGGCCCTTGGTGCCTTCGAAGATTTCGTCGTGGCTTTCTTCGCCGCCATCCGGCGTATCTTCGACCGAAATCCGGCCGGACACCGGTCCGTCCCAGGTCGACATGTAAGCCGTAAACAGTTGCTCACAGGTGATTTCCGGGCAAATCTCTTCTTCCTCAGGCGCAAGCGCCGGGGCCACGTCGGGCTCCAGGAACACCACTTCCAGATCGACATCGGGAGCCGTGAACGACAGGCTGGTCGGACCCAACGGACCCAGCGGGTCGCCGGCCGGGCCGATCGGGCCCTGCGCCTGAGGCGCCACTGTCGAACCATCGTCATCCAGCGTACCGGTGGCGCCGGCGGCCGGAGCAATACCGGCCGGCAGTTCGCCGCCCGCGGCAGGGGTCGTCTGCGCCGCGGCGGTCGCCAGCATGTCGCCAGCCGCCATCTGCAAGTCACCCGAGAACGCGAAAGTCGGCGGCGTATCGGACTGCGATGCCGTGACGAAATCCTTCAGGAGAATGCGAGTGCCGTCGCCCAAGGTGAGCATCAGGCCGTCGCCGATCAGCGTCATCGACGAGCCGTCGAGGTTTACATCGCTCAGATCAATGCGGGCACCCGGCGCCACATCGATGACCCGATCCGCCGTGGCATCGGAAGCCGTCGTCGATGCTTGTGCGACTTGAACGAACGCCTGCTCGCTCGCAACCTGCGTCTTGTTTTCCTGGGTTTCGGAAATACCAGACTTGTGATTCGTCGACATCTGTTTAGACCCCTTAATTTTTAGTCGGTACGCACGGCGAGCCCCGCCACGCGAGGTTTCGCCAATATTCCAATCAAATTTTACTCATCCGGTTTTCTGGAGGGGAATCAAAATAGGCCTGTCCTATACATCATAGTGTGAGCAATGTCATTTTTTTGCCCCACTAAAGTTAACGCGCCGACCCGATGGTCAATTCCCGGAGAGACCTGCACCCAAAGGGCTGAATAACTCGTCCACCGTGTCACTTTACGGCACCGTCCAACGCCTGGCGCGTATCCCGACCCACGACTAATCATTTGAAAATAAAGTGAAACCTCCGCACAACTCCGTCACGACAGGGCTGCAGCAACTTTGGCCGGGATGTTGCCACGCAGTAATCGATCGGCGGTCGCGTGCGGTTCGCCGATTGCCGGACGGTTGAAGCGGGCGAATTGTGTTTGCCGGACATGGTTAACATCCGCGGACATCGAACAACGCCGAAGTATTAACAACGATTAAGATTTTCCCGAGGGAAAACAGTGCTGTAGGACATCAACCGTTGCTCGCAATTCCCTGTGCTACAATCAATCGTTGCAAGCGAACCGCAATTTGTAAAATGGTTAACGACGATGGTTGACCGGACGCATCGGTCGGGTGATTATGCCGCCGATGCAACCGAGAGCGGCAGGGAGCGCGATGAAACCGATGCGTCCGACGGCGTCACATTGCGCTGGGGTTTTTGGCCTCTTTTTGGCCGGAACAGTACTCACCGGGCTACCGACCAGCGCCGAAACCCTGAACCAGGAGCTTAAGGTTCTGCTCTCGACTCACCCGCAGCTACATGCCGCCTCAAAGGCCGTTAATTCAGCCAAATCGGCCCGGACCGAGGCGTTTTCGGGATTTTTGCCGCAGGTCACGTTATCGGGTGATTATGGTTACGAATACACGGACAGTCCGGCCCGCCGGGCCAACCCGGGCGATGCCCTGGACACCACGCGAAACAGCGTGACTTTGACCGTTACGGAAAACCTGTTCGACGGATTTCGCGATTCGGCCAATGTCGACCTGGCCGCCGTGAATCAGAACATCGCGTCAGATAACCTGGAAAGCGTCAGCCAAACCCTGCTGTTCCAGGGCACCACGGCTTTTTTGAATGTCATCCGTTCGAGCCGTCTGGTCCAGCTCGCGCGGGAAGACGAAGTGACCATACAGCGTCAGCTCAAGCTGGAAAACGAACGGGTACGCAAGGGTTCCGGCATTGGCGTCGACGTTCTGCTGGCCAAATCCCGCTTGCAGGTTTCGAAGGAGCGGCGCGTCGCGTTCGAAGGCCGATTGCGCCAGTCCATGGATACCTATTTGAAATTGTTTGGGAAAATGGCCGACCCGGAGGCTCTCGTCGACCCGATCCCGCCGTTGGATATTCTGCCGGCAAACGTCAATGAGGCGATTTCGATCGCCCTGAAGACCAATCCGCGGCTGAAATCGGCATCCCGCAATATCGACGCCGCGGAACACCGCCGCCGCGCCGCCGAGGCCGACCTGTATCCGCGCATCGATCTGGTGGCCAAAGGCAACCATGAGAACGACGTTGACGGCGTGGTCGGTCGCCGGACCGATTATTCGGTGCTGCTGGAAGCCCGCTGGGACCTGTTTTCCGGTTTCCGCACACGCTCGCGCATCGATCAGGCGGAAATCGCCCAGGCTATCAGCCGGGACGACCTGTCCGACAACAACCGCAGCGTCATCGAGGAAACCCGGCTGGCCTGGGATGCCTTGTCGACGACGAAGGAGCGGGTCAGCCTGCTGGGCAATGCGGTCACCATTGCCAGCGAAGTTTTCGAAGCCCGCGAGAAACTGCGCCGGGCAGGCAAGGAATCGGTGATCAATGTGCTCGACGCGCAGCAGGAACTCAACCGCGCCCGCATCAACTTCACCGAAGCCAATTACGACGCGCGAACGGCGGCCTACCGCCTGCTCCTGGCGATGGGCCGGATGACCGTCAAGGACATGGGCCTGAGCGAATAGTCCGATTGCCCGGCAATTCGGGACTGTCGAAGTTTCTTACACGCAAAATCGCATCCTATGTCAACCCGACCCTTGATTAACGCCGGGGAAACTGGGGAAAATGAAGCAACCATCGGCATCGGCCCCATTCCTGTGAGTCGGAATACTTTACAATTCCTGGTCCCTGAATTGTCCCGTAAACCATAAGGTTTCAGCCGTTCCGCCAAAATTCTGATTTGGCACAAGCTTTGCTCGCCTCAGGGTTAAGCAAGTGTTAATTTGCTTTGGTTTTGAGCGATTAGCTTTGTAAAAGTGTTTGTCTGAACCCGTTTCACGGGCGTCTGTACCGACCGGGTCGTGATCGCGGTCACATACGCCGCCGTGGAGCGGTGTTTTCTTTGGAACCGCACCGGACGGTTTGTCCGGTTCTTGAAAAACGATGACGGTTCCAGGAATGCCAAAAGGGGTGGCATGAGGACGGAAGAATCGGATACGACCGCTGGCGCGGGGGGCACGGGTGCCGACACAGTCGTTTTACATGCGGCCGAGGCACCGCGCCTGGTCGTCCCGGGTGGTGATTTTCTCCTCAAGGCGGCTTTTTCCCGTGACGGCGATGACCTGATCCTGACCGGCGCTGACGGCGCGACTGTCATCGTCCAAGATTTTTTCCTGCAGGAGGCACCGCCGACACTGGAAACCCTGTCGGGTGCCCGGATCCCGCCGGACCTGGCGACGGCACTGGCGGGCCCGCAAGTGGCCGGCATGATGGCACAGGCGGGCGGTGCTTCCGGCGGCCAGCCGATCGGCACGGTCAAGACCATCGAAGGCGAGGTGTTCGCTACCCGGGCCAACGGCGTCGTCGACACGCTTTCGACCAACGATCCGGTCTTCCAGGGGGACGTCATCACGACCGGCGACGGCAGCCAGATCGGCATCGTCTTCGTCGATGGCACCAATTTCTCCTTGAGCGCCAACGCCCGCATGGTGCTGGACAGCCTGGTTTACGATCCCGGCACCGGCGGCGGCGGCATGCAGGTTTCCGCTCTGCAGGGCGCATTCGCGTTTATCACCGGCTCCATCGCCAAGAGTGGCGGCGAGGGCATGACCGTACGCACGCCGGTGGCCGAAATCGGCATCCGCGGCACCACCGTCAATGGCGACCTGCAGGTCGAAGGCGCGGAAAGCCGGATCACCCTGACGCCCGACCTGGTCACCAAACACGTCGGCAAGGTGGAAGTGCGCAACGCCGCGGGCCTCGAAATCCTCGATGAGGCGTTCGAAAGCACCACGGTTTTCAGTTTCTTCGCGCCGCCGAGCCAGCCGGAAATCATTCCGCCGGCCGAATTTCAGGCCGTACACGGCGGCGCCGCCAACGTTCTCCAGAACACCTATCAGTTGTACCTGGAAGACGAGCGGCGGCGCGAAAACGGTGACGACGACGCGCCACCGGGCGCCCCCGGCAGCGCACCCGGTGGCGGGTCCGACGAGGAGAGTGGCGGCGGCGGCGCGCCCGGAGCCGAAGGCGGCGACGGCGATCAAGGTAGCCTGGACCCGACACCGGAAGAACTGGCCCAAATCGCGGCTGCCGCCGGCGGCCAGGAAGGCGACGGGGGCGACGAAGGCCAGGACGACGGCACCGGCGATCAACCGGGTGACGACCAGGGCGATACCGGCGACGGGCAAGGCGGCGGCCAGCAGACCCAAGGCGGTGCCGGGTCTCCGTTTGTCGTCACAACCAATGAGCCGTCCACGACGATCACGCCACCTCCACCTGCACCGCCGACGCCGACCAGCACGCCGACACCGACACCTCCTGCCCCGAGCACGCCGACTAGTCCCAGTCCACCGCCGCCACCGCCGCCGCCTGTGGTGATTCCGGATCCTCCGACGCCACCGGTCAATCAGACCATCGTTGGTGACGCGGGCGACAACGTTCTGACCGGCGGTGCGGGCAATGACTTCATCGACGGCGGCGCCGGCAACGACACCATCTCCGGCGGCGACGGCGACGATACGATCCGCGGCGGCGAAGGCGACGACACCATCGACGGTGGCGCCGGCAATGACGACATCATCGCCACGCCTGGCGCCGACAACGTGCAGGGCGGCAGCGGCAACGACATCATCGTCACGGGCGAGGACGACGACACCGTCGACGGTGGCGCGGGCGACGACCAGATCACAGGCGGCGAGGACGACGATACCATCGAAGGCGGTTCGGGCACGGATACCGCCATTTACAGCGGCGCCTACAACAACGGCGAAGGCTATACGGTGACGATCGTCGACGGCACCATCACGGTTACCGACGACGATGACAGCGACGGTGATGACGGCACCGATACTTTGACCGGTATCGAACGGCTGCAGTTCACGGACATCACCATCGACGTTGCCAACCTGCCGACCATCTCGGTCGACGACCCTGTCGTCGACGAAGACGCCGGCACGGTCACGTTCATTCTGACTCTGTCGGCCGTCCCGGTGCTGCCGGTGCAGGTGGACTACGCTACGGCAGACGGCACCGCTCAGGCCGACAGCGACTATGTCGCTGAGGCCAGCACCGCAAACTTCGCGATTGGCCAGACCCAGACCACGGTCACCGTCGACCTGACCGACGACAGCCTGGTGGAAGGGCCGGAAGGCTTTACCCTCAATCTCAGCAACCCGGTCAATGCCACCATCGCCGACGGTTCCGGCGCGGCAACTATCAACGACGACGACACCGCGCCGGTCATTGCGCCCAACCAGTCGTTCTCGGTCGACGAGAACAGCGGATCCGGCGTTTTGGTCGGCACGGTCCTGGCCTCCGACGCCGACGGCGACGCGCCGGAAAACTTCCAGATCGTTTCGGGCAACGAAGCCGGCAATTTCACCATCAACTCGAAGACCGGTGAGATTTCCGTATCCACGACAGCCGATCTGGACTTCGAGGGTACCAATACGTTTACCCTCGGCATCACGACGTCCGACGGCGCCAACACCTCGGCTGAGGTGGATGTCGTCATCAATCTGAACGACGTCAACGAACAGCCGACCGATGTCGACGCGCCCAGCGCCAGCGTCGCCGAAGATGCGGCCGCGGGCACAGTGGTGGGTAGTCTGGCCGCCACCGATCCCGACGCAGGAGACAGCCACACCTTCTCGTTCGCATCCGGCGGCGACGGGGGCGGACGGTTCGAAATCGTCGGCGATCAAATCCGTGTGGCCAGTGGGGCCAGCTTCGACTTCGAAACCGAACCGTCCATCGACGTCACCGTGATCGCCGAAGACAGCGGCGGCCTGACCCACCAGGAAGTGATATCGGTCGCCATCGGCGACGCCAACGACGCCCCGGTCGTCGATAGCGAGATACCCGACCAGGCCGCGGCGGAAGACCAACAGTTCAATTTCACCTTCGATGCCGACGCCTTCGACGATCCGGACGCCGGCGATAGCCTGACCTATACGGCGGCCTTGCCCGGCGGCGGCGATCTGCCGTCATGGCTGAGCTTCGATGGCGGCACACGCACGTTCACGGGGACGCCGCTGCAAGCCGATGTCGGCACCCTCACAGTGCGGGTCACGGCGACCGATGGCGGTGGGTTGAGCACCTTCGACGATTTCGACATCGTTGTCGGCGACACGCCCGATGCGCCGGTGATCACGCCGGGCCAGACGTTTGACATTGCCGAAAACAGTCCGTCCGGCCAATCCGTCGGATTTGTCGCGGCCAGTGATGAAGACGGTGATCCACTCGAGCAGTTCCAATTCGCCAGCGGCAACGATCTCGGCTTTTTCGACATCGATCCGCTCACCGGGGAAATCACGGTCAGCAGCACCGCCAACCTGGATTTCGAGGGCACTGCGTCGTTTACGCTGGGTATCACCGTTTCGGACGGCACCAACACCTCGGCGCCGGTCGATGTCGTCGTCAACCTGACGAACGTCAACGAACAACCGACCGTCGATAACGAAATTCCGGACCAAAATGCGTTCGAGGACGCCGCGTTCAATTTCGTCGTCGCCGCCGGCGCGTTCGGTGACCCCGACGCCGGCGACAGCCTGACGTTTGCGGCGGCTCTGCCCAACGGCGACGACCTGCCGTCGTGGCTGAACTTCGATGGCGGTACGCGCACGTTCACCGGTACACCGCTACAAGCGGATGTCGGGACGCTCACGGTGCGAGTCACGGCGACCGATGGCGACGGCCTAAGCACATTCGACGATTTTGACATCGTTGTCAGCAATACGACGGACGCTCCGGTCATCACGCCCGGCCAGTCCTTCGATATCGAGGAAAACAGCGAACCCTCGACGCCGGTGGGAACCGTGGATGCCAACGATCCGGATGGTGATCCGCTGCAGAGTTTCCAGATCGTTTCCGGCAATGACGGCAACTTCCAGATTCATCCGACGACGGGTCAGATCACGCTCGCAGCCGGCGCCCAATTGGACCACGAAGGCACGGACACCTACACGCTCGGTATCACCGTCTCCGACGGCACGAACACGTCGGCGCCTGTGGACGTTACGGTCAATGTTCTTGACATCAACGAGAACCCGACGGACATCGCCATCACGGGCGCGGTCGTCACCGAAGATGCACCCGATGCGACGGTTGTCGGCACCTTGTCGGCCAGCGATCCGGATGACGGCGACACCCACACTTTTGCTTTCGCGCCGGGCGGTGACGGCGGTGGACGCTTTGTCATCGTCGGCAACGAACTGCGGGTGGCCAGCGGAGCCAGTTTCGATCACGAAACCGAGCCATCGGTCGACGTCACCATCATCGCCACCGACAGCGGAACGCCGGGCAGGATTTATCAGGAAACGCTGACCGTTTCCGTCGACGACGCCAACGAGGCGCCGACGGATCTCGACATCTCGTCGTCCGCCATTGCCGAGGATGCTACGGCCGGTCTTGTGGTCGGCACACTATCGGCAACGGACCCGGATAGCGGCGATAGTCACACCTTCTCGTTTGCGCCGGGCGGCGACGGGGGCGGGCGGTTCGTTATCGTCGGCAACGAGTTGCGGGTGGCCAACGGCGCCAGCTTCGATCATGAGACCGAAGCAACGATCGACGTCACCGTCATTGCGACCGACAGCGGCAACGAGACCCGTCAGGAAACCATCACCGTCGACATCGGCGACGTCAACGAACAGCCGGCGGTCGACAACCCGATCCCGGACCAGACCGCCAACGAAGACGCGGCGTTCAGTTTTACCTTCGCGGCGGACGCGTTCGGCGACGAGGACGCCGGCGATTCGCTGACATTCGAGGCCGAGCTGTCCAACGGCGACCCCCTGCCCGGCTGGCTCCAGTTCGACGCCGGCACGCGCACGTTCGCCGGCACACCGCAACAGGCGGACCTGGGCACGATCACCGTGCGCGTGACCGCTACGGACAGTGGCAGTCTTGAAACGTTCGATGAATTCGACATCGAGGTCTTCGGCCAGAACGACGCACCGGACGTAACCGCCGCGGCATCGCCCATCAGCTATGACGAAGGTGACGGCGTCATCAACGTCGACACCGGCATTTCGGTGACCGACGTCGACTCGTCGGATTTCGACGGTGGCAACCTCACCGTGTCACTCCTGAACGGCCAGGCCAACGATACGCTGTTCATCGAGGACCAGGGCACGGGCACCGGCCAGATCGCTGTGGTGACATCGGGCCAGGTCGTGCAGTACCAGGGCACCGAAATCGGCACCTATAGCGGCGGGACCTCCGGCTCCGATCCGTTGGTCATTGCGTTGAATGCAAGCGCCACCCCGGAGGCCGTGCAGGCCCTGGCCCGGGCAATCACTTTCGAAAACACATCCGACGACCCGGCCGGCGGCGCACGCACGGTGCGGTTCGTCGCCAACGACGGCGACGGCGGCACCAGCGATCCGGCGGACGTTACCCTGACCGTCAATCCGGTCAACGATCCGCCTGTCATCACACCGAACCAATCCTTCTCGGTGGACGAAAACAGCCCGGAGTCTACGGTGGTCGGTGGGGTTGCGGTCACGGACCCGGACGGCGGCCCGCTGCAGAACTACCAGATCGTCTCGGGCAATAGCGCGGGCAACTTCCAGATCGATCCGACTTCCGGCCTGATTACGGTCGCCGCCAATCCCGGTTTGAACTTCGAGCAGACCGACAGCTACGACCTGGGCATTACCGTATCCGACGGCACGGACACGTCGCAGACCGTCACGGTGACGGTCAACATCAACGACATGAACGAACCGCCAACGGACATCGGCATTTCTTCCAACGACGTGTTCGAAAATGCGGTGGCGGGCGCCGCGGTCGGTGTTCTTACGGTGACGGACGAGGACGGCGGCGACACGCACACGTTCTCCTTCGCGCCGGGCGGCGATGGCGGCGGACGCTTCGTCATCGTCGGCAACGAATTGCGGGTGGCCAACGGCGCCGGCTTCGATCATGAGACCGAGCCCACTATCGACGTCACCATCATCGCCACCGACAACGGCAACGAAACGGTGCAGAAGACCATCACCGTCGATATCGACGACGCCAACGAGGCCCCGACGGACGTCGACATCACGTCGAACCTTGTGCTCGAAGACGCCGCCGCCGGCACCATCGTCGGCGGTCTGCTGGCGACGGACGAAGACAGCGGAGATACGCACACATTCTCCTTCGCGCCGGGCGGCGACGCGGGCGGCCGGTTCGTCATCGACGGCGACCTGCTCCGGGTCGCCAATGGCGCCGGCTTCGATCATGAGACCGAACCCACGGTCGATGTCACGATCATCGCCACCGACAGCGGCAATGAGACGGTGCAGAAGATCTTGTCGATCACCATCGATGATGCCAACGAGGCACCGACGGACATCGGCATCTCGGCGAGCACTGTCTTCGAGGACGCCGCGGCGGGCGTTCTGGTGGGGAATCTCTCGGCCACGGACGAAGACACCGGCGACACGCACACATTTACGTTCGCGCCGGGCGGTGACGGCGGCGGTCGGTTCGTCATCGCCGGCACACAGTTGCAGGTGGCCAACGGCGCCATCTTCGACTTCGAAACCGAACCCACGGTCGATGTCACGATTGTCGCCACCGACAGTGGCAACAAGACGGTGCAGAAGACACTTTCGGTCACCATCGCGGACGCCAACGAGGCGCCGACGGACGTCGGTCTTTCGTCGAGCAACATCTTCGAAACCGCCCTGGCGGACACCGTCGTGGGCACCCTGTCGGCGACGGATGAAGACACCGGCGACAGCCATACCTTCAGCTTCGCACCGGGCGGCGACGGCGGCGGCCGGTTCGTCATCGTCGGCAACGAACTGCGCGTGGCCAACGGCGCCAACTTCGACCATGAGACCGAAGGGTCCATCGACGTCACCATCGTCGCCGAGGACAGCGGCAACGAGACGGTGCAGAAGACCCTCACCGTCGACATCGACGACGCCAACGAGGCGCCGACGGATCTGGACATCACGGCATCCGGGATCACCGAGGACGCCGGTGCCGGCCAGGTCGTCGGCACCCTGTCGGCAACCGACGAGGACAGCGGCGATACGCATACCTTCAGCTTCGCGCCGGGCGGCGACGGCGGCGGCCGGTTCGTCATCGTCGGCGACCAGTTGCGGGTGGCCAACGGGGCGAGCTTCGATCACGAAACGGAAGCGACGGTCGACGTCACGATCGTCGCCACCGACAGCGGCAACGAGACTTATCAGGAAACCATCACGGTCGATGTCGGCAACGTCAACGAAGCGCCGACCGTCGACAATCCGATTGCGGATCAAAACGCCAACGAAGGCGCCCAGTTCGATTTCACCTTCGCGGCGGACGCTTTCGGCGACGAGGATGTCGGCGATTCGCTGACGTTCACGGCCACCCTGCCCAACGGCGACCCCCTGCCCGGCTGGCTGCAGTTCGACGCCGGCACCCGGTCTTTCACGGGCTCGCCGGGTGCGGGCGATGTCGGCATCCTGACCGTGCGGGTTACGGCCACCGACAATGGCAGCCTGTTCACGTTCGATGACTTCGACATCACCGTTGCAGGCATTCCGGGCGGCGGCACCGCCGACAATACCAACGTGCCGGAGGACGGCGCGGTCATCATCGATCCGTTGGCGAACGATACCGGGGAACAGGGACCGCTGACGCTGGTCGGTTTCACCCAACCCTCCAACGGCACCGTCTACGACAACGGCAACGGTACGGTGACCTATGTGGCCAATGCCGGCTATGACGGACCGGATAGCTTCAGCTATACGGCCCAGGACGGATTGGGCCAGTCCTACAGTCAGACCGTGTCCGTTGCCGTCGAACCGGATGCCGACACGCCGACGCTGACCGTTACAGAAGACGCCTCGGGCGATGAGGACACCGCGATCGGCCTGACCATTTCGGCCGCCCTGACCGACTTGGACGGTTCCGAATCCCTGGCCATCCGCATTTCCGACGTCCCGGCGGGCGCGGCGCTTTCGGCCGGCACCAACCAGGGCAACGGCGTCTGGTTGTTGGAGCCCGCCGACCTGCCCGGGCTGACCGTCACCCCGCCGCCGGACAGCGACGAAGATTTCTCGCTGACCGTGACCGCCATCGCCACCGAAGGCGCTAACAACGATCAGACGGAAGTTTCGGAAACCATCGACGTCACGGTCGACGCCGTCGCCGATCCGGTGACGGGTTCGGTTCCGGTGCTGCCCGTCGCCGCCAACGAGGATACGCCGGCGGCCATACCGGTCACCGTCAATCTGGGTGACACCGACGGGTCCGAATCGGTCGTCGTGACCATCTCCAACGTGCCGCAAGGGGCGTTCCTGTCGACCGGCCGGTTCGAGGGCAACGGCGTTTGGACCCTGACCGCCGCCGACCTGCCGGGCCTGACCATCACGCCGCCGGCCGGTTCCGACGCCGACTTCACCGTTTCCGTGGTACTCGGGTCGGAGGAAGGGGACAACGGCGACACCTCGTCACTGCCCGCCAGCGATGTCACCATCCAGGTCACGGCGGTGCCGGACGCACCGTTCCTGTTCGTCAACAACAGCCTGTCGGGCAGCGCGGGCGCATCGGTGCCCTTCAATATCACCCTGTCACTGACCGACAATGACGGCTCGGAGAGCCTGACCCAGGTACTGATCGGCGGCCTGCCGGCCGGCGCCGGTTTCAACAAGGGCGGCCTCAACAACGACACCGGTTTCTGGGAACTGGACGTCGCCGGCGGCGAATTGACCGGGCTCGAGCTGACCCTGCCGGCGGACATCAACCCCGGCGATGCGGTCGATTTCACCCTGTCGGTCGAAGCGTTCTCCCAGGAATCGTCCAACAACAATGCCGCTTCGGCCACGGCATCGGTCGACGTCTTTGTCGACCCGGCGAACCCGTCCGGCGTGGCCATCACCGGCGACACCACGGTCGGCGCCCAAACTACCGTCGGCGATAGCGGCATCGGCACCTACCGTGCCTTCCTTCGCACCGTCGAGAACTACCAGGACCTGTTCGTCGGCAACCAAACGAGCGGCGACGGCGAGGTGACCATCGAGCACACCGGGACCCAGGTCACCGTGTCCTCGAACGCGGCGATCGGCCAGGAAGGTGTGGGTGACGCCACCGTGACGGACGGTGGGCGGCTCAGTTTCTTCGGTAATTTCTTTGCCGTCGGCCATGCCAACGGCTCGGACGGCGATCTGACGATCTCCGGTGACGGTTCGTCGTTGCATGTCAATGACACCTTATCGGTCGGTGTGGGTTCGTCGCAGGCCAATTTCGGCACAGCGGGCGGCCAGGCGCTCGGAATGTTCACCGTTGAGGACGGCGCCTTCGCCAACATCGGCACGCTCAATCTCGGCCAGAGTGCCACCGGCAAGGGCGTCATGTCGGTGACTTCGGGCGGCGAAGTCGACATCAATGCGGAGAACACCTGGATCATCGGCGACGAAGGCGTCGGCCAGGCCAACATCACCGGCGGCGGTAGTGTCAGCGTACACAGCCAGGCCGCGACCCTGATTGGCAACCTGGCGGGGTCGCGTGGCAGCCTGACCGTCGACGGCGCCGGCTCCGAAGCCGAGTTGGACGGTGTGCTGACCATCGCCAACGGCTATTTCGACGGCAATGGCGGCCGTGCCGGCGCGCCAACTTACGGCACCGTCAGCATAACCAACGGCGGCGAGATCGAGGTCGCGGATTCGGTGACGCTGGGGGCACAGAACCTGGCCGATGGCGACCTGACCATCGACGGTGCCGGATCAAAACTGAAGATCGAGACCGACCGTACCTGGTCGGACGGTTACACCCGCGCCTATCTGAGCGTCGGCCGTCTCGGCTCGGGTGAAGTGACCATCATCAACGGCGGCCAGTTGATGCTGTCGGCGCTGGCCGGCCTGGGCGCCGGCATCCAGCTCGGCGGCACGTCGTCCAATGCCTTCGGGCGCGGCGTGCTGACCGTCGATGGCACCGGTTCCAAGCTGACCATGGACGGCGGCACCGAGGCCGATTACGTCAATATCGGCCGCAACGGCCTCGGCCAGTTCAACGTCAAGGCCGGCGGTTTGGCCGAAGTGGGCAACGCGGTCACCTTGGGCCGCACCGACATCTCGCGTGGCGAGTTGAATGTTGACGGTGCCGACTCCCTGTTCCGCATGAGCGGCACCTTCGGACCCGACATCGCGGCGTCCGACGGCGCCTGGATGCATGTGGGCCGCGAAGGCTACGGCCATGTCTCGGTAACGAACGGCGGCCGGATCGAGATCGACGGCAGCGACGGCAGATATCCTGGCTTCAATGCCGGCGGCTCCGCTTCCCAATCCGGCGGCATGGGCGTCATCGACATCGACGGCAATGGCTCCAGGCTGGAAATCATCGGCAATACGGGTGTTGCCAATATCGGCCGCGACGGCATCGGCGAACTGACCATCAGCAATGGCGGCGTAATGGAAGGCATGACCTTCCTGAATGTAGGCCGGGTGTATGACGCCGTCGGCCGGGTCACCGTTTCCGGCGCCAATTCCCAACTCAATCTTGCCGGCACGGGTGGGCCTGCGACAGACGATGAAGGATCGGGCGCGCGGGCGATCATCGGCCGCGACGGTATCGGCCGGTTGAGTGTGGATGGTGGCGGCAGCGTCTCGATCGACAGCACGGACGGCGCCTTCCCCGGCATGCTGATCGGCCTGTGGGAGGACGGCCTGGGACAGGTTTCGGTCTCGGGGACCGGTTCGTCGCTCGCCATCGGCGGCGACGGCGCCTTCCTGGCCGTCGGCCGCGACGGCCTCGGCACTTTGACCGCCGATGATTTCGCCAATGTGGACGCCGGCACCTTCTTCCTTGCCGGCCACACCGACACCGCCGTCGGCAGTGTCACGTTCTCCAGCGGTGCGGCGCTCACTCTGGACGGGACAGCCGGGCCGCTGACCGGCGCAGACGACGGTGACGGCGCGCGCATGCAAATCGGCCGCGCCGGTGTCGGTTCGCTGACCGTCGACACCGCAGCCTCGGTCGCCATCGCCCCTGACGGTACCGTCGACCTGCCCGAACACAGTTCCCGCCTGCTGGTCGGCGGGGTTGGCGACGTACCCGGCGGTGTCGGCATGGTGCGAATCGCCGGCGACGAGACCTCCATGTCGATCGGCGGCGAATTCGCCCGCTTCTCGGTCGGTCGCAACGGTACCGGCGTCATGAAGGTCACCGACGGCGGCTATTTCAGCCTCGACAATCCGGACGGCGAGGGTATCGGCTCGATCGGCATGGGATCGGACAGCGCCGGTGCCATCACCGTCGGTGGTGGCGGCTCGGCCTTAAGCGCCGGCCGGCTGCTCAAGGTCGGTCTCGGCCCGGGCCAGGAGATGGGCGGCGCCGGCAGCCTGACTGTACAATCCGGTGGTAGTCTCGACGCCGGCAAGGTGGTCGTGGGCGCCGGCGGCGTGGTCGGCGGCGCCGGCACCATCACCGGCAAGCTGGTCAACAAGGGCGGCATCATCAATCCGGGCGAATCGCCGGGCACGCTGACGGTCAATGGCGACGTGACCATGCAGAACGGCGGCATGTACGTCGAAATCAATGGCCTGACCGCCGGTCAGTTCGACGTCCTGGCGGCAACCGGCAGCGTCAACATCTCCGGCGGCATCGTCCACTTCGAATTCGGCGGCGGCTACCTGCCGCAGATCGGCGACACCATCGTCTTCATCACCGCGGGCGACGGCATTACCATCGACCCCGACAACATCACCTTCAGCTTCGACGGTATCGAGAACGACTTCACCTACGACATCGCGGTCAACGGCGCCGGCAATCTGCAGCTGACGGCGACCAAGGGCGCCAACACCGGCAACGACTTCGTCGAAGGCGATCGCTTCGACAACATCGTGGCCGGCGGCCAGGGCAATGACAGCGTCATGGGCTTCGGCGGCGACGACGAGTTGATCGGCGGCGCGGACAACGACACCATCGACGGCGGCGACGGCATCGACATCGCGGTGTTCGCCGGCAACCGGGCCGACTACCAGATCACCTGGAACGGTACTCAGGTCACCGTGACCGACCTGGCGCCGGGCGCCAACGGCGACGACGGCACCGATATCCTGACCAATGTCGAAGCCGTGCGCTTCGCCGACGGCGACTATGCCCTGGATATCGGCGGTCCGTTCCAGCTCAACACCTTCACCACCGGCATCCAGGCCTTCCCCAAGATTACCGCGTTGACCGGCGGCGGTTTCGTATCGACATGGACCTCGGCCGGACAGGATAGCGGAGGTTTGGGTGTGTTCGGCCAGGTCTTCGACGCCACCGGCAATCCGCTTGGGGCGGAAATTCCGATCGCCACCACGACCGCCGGCGACCAGTTCAGCGGCTCGATGACGCCGCTGCCGGGCGGCGGTTTCGTCGCCCTGTGGCAGTCCGACGGCCAGGACGGCGACGCCGGCGGCATTTATGGCCAGATGTTCACCGCCGCGGGCGCCAAATCCGGCGGTGAATTCCTGGTCAACACCACTACGGCCGGAAACCAGGCCTTCGCCAGTGCGGCGCCTCTCGGAGACGGCGGATTCGTCGTGTTGTGGGAATCCGGCGGCCAGGACGGCGGCGGCCTGGGTATGTACGGCCAGGTTTACGACGCGGCGGGACAGACGGTCGGCGGCGAATTCCTGGTCAATACCACCACGGCCGGAAACCAGTACGACGGCGCGGCGATCTCGACCGGCACCGACACCTTCGTCACCGTATGGGCCTCGGCCAATCAGGACGGTGACGGCTGGGGCGTCTTCGCCCAGCGGTTCCAGCAGCAACCAAGCGCCACGCCGACCAAGGTCGGAGGCGAAATTCCGGTCAACACCCACACGGACGGTGACCAATACGGCGTCGACGTGGCGGCGCTGCCGAGCGGCGGCTTCGTCGTCACCTGGGCGTCTTTCGACGCGGCGGGCGGCCATTACGGCATCTACGGCCAACGCTTCGATTCCGCGGGCGCCAAGGTCGGCACGGAATTCGAGATCGATACCGGCGACGGCGACGAAGGCTTCGACACCTCGGTCGCGTCGCTCGGCGGCGGCAATTTCGTCGTCACCTGGAGCGTGGTCGACAACGCCATCAACCAGTCCCAGGTCTATGCGCAGCTCTACGACAGTACCGGCACCAAGGTCGGCGGCCTGTTCGAATCGCCCGTGCTGCCGACCGGCGGTTTGGGTCAGTCGCCCGAAGTGGCGATGCTGTCGGACGGCAGCTATGTCGTCAACTGGATGAGCGCCGGCCCGGACGGCGACGGTCTCGGTGTCTTCGGCCAACGCTTCGATTCCTTCGGCAATCCCATCGACAGCCTGACGGTCACCAAGGCGGACGGCGGCGAATCCGTCCTCGCGGCAAACCAGGCGCCCGGCGTTACCGTACCCGCCGACATGACCTTCAAGGGCGACGGCGTCTTGAGCATCACCGGCGTCAGCGTCGACGACCCGGAGATCGGCGATGCCGAAACCGTGCAGGTGACCCTGGCGGTCGAAAACGGCGCCATCACCCTGCCCCGCACCACGGGCCTGACGTTCAGCACGGGCGACGGCGACGCCGACGCGTCGATGACGTTCACCGGCACCATAGACGACGTCAACTTCGCCCTGGCCCACATCCAGTACGAACAGAACCCGGGCTTCACCGGCTTCGACGAACTGCTGGTCACCGTCGACGATCAGGGCAGCGGTGGCATCGGCGGCGCCAAGACCGCCATTGACGGCGTCGAAATCAACGTCAATCCGGACGCCGACGCGCCGAATCTCGTTGTCACCGACGCCGAAGGCAGTGAAGACCTGCCCATCAACCTGAGCATCTCGGCGTCGTTGAGCGACCCGTCCGAGCTCCTGTCCGACATCACCATCAGCGGCGTGCCCGCCGGTGCGGTGCTCTCGGACGGCGAGGACCTGGGCGGCGGCGTCTGGTCATTGGCCGTCGACGAATTGTCCGGCCTGCAGATCACGCCCGCGCCGAACAGCAGCGACAACTTCACCCTGACCGTATCCGTTACCTCGACCGATGGCGCGGATTCGGCAACGACCCAGGACACGATCGACGTCACCGTTGACGCCGTGACCGACGTTCCCACCTTGGCAACACCCAGGAACATTGCCCTTTCGGATGGAAACGCGGCAAACCCGTTCGAAATCCTCGCCGCCCTGGCCGATACGGACGGATCGGAAAGCCTCTCCGTCACGGTCACGAACGTGCCGGCCGATTTCACGTTCTCGGCCGGTACCGACAATGGTGGCGGGTCGTGGACCTTCACCGGCGCCGAATTGGCCGGTTTGACCGTCGATACCAACGGCAATGCGGCCAATACGTCCGTGTCCCTGTCGGTCACGGCGACGGCCACCGATGGCGGCAGTGGCCCGCAGCAGGCGCTGGGCACCATCGACGTCATGATCAATCCCGATCTGACGACCCAGGTCGTCGGTACGGGCGACTTCTTCGCCGACCCCAACAACGTCGTCGACGCCAGGGCCGGAGACACGGCACACGGCACCCTGACGGTTCAATGGGGCTACAACGCCAATGTCACCAACCTTTGGGTCGGCACGAACGCCGGCATTAGCGGCGACACTACGCTGCGGGGTACCGGCACCACGTTGAACGTGGGCACGACCACGAGCGCCGGAACCGTCGGCACGGTGTTTATCGGTGTGGACGGCCTGGGCCAGAGCACCGTGGACCGCGGCGCCACAATGACGACGGACAACATCGACATGGCCAGTGGTCCGGGGTCGTTTGGAACGCTCAACGTGGACGGTGCGCAGAGCAAAATCACCGTGCTGGACACGCTGCGAGTGGGCACGGCGGGCAGCGCCGGCGTCAACATCACCAATGGTGGCGAGATCGACGCCACGAACCTGATCGTTTCCAGCCAGTTGACCGCCATGACCTCGGGCCTGTCCGTCGCAGGTCCCGGCTCCACCCTGACGGTCGATGACAGCGCCCAGATCGGCGAGCAGGGCACCGGTGTCATGGCCCTGACCGGTGGCGCCCAGTTGGTCAACAACGCCAATTGGACGAACATCGGCTTCGCCGCGGGCGCGACCGGCACGGTCAGCCTGGACGGCGCCGGCACGAAGGCGACCTTCAGCGGGGGCATGAACATCGGCGATGGCTACGTCGATCAAAACATGGGCATTCCGGACGCCGTGACCAACGGCACGTTCACGATGACGAACGGCGCGGTGGTCGAGGCCAATCAAGTGACGCTGGGCGCAAAATTCGGCGCCGTCGGCATGCTGTCGCTGATCGGCGCCGGGACGAGTTGGACGTCCGGCACCGGATCGGACACGGGTTTCAACGGCATGACCGTCGGTGGGTCCGGCGAGGGCTCCGTGTCGGTTCTGGCAGGCGCGGAAGTCAATCTATACCCGAGTTTGACGATTGGCGGCGACGAAACCGGTATCGGCACCGTCCTGATCAGCGGCGCCGACGCACGGTTGGCGGTGATGGACAATACCGATAACACCGCCTACGTCTCGGTCGGCAACAAGGGCATCGGATCGTTGGTCATCCTGTCCGGCGGCGAGATGGAGATCGCCGGCCGCGACGGCGCCGCCCATGTCTTCCCCGGCATGAACATCGGCGGCAGCAGTTCCAATGTCGGCCGCGGGTCGGTCACCGTGTCCGGTGTCGACAGCCACCTGGAAGTGTCCGGCAATACCGGCTTCATCAATGTCGGCCGCAACGGCGACGGTGGGTTGAATATCCTGGATGGCGCGCGGGTGGATGCGGGTGTATTCATGACCGTCGGCCGCACCGACATCAGCGACGGCCGCGTATCGGTCTCCGGCACCAACGGCGGCGAACGCTCGACCCTTGCCCTGCACGGCATGGCCGGTCCGGGCTCCGGCGACAGTGAGGACTCCGCCGCGTTCCTCACCATCGGACGCGAAGGTCAGGGCCTCGTCGAGGTGGAAGACGGCGCCTTGCTGTCCATCTCCACCGACGACGGCAACTTCCCGGGCATCTCCATCGGCGGCACCGGTTCATCGCAAGGCGGCCGTGGCGAGTTGCTGGTCGATGGCGCCGGATCGGAAGTGGCGATCTCAGGCGATAACGGTGAGATCCATGTCGGCCGCAACGGCGCCGGTTACATGGACGTGACTGGCGGCGCCTTGGTCCACGGCCTGCGCTATATGAGCATCGGCAACGCGGCCGGCGCCACCGGCGAGGTGGATATCGACGGCGACGGGTCACAGGTCAATCTGGCCGGAATGGGCACGCCGCCCAGTGGCGCCGTCAATATCGGCGCGTTTGTCGAAGTCGGCGGCGAAGGCATCGGCCGATTGGCCATCGAGAACGGCGGCGGCATGAATGTGGATGCCGCAGGTGGCGTTTTCGCCGGCGTCACCATCGGCGGCACGGCCTCGGTCGGCGGCGGTGTTGGCGAGGTTCGGGTCAGCGGCAGCAATTCATCCCTCAACGTCACCGGCAATTCCGGCTTTATCACGGTCGGCCGCAACGGCATGGGCGAACTGTCGGTTCTCAACGGTGGCACGGTATCGGCGACGTGGGCCATGTCGATCGGCCATTCGGTGGGCTCGGTCGGACAGGCGACGGTCAGCGGTGCCGGCTCGTCGGTCGAGTTGAAGGGCACGGCCGGACCGGGCTCGGGCTTTAGCGGTGAAGGCGCCTTCCTGGACGTCGGCCGCGCCGGCAACGGCCATCTGACCATCGATCAGGGCGCCCAATTCGTCATCGACCCGGACGGCACCGTGACCGAAGGCAACGGCTCCGGCTTCTCGATCGGTGGCAATCAGATCGCCGGTGGCGGCGCCGGTGTCATCAACGTGGACGGCACCGGGTCGCAGTTGCTGGTCAATGGCGACTTCGCCGAGTTCTGGGTCGGCACGGACGGCGCCGGGGCGCTCAACATCACCGACGGCGCCAAGGTGGTGCTGGCCAATCCCGACGGCCGGTCGGCCGGTTGGGTCGGCGTCAAACCCGGCAGCGCCGGCACGGTCATGGTCGACGGCAACGGGTCCGAACTGGATGCCGGCGCCATGCTCTATCTTGGTGTCGACTTCGATGGCTCCATCGGCGGCACCGGCGTTTTGAACGTCAGCAATCAGGGCGTGGTGACCGCCAGCCAGATTCATGTCGGTATTGGCGGCCTGATCGCCGGTGACGGGACCTTGATGGGCGATGTCATGTTCAGTGGCGGCACGCTGGCACCGGGCAACTCGACCGGAACCATCACCATCGACGGCGATTTGGAACTCGGTGCTCTGCTGGACATCGAAATCGCCGGTACGGGCGCGGGCTTGTTCGATGTGGTGTCGGTCACAGGCGACGCCGATGTGGACGGCGGCACCATGACGTTCTCGTTCATCGACGGCTATCTGCCGACGGCCGGCGATAGTTTCGAATTCCTGACGGTCGGGGGCACGCTGACCGCCACGCCATCGGAATACACCTACAACATCAACGGCATCGCCGACGGCTTCGACTACAACGTGGTCTTCGGCGCCAGCTCGATCTCGTTCGTCGCCGTCAACGACGCCAATGCCGGCGACGATTCCCTGGACGGCAGCGACACCGACGACATCATCAACGGCGGCCGGGGCGACGACCATATCGACGCCGGCCACGGCGACGACATCCTGATCGGCGGCGCCGACATCGATGAACTGACCGGCGGTACCGGCGCCGATCTGTTCCGCTATGACGACGTCGCCAATCTCGATCACGTAGCGGCCAACATTCCGGCCACGACATCCGACCGCTTTGGCGACGTGATCACCGACTTCAACGCCGCCGACGGCGACCTGCTGTTCTTCGATCCGGCCACCTTCGCGGTCACCCAGGTGATCGACGGTGTGACCTTCGCGACCGTCGCCGGCGAATATGACGGCACCAACGGCAACGGCGCCTCCGCGTGGACCACCGACAATGCCGCCTTTCTGCAGGACGCCACCGGCAACCTGTATTACGATCCCAACGGTTCGGCCGCTGGTTACTACATTGTCGCCCGCCTGCCCGGCGTCTCGCTGACCGCCAACAACCTGTTCGTCGGCCACGATGTGTTGCGCGGGGATGACGACGCCAACACCCTGGACGGCGGCGCGGGCACGGCCGAAAATCAATGGCTGATCGGCCTCGGCGGAGACGACACGCTGATCGCCGGCGACGGCATTGACCGCCTGACGGGCGGTGACGGCGCAGACATCTTCAAGTTCACCCAGCCGGCCAATGGTGGCGTGGTCGCACTCAACCAGTCTGCCTCATTGAGCGGCGAGTCGGGTGATGTCATCACCGACTTCAGCGCGGCGGACCACGACATGCTGCTGTTCGGTCCCGCCGGCTTCGCCATCACCGACGTTATCGACGGCGAGACGTTCGCCACCATCGCCGGTGAATATGACGGCACCAACGGCAGCGGCGCGGCATGGACGGGCGGCACCGCCGCCTTCCTGTTCGATGCCACCGGCAACCTGTATTACGACGCCAACGGCTCGGCCGACGGCTATTTTATCGTCGCCCGTCTGGAAACCGGCACGCTGACGGCAAACGACTTGTTCGTCGGCAGTTCGGTGCTTACCGGAAATGACGGCGGCAACGCCTTGACCGGCGATAGCGGTGTCAATCTGTTGCTGGGCAAGGAAGGCGACGACATACTCGTCGGCAATGGCGGCAACGACACGCTGATCGGCGGCGAAGGCGACGACATCTACCAGGCCGCCATCGGCGACGGGTTCGACCGGGTGCTCAATACCGGTCAGGACGCCGGCGATCTGGATATCGTTCAGATCACCGGTTCCAACCTGTTCGACATCAACTGGTCGCGGGACGGCAATGACCTGCTTGTCGGCGGTGCCGTCAACAGCAACTACGATTTCACCGATACGGGCAGCCTGCGTATCGTCGATCACTATGCCGGCGGCCAGGCGGGCATCACTTATTTCGAAGCGGACACGCAGTCCAACGGCTTCTATAGCGAAGACGGCTTGGTCACCCGTGTCTACACGACCCCGGGCCTGACCGGTACCGACCAGGGCGGCTACACCGAACTCCTGCACGGTACCGGCGGCGCCGATGTGATGCGCGGCGGCGGTGACGGCACGGGCACGGACGGCTCGTGGGACGGCGGCTGGCGCGACTACATCTATGGCCTGGGCGGGGACGACACCCTGTACGGCAGCAACTTCACCCGTGATTCCCTGCGCGGCGGTGACGACAACGACACCCTGTTCGGTTTCAACGGCGACGACCATCTACGTGGCGACCAGGGCAACGACACGATCGACGGCGGCTTGGGCCAGGATCTGGTGCGTTACGATTCCTCGCCGGCCGGCGCCAAGATCAACCTTTCCGGCTCGGTGCAGGACGGTGTCGCGGCCGGCACGGCCGAGGATGGGTTCGGCACCGTCGATACCCTGAGCAATATCGAGGACGTGCGCGGTTCCGGCCACGACGACAACGTCTGGGGCAGCAATCTCGCCAATGCCGTGCACGGCCGTGGCGGCAATGACGAACTGTTCGGCCTGAACGGCGACGATTACCTGGCCGGCGAGGACGGCAACGACATTCTTGAGGGCGGCAGCGGATTCGACACACTGGTTGGCGGTACCGGCGCCGACAAATTCTGGTTCGGCGCCAATGCCAGTTTCGACACCGTAACCGATTTCAACCGGGGTGAGGGCGATAAGATCGTCGTCGAGGAAGGTGTGTTCAATATCGCCAGCGTCGTCGATGGCGACAACTTCACGGTAATCGGCGGCACCTACAATGGGACCAACGGTTCCGGGACGGCTTGGGACGCCAAGCAGGACGCATTCATATTCGACAGCAACGGCACGCTCTATTACGATGCCAACGGCTCTGACAGCGGGTATACCGTTGTTGCGCAGGTGCAAGGGGTGACGTTGCAAGCCACCGATTTCGAAGTGGATCCCGTCTAGGAACCTCCGGCACCATCGCCGCGCAGTAACTTTGGAATTGGGCACGATTGACGGCGATGGACTCCATGAATCTCCAGTCAAAGCCGCACAAGGGCTGGCTCAAGCCATTCCTCAAGCCGTTGCGGCCGCTGTTCACCGAGGTCCTGTTCAAGTCCCTGTTCGTTGGAATTCTCGGATTGGCGGCGCCGCTGTTCGTGCTGCAGGTCTATGACCGGGTGGTGTTTCAGGCCGGGCTGAGCACCCTGCAGGGCCTGGTCATCGGCATGGGCGTGGCCATCCTGTTCGATTTCATGCTGCGCCAGGCCCGCAGCCGGGTCGTGCAGCGCATGGCGTTGCAGATCGACACCGCCGTGGCGCCGGCGCTCTTCGACCGGCTGCAGCATTTACCGCTCAGGGTGCTGGAGTCGCGGCCGGCCTCGTTCTGGCAGAGCCTGTTCCGTGACGTCGAAGTGGTGCGCAACACCCTGTCCGGCGCCACCGCCATCCTGGTCGCCGACCTGCCTTTCGTGTTCATCTTCATCGGCCTCGTTTACATCATCGCCACGCCTGTGGCCTGGGTGTTCGTCGCCATCGTGCCCGTGTTCCTGCTGCTGGCCTGGCGCTCCGCCGCGTCCATCGGCGCCGCCACCTTCACCGAGCGGCAGGCCTCGCTGGCCCGTGACGCCCTGCTCGGCGAGATGATGGCCGGACGCACCACGATCAAGGCATTGGCGTTGGCGCCGGCCATGACGCCCGGTTGGGAACAGCGCCATGTGGCGACGATCCGCGAAGCACGCAGCCGCGGCGCCGTGACCGACACCTACACCAATATCGGCACCAGCCTGACCATGCTGACCACCATCGTGCTGACCTCCGTCGGCGCGCTGGCCATCCTCGAACAGGAAATGACCATCGGCTCCCTGGTGGCGGCCAATATCCTGGCCGGGCGGTTCGTCGCGCCGCTCAATCAGTTGGTGTCCACCTGGCGCAATTTTGCCGGCTTCAAGCAGGCCTCGCAGCGTCTCGGCGAGGTGTTCGCCCTGACCGAGGAACGGCGGGAAAGCGCGCTCAGTCTGCACGACCCTCAGGGACTGGTGACGCTGGAGAAACTGCGTTTCCATTTCGGCGACGAGAACAATCCCATCATCGACAACCTCAACCTCGCCATCGGCCCCAACGGCCTGCACGGCGTCACCGGGCGCAACGGCAGCGGCAAGACCACGCTGCTGAAACTGATGCAGGGCCTGTACGCCCCGGTCGAGGGCCGCGTTCTGCTCGACGATCAGGATGTCGCCCAGTTCACCCGCCGCGAGCTGGCCCGTTGGATCGGTTACGTGCCGCAGGAGTGTTTCCTGTTCGCCGGCACCATCCGCGACAACATCGCCATCGGCGACCCGGACGCGGAGGACGATGTCATCCTCCGGGCCGCGAAACGGGCCGGCGTGCACGAGTTCGTGGTCGGCCTGCCCGACGGCTACGCCACCGATATCGGCGAGGCCGGCACCCGCCTGTCGGGTGGCCAGCGCCAACGCATCGCTATCGCCCGGGCGCTGCTGGGCGAACCCAAGGTGCTGCTGCTCGACGAACCGTCCGGCAATCTCGACCGCGCCGCCGAGGACGCCTTGAAAACCAATCTGGTCGACCTGTCGCGCGATCATACGGTCATCGCGGTGACCCACTCCCCGGCCCTGCTCGCCGCCTGCCACACCACGCTGGTGCTGGAGGGCGGCCGCATTGTCCTGGCCGGCAAGCCGGAAGATGTCCTGCCCCGCCTGTTCGGTACCGCGCCAGCCAAGCAGCCGGCCAAAGTGAAGACCGTGCCGTGAGCACGCCCGGCGAAAACACGCTCGAAAGCCTGCAGGCGGAATCCGGCCGCTCGGGCTGGCGTGTGTTCGGCTGGCTGGTCATGGCGTTGCTGGTGGCCGGCATCGTGTGGGCCCAACTGACCCAAATCGACGAAGTCGCGGTCGCGCCGGGCGAAGTCGTGCCGCGCGGCCAGGTCAAGGTCATCCAGCACCTGGAGGGCGGCCTGATCCAGAACATCTTCGTGGCGGAAGGCAGCCAGGTAAAAGCCGGCGAGCCGCTGTTGCAGCTCGACCTGGCGCTGACGGCGGTCAATCCCGCGGAGTTGCAGGTGCGGCTGGATGGCCTTCTGCTCACCCGGGTGCGCTTGAGGGCGGAATCGGAGAACAAAAAGCTGGTCTTTCCGAAAGACCTCAGGGGCCGTTTGCCGGAGCTGGAGGCCGCGGAACGGGAAACCTATGCCGCCAACGTCAAGACCCTTAACGCGGCCAAGGCCGTGCTGCGCAAACAACTGCGCCAGCGTGAGTTGGACATCGACGAGTTGAAGGCCACCCGGGCCGCCGTGACCAACGACCTGAAGCTGGCGCGGCGCAACCTGACCATGTCCGAGGAACTGCTCAAGGACGAACTGACGTCCAAGATGGAGCACCTGGAACGGGTGCGCGAGGTGGAGTCCCTGCAAGGCCGCCTGAATTCGATCGATCCGACGATCCCGCGGGCCACGGCCGCCCTGGCCGAGACCCGCGAACGGCTGCGCGAGGAAGACCTCAAATTCCGCCGCGCCGCCCGCGACGAACTGGGCAAGACCGAGCTGTCCATCGCCCGCACCCGCGAACTGCTAAGCGAGGCCGACAAACAGGTTCGCCGCACGGAAATCCGCAGCCCCATCGATGGCACCGTCAAGAACCTGCGCTACCACACCATCGGCGGCGTGGTGCGGCCGAGCGAACCGATCATGGAAATCGTGCCGGTGAGCGAAACCCTGGTCATCGAAGCCAAGCTCAATCCGATCGACCGCGGCTATGTCCGCACCGGCCAGCAGGCACTGGCAAAAATCTCGACCTATGATTTCGTCCGCTACGGCGGGCTGGACGGCACGGTCGTGCACATCGGCGCCGATTCCAGCATCGGCGAGGACGGCGTACCGTATTACAAGGTGATCATGGAGACCGACCGCTCGCACCTCGGCGCCCGGGCCGGCGAACTGCCCATATTGCCCGGCATGCAGGCCACGGTGGATATCCAAACCGGCAGCCGCAGCGTGTTGGACTTCATCCTCAAGCCGCTCCTGCGCCTGAAATCGGAAGCCTTCCGCGAGCGCTGATCAATCGCCCTTCAGGGTGACGAAGCGGCAGTAGGGTTTGATGGCCTTGACGCCGGCCCCCTCGCCGACCAGCGCGACCACTTGGTCGACATCCTCGACCACCAGCCCGGACAGCACCTCGATGCCGTAGGCGTGCAGTTGCGGCGCCATCGGCGTGCCCGGCCCGACCAGGGCGAAGCGGGCCGTACCCCGGGCCCGCAGCAAGCCTTCCAGTGTGCGGTTGACCAGAGTGGACGACGTCACCGCCGCCGCCTCGCAACGGGCCATCAATCGGGGCGCGGCGACGGAGGCGAACTCGCCCTCCTTGGGAAACTGCTCGACCACCAGAGGCTGGCGCAACCGTTCCGCCAAGCCCGGAAAGCGGCCGATGACGGCCACCGGGGCATCGATGGCCGCGAAGACGTCGAGGCCGTTCTGATGCGGTGCCTGCAAATCGTAACGATTGAAGTGGGCATTGATGGCGGCAACGCCGATGGCGGTTTCCGCCGGGTTCCACGACTGCGCCAGCGACGCCAGTTCGTTCAGCGGCCGGCCCGCCAGAGTGCCGACACCGGGTATGGCGCGGCAGCCGGGATGGTCGTGGGCCGGCGACTTGGCCAGGCCGCAGCCGTCCGGTCCCTCGACCAATGTCCAGTTGCGCCCGACCACGACCCGCTTGGCAGACACGTCGGAAACGGCGCGCCGCAGTTCTTCGATCAGGGGGTCCGCGCCCCACCAGCGCCAAAGAGCGTCTTCGGTACACGGCAGCAGATCGGACAGGCCGCCGGTAAACGTGTTCCAGCGTTCGAGCACACCCGCCGGCACGGCAACCAGAACGGGGATGCCCTCCGCCGCCGCGGTGAGGATCTCTTCCGCCAGGCCCTCGCCCTCCTGCTCCCGCTCGCCGAATTTCTCGACCACGACCAGATCAACTTTGTCGGCGATGGCGCGGCGCAGCGCGGCGGTCGAAGCCGCCAGGGCGGAGCGGTCGAGGGAGCACGTCTTGGTCTCCAGATCGTGCGCCGTCGGACGGGCAAGCGGAATGTGCGCGCCGGTATCGACCTCGACGGCATCGAGACCCAGCCGGCTGCCGTCGTCGTTCAACATGATTTCCTGCACCAGCCCGCCGACCCGCCAGCCGCGGCGCTTCAATTCGGCGGCGAACGGCGCCAGAACATGGCGTTGTTCGGTTTCCGGCGTATACAGCACGGCGCCGATCCGGATCTGCGGCGCCACGGCGTCGATATCGGCGTCGAACCGGCTGGCAACCAGTCCGGGCTCGTCCGCCCTCGATTTCCCGTGCATGTCCGCATCCCTGGTATTCATCGCCAACTCCCGACCGTGACCGCCCAATATATAGTGCATGTTGGGCAAATTACCGGCCCAGAGAACGATATTCCCGGCAATTCGGCATTGAGCAGGGTCAAGACGGATCTATCGGCGATTCTCGACCTCAACTTGAATCCTATCGGTAATCGCTTCGAGATCGTCTTTCACCTCATGTTCCCAGAACCGCATCACCTTCCAGCCTTCATTACTCAACTGAATGGTGATTTCCTCATCACGCTCTTTGTTCCGCTTCAGTTTTTTTGTCCAGAACTTGGCATTACTTTTTGGTTCGACCGCATGTTGAGGGCAGCTATGCCAAAAGCAGCCATCGACAAAAACTGCAACTTTTGCTCCGGCAAATACAATGTCGGGTCGACCTGGAAGTCGTTGATTGATCCGGTAGCGTATTCCTCTTGCCCACAAAGAACGACGAAGTGCCAGCTCCGGTTTAGTGTCTTTACCCTTAATTCGGGACATGCAGCGACTGCGCTGCTCCTGCGTCATAACATCAGGCATTTATTGTGTTCCGTCATAGTTTAGCCTGGCTTTTTGTTTACAACCTGGTAGCCTGGTGGCCCGATTCGCGATCAGAGTAAATGACATGTGTGCTGTACGAACACTCGACATCTTCTGCGGCGGGGGCGGGAGCAGTTACGGTGCGCAAACTGCTGGTGCCGAGATCATATGTGGCATTGATATGGATGCAGTTGCCACCGCGACTTTCAAGCACAATTTTCCAAACGCCAAGGTAAAGACCTCGCTTCTTGAAAACATCAAGCAGAACAAACTACGTGACCAGTTAGGAGATATTGATCTTCTGCTTGCATCGCCCGAATGCACAAATCACACCTGTGCAAAAGGCTCGGCACCGCGATCCGAGGAAAGCCGCGCCACGGCTATGCAGACAATCCGTTTCGCCAGGGCTTTCGAACCACGATGGATCATTATGGAGAATGTCATTCATATGCGCCCGTGGTCACGCTATGGCGAACTGAAGGGAACTCTGGAAGATCTGGGATACAACATCCGGGAGAATATCCTTGATGCAACCGACTTCGGTGTTGGTCAAAATCGCCGCCGCTTGTTCATCGTCGCCGACCGTGAGGATCAACCATCTGACATTAGTACACCCGAGAACGTGGAGGTTCCAACGGTTGAGAAAATTCTCGATGAATCCGACACGTGGGATATGACGCCGCTTTACAAAGAAGGAAGAGCCAAGGCAACGATCAAACGGGCCGAAAGAGGTTTTGCCGAGCTAGGCAGAGATCAGCCGTTTCTACTGGTTTACTACGGGAGCGACGGCAGTGGTGGCTGGCAGAGAATCGATCGTCCACTCAGGACAATAACGACGGTAGACAGATTTGCGCTTGTTGAACCCGGAGAAGGTGGTCATCAGATGCGTATGCTTCAGGTACCTGAGTTACAACGGGCCATGGGCTTTAAAGAGGACTACGAACTGACAGTGGGTACTCGTCGCGATAAAATTCGATTACTAGGAAATGGAGTATGCCCTCCTGTTATGAAGGCTGTTGTCGACGAACTTACTGTGCGGCAATGTGCGTAATAAGATCTTCAGTGCTAAGTTCGGGTTGACCAACTCTCCCCAAATAGGACGCCCATCTCTGGATTAAATTCGGAATAAACTGCGGCGTTATCGAAGCTATTCGATGATCAATAAGTTCTTCCACTCTCTCATTCGGTACGGAGATCACATTCTTAAAGTTCACGATCCAAGGGCCTTCTTCCGCACATGGAGGCAGAAAGTGCAAGCTACTCTCAACATTTTGATTCGCCCAACCTTTTACTTTGTCTGTTATCTTTCTGCTTGGTTTTCCATCGTTCTTGACTATGGCATCCTTCAATTCTTGCCAGTTTTCTGATAAGTCTGTGCACGGCGCCAACAAAATATTATCAGGATAATCTCTTGCAATATTGCACTGTGGGGTGACGACGACGCAGACGTTACCATCTAGTCGAGTTATGTCGCCTGTGTGAAGCCGGTCTCGAATTGGTGGTACAAAGTAAAATTCGTGAAGATGGAACTTATCTACTTCAACGCCGGGTAGAGACAGGGTTTCAGCCAGAAACGCAACCACTTGCCGACTGACTACATGAAATAGGGCTTCTTCCTTGAGCGCATGTGTTTGACCATCTTGCCATTGAGGCCAGACCGATTTATAGAAAATACGTGCTGTCTCAATATTGAGTCGACTTCTCGTTTCTCTCATAGCATTCATTAGAGGAGCTTGCTCGGCCAGCCATTTAAACGCCTCCTGGTGCGAGTCAGTGTCTTTCACCAATATCTTAAATGGTAAGTTATCGAACTCTTCACTGAGTTCTCTGGTGTGACCGCTATGGATCAACACAGGAACAGCGTGATTTGAAACAACTTCTCGGATCGCTGCGTTTCCATGTCGCTCGTCCCCAGTTTCGTCGCCAGTATTGGGGACACGTAAATCAAGCATCGCACAATCGACATATTGCGAGGAAAACGTTTCTATGGCTTCTGAAGTTGACTTGACAGCTGTAATACTCAGCTTGATCGGACTGTCCGCTGACTGGTTGTATTCCTGAACGTTCCTCTGAAGTCGTTCAATTTCGGTCTGTTCGTCTTCGAGTACAAGGAGATGAAATGTCGGACTAGGCATACTTTAGAATCCACTGACAGGAATCCGTATTAGAAATGCCGCACCAATCTCTCGATCAAGGTATTCAATTGTTCCCCTCGACCGTCCAATGGCCTCCCTTGCAATAGACAAACCCAACCCTGTCCCCTTTGGTTTCAATGAGAACCCAACATCAAATATCTGATCACGAAACTCTTCCGGTATGCCCTTACCGTTGTCTGAGATTTCAATTACGCAACTATCTTGGTCTCTACTCAAATTAAATTCAACTAATGGATTTCTAATTTCGTGATGGTCGAGCCAGAAAATCGCGTTATCAAGGATATTTGTAATTGCCGTAGCCAAATCTTCTCTATATCCAAAAACACTATCGATCGCGTCATCGTTTTTATGTGAAGTATCTATCCCGGCTTCATCCAATTTGCTGCGGAATAACTGAATAGCGTCGATAACTATCTGATTGGGATTATATTGGGTCGGTTTGCCACGTCGTCCTCCCGCTAACGGCTCCGTGGCCTTAAAGAGTAACCGCAGTTTGTCTGCGTTAATATTCATTCCCCTCAAGATACCAGGTGTTACATCCCGTTGTCTCAATGCCTCCTCAGAATCGCTGCATAATGTTGGCCAATAGCGTAACAAACGACGAGATTCATCCTGTAAGAATGCCACAGGTGCGCGACCCTCATGGAGCACTTCTCCAAGTATCAGACCTAACGTGACTTTCATTTCCAGGATCGATTGCTTTTCTTCGAGGTCCTTTAAGTAGCCAATAAGTCGCTTTGATTCCCTGGCGATTTTTTCTCTGGCTTCAATCTGCAAATCGATTGGTAGGTCAGCGACCATAGGTTCCGCCCATCGCATGTAGGCGCTTTCGTAAATTCTTGTAAAATCGGTCTGATTTCGTCGACCAATTCCAGCGTTATCTCGAAACGAATATCGTTTGGGCTCAACGACTTCAGAAAAGAGAGTAGAGATCAATCGCTTCAAACGGAGATAGCTGCCATTCTCCTCCAATCCTTCGCGATTGCTTTGCTCAATGAGTCCAGACCGTTGCTCACTATCGACTACCAGAACACCTGAAACCTGATTGTGCCCAATCTTGAACCCTGGCTTTTGAACACGAAGTGTATCCAATGTAAGCCAATCATTATCTGGATCACCGTAAGGACGGATTCGGAACCTGTCACGATAGATGGCAACACCAGAAATTGAATCCAAAATCTCTCTAGCCTGTTTTGCTTTCAGGTCTCCCATTCCTGCACGCTGCATAGCTGTTTTAACCGCTTCAGCTTCTCTATCGAAAATGAAAAGATGGACTAGGACTATCCCGCACGGTTTCTCGCCAAATTCTTCGATTTTAATGGGTACTGAACAATGAATTTTTTTGGGTTCCAGCCGGCCACGATGAATAGTCATCGTTCCGTCGAAGTTACCCTCCTCATCAAACGCTCCGGCTACTTCATAGTCGCAAGACGAAAGCATCGGAAATGGTTCGACACGATGATGGTTTGACTCTTCCCTATCTGGAAACGCGCTGTTTACGATGGCGCCGCCAGAAAAACCGCATCGTTCTTCCGTGCATTCAGAGAGATCGAGGTAGATTTTAAAGTCTGAGTCTTCGGCTATATCCAATGGTGAAAGCATTCGGCGAAGTTCTTGAAAAAGGCTACGCAACTTACTTTCAGTCCACGTATCTCGAAGTTCCCTTATCCTTAGTGTTGTTCCTGTATTAAGAGCTGGTACCGGATGTTCATACTCGAACTCGATATCAGATAGATATTCTGTTTCGTCAAACACATCCCAATTTATGTTGGAAACGACAGTAGTCTGGCTCGTGCTCCCATCTTTGAGATAAGCTGTGGATTCCAAATCAAGCCACTTACCGAGTTTTGATGCTGCAAACCGCCCGATACCTTTGGAGCCCAATAGCTTTCTTTTTCCACTACGGGAAGTTTCAGAATCTACTTTGTCGGTAGTGGCAGGCTCCATCCACTTTCGATCTATATCATTCAGTGTCATTCCATGACCATCGTCCTCGACAATGATCGAACCGGAACCTGCGGTAAGAGGAGGAATAAATCGTATTCTCACCCAGTTGGCGTCTGCATCGTGACTATTTTTGACCAACTCAATAACAGCCGTTTCCGGGCCACTGATCAAACGATCACCAATTGTTCGAATGATGCGGGCTCTTGGTTTGAAGGAAAGTGTGTTCTTTGCTTCGGCCATCTACCTATTACTTATGTTGGTGTTCGATAAATCGACATTCATACTTATCGCCCTCAAGTTTTTGACTGTCACAATTTATCGAATTGTGAAACAAGTAGCCTCAGCGTCTTGCAGACTTCGCTACAAAAGCCGCTGATTTTATTGTAACCCCTTAGGGCGCTTGATGTAGGTTACACCTGTATCCGCTATTAAAACATCTGTCGGTTGCAAAACCTACGCCCATTAGATAGGCCATGGCCACGGCGGCGCAGCTTGAATACGGCTGCACCTGGATCAACACCCATTTCATGCTGGTCAACGAATTGCCCCACCGCAGATTGAAACAGTCGGGTTACGGCAAGGACATGTCTCTCTACGCCCTCGAGAACTTCACGGCCGCGCGCCAAGTGATGATCGCGCACTAGAAAACACCCATTGTTTTGGCGCCGGAACCTTGTCTTTCGCCGGTCAGTGCCGGATGTGCCGGCAATCCGCTCATCCGGCGTCCCATAGGGAAAGGATTTGGCCTTCCGAGGGGCGGATATTGCCGTTCAGGGTCTTGATATAGCGGTCCAGCGTTTCCGCCGGGCCATGGCCCTGCACGACGGTAATCCAGTCGCCGGTCTTGCCGACGAACGCGCTCCACCGTTCGTTGAGGCGGGTCTGGAAACCTTCCGCACCCCAAGCCTCCAGCCGCCGTTCGGCGTGCGTGGGGGCGAAGAAAAACCGTGACCGGGGACCGGGCAGCCCCTCGTACTCCGTTGCCGCCGACTGCCAGTGGGTCAGGCCGACACGGCAACTGCTCTTCAATTCACCGCCAAAATGATGATGGATGCGCGAGAGCACATCGGCGTCGCCCGCCATGTCGACGAAGGCCGCCGATGAGACGGGCAAGGTCTCCAGAGCATCATAGTTGACCACTTGGTCGTAGCAGCCCAGCGAGTCGACGAATTCGCGGTTACCCGGACTGGTCAGTCCAACGACGGAAAGCGACTCGGGTTTCTTGTTCTGCAGCAAATCAGCCAATGCCATGGACGTCTTGCTCGACGCACTGGACAGGATGACCGTTCCGGCGCCGAAATAGTCCTCGCTCCGATGGTAGTCCTCCAGCAGGAACGACGTCGCGAACAAAGGGCGGAACAGGCTGGTCAGGCTTTCGTGTTCGGGCCGGTACACCGGATCGGTCTTGGTGAACGCGTACTGATTGTAGAACGGCGCCCGTTCCTGGCGATGCGCGGCGCCGTCCGTCACCATGAACGGCGTCACCTTGGAGGGCTCGATCATCAGGTGTGTCGACATCGGCAGATAGCCGTACAGGCGATCGCCCTGTTCCAGTCCGGCGGCGTTGGAGGCGACGACGTCGGCATACCCCCACACCGGGATGCGGCCGTATCCAACGTGTCCGGTCGGGAAGAAATCCCAGTATCCGAGCTGGTCGGCCGAGACGCCGTAGGAGATGTTGTTTGCGGTCAGGGCGAAGGTGTCGACTTTCAGAAGACACCGGCCGTCATCAAGGCCATCGGCATCGGGGAATTCCGTTTCGACGATCCTGGCGTCCGACAAATCGGACCGGTTGACGACCAAATCAATACCTGTGATGGGCATGTCGTTGCGCTCCCCGACGCGAACAACGGAATATGGATTCCTTTATCGGCCGGTGCGCACCCGTCGCATGATCCTACCCAGGCACATTTCCGGCCGCGGCGATCATAGCGTCGGCGCATTGCAGCGAACAGCCGAATGTTCGATCGGAATTGCGCAGCGGCCGGGATGAAATTCCACGTCGCAATAACAGGCGTTAAGCCGCTTCCGCTTGCGCCTCGTCGTCCAGGGCAATACCCACGTCCAGCGCTTCCAACCAGTCGAGGAACCGGACGACATCGTCGCCCTGGAACAGACGGCCGTGTTGCGGCGCCATGATGTCGATCTCGAGGGCGCGGACCCGTTTGATCCAGGCGTTTTTGGCCTTGTTCGACGGCATCCAGCGCTGGTGGAAGTAGCGCATGTGCGCGGTGTGGGCTTCGAAATCCTCGACGAACATGGGCACGTCGCCTTTCTCCAGCGCCGCACCGATGTCGCCGCTCATGAGGATTTTCGATTCAGGATCGTAGACGTGGAAATTGGCCGACGAATGCAGATAGTGCGCCGGCACGAATTGCAGCGTCAGGCCATCCAGCTTCATGGTCGAGCCTTCGTCGGGGATCGGCACGAATTCCACATTGTCACAGCCGAAATGGCGCACGAACCCTTCCCACAGCCAAGGGCAATGCAGTTTGGCCTGCGGCAAGGTACGATCCCATAACCCGAGCGACGAAATGATGTCCGGGTCCTGATGGGACGCGAATATGTGGGTGATGTTTTCCAGCGGCGTGTGATGGATGACGGCGCTGAGCATGGCCGGAAAGATCTCGATCCCGCCCGGGTCCAGCAGCATGGCCTGATTGCGCGTCGCGATGAGATATTGGTTGGTGTCGATGATCTTCTCCGGCTTTTCCGGGTCACGCCCGAAAACCAACCAGCGTGCGCCGCTCACCTTGTTTTCGCTGAGAACCGTCGATTTCATTGTGTCCTCACTTCCTTCGTGCAGAAAAATTCAGTTGCTGGCCGTCTGGTGCGCCCGCAACAGCGTGCGGCAGGAGGCCACCATGGACCGCACCTGCTCGGCGGAGTTGTTGAGGTCCACCGCCATGGCGTCGAATTGACCGCCGCTGGTCCCGAGCGATGCCGCTTCCGTCCGCGCCACCGTGGCGAAGCTTATGGCGGCGAGGATGCGTTGATCGATTTCATCCAGCAGCGATGTCAACGTGTACAGATATTCGCGTAGCCGGTCGCGCAGCGACTGAACCTCCCGTTCCAGCCCGGCCAGGGGTTGACGAACGGAGGCGGCGTATTCGGCCTTGCCGGCACGCTTTTGGCCTTCGGCCACCTTGTCCCTGGACTGCGCCGCCCTGACCTCGGACAGGGACGTTCGGGAAACTTCGAGGGCGACCCGGTTGACGTCGCCGGTGAGGCGGCGGACATCGTTGGCCAGTTCCTGCATGAAATCGGTGATGGGGCGGAATCCGCGCGCGCTCTGTTCCGCCCGGGCGGTAAGAGCCATGGTGTTCATGGCACCGAGCGAGATGTTTTCCGCCACCGGGATAACCTTGTCCAGCGTCGCCGCGATGGTCACGGCGGCAACGTAGAAGTCGTCGCCGGTCTTTTGTTTCGATACCGTGATCTCCATGGCGCAGTCTCCTACCGGGCCCCGTCGAAGTGCATGCGTGCCTCGACGATATTGCCGGCGCCCTCGAAGCGGACGTCGTCGAATGCCAGCTTGCGGGCGAACAGCAGGCCGCGGCCATGCAGGCCGCAATCCGAACATCCCTCGTGTTCTTCAAAACGGCGGTAGTCGAACCCCTTGCCCTGATCGGTCACCCGGATGGTGACACCGGACGGGCCATTGTCGAAGTCGACCAGAACGAACCGGTCCTTGAAGGGGGCCTGCTCCAGACGGCGCTCGATTTCCGTCTGCCAGGTGCCGTCGGCCAGCAGGACGGATTTCCGCTCGTAACCGATTTCGAGATTACCGTGCTCGATGGCGTTGACGAACAGCTCCCGTGCGCCCAGGGCGACCCGTTCCGGTTCCGGGCACGACAGCGACAGCATCGTCGCCAGGTTCTCGGCTTCTTCCAATGTCCGTATCCTGAACTGACCGGACCGGACATGGCCGACGGCGGATGTGCGCTTGCGCACTTCGGCCCGCAACTGCGACCGCTTCTCCTGTTCGAACACCGCCGCCCGGACGACCGCACACAGCGTCTTGTCATTGACCGGCTTGCGCAACTCATAGGCCGCCTCGCGGGCGATATGTTCGGCCACCGGGTGCGAGCCGTCTCCGGTTAACAACATCAATGGCACCTTCGATTTATCGGGTGGAAGCAGCAATTCGAGCAACGCCCCGTCGCTTTTGGAAAATCCGGTATCACCATCGAAAATGATGGCCTCAATCCCCGAAGACGAAGCACTGATCGCGGCCAGGCCATCGTCGGAAATCTCCTGCAGGTCCTGCAATTCAAACTGCTCATCAGAAACTCTGGCCAATTTTCCAATACGTTGCGAACTTCGATCTATGATCAACACGGGAATGGGATCTTCGGTCATATCCATCGCCGGAACTCAATTCGATTGTTTCAATAACGATGGAAACAGAGAACGGAGAGGTCATCGGGCAATGGTCCCGGCGCCCGCACGAAAAACCGGTTCAACAGGGATTCCATCATATCCTTGACGTTGGCGTGCCCGACGCTTTCCCCGGCCAGACGCAGCAGGTCGTCCTGTGTGAATACGGGGTCGGCCGGAGTCGGCGTTTCCACCAACGCATCACTGTAGAAAAAGAGCACATCGCCTTCACCGAAGGGCGTGGAATGAACCGTGTATTCGTTTTCCTTTCTGAATCCGACGGGCAGGCCGGCACTTTCGAGATAGCGAACGTCTCCGGAACGGTCGTTTGCCAAAATGGGTGGCGGGTGGGCCGCAGACGAATAGGTCAGGCGGTCGTTCTCGAGATCGAGAACGCCGATGATCATGGTCGCGAACTGCCCGGTCGGTAAAACCCGCGTGAAAAACGTATTCACCATTCCCAGATAATTGCCGGCGTCCACAATGGATTCGGACGCCATCCAATCCAGCAGGGTGTGCAGGCGAAACGTGTTCAACGCGGCGGTAACGCCATGACCGGAAAAGTCCGCCGATACGAATCCAAGGCGGTTTTCGGTAATCGAGCGCAGGCCCCAGAAATCCCCGCCAAGCTCCTGGCAGGCTTCGTAGTGCGCCGCGATGCCCAGATTGTGACGCGCCGAGAGCTTGTCGATGACGTCCTGACTGGGCATGAGGGCGCGTTGCATACCGTGCGCCATATCCAGTTCATAGCGCAACCGTTCCTGATAGATCGACAGTTCCCGAATGAGAAACCGGTTTTCCAGATGGATTTTCACCCGTGCGATCAATTCGGGCGCATAGATCGGCTTCGTCACCAAATCCGTCGCGCCGACATCGAACGCCTTGGACCGTTCCTCCTCCGAATTGATTCCCGACTGAAACAGCACCGGTGTATCGCGCAGGAAAGGATCGGACCGGATTTTGCGGCAAACCTCGTAGCCATCCATGTCGGGCATGACGATATCGAGAAGAATCAGATCGGGCTTGATTTGCCGGGTCTTCTCGAGAGCTTCGTTGCCATCGGCGGCCTCTTCGACACAAGTGTAGCCGGCCTTCCGCAAATAGGCGGAAATCAAGGTCCGCTGCAATTTTCTGTCATCGACCACGAGGATGGACGCATCCAAGTTGTGTTGCTCGGATACCGTGGCCTCATGGGTGGCCTCGACCTCCAACGCCGGTGAGGCCGACACATTCTCCGCACGCAATGAAGCAGTCATGGATATACCCAAACTCCGGCCGGCTTCTACATTTCCACGACGACCACATCGCCGATTTTGGCCAAATCCAGCAATTGCTTGACCTGACCGCGCGGTGATCGCAGTGCGAAATCCCAACTGTTCTTCTGCAGTTCCTCATTGGCAATCATGAACATCCCCAGTCCCGCGGAATCGACGGAAGCCAACTGGGACAACTCGAACACGCATTTCTTTCCGCCATTTGAGATAACGTTCTTCAACACATCGCGGAATTCTCCATGGTCGGAGAACGTCAGTGCCTCGCTGAGCCGCACCACGACTTCGTTATCGGCCACATTGACTTCGTGCTTCATCATTCCCTCCTTTGCTAAAACAGTTCGACATCCCCGCCCGAGGCAGCGGCACCGGTGTCTTCTTCGTCCGGTATCGCGTCCTCTTCGTCAAACAACATGCGCCTGACGAAACGCTCCCGCATCTCGCCCAACGTGCAGCGGTTGACGACCGACAACAGCCATTCCTCGTCGACCACCGCGTCCTGATTGACATCCGAAACGGTCTCCCGCGTCTCGGCCTTCAAGTCATCGGTGGCATCACTGAGGACGGAGATGGTTCCGATGACGTTTTCCAATCTCTGTTTCGTACGGTCCTGGAATTGCGTGCCCGTGACCAGGCCGGAAACGTCTTTGGTGATGGCCTCGGCGACCTGCGCGGAATCCGACAGCGTGCTGGTGAACAGGTTGTTCTGCTCAACCAGTCCCTTCATCATTTTTTCGAGACGTTCCTTTGCAACGATCTGATCGGACATGTCGATGGCCGCGACCTTCTTTAATTCGGCGTGTCCGGACCGAACACCCTGCGTGACGGCCAGGACCTGTTCACGCATGTCGGTCGACAATCTATCGATTGTGCGGGACAGTTCCCGGACCTCTTCCGACACCACACCGAAACCCTTGCCGGCGTCGCCGGCGCGCGCCGCCTCGATCTTGGCATTCATGGCCAGCAAGTTGGTCTGGTAGTTGATCGTTTCGATCTGGTCGATGCAGGCCTCGACTTCTATGACGTGATTGATCACATCGTCGAGGGCATACACCATGGAGACGGCCTGCTTGGACATGAACAGGATCTTGTTGACCACGTCCATCAGCGTGCTCTCGAGAATCTGCGGAAACTCCGTCAGCCGGATGGACTCTCCATCCACTTCCACCTGCTGGGCCAGTTGGATGATCTCGAAGATACTCTCGGTCTGGCGCTGCGCATTGCCGGCCAGATTGGTAAATCGGCCGGAAAGGTCCTCCGTGCTTTCCTCGACCAGGTCGGAGGCAATTGTGATTTCGCCGCACAGGGCAGACAGGGTACGGCGTTGAATTTCCGACAGGCCGATCCAGCGGTCCAGGAACTCGACGACATCCGTGTGACTGTAATCCGGAGCGGTGTCGGCGTCCGCGGACAACCGCAGATCGTGTTCATCCACGGCCGTGCCGGATGTTTCGTGTTGGGCTTCGACGCAATCGATGGTCTCGGATTCATTGCCGGCCGTTTCGAACGGGTTTTCGGTTTCGTCCACCGCAAGGGCCGCCTTTTTCTTAAACCACAACATCGATCCACTCGCCTCTCGCTAACCCAAACGTTCTCGACATTCGCTCTGCATCAAACCCGGACGGCCCGCACCGCGCGCGAACCGCAGCATGCAAGGATGGCCTCGCCGACCTTTCCGATGCCGACCTGCGTTTCCACGCCGCCGGCCTCGAAGGCGGCTTTCGGCATGCCGTAGACAACACAGGTGTTCTCGTCCTGCCCGATCGTGTTGGCACCGGCGTCACGCATGCATTTGAGCCCCTCGGCGCCATCACGGCCCATGCCGGTGAGAATAACCCCGACCGCATTGGCCCGCGCCACCTTGGCTACCGAAGAAAACAACACGTCGACGGACGGCCGATGTCCACTGACGGGTGGTTGATCGTGCAATCGACAGACATAGTTGGCGCCCGAACGGGCCAGTTCGAGATGTTGATCACCCGGTGCGATGTATACGTGCCCGGGCAGCACGCGTTCGTTATGGCGTGCTTCCGACACGGATACATTGGCCATCTTGTTCAGACGTTCCGCGAAACTCGTTGTGAATTTCTCCGGCATATGTTGCGTCACCAGGATCGCCGGGCTGTCCGCGGGCAGCGGTATCACGACATCGCGAATGGCTTCCACACCGCCCGTCGACGCGCCGATCGCGACGACTTTCTCGGTTGACGAAAACCCTATGCCGGTCTTCAACGGTTTCCGGCTCGCCGCCGTTGAACGGTCGGTGCGGCGGACCCGGGCATTGGCGGCGGCTTTGACCTTGGCGATGATTTCCGCCTGTTTCTCGGACAGCCCCTGGGCCAAGTCCTGTGCCGGTTTGCCGACGAAGTCGACGGCACCGACTTCCAGCGCCTGAACGGTGGCTTCCGCGCCTTCCTGTGTCAGAGACGACACCATCACCACGGGCATCGGCCGCAACGACATGATTTTGGAGAGAAAAGACAACCCGTCCATCCTGGGCATCTCGATATCCAGCGTCAGGACATCCGGATTGAGCTGTTTGATCTTGTCGCGGGCGACATAGGGATCGGGTGCCGCGAAAACGACTTCGATGTCGGGGTCGGCGTTGAGCATGGTTGTCAGCATTTGGCGCATCAGCGCCGAGTCGTCGACAACAATTACGCGGATGGGTTTGTCGGGCATGGTGCGGCCTCAATCGAACAGTTCGACATCACCGGCCACGGGCTTGCCGGCGATGGTCGCTTTGTATTTGCATTCGTTGGCGATGACAGCGCCGTCGCTGCTACGCCGCAGCAGCAGCCGCTTGACCTTGCCGGTGGCGGGAAAGTAGTGAATGCGCCGCGGCCGCTTGCCGCCGAGATCGACGGCCGTCGCCTCCAATCCCTCGTTCTTGAGATAATGCAAGGCGAAATCGGCGTTACGTTCGCCGATGAGCAATGATCCGTCCATGACGTTGCCGCCACCGAACAGCTTGATCTCCAACCGCCAGCGCGGACATCCCCGAACCAAGACGGTATTGATTAGGGTTTCCATGGCGTGGTTGCCGTATCGCATGGCGACGCCGCTGGTTTCACCCCAGTCGCCGGTGCTGCTGGCCGGCAACATGAAATGATTCATGCCGCCGAAACCGGTTTCGGGATCACGGACACAGGCCGAAACGCAAGAGCCGAGTACCGTTACCAACATGTCTTCCGGATTCGACGTGACATAATGTTCTCCCGGCAGCACCTTGCAGGCATAGGCGCGGAACATGGGATCGAAATAGCGTTTGATATGATGCGGCGGTTCGGGCTGACGGCGGTCCGGCGCGGTGCCACGCCGGTCACGCTTGCCGAAATCGGTCCGTGCGGCGGCAGTTGTCATGCCACCCTCCGGTAGACGGTCCGGCCCACAATCTTATAGCGCTGGCCGTCTTCGCGCAGGGATTCCGAATGCCCGATATAAAGCCACCCGCCCGGCTTGAGCAGAGAGGCGAATCGGTCGACCAGCCGTGCCTTGGTCGCCGCGTCGAAATAGATCATGACGTTGCGGCAGAAGATGGCATCGAACGGCCCCTTCATCGGCCAATTACCCAGCAAATTGAGCTGCTTGAATGCGATCAGTTCGCGCAGCGAGTCGGCCATGCGAACCGTGCCGGCATCGGCGGATTGGCAGAACTTGGCGTAGTAGCCGGCCGGCAGGGCTTCCTTGCAACTGGCGCCGTAGACACCGGCCCGGCCGGTGGCGACCATGTTGGTATCCAGGTCGGTGGCCAGGATGCGCGCATCCCAGGTATCCATGTTCGGCAGGGCACTGCGCGCCGTCATGGCGATCGAATAGGGTTCTTCGCCCGAAGAGCAGCCGGCCGACCAGATTCGCAGACGCTTCGACCCACCCGCCAATGCCTGAGCGTTGAGATCGCCGAGAACGGCCTCCTGCAAGTGATCGAAATGATGGGATTCGCGGAAGAATTTGGTCAGGTTGGTCGTAATGGCGTTGATGGCGTAACCGATTTCGTCACTGCCACCGTCGGCGATAAGGGCGCAATAGTCCTTGAAGGTCGACAGACCCAGTGCCCGCAACCGCCGGGCCAAACGGGCGTAGACCATGTTCTTTTTATGGTCGCCGAGGACAATGCCGGACTTTTCGTAGACGAGACGGGCCAGATAGGCGAACTCCTGTTCGGAGAACGCGAATTCCCGGTCCGCTTCCTGTTGTGCCAAAGCTTGCATGACGCTTCCGTGCTCGAAGGGGATGGCGGGCCGCCCCGGCGGTGCCCACGCCGGGGCGGCCCACTGACGACCGGCCTAGAATTCGCTCCAGTCGGGGTCGTCCTCGACGGCGTCACTGATCGCCGCCTGCATTTCGGCGACGGCCACGCCGCCACCGCCACCTGCCGCGGCAACTTTCTGCATGGGAACAGGCTGACTCTTCGCTTGCGGTACCGGCGACTCGCCGCCGCCCGAAGCACCGGCGGCAACACCGTCGCTCAATCCGCCCTCAATGGAGAAGAACTCCATGCGGCTGTGCATGTTCCGCGATTGGTCTTCCAGTGTCTTGGCGGCCGCGGCGTTCTCCTCGACCAGGGCCGAGTTCTGCTGGGTCATCTCGTCCATTTGCGATACGGCCGAATTGATCTGCTCGACACCGGTGGACTGCTCGTTGCTGGCGGCAGCGATCTCCGAGACGATATCGGTGACCCGCTTGATGGAGTCGACGATCTCGTTGAGAGACTCGCCGGCCGCGTTGACCAGCTTGACGCCGCCTTGGACCTGATTGCCGCTATCGACGATGAGCGATTTGATGTCCTTGGCCGCCTGGGACGACCTCTGTGCCAGGGTACGAACCTCTGAGGCCACAACGGCAAAGCCCTTGCCGGCGTCGCCGGCCCTGGCGGCTTCCACCGCGGCATTGAGGGCCAGCAGGTTGGTCTGGAAGGCGATTTCGTCGATCACGCCGATGATGTCGGATATCTTCTGCGAAGAATCCTCGATCTTCGACATGGCATCGACCGCTTCACCGACCACATTGCCGCCATTGGTGGCAATGTCGCGGGCGCTGATGGCCAACTGGTTGGCCTGCTGGGCGTTTTCGGCGTTCTGCTTGACCGTGGAGGCCATTTCCTCCATGGACGCGGCGGTTTCCTCCAGATTCGACGCCTGTTGTTCCGTGCGCTGAGACAGATCGGCGCTACCGTTGGAGATTTCCGAGGCGGCGTTGGCCACTTCGTTGGCCGCCACCATGATCTCGGTGACGATCTCGCTTAACTTGGTCGACGTGGTGTTGGCGTCGTTCTTCAGCGATTCGAACGCACCGCTGTAATCCTTCGTAATGCGCTCGTTGAGATTACCGTCGGACAGGGCGCCCAGCACGCGGCCTACATCCTCCACCGCGTCGGCGACATTGGACGAGAGGCTGTTCATGGCCTCGGCCAGCGTCTTCATGAAGCCGTCCTTACCGTCCAGCCCAATGCGGCGGCTGAAATCACCGGCGATGGCCGCCTGCACGACTTCGTCGACCTCGCTTTCGACCAGCTTCTCCTGGGTGATGTCCTTCCACTCGACGACGGTGCCGATGCGGTCGCCGTTATCGGGATCGATCACCGGATTACCGACCAGATTGAAGAACCGGCCCGCCGGCGAAATTTCGGCCTCGTACGTACCCGACATTTTCTCGAGCAAACCGCGCTGGTGCGCCGGGTTTTTGTGGAAGGTATCCATGTTGGTGCCGATCAGATTGGCGATGTCCAACTGGGGCAGTTCCTTCTTCAGGTCGGATTCCGCGTTGCGCAGCATGTCGACCATGGTCTTGTTCATGTAGACGATATCGAAATTGCCGTCGGCGACCATGACGTTGGTCTTGCAGTTGTCGAGGGCGATCCGGATACGCAGATTCTCCTGGGCGGCGCGTTTTTCTTCACGCTCCCGGGCCAAACGCTCGGTCTTGTCGTCCCATTCGACGACGGTGCCGAGACGATTGCCGTTTTCGTCCAGTACCGGGTTGGCGATCAATCCGAACGTACGTCCGGCCACTTCGATATCCGTGGCGTGGGTATCCTTCAGATTGGCGATCATCTGGCGCTGATGGGACGGATCCTTGTGGAAAACATCCACGTTGGTGCCCATTAGTTTGCCGCTGTCGAAATGGGTCAATTCCTTGGTCAGATCGGCTTCGGCGTTTCGCATCATCTCGTGCATCGTCTGGTTCATGTAGACGATGTTCATGTCGTCGTCGGCGACCATGACGTTGGTGTTGCAGTTGTCGAGCGCAATCTTGATGCGCAGGTTATCGCGCGCCACCAACTCCTGTTCCAACTTGCGATCCTTGAACACCTGAACGGCGCTGGCCAGGACACCGAACTCGTCACGCCGGCCCAGTCCCGGAACCGGTACGTCCTCGCCGTCGGCCAGTTGCGTCACGGCATCGCTGATGGCCTGTACGGGTCGGGACACCGTGCGGGCCAGGAAGAAGCCGATGGTGCCGACACCCAGCACACTACCCAGGGTGATCAGCAGAATGAGATTTCGCATATCCCGGACCGGCGCCTCGATTTCCTCCAGCTCGGCTTCCATGATCAGGGCATAGTTATGGCCATGGAACTCGAAAGGCAGATACGAGGACAGTACTTCGGTGCCGTGATAGCCGGTGATGATCCGGGTACCGGATTCACCGTTGAGGGCGGCCGTGACGGTTTCGGTGTCGACCTTCTGTTTGAGAACAGTCGATTCCTTCATCAGCCGCGAGTCGTTCCGCATAAAACGGTCTTCACCGACCAGGAACGCCTCGCCGGTTTCACCCAATCCATGCGATAGACCGAGCACTTTGTTGAACTTGTCCGTCGGCATCATGACGGCCAGTACGCCGATCGGATTGCCACCCTCATCGAGCACGATGGTCGACATGAAGCTGGCCGGGTCCCCGTGGGACGGCTCGTAGGGCTTGAAGTCGTAATAGGACTGATACTCCGGACTGGGATTATTGCGTGCCGCCCGGTAGGCATTGCCCAGGTCGGTTTCGCGCCACCGCCCGGTCATCACGTTGGTTGCGAAGTCCGTTTCCTTGAACACCGAATAGACCAGATTGCCGTCCATATCGAACAGAAAGACGTCATGGTAGCCGTGCTCGTGCATCACGTCGCGGAACCAGGGGTGAAACCGGCGATGGATTTCGCTATAGGCGCTGCCATCGGGCGCGGCGTCGTACCTGTCTTTCTCGGCAACGGGATTAGGGTTCTCCTGGATATACAGTTTTTGCAGCGTCCGGGTCTGATTGCCAACCAACGCATTCCAGCCGCGGGTAAACTCGGAAACCGCCTCGCGGACGGCCAGGTTGGTCGACATCAAGTGCAGATCGTGTTCGATGCTTTCAAGATATTCCTTGAGGTCGACGTGGCGGGTATCGAGCAGGGAACTGATGCGCAGTTCCGCTTCCTTGCGGACCTCGATCTCTGAGGACACATAGCTGCCGACGCCGACGCCCAATGCCGCCAGCAATGCAGCGCCGGCAATGATCAGCGGCAGTTTCGTGCCGACATTCATGTCAAGTTTCAGCCAGCGGCGCTTGGCCTTGGGTTCGGCGATCTCTACATCGTCGATCGTGGTGGTGGTCATTGCGGGTTCCTCGAATGAAGTGTTTTTGATTACGTTATGCGTTAGCGATCTCGGCGGCGGCGGCAACCGTGTCGATGTCGCCGGCAAACAATTCTCCCAGGTTGAGTAACGCGACCATGCTGTCGTTGATCGATACGAGCCCGGACAGGAATTGCGCATCGTTCGTTCGTTCCATCTCGGGCACCGGCCGGATTTCTTCGCTGCCGACCGTCAGAATGTCGGATACGGCGTCAACCAACAGTCCGACGATGCGTTCGCCGATGCTGACGATGATGACGACATGCGTGGGCGTCGCTTCGGTCGATCCCATGCCGAACCGGCAGCGCATATCAAAGATCGGCACGATGACACCGCGCAGGTTCAGCACACCCCGCATGTACTCCGGTTGATTCGGCAGCGACGTCACTTCGGTCCACCCCTTGATCTCCCGCACTGAAATGATATCGACGGCGTATTCCTCGCTGCCGATGGTAAAGCTGATGAACTGACACGTTTCACCTGAGCTTTCCGCCTGTTCCTCTTCCCGCCAGCCGTCGCCGGATGCCATGGCGGCATTGGGACCTGTTGCGGTTGGGTCCTGCGATTCGATTTGGGTCTGGTCAGTCAGTTCCATGACTGTGGCTCCGGGTTTGCGTTGTCAGAAGTGGGGACGGGCGGACGTCCGATAGCGAGCGCGGTCGCATCAGTCGGAGGGGTCAGTTCGCTACCGGACGCCGCCCGAACCGGAGGGGAGGTAGCCTGAGTGCCCAGGCCGCCGTTGGTGCGGCATGGGCCGAGGGATGCGCTCTCCAAGGCGTCGAGGTCGAGGATCAGAGCCACCCGGCCGTTGCCGAGAATGGTGGCGCCCGAAATACCGTCGACCGGATCGTAATTGGCTTCAAGGCTCTTGATGACGACCTGCTGCTGGCCCAGCAGTTCGTCGACAAACACGCCGATACGGCTGCCGTTCTCGGTTTCGACAAGTACGACCAACCCGCTGGAGGGATCGGTGATGGCGTCCGGAACGTCGAACTGGCGATGCAGATAGACCATGCGGATATAGTCGCCGCGGATCGACACAACCTCGCTTTGGTTGACCAGGGTGTGGATGTCATTGGGTTCCGGCCGCAGGGTCTCGACGATGCTGGTCAAAGGCAGGACGTATTTCTCGGCACCGACCGCGACGATCATTCCGTCCAGCACCGCCAGGGTCAGCGGTAGGGTCAGGGAGAACCGGCTGCCTTTGCCGGGAACCGAATCCACCGACACGCGGCCGCCGAGATTGGCGATGTTGCGTCGGACCACGTCCATGCCGACGCCGCGGCCCGATACATCGGTGACCTCGTCGGCCGTCGAAAAGCCGGCCTCGAAGATCAGGTTGTCGATCTCCTCGTCGGCCGGATGGGCATCGGCGGCGACGATACCGCGTTCGACCGCCTTGGCCAGAACCTTTTCACGGTCGATGCCGCGACCGTCGTCCTCGATCTGGATCAGGATCCGACCGCCCCGATGTTCGGCGGACAGCTTGATACGGCCTTCGGCGGGTTTGCCGGCGGCCTGCCGTTCCTCGGGCGATTCCAGACCGTGGTCCAGGGAGTTACGGATCATGTGCGTCAATGGATCACCGAGTTCCTCGATCACCGTCTTGTCGATCTCCGTTTCCTCGCCGCTGGTTTCCAGAACCACCTTCTTGCCCAATTTGGACGACAGGTCGCGGACGATCCTGGGCATGCGCGAAAAAACGGATTTCACCGGCTGCATGCGGATGGCCATGACGCCTTCCTGCAGTTCCCGCGTATGAAGTGCGAGATCCTCGAGGCCTTGCATGGGTACGCCGGCACCCTCGCCGGTGTTGTCCAGAACCTGCTGGCGCAGCATGGCCTGCGTGATGACCAGTTCGCCTACCATGTTGACGAGGCGGTCGATGCGATCGAGGTCCACCCGGATGGAATTGACCTTCGAGCGTTTACCCGAACCGCCGTCGCCGGCTTGGGCGGACGGCTGTTTGGCCTTCTGCGCCTTATCGTCCTTGGCAGCCGCGGTAACGCTCGGCTCGTCGTTGTTCCGAGAGGGTGCGTCTTCGCTGCCTGGTGTCGCCGTGATGTCCAAGTCGCAATCGTCGACGACAAACTCGAAGACCTCCTCGATGGCCTGCAAAGGCTGATCGCTGGTCAACACGAACGTCCAGCCAATATAGGCCTGCTCGGGATCGAGGGACTGCAAGGGCGGCAGCTTCGCACAGTCGGGTTTGGCGACGACATCGCCCAGCCGACGCAGTTCGCGGACCAGAAGCAGAGGTTCGTTGGCGTGACGAAACAGGTCGGCGTGTGGCCGGAATACGATGGTGTAGATCATTGTTCCGGTGTCTTGCGGCGCGCTCGGGCCGGCATCTTGCGTGTCTGCGGCGGGGCCATCATCGGCGCCGGATACGCCTTTGATGACGTCGATCTGGTTCTGGATCTGCTCCAGTGTGTCGGAACCGAAACCGTCCTCGACTGCGCGATTGTCCTGCGCCGCGTCGACCAGGTCTGCGACGATGTCCGCGGCCTTGATCAATAGCTGGCACACCTCGTCGGTCACCTCGGCTTCGCCCGCACGAAGTAGGTCGAGCAGGTTCTCGAACGCGTGGCTGAACTCGACCAGCTCGACAAACTTGAATGCCCCGGCGCCGGCCTTGATGGAATGAATCGCCCGGAAGATGGCATTCATGTCCTCGGAATCGATGTGCGCCGCATCAAGCGACGTCAGCCGATTTTCGAGATCGCTGAGCAGTTCGGCGCATTCTTCGAAGAATGTCGCGGCAAACTGTGCGAGGGGATCTGCTGGGTTTTTCTCGGTCATGGCACGTTTCGAAGTCAGCCGCAGACCTTGCCGACGACTTGCAGCAGTTTTTCCGGTTCAAACGGTTTGACGATCCAACCGGTGGCGCCGGCGGCGCGGCCTTCGGACTTTTTCTGGTCATCCGATTCCGTGGTCAGAATCAGTATGGGTGTCGTGCGATGGCTGGGATTTTCGCGCAGCTTTTTGACCAGCGTAATGCCATCCATGTTCGGCATGTTGATGTCGGTGATCACCAGATCGACCCGTCCGTCACCCAGCGTGGACAGGGCGTTGACGCCGTCATCGGCTTCAATGACGTCATAGCCGGCGTTCTTGAGCGTGAAACAAACCATGTCGCGCATGGTCTTGGAATCGTCGACCGTCAATACGCGTTTCGACATTTACTCGTCCCTCCAGTCATTCAACTCGGCGGCAAATCCCAAGTCCACGAACGCCTTCTGCAGTACATCCGACGGTGTAACCATGATCAGTCTGCGATTTCCGGCGCGCAGGATTTCTGACGCTGAGAGCAGGACCTGCAATCCGGGCGTGTCGATCCTTTCGACCGCGGCACCTTGAACGGCGACGTCACCGGTGCCGCTGACCGCATCAAGCAGGGCATCCTTTAGGGTCTCCGCCGAAACCAAGTCGATTATGGGAATCAGAGTGACCTGGGAATGGTCGTTCCGATGCTCCACCGCAAAGTCACCCACACCGCAACCTCATACGTCCTTTGTATTAGTTTCAATTTTGAGAAGAGCGCCGCGGTACAAATTTTTAGTTGCACTTCGGCTCCTTTCGGTGGGCAAATTTTGAAATTCGATTGGTTAAAAAATGCTTATCCATATCTATTTCTAGGGATTTTACGCGCTGTAATTGCATACTATTGATTGTAAAATTAAGCCTTATTGCGAGAATTTGAGTAGAAATAGGAACTTATGTCACGATATTCGTTACAAACACACGCAATGCTTGATTTATTAGACCATCCTCAATCCACACACCTTCCGATCGGTTTTTCTACTTTATTGATATAATTCCTTTGATTATGTCGCGTGGCGTTCATTTCATCAGTCGGCGCACGTCTCCAGTGGCGCGGCCACCGCCGGGACTGAAAGTCTGTTGACGCAGGTCACTCACATTTCGCATGATAGTCATCATACGAAACAGTCATGCAGCTCCTGAGCCGGAAATGAACAACTGTGGTTCCCGCGCGCAACGCAAGGCAGAGACCCGGCAGGCCATTGTGGCATCCGCGGCACGGTTATTCCGCCAACATGGCATAGAAGGCACGTCCGTCGCCGATGTCATGTCCGATGCCGGCCTGACGCACGGCGGATTTTACAGTCATTTCGCCGACAAGAACGCCCTGGTGGCGGAGGCCTTTGCGTTTGCAGCGCGGCAACGCGACAGTTGGTTTTCCGGTTTGGAGAATTCCGATCGCCAGGGTTGGCTGGCCCGTGTGACCAAGCGGTATCTGAACAAGCGGCACCGCGATAATCCTCAGGAAGGGTGCCCTTTTCCGGCCATGTGTTACGAAATGGCGGATCTCCCCAAAGACCATCGCGCCAGCGTCGACGCAGCCATCGAAGAAGCCGTCAGGCGCATAGCGCCCAATGTGGCGGACGAACGAGACCCGTCCGGGAAACACACCGCGCTGGCCTTGCTCTCCTTATTCGCCGGCGCGACGCTGTTGTCCCGCTCCGTCAACTCCGAAGCGCTTGCGGACGCATTGCTTGAAGCGGGCCGCCGGTTCGTTCTGCCGCAAGATACCTGCGCCCCGTCACATGCCTCACCACACACGCAAGACAACAGGGAAGCCGAATGACCTACGAAACACTCCGATTCGAGCAAAGCGACGGTGTCGCGACCATCACGCTCAGCCGTCCGGACGACGCCAATGCCCTCGACAAGACCATGGCACGGGAACTGATGGATGCCGCGTTTCGCTGCGACGAAAGTCAAAGCGTTCGGTCCGTCCTGCTGACGGGAACCGGATCCATGTTCTGTGCCGGGGGCGATCTCAAGTATTTTCAATCTGTAGGCACCGAAAATCTCGGCACGACACTGAAAGAAGTCGCCACGTATCTGCACGTTGCCATTTCCCATTTTCAGCGCATGCGGGCGCCGCTCGTCATCGCCGTCAACGGTACGGCCGCGGGCGCCGGCATGAGTTTGGCGGTGACGGGCGACCTGGTGCTGGCCGCGGAGTCGGCCAAGTTCACCATGGCCTACACGGCCGCCGGTCTGTCGCCCGACGGCAGTTCGAGTTATTTCCTGCCCCGTTTGATCGGGTTGCGCCGTACCCAGGAACTGATGATCACCAACCGGCGGCTCAGTGCCACCGAAGCCCTGGATTGGGGACTGGTGACACAGGTCGTCGGTGACGATGACCTTACCCAAACCGCCGGCGATCTGGCGGCCCGCCTGGCTGCCGGGCCGACCAATTCCTACGGCGTGGTCAAATCGCTGCTCGTCGACACCTACGGCAACACCTTGGAAAGCCAGATGGAAATCGAAGGCCGCAGGATCGCCGAATCAGCCGTGACTCCGGATGGGCTGGAAGGCGTAGCGGCATTTACCGAAAAACGCAAACCCGCCTTCACCGGCGCCCGCTAGGCCCACAAGCATCAGGGGATCTCATCGTGATTTCAGCCGAAGAACACCCGAAACAATTCCGCACCGTTCTGGGTAAACGCATGGCCTATGTGGAATTTGGCGACGGCGACCCGATCGTGTTTCTGCATGGCAATCCGACGTCGTCCTATCTTTGGCGCAACATCATGCCCTACATGAAGGATATGGGGCGGTGCCTGGCGCCAGATCTGATCGGCATGGGCGACTCCGAAAAGCTCGACGAGCCCGGTCCGGACAGCTACCGGTTCGTCGAACACCGGAAATATCTCGACGCCCTGCTGGATGATTTGGATGTCCGCGAGAACGTGACGTTCGTCATTCACGACTGGGGGTCGGCACTCGGCTTCGACTGGGCCAACCGGCACCGGGACGCGGTGCGCGGCATTGTTTACATGGAAGGCATCGTGCGGCCGGTCACCTGGGCCGACTGGCCCGATGCGGCGCGTCAGGTGTTCCAGGGCTTCCGCTCCAAGGCCGGCGAGGGCATGGTGCTGGAAAACAACGTCTTCGTGGAGCGGGTTCTGCCCGGTTCGATTCTGCGCAAAATGACCGACGCGGAGATGGCCGTATACCGGCGGCCGTTCCTGAATACGGGCGAGGACCGGCGACCCACCCTGACTTGGCCGCGCCAAATCCCCATTGAAGGGGAACCCGCCGACGTCACGGAAATCGTCCAGGCCTATTCCGATTGGATGAGCGCCAACGATTTACCCAAACTGTTCGTCAACGCCGAACCCGGCGCCATTCTGACCGGTCCGCAAAGGGAGTTTTGCCGGAGCTGGAACAATCAGACCGAGGTAACCGTCAAGGGCAGCCACTTCATTCAGGAAGACTCGCCGGATGATATCGGCCGGGCCATCGCCGAATGGCTTGCCGGCCTGTAATAGACGCCCATTCCCATCCAAAATTCGTATCGAGGATTGATCATGCCGCTCCCCGCCTCCTTTCAGGGCACGCTCAGCGTGCCCGTCGTCGCCGCTCCCATGTTCCTCACCTCCGGTCCCGACCTGGTGGTCGAATGTTGCGTCAATGGGGTCGTCGGCACGTTCCCCGCCCTCAATCAGCGTACGACGGAGGATTTCGAGGCATGGGTGGTGGAAATCAAGGACCGGCTTGCGGCCTACGAGGCGGCGAACCCGGGCCGCAAGGCGGCTCCGTTCGGCGTCAACCTGATCGTGCACCACACCAACCCACGGGTCGAAGCCGACCTGGCCGTGTGCGTCAAACACGAAGTACCGCTGTTGATCACCTCGCTCGGCGCCGTGTCCGAGCTGGTCGACCAAGTGCATGGCTATGGCGGCGTCGTGTTCCACGACGTCACCAACGTGCGCCACGCCAGGAATGCCGCACGCGCCAATGTGGACGGCTTGATTTTGGTTTGCGCCGGAGCGGGCGGCCATGCGGGCGTGCTCAGCCCCTTCGCCCTGCTGCCGGAAATCCGGCAGTTCTTCGACGGCACGGTCCTGCTGGCCGGCGCCATTTCGGATGGCCGGCAAGTGGCCGCAGCGCAGGCCATGGGTGCCGATTTGGCCTATCTCGGAACCCGCTTCATTGCCACGCAGGAAAGCACGGTGCCGGAGGAAAACCGCTCCATGATCATCGGCAGCGCTGCCGCCGACATCATTTATACGCCCGCGATATCGGGTATTCCGGCCAATTTCCTGCGCAAGAGCATCGAGCAGGCCGGCCTCGATCCCGACAACCTACCGACGAAAAACGAGATCGACATGGGTGCCGAGCTGGACACGGAATCCCGGGCCTGGAAAAATATCTGGTCGGCGGGCCAGGGGGTCGGGTCCATCGACGATGTACCCACAACGGCCGACCTGTGCCGCAGACTGGGTGACGAGTACCGGGATGCCATCGCGGCGCTCAACGCCAACGCCATCCGCACCTGACAGGCGCGGCCTCCCGGGCCATGCGCCGGTATGAACTAACGGTTCTTGGTCTGGTTGAATTTCAGCTGTTCCTCGGTCAGCTGGAAGCCGACCAGGACGCCGACATCGGATGCTATTTCGCCCGGACCCAGGTTGAAGTCGACATCAAAAGCTTCCCTGCGGCGGGAAAGCTGGACGTTTTCCGGGAACCGTAGCAGCGTCTTGAACACCGCTTTGTCGCGGATTTCGCCGGTCCTGTCCATCTTGGCGACGAAAATGGGCAGGGCGATTTCCAGCGGCTTGGATCGCGGCGCAGCCGGGCCGCGCTTTGCCGCCACCTCGACAACGACGATCGCGCTGAGCGCGCCATCCTTGCCGTAGCGGCACTCCAGAGCGCCGCCGACGAAGTCCGCATCGAAGGTTACATCGATCAAATCACGGCCGATGCCGATCTTGAACGTGGTCATCGTATCCGTGTGTGGCGGAATGGCGATATTCGGGCAGACTTTGTCGGCACCGCCCGAGAACAACCCACCTGAGAACAGGTCTTCGGTCATCACGGCCGCGGTATCACATCCGCTCAACGCGGCGGCCCCGGCGACGGCCATGACAACACCGGCTAGCCGTGACGCCAAACTTCTTGGGGAACTGAGCATTATGATTGGCTGGCCCTGAAACTACATTTTGTTGTGCGCGCCATCGCACAGAGGTTTTTTACCGCTGTTCTTGCAGCCACAAAAATAGACCGTCTTGGCCTTTTCGGCCTGCCATTTGACCGGCGAGAACCCGGTATCCTTGTGCGAGCCATCGCAAAACGGCTGCTTCTGGCTGCGGCCGCATGCGCACCAGAAGTAGGATTTACCCTCCTCGACATCAACTGCGAAGGGTCCCTTCTGCGCAACCACTGGCTCAGCCATATCCCGTCTTCCTTCTTGGCACGCTGTATATTAGGTTCGGTCGGCACCTATCGGCGGGACCGGGTGGTGGCACGGACTTTACTGGCCAAGCGCCTGATGTACAAGGACACCTTGGTTGCGTGGATCAATCGAGCCGGCACGAATCGCATGGAAGAGAAACCGAACCTGACATTACTTCTGGCCAACCCGCGCGGGTTTTGCGCCGGCGTCGACCGGGCGATCCAAATCGTTGAGATCGCGCTGCGCAAATACGGCGCGCCGGTCTATGTGCGGCACGAAATCGTGCACAACCGCTATGTGGTCGAATCCCTCGAAAGCGCAGGCGCCGTGTTCGTGGAGGACCTGGACGAGGTCCCCGACGGCGTGCCCGTCGTGTTCTCCGCCCACGGCGTGCCCAAATCCGTACCGGCCGAGGCCGAGCGCCGCGGCCTTTTCTACCTGGACGCCACCTGTCCCCTGGTCAGCAAAGTCCACCGGGAGGCGGAACGCCACCACGACAAGGACCGGCGCATTGTCATGATCGGGCATGCCGGGCACCCGGAAGTGATCGGCACCATGGGCCAACTGCCCGAAGGCGCGGTCATCCTGGTGGAGAACGAAGAACAGGCGGCAACGGTTGCCGTCGACCATCCCGATCATTTGGCCTTCATCACCCAGACCACGCTTTCGGTGGACGAGACGGCGGGTATCATCGACATCCTCAAACGCCGCTTTCCGGCGATCCAGAGTCCACGCAAGGAGGATATTTGCTATGCCACCACCAACCGCCAGCAGGCCGTCAAAACCCTGGCGCCGCGCTGCGATGCGGTACTGGTGATCGGCGCGCCCAATTCGTCCAACTCCCTGCGGCTGGTGGAAGTGGCGCGCACTGCCGGTTGCGCCAATGCCGTTCTTGTGCAGCGGGCCGACGACATCGACTGGCCGTCGCTGGCCGGCGCCGGAACCGTGGCCATCACGGCCGGGGCATCGGCCCCTGAAATTCTGGTGGAGGAAGTGATCACCGCGTTCCGGGAACGCTACACCGTCGCCATCGAAAGTGCCGTCGAAGTGCCCGAAAACGTTCATTTCAAGCTGCCGCGCGCGCTGGCTGGCTGACTGCACGGACCGGGAGCGGACAGAGCATGGCAGTTTATACGGAGGTTGGCGACGAGGAACTGGAAGCGTTTCTCGCCGAGTATGACATCGGCACGGTGGTGTCTTGCAAGGGCATTGCCGAAGGTGTCGAGAACTCCAACTACCTGCTGCAAACGGACCGGAATACATTCATCCTCACCCTGTATGAGAAACGGGTGCGCGAGGAGGATCTGCCCTTCTTCATTGCCCTGATGGACCATTTGGCCGGCAAAGGGCTGAGTTGCCCGACACCGGTTCACGGCAAGGACGGGGAGGCGCTGCGCCGTCTCGCCGACCGGCCCGCAGCCATCATCAGCTTTCTGCAGGGCATGTGGGTGCGCAAGCCGACGCCGCAGCATTGCCACGGCCTGGGCCAGGCGCTGGCGGAATTTCATCTGGCCGGCCAGGACTTCGCCATGCAACGGCCCAATGACCTGTCGGTCAAGGGCTGGCATACGCTGTTCGCCGACTGTGCCGAGCGGGCCGATACGGTCGCGCCCGGCCTGCGCGACGAACTGGAAAGCGAACTGAACTATCTGACCGCACACTGGCCCGGCGACCTACCGAGTGGCGTCATCCATGCCGACCTGTTCCCCGACAACGTGTTTTTCCTCGGCAAGACACTGTCGGGGTTGATCGACTTCTATTTCGCCTGCAACGACTTCCTGGCCTACGACATCGCCGTTTGCCTCAACGCCTGGTGTTTCGAACCCGATACGTCGTTCAACGTCACCAAGGCCCGGTTGATGCTGCAGGCCTACCGCGATGTCCGGCCCATATCCTCGAACGAGCTTCAAGCCCTTCCTCTGCTGTCCCGCGGCGCGGCGCTCCGCTTTCTGCTGACCCGCCTTTATGACTGGCTCAATCAGATCGAAGGTGCCCTGGTCAAACCCAAGGACCCGATCGAGTACCTGCGCAAGATCCGTTTTCACCGGGATGTCGGCGGCCCCGGCGCCTACGGACTGGATTGAAGCATGGGTGTGGTGGAGATCTATACGGACGGCGCCTGTTCGGGCAATCCCGGGCCCGGCGGCTGGGGCGCCCTGTTGCGCTACAACGGCACCGAACGGGAACTGTTCGGCGGCGAGACCGGAACCACCAACAACCGCATGGAGCTGATGGCCGCCATCGAAGCCCTGAATGCCTTGAAGCGGCCCTGCACGGTCCATCTCTATACCGACAGCACCTATGTCAAACAGGGCATCACAGACTGGATCAACCGTTGGAAAGCCAACGGCTGGCGTACCGCCGGCAAGAAACCGGTAAAAAATCAGGACTTGTGGCAGGCCCTGGATGACGCGTTGGTGCGCCACGATATCGAGTGGCATTGGGTCAAGGGCCACGCCGGCCACCCTGACAACGAACGCGCCGACGAACTGGCCCGGCGCGGTATTCCGGGCAGCGAATGACAGATATCAGTTCTCCCGTACTGGTTTGAACGCGTGCACGCCTGCGGCTACTTGCCGTTGCTGGGCGGGAGTCATGTGTTCCAGCAAAACGTCGCGTCGTTTTGCTGCCCAGTCCAGCCCCTGTCGGGCGGCCAAGGACAGCCAGGTCACCGCGCGCACAAGTGAGTCTGCGTCCGTTGCATCGCGGGACAACAAGTGACCGAGTTGTTGCTGAGCGAACCCGTCACCGCGCCGTGCCGCGAAGCGGTACCAATGCTTGGCCCTGGCAAGATCCCTATCGACGCCTTCCCCGGTTTCATAGAGCCCGGCCAACGCCGCTGCCGCCCCGACATGCCCGTTCGCCGCAGCTGACGTCCATTGGCGTACGGCTTCTCCGTAATCGCCGCCGTCGTAGGCGCGTGCGCCTTCGGCCATGCCGTTCGCATAGACCGGACCGATGGCCACGACGACCACTGCGAAAATGGCACAAAAAAGGGGAGCCATGCCCCCCTTTTCCGTCAAATTCCTCATCACTGGACCATCAGAGATGCTCGAGGATGGTTTCCGCGTTGCTGACCTCGAAGGACGGCCCCTGTTCCACGTTCAGGTCGGTGACGACGCCGTCATCGACGATCATGGAATAACGCTGCGAGCGCACGCCCATGCCGCGCTCCGTCAGGTCCAGCACCAAGCCGGCGGCCTGTGTGAATTGAGCACTGCCGTCCGCCAACATGGCGACCTTGTCACCGACGTTTTGGTCCTTGCCCCACGCACCCATGACGAAGGCATCGTTGACCGACAGGCAGGCGATGGTGTCGACGCCCTTGGCTTTGATGTCATCGGCATGATTGACGAATCCGGGCAAGTGTTGCGCCGAGCAAGTCGGGGTGAAAGCGCCGGGAAGCGCGAATACTACGACTTTCTTACCGGAAAACAGATCCGAACTCGATACGGCCTGCGGTCCGGATTCGGTCATCTGCATGAAAGTCGCGTCGGGTACTTTATCGCCTACCTTTAGAGTCATTTTGCCCTCTCGTTGTACGTGGCGGCTTTTTCATGAATAACCTCCACGGTTTGTTGACACTTCGCAATCGGAAATAGGCATTCTCGGCGGCAAGTCCAGTCCTTTGTGGAACAGCCATCGGAATACCGTTCCATTTAGCGTTACTTTGCCGGCAAGGAAATTCGTCTTTCGATCGCACGCCCACCGTCGATGACCGTCAATATCAACGTTTTGCCGGTGACCGACCGCATTTTGGTGTGGCTCACCGCGATGCGCGCCGTCATGTCGCGCCCGCCGCTACCCGCCGCCGAGAACTCCGGCCGGGAAAAATGATAGGGCGGCGCACCCGGCACAGCTTCCTCGACCAGGATATCCGGCATTCCGAGCGCGGTTTCCGACCGGAGACGGACAATCAACACCTCCTGTCCCGCCGCGCCTTCGACCGCCGCGGACGCCACCGCCAGTCCGCCGGCCATGCCCCCGCCTTCGACGACCACGGGAACCCGGCGGAGATACCGTTCCAGCAGCGGTGCGAATACCGTTGGTTTCGCCGCCGCAACCGGCAATCTCAGTGACAACTCCGCCGTATAGGGAATACAAATCTCCCGGCACAGGCCGTAATCCAGCTTCAGTTCGAGGCGCACGGGCTTGGCTGCATTGCCCGGCCGAACCCGCAACGGATAGACCACTTCGTCGGCGTAGGCGAAGGTATCGAAACCGAAAATGGTGTAGCGTTTTGGCGCCGGCCACAACGTCGCCACATGCGCAACGTTTTCCGACCGCGACCAATCGAAATGAGGTGGAAGTCCGGACTCGCCGGGCGAACGCCAATAGATCTTCCAGCCGGGATCGAGTTCGACCTGCAATCCAACCAACATGGTTTCGGCCGTTGCATCCACCGCCGATACCAGGCGCATGCGTCCCTGGTCGTTGGACAACCACGACGATGCCCCTTCCAGCGCCAATGCCTGACTTTGACAGGCGAACAATACCGACGCCATGAACGCCGGTCGGGCAAGCCAGGGAAATAATTTTGACAACGTATTCAATCTTGTACCCAGTAAACGTATCTGCTCCGCGGTGTTTTGTTGGCTGGTCCGCAACACATTGTTAGCCATTATTCGGCGAGGAATGTTTAGGAACGAGTCACTTTATCGTGCGCATAATATCCGTGCCGACATCTTTCCGTTTCGCTAAACTGTCCGAGTGATGAACGAAGCAAACGAAGAAGGTTATCTGGAAGGCCAGTTGCTGATCGCCATGCCCAGCATGACCGATCCGCGGTTCGAGCGGACGGTGATCTATATGTGCGCCCATTCCGCCGCCGGCGCCATGGGGCTGGTCATCAACAAGGCGGCCGAAACGATCACCTTTCCCGACCTTCTCGTCCAACTTGGGATCGAACCTGTCGACACGACGCGGAACATCACCGTGCATTTTGGCGGGCCCGTCGATTCCGGCCGGGGTTTTGTCCTGCACTCCGCCGACTATGTGCGCGAGGGAACCTTGCTGGTCAGCGACGATGTCGCCCTGACTGCCACGCTCGATGTCTTGCGTTCCATGGCGGACGGCACGGGGCCGCAGCAATCCATGCTTGCATTGGGCTATGCCGGTTGGGCGCCGGGGCAGTTGGACGCCGAAATTCAGGCGAACGGCTGGCTGCACACCGAAGCCGATACCGACCTGGTATTCGACGCGACCCTCGAAGACAAATGGGAACGGGCGTTCGAAACTCTGGGCATCGATCCCAGCCTGCTGTCCATGGACGCCGGCCACGCCTGAGAGTTGGCCTCAGCGCACGGGGGCGTCGTTGACCAACCCATACAAGACGTGATCCTGCCACCGGCCGTCTATCTTGAGATAAGCGCGCGCATAGCCTTCCTCGCAAAACCCGACCGAACGCAACAAGCTGCGGCTTGCCGTGTTGTTGGGTAGACAGGCGGCTTCGATGCGGTGCAGGCGCAAATCCCTGAAGCCGAACCGCACGACACGCGCCAGCGCGTCCTTCATGTAGCCCTGCCGGACAAACGATTCACCCATCCAGTATCCGACCGAACAGGCCCGCGAAACGCCATAGCGCAGATTGGACAAGGTAATACCGCCAACCAGCACCTCATCGGACGTGCGGAAAATCAGAAAACTGTATCCGGTGCCGTCGCGCGTCGCCTCGCCATGACGGCGCAGGCGGCGGCGGAACGCCGCCCGGGTCAGGCTGTCACGCGACCACTCGGGTTCCCAGGGTTTGAGAAACGTCTGGCTTCGTCCCCGCAACGCGGCCCATTCCTGCCAATCGCGATAGCGCGGTGGGCGCAGCGTCACGGCGTCCCCCGTCAGGGTAGGGCCCGGATTGGCGTAGAGAACCTTGTCGAACAGGACGTTCACGGCATTCCAGATGCTGATTCCTTGGGAACGGGGACGCCAAATGCGTGCCCCGGGGAAGTTCAGCCAAATCTTGCCGCGATCCGCTCGTAGTTTTCAAGCCGCGTGATCGGTCCAATGGCAGCGACCGACGGCGTCCCTGCCTCGATCATGTCCCTGGCCGCCTTGCTGACCGACGCCGCATCGACGCTGTCGATGGCGTCGATGATTTCCCGGGTCGTCAGCGGCCGGCCGTAAACATGCATTTGCCGGCCCAGCTGCTCGCCGCGCGATGAAGAACTTTCCAGCGTCATCAGTACACTGGCCTTGAGCTGCGCCCGTGCCCGCGCGACCTCGCCCTCCTCCACCCGGTCTGCGACCTTGAGCACCTCGTCGCAAATGACGGGAACCAGTTCGGCGATGTCGTCGGCACCGGTGCCGGCATAGATGGTGAACAGGCCGTCATCCATATATGATCCCGAGAACGAATAGACCGAATAGGCCAGCCCGCGGTTTTCCCGCACCTCCTGAAAGAGGCGCGACGACATGCCGCCACCCAGCACCGCCGACATCACCTGGGACGGGTAATATCCCTCATCGTGAAAGGCGACGCTGCGGAACCCCAGGGTGAAATGCACCTGCTCCAACGACCGGGCATCCAGCACCGGGCCACCGGCATAACGCGCGCCTTCGGGTGCGTCGGCAACTGCGTCGGAGATGCCGGCGAAGGCCTTTTGCGCCAGTCCGACCACCGCATCGTGATCGACGCCGCCGGCGGCCGCCAATACCATGGTTCCTCCGGTGTAGTGCCTGTTCATGTAGCCCGACAGGTCGTTGCGGCCGAAGCCACGGACCCGGTCGACGGTACCGAGGATCGAGCGGCCCATGGCCTGTTCCGGATACGCCGCCATTTGCAGATTGTCGAACACGATGTCGTCGGGCGTGTCGTTGGTCTGGCCGATTTCCTGGATGATGACTTCGCGCTCGCGTTCCAGTTCGCCTTCGTCGAATACCGAATGCAACAGGATATCGCCAAGCAGGTCGACGGCCAGCGGCACGTCGCCTTTCAGCACCCGGGCAAAATACGCGGTCTGCTCACGACTGGTGTAGGCGTTGAGGTACCCGCCCACCGCTTCGATGCATTCGGCGATTTCACGGGCGTCACGGCTTTCCGTACCCTTGAACGCCATATGTTCGAGCATGTGCGAGACGCCATTGCTCTCGGGGCTTTCGTTGCGGGCACCGACGCCGACCCAGACGCCGACGGATGCGGTCTCCAGATGCGGCATGGTGTGGGTCACGACACGCATGCCGTTGTCGAGGGTGGTTACGGAAACGTCCAAGGTCGGCGGACTCCGGTCTGTAAGTGGTCTAAAGGGTAGCCCTGTCAGAGATATAGGACTGAACGGCCAACAAGTCATGGGGCAGCACGTCGAATCGTTCCGGCTTGTCCATCAGCGCCGCCAGGCGTGCGGGCATGGCCGGCGTACGGCCGCAGGACGTCTCCACCGCCGCCGGGAACTTGGCCGGATGGGCCGTGGACAGGGTGATCATAGGGACGTCGGCCGCCACCAGCCCCCGCCCGCGCGCCTCGGCCGCCGCGTGCAGGCCGACCGCGGTGTGCGGGTCGATCAGTTCACCGGTTTCGCTTAAGGTCCGGTCGATGGTCGCCGCGGTGTCCTCCTCGCTGCAGCGCAGGCCGGCGAATTGGCTGTTGGCCCGGGCCAGGATGTTGCCCGGCACGGTGAACGCACCGGACTGGGTGAAGCCGTCCATCAGGCCGCGCACCCGGTCGCCGTCCCGGTCGCACAGATCAAAGAGCAAGCGCTCGAAGTTGGACGACACCTGGATGTCCATGCTCGGGCTCATGGTCGGCTCGACCGTGCCGGACCGATAGCTGCCGCTCTCGAAGAACCGGGCCAGGATGTCGTTGCGGTTGGTGGCGACCAGCAGCCGATCGATGGGCAGCCCCATGAGCGATGCGCCGTAGCCGGCGAAGACATCGCCGAAATTGCCCGTCGGCACCGAGAACGCCACCGGCCGGTGCGGTCCGCCGAGCGACACGGCGGCGGTGAAGTAGTAGACGATCTGCGCCATCACCCGTGCCCAATTGATCGAGTTGACCGCCGACAGACTGAGTCGGTCCCGGAAGGCCTGGTCGTTGAACATGGCTTTCACCAACGCCTGGCAATCGTCGAATGTGCCCTCGATGGCGATGTTGTGCACGTTGGCGTCGGCGACCGTCGTCATCTGCCGGCGCTGCACATCCGACACCCGGCCGTAGGGATGCAGGATGAAGATGTCGATCGCGTCACGCCCACGGCAGGCCTCGATGGCCGCCGAGCCGGTATCGCCCGAGGTGGCGCCGACGATGGTCACCCGCTTGCCCCGGCGGCTCAGCACGTTATCGAACAACCGGCCCAGGAGCTGCAGGGCGCAATCCTTGAAGGCGAAAGTCGGGCCGTGGAACAGCTCGAGCAGGAATTCGTTGGCGCCGACCTGCTTCAGCGGCACCACGGCGGGATGGTCGAAGCCGACATAAGCGTCTTCGACAATGGCGGCGAACTCGTCGGCCAACGGACTTGGACCGATGAACGGCAGCATGACCTCGGTGGCCACCTCGGCATAACTCTTGCCCGCCATGGCGGCGATGGTCTCGCCCGGTAGCCGCGGCCAGGTGACGGGCAGATACAAGCCGCCGTCACGGGCCAGCCCGGTCAGCAGGACATCCTCAAACTCAAGCTCGGGGGCCGCCCCCCGGGTGCTGGTATAGCGCACACTGCACTCCGAAGTTCCCGCGCAACGCGGGGTCAAAAAGCGGCGCGTAGCCTATAGGCGGCGGGGGTATGAGGCAAGGGCTGGGAACGACATAATCACCAAACGGCGCGCCCAAATGGACGGTTATGCCTGATCCAACGATCTCTTTCTTTTCCGCAGCGATTGCGTCACGCTAGGACGCAAAGCAGGCAGGCAAAACGACAAGGAGCAGGTTGTTGGAGCAGCGTGGGATCGTCATCGGCGGCGGCGGGCCGGTGGGATTGGGGTTGGCTATCGATTTGGGCCAGCGCGGGATCGACGTGCTGGTGCTGGAGCGGTCCCTGAATTTACACAACATTCCCAAGGGCCAGAACCTGACCCAGCGCACCGGCGAGCATTTCCAGGCCTGGGGCGTGGCCGAGGCGATGACGCTGGCCCGGCCGATCCCCGCCACCTTCGGCGACGAGGGCATGACCACCTACGGCACCATCCTCGGCGATTACCGCTATGACTGGCACCGCCGCAAGGACGTGCGGGAGTATTACAACGCCGACAATCTGCGCATTCCGCAATACGGCGCCGAAGCGATCCTGCGCGCCCGCTGTGATGAGCTGGAGAGTATCGAAGTCCGTTACGGCGCGCGCGCCACGGAGGTAACTCAGGATGCGGACCGGGCCGTCGTGACATACGAAGATGATGATGGCGTGACCGGCAGCGTATCCGCCACTTACGTCGTTGGCTGCGACGGCGCCCGGTCACTGGTGCGCGAACAGGCCGGCATCCAACAGGACTTCACCGACAATCGGAACCGTATGTGCCTGATCGTGTTCCGATCGACGGAACTGCACGACCTGCTGCAACGCCATCCGGGTAAATCCTATTTCAACGCAGTACGGCCCGAGCATAAGGGCTACTGGCTGTTTCTCGGCCGGGTCGATTTGGGCCGCACATGGTTCTTCCACGCTCCGGTACCGCTCGACGCCACCCGGGACAATTTCGACTTCGAGGCATTTCTGCACGACGCCGTCGGCGCCGAGTTCGCCATGGAGTTCGACTATGTCGGTTTTTGGGACCTGCGTATCTCGCACGCCCAAAGCTACCGGTCGGGCCGCCTGTTCATCGCCGGCGACGCCGCCCACAGTCACCCGCCCTATGGCGGCTACGGCGTCAACACGGGCTTCGAGGATGCCCGCAACCTGGCCTGGAAACTGGCCGCCGACATGGACGGTTGGGCCGGCCCGGGCCTGTTGGACAGCTACGGCGCCGAGCGCCACCCTGTGTTCGCTTCGACCGCCGAGGACTTCATCCGCCGCATGATCCGCGAGGACGGTGCGTTCGTGAACGCCTTCGATCCGGCAAAAGATAGAGCTGCGTTCGAGGCCAAATGGCGCGAACGGGCCAACAGCACCAAGAAGGACGTCGCCGGCTTCAACCCCAACTACGCCGGTTCGCCGGTGGTCGTCGGCGGCAGCGGAGAAAGCGGCGCCTTGGCCGCTCACAGCCACCGGGCGACGCCGGGATATCATCTGACGCCGCATCGGCTGGCGGACGGCGGCAATGTCTACGACCACCTGGCCGCCGACCGCTTCACTCTGCTATCCGCCGGTGCCGATGCGGCCGATGCCGCCGCTTTTGCCGAAGCCGTCGGCCGCTCCAGTATCCCGTTGCAGATCGTCGATGCCGCGTCGGAAGACGCGGCGACCTGGCGCGCCAAGCTCATCCTGGTGCGGCCCGACAATTACGTGGCCTTCGCCGCCGACCGACTGACCGGCGATGCCGACGACATCTTGGGGAAGGCTGCGGGTTACTGAGCGTCAAATGCAGCTTTATGCTATTCGCACGACAAACACTCCCCGGAGCCTACTTTTTGATTTCCACTGAGCGCATGGTTGAATGGGAATAGATTTCCAATATTACCTTGATGTCGTTTGTTTTCTTGTTCTTAGCGCACTCCAGTAGCCGCCAAGAACGGTCCAAATTGTGAACTTCAACCCGCCCCAATCCGATCCCCGCATTCGGCCTGAGATGATATCGGCATGGATTGGCGGAGATCTCCAAAATCGCATTTCGAACATCGTCGAGATCGAATAAGTCTTTGCTCGTACGGAGAACCACGCAGTGTTCCAAGAAGATGTAACTTGGGCAGTGTTTTTTGGAGTCCGTGCTGTCGACAATTTTACAAGTCCGCCGTGATTCTTTGTTCTTTTCAAGCAGTTCGTCCGGTTGACAATACTTGGCACCGAGGCCAACGATTGGAACCGCCGGGACGTAGAGATCGTGAGCGTTGCGATTGGTAATGCGAGCAACGATTAATTCGGCGACTGCGGCGCTACGGTAAATGTCGACATTGTAATAGTGGTAATGTCGATCCCACGACCGCTTAACCCAAGCTACGAGTAACAATGCCGCAACAGCGGTCGCAATGGCGATTTTTCGCTTGCTGAGGCGTGTCATTGGATCATTGGCTGCGGGGAAAGAATTGCGACGACAATACCATTTACCTGTCGAGCCTAACCATCCGTTGCGGAAGGAACAACTTCAGTGGAGAGCGTGAGCCCTCACGCCATATCCCTGAACCATCTGTCAGCTCTGCGATTTCTGCAAACCGCACATCGAAGCTATGCATTCACGGCGCTTGTGCGGCGTACGCGCCGTCCGGTAAGGGAGAATGATGATTGCTTCGCTCGCCCCTGTCGCGGCGCTCTTGCTCAGCACCGCCTTCCTGCTCACCGGCAACGGCCTGCAGAACACGCTGGTGCCCATACGGGCGGATATAGAGGCGTTCTCCACCTACTCCATCGGCATCATGGGCGCCGTGTATTTTCTCGGCTTCGGTACCGGATGCGTGCTGGCGCCGCGCATCGTGCGCCGCACCGGCCATATCCGCGCCTTCGCCGCCATGTCGGCCATCGCCTCGACCACGGCTTTGGCGCATGCGCTGATCCTGCTGCCGGCCGCGTGGTGGGTGTTTCGCGGCATGACCGGTTTCTGCTTCGCCGCCCTTTACGTGGTGATCGAAAGCTGGCTCAACGAGCGCTCCTCCAACGAGAACCGGGGCGCCGTGCTCAGCGTCTACAACGTCATCAACCTGACCGTCATCACCGTCGGCCAGATGATGGTGACGCTGTACGACCCGGCGTCGTTTCCACTGTTCATCCTGGCTTCGATCCTGGTCTCATTGGCCGCCGTCCCGGTGGCCATGACCGTATCGGTGCCGCCGGCGCCGGTGCAGATCGTCGAGATCCCGTTGGTTCGGCTGTTTCGGGTGACCCCCGTTGCGGTGGTCGGTACGGCGGCGGTCGGCGCCGTCAACGGCGCCTTCTGGACCCTATCGCCCGTGTTCGCGCGGGAAAGCGGCCTCAATGTCACCGGCGTCGCATTGTTCATGTCGATCGCCGTGCTGGGCGGCGCCGCCGGGCAGTGGCCGCTGGGCCGGCTGTCCGACCGTATCGACCGGCGCATCGTCATCATCGCCGCCAGTCTGATCGCCGCCACCGCCAGCTTGACCATGGACACCTTCGGTGTCGGCTCGGTCATGGGCCTGCTGCTGTTCTCGGCTCTGTTCGGCCTCGGCGCCTTTCCGCTCTACGCACTCTGCGTCGCCCACACCAACGACCGCCTGGAGCCCCACGAATTCGTCCAGGCCTCCAGCGCGCTGTTGTTGCTCTATGGCGCCGGCGCCGTGGTCGGGCCGTTGATCGGCTCCGTTCTGATGACCGGCATCGGGCCGATGGGCCTGTATGTCTTCACGGCGTCGGTGCACGGCCTGACGGCGCTCTACGCCCTGGCGCGGCTCCGCTTCCGCACCGCCATCTCGGCCGAAGACAAGGAGCAGTTCCAGCCGGTGCCGCGCACATCGGCCACGGTCTACGCCATCGACCCGCGCTCGGAGGAAAGCGACGAAGAGCGCGCCGCGGCCGATGACAACGCGCCGGCCGAACCGGCGGACACCGGCGACGAGCCCCTTGTCGTCCCCCTTGTGGAACCGGAAGTCGGACCGCCGCGCGGCTGAGCGCGCGGACGCGTCCACCTGTATTTCCGCCACCAAACCCAGCGGACCCGACCCGACCCGACCCGACCCGACCCGACCCGACCCGACAAGGCACAAACAAATCATTTGTTGACTGTCAAATTGTACCTACTAGTATGTACAATACATACCGCCTTTCGGACGTTGATGGCCGTGAAGACCGGGTAACGGGTAACGTACGGTCCGATCCGGCCAGCGGTGGGTTGCATACTGAGGCTCGAAACGCGCCGATACGAAGTGATTTGACCGTGCCCGCTCAATCGTCCGCCCGTACCAAACTGCTCGATGCCGCCCGGTCCCTGTTGTGGGAGCGGGGGTATGAAGCCATGAGCCCGCGCACGGTCCTGGACCGGGCCGGCGCCGGTCAGGGCAGCCTGTATCATCACTTCGACGGCAAGGGCGACCTGGCGGCGGCGGCCATGCAGCTCATCGCCGACGAAATGAAAGCCCATACCGACATGGTCTTCGACCCAGCAAAGCCGCCGTTGCAGCGCATCGACGACTACCTCGCCGCACCGCGCGACGGCACCAAGGGCTGCAAGCTGGGCCGCCTGGCCAACGAGAACGCCGTCACCGGCCCCGCCGCCGACGGCAAACTGCGGTCACCCCTGGCCGGATATTTCCGTCATGTCGAGGCCGCCGTGTTGGCGGCGCTGCGCGAGGCCCAGCGAGACGGCAACCTGCCCACGGGACTCGACTGCGGCGCCGTGGCCCAGACCCTGGTCGCCACCGTTCAGGGTGGTTTTGTATTAAGCCGCGTACACAATGACGATCACCGTTTCACCATCGCCGCCCAGGGCGCCCGCGCCATGATCGATGCCCTGTGCACCGCCATCCCAAAAACCCCAGAGAAGGAATGACCGCATGCAGCTGTATTACTCGCCCACCTCCCCTTACGCCCGCAAGGTCCGGGCCGTCGCCATGGAAACCGGACAGGCCGCGGAGATCGAGGTGGTGCCGTGCGACCCGTTCGACGGCGGCAGCCCCTTACATGCGACCAACCCCTTGGGTCGGGTCCCTGCCTTGTCGCGACCGGATGCCGATACCCTGTTCGACAGTCCGGTGATTTGCGAATACCTCATCGCCCGGGCGAGCCGCGACGACCTGCTGCCGGCGGCCGGTGAAGCGCGTTGGACGGTGTTGCGCTGGCAGGCCCTGGCCGACGGGTTGCTCGACAGCGCCTTCACCCGCACCATGGAAATGCGCAAACCGACGGAGAAGCAATCGGAAGATTGGCTCGAACGCTGGGCTCGACAGATCGGCACGGCGTGCGACGCCCTGGAAGCCGAGATCGGCCGCCTGCCGGAACCCATCAACCTGGCGCACATCGCCATTGCCTGCGCGCTGGGCTATCTCGATCTGCGCCACGGCGACCTGAACTGGCGCGACGGCCGGCCAGGCCTGACCGCCTGGGAGGCCGAGATGGCGAAACGTCCGTCCATCGCCGAAACCAAGCCCGAAGCCTGAACCGCCCCACGCCCAACTGCCGCGTCCCGCAGGAGATCCGACATGCGTACACCCTTCACCGAAATGCTCGATCTGACCCACCCCGTCGCCCTCGCCCCCATGGCCATGGTGACCAACGGCGGCCTGGCGGCGGCCATGGCGGAGACCGGCGGCCTCGGGCTGCTGGGGGCCGGTTACGGCCTGCCGGCCTGGGGCGGCCATGAGTGGATGGAGCGCGAGTTCGCCGCCGCACGGCAGAAGACCAACGCGCCCTATCTCGGCGTCGGCTTCATCACCTGGCGACTGGCCGAGGAACCCGATCTGCTGCAGACAGCGCTGGCCCACAAGCCTGCAGCGGTCATGTTGTCGTTCGGCGATCCGGTGCCCTTCGCCGACGACATCAAGCAAGCCGGCGCCAAGCTGATCTGCCAGGTGCAAACGATCGTCGATGCCAAGGCTGCGGCCAAAGCCGGCGCCGACGTGATCATCGCTCAGGGCACCGAAGCCGGCGGCCATGGCGCTACCCGCGCCACCCTGCCGTTCGTGCCCGCCGTGGTCGACGCGGTCGGGTCCATCCCCGTGCTGGCGGCGGGCGGCATCGCCGACGGGCGCGGCCTGGCGGCGGCGCTGGCCCTGGGTGCGGCCGGCGCCCTGGTCGGCACCCGCTTCTTCGCCGCAACGGAATCCGGCGGTCCGCCCAACGCACAGCCGCGCATGGTCGCCGCCAGCGGCGAGGACACGCGGCGCACCTCGGTGGTCGACATGGCCCGCGGCATGGACTGGCCCAAGCCCTATACCGGCCGGGTCATCGCCAACGATTATGTGCGGCGCTGGCACGGCAACGAGGAGGCGCTGCAGGGCGAACTGGCATCCGAGCAAGCCCGCTTCGCCGAGGCCATGACGCAAGGCGACTTCGACACAGCCGCGGTGCACGCCGGAGAGGGCCTCGATCTCATTCATGAAGTCCAGCCGGTGCGCACCATCGTCGACGACATGCTGGCCGACGCCCGCAAGGCCCTCGCCGCCGCCACTGCGGCTGCCGAAAGCTGACCGTGTCCGAGCGTCCCAGCGACATCGCCTTCAGCGATGCGGTGCGCCGCATGCAGGAGAAGCTGGGCTCGCGGGCCGACTATGCCCGGACGGAGAAGAAGGGCTTCATGCGCAACCGCCTGGACGAGGACGCCCGGACGTACATTGCCCAGCGCGACTCCATGTATCTTGGCACGGCGTCCGCCGACGGCCGGCCCTACATCCAGCACCGGGGCGGGCCGAGGGGTTTCCTCAAGATCATCGACGACTACACCCTGGCCATGGCCGATTTTCCCGGCAACAAGCAATACATCTCGCTCGGTAATCTGTCGGAGAACAATCAGGCCTTTCTGTTCCTGATGGACTATCCCAACCGCATGCGCATGAAAATCTGGGGTCGCATAACGCTGGTCGAGGATGACCAGGAATTGCTGAAACTGGTCGACGACCCCGCCTACATCGCCCGGCCGCTACGCGTCCTGGAGTTCGCCGTCGAAGCCTTCGACTTCAACTGCCCCAACCACATCACTCCGCGCTACCCGGAAGCCCAAGTCGCCGCCGCCATCGCCAAACTGGAAGGCCGCATCGAGGAATTGGAGGTGGAGTTGGCACGGGCGCGAGGCGACGGCACAAATTAACCCACCGCCACCCGTTGCTGCAGCCGCTGCCAATCCTGATCCACCTCGGACTGAATGGCGGCGACGCCGTCGTCGGTGAGGTGGCGGTAGCGTTTCTGCAGGGACAGATAGTCGCCCACCGGGCGCGATTTGCCGTCGGTGTTCATGGTGTAGGTGACGCCGTCCTCCACTTCGAACAGCGGGAACACACCGGACTCCACGCCCATGCGGGCGGTCTTGACGGCGGCGTTGTCGGCGACGCCCCAGCCGGGCAGGCAGGGGATCAAAACGATGATCACCTTCATGCCGCGAATGCCCTTGGCCTTCTCCACCTTGGCCGCCAGGTCGTTGACGTGGGACGGGCTGGCGGTGGCGATGTAGGGGATGCGGTGGGCCGCCAGGATTTCGATCAGGTTCTTCTTGCGGGTGTCCTTGCCGCCGGGCGTGCTGCCGGTGGCGGCGTTGAGCGGCGTCGACGAGGACTTCTGCCCGCCGGTGTTCATGTAGCCTTCGTTGTCGAAGCAGATGTAGAGGATATCCTCGTTGCGCTCGGCCGCTGAGGAGAGGGCCTGCAGGCCGATGTCGTAGGTGCCGCCGTCGCCGGCAATGCACAGCACCGTGGTGTCGTGCTTGCCCTTGGCCATCAGCGCCCGTTTGACGCCGCTGGCCGACGCCGCGCCCGATTCCAGCGTGGTATGGAACACCGGGATGTTGACCGAACTCATCGGATAGCCGCCGCAGATCACGGCGGTGCAGGACGGCGGCACCACGGCCACGGCGTCCTTGCCGACGGTGTTGAGGATGACGCGCAGCGACAAAGCCTCGACGCAACCGCCGCAGGCCACATGGCCGGAGTTGAACAGGCCGTCGTCCTGATAGTCGATCATCTCCATCGTTCTACTCCACCCATTGCGAGGTTGCGGACGGTTCGGCATCGCGGTAGTCCGCCACCAGTTGTTTGATCTTCGAGGCCGGCACGTTGACGCCGCCGACGCCGGCCAGCAGGCCGTGCACCGCCGGCGCCTTGTCCAGGCCGTAGAGGGCGCTGGTCAGTTCCTGGTGCAGGATGCCGCCCATGCCCGGCGAATAGTTGCGATCGAGCACCATGACGCGGGGCACGCCGGCCAGGGCACTACGCAGGTCGGCGACCGGCAACGGCCGGAACAGGCGCACCTTCAGGAGCCCGACGGCTTCGCCCTGGTCGCGCAAGGCGTCGACCGCCTCGCGCACGGTGCCGCACATGCTGCCCATGGTGACGATGACCGTCTCGGCGTCCTCGGTGCGGTAATGTTCGAGCGGGCCGTAGGACCGGCCGGTCAGGTCGCCCCAGGCCTGCCCGGCTTCGGTCACCTTGTCCTGGACCTGGGACATCGCTTCGGCCATCTCGCGCCGGCTGCGGTTCCAGGTGGCCTGGTCGATGGGGGCACCGAAGGACTGGCCCTTTTCGGTATCGAGGCGCAGTTCCGGCTCGTAGGGCGGCAGGTAGCCGTCGACCAGCGACTGGCTCGGCACCTCGACCGGTTCGACGGCGTGGGAGACGTAGAAGGCGTCGTGGCTGATCATGGTCGGGATGCGCAAACTTTCGGCGACCCGGAACGCCTGGATCACCGAGTCCAGAGATTCCTGCGGCGTTTCGCTGTAGAGCTGCACCCAGCCGGTATCGCGCTGGGCCAGGCTGTCGAGCTGGTCGGGCCAGAAGCCCCAGGGCGAGGCCGGGGTGCGGTTGACGTTGACCATGACGATGGCGGCCCGGGCGCCGGCCGCGTAGTGCAGCAGCTCGTGCATCAGCAGCAGGCCCTGCGACGACGTGGCGGTGAACACCCGGCCGCCGGTCAGGGACGCGGCGATGCAGGCGGACATGGCCGAGTGTTCGGATTCCGGGGTCAGCAGTTCGCCGTCCAGCTCACCGTCGCGCTTGAATTCGGCGATGCGTTCGAGAATGGGCGTCTGCGGCGTGATGGGGTAGACCGGGGCCACGTCGGGCCGGGCCAGCTTGGCGCCCCAGGAGACGGCGTGGTTACCGCTCAGCAGGAGCCGGTTGGAGTTGCCGGGCTTGTCGATATTCGGGGCTATGTTCATGGCCTAGTACCCCCTATGAGGATTAGATGCGTCATGAGACGGCCAATGCCGTCCCGTGGCTAGGAGCGAAGACGAAGGCGATGCGGCACATCGGTGAGACGGCGCGACGACGTCCACGGGACGGCATTGGCCGCCCGCTGGGTCGTTTTTCGCATCCCACCCGGGGCGTCGCTGCGCTTGCCCGATGTCCCACATCGCTCGGCGAGCAGCTCCTACCGAGTGGGGGCGAAAAAACGATCTCATGATGCATCTAATCCTCATAGGGGGTACTAACCCTCCTCGTACATCATGACCGACCCGGTGGGACATTCGGCAACGCACAGGCCGCAGCCCTTGCAGTAATCCGATTTCACCTCGTAGCCGTTCTCCAGCTTGGTGATGGCCATGTCGGGGCAGTAGAGGTAACAGTTGTCGCAGAAGATGCAGGTGCCGCAGGAGAAACAGCGCTCGGCCTCGGCCAAGGCGTCGGTGTGCTCCAGCCGCTGCTGCACTTCGTTGAAATTCTCCAACCGACCGGCCACGTCGGTGTTGGCCGGAACGTGCCGGGCGACATCGGGGTAGTAGTCCGAACTGATGGCCTTGTAGGGCACGATGGTCAGCTCGGGGAACGTGTCCCGGTCCTCACCCGAACCGATGTAGCGGGCGATCTCGACCGCCGCCTGTTTGCCCATGCCGATGGCCTGGGTGACGAAGCGGTCCATGCTGGCCAGATCACCGCCGGCGAACACGCCGGGCGTGGCCGTCTGCCAGTCTGATCCCGTGCCGACCACGGGTCCGTCGTCCGCCACCACACCCTGCCAACGGGTGATGTCGGCGTCCTGGCCGATGGAGGGAATGACCGCATCGGCCGACAACGTGAATTCGCTGCCGTCAATGGGATCGATGGTGAAGACGCCCCGTTTCTCGCCAGCCTGGAAGTTCACCTTGATGCAGTTCAGCACCAGACCATCGCCGTTTGCGCCGGCCGACTGCATCATGGCACCGGTGACGAAGGTGACGTCCTCTTCCATCGCTTCGTCCACCTCGACCCGTTGCGCCGGCAACTGGTCTTCGGGCTCCAGCGACAGGACCGTCACCTCGCGGCCCAGGCGCCGGGCGGTGCGGGCCACGTCCATGGCCGCGCTGCCGCCGCCGATGACGACGATGCGCTTGCCGAGGGTGCATTCTTCGCCGGCGTTGGTGGCGGCCAGGAAATCGGCGCTGTCCATCACCCAGGGCTGGCTATAGTCGAGGCCGGGCAAGGCCTTGGAGCGGCTGGCGCCGGTCGCCAGATAGACCGCGTCGTGTTTGTCGTGCAGGGCCTTCAAGGCGTCGGCGTCCCCGACCTCGGCGTTGAGGTGCACGTCCACGCCCAAATCGAGAATGCGCTGGATCTCGCCGTCCAGGATGGCCTTCTCGAGCCGGTAGGCCGGAATGCCGTAGCGCAGCAGGCCGCCGAGCTGGTCCTTGGATTCATAAAGCGATACCTGGTAGCCGCGCCGGCGCAACTGATAGGCCGCCGACAGGCCGGCCGGCCCGCCGCCGATCACCGCAACCGATTCGCTGCGTTCGGTATCAGGCTTGTCAAAGGCCCAGCCTTCCGCCAGCGCCATGTCGCCGACGAATCGCTCGAGCGAGCAGATGCCCACCGTCTCGTCCAGATATTGGCGGTTGCAGGCGCTTTCACACGGGTGGTGGCAGATACGTCCGGCAATGGCGGGGAACGGATTGTTGTCGGCCAGGGTCAGCCAGGCGCCGCGGTAGTCCTTTTCCTTGACCTGGCGCACCCATACGGCGATGCGGCCGTCGACGGGACAGGCGCCGAGGCAGGGCGACGGCAAGGTGCGGTAGTCGGGCGACGCGCTGCGCCAGGTGCCGGTCATGCGCACGCTGGACGGCGTGTGGGTCCAGAGGGGAGAAGGCTGGCTGCTCATCGGTTGGGATTCCGTCAGTTGGCGTCGCGGATCTGCTGGTAGGCTTCGCGGCAGGCGGCGATGTTCTGCTGCTGCTTGGCCGGCGCGGTCTGTTCGATGACCTCGCACATGGTCTCGATGCCCGGCTCGTCGAGGGCGGCGACGAAGGCGCCGAGCAGGGCCGAGTTGACCACCTTGCCCAGGTCGTTCTTCTGGGCGATGTCCAGCCCGTCCACCGGCACGAAGGTGTAGTTGCCCAAATCGGCAAAGGCTTCTTTCGGCTGGCGGGAATTGACGACGACGGTGGTGCCTTCCTCGACACCGCGCAGGAAGGTTTCGTCCAACAGGCTGTCGTCGAAACACAACATGGCCGACGCCTCCTCGATGTTGCAGCGCAGGCGGATCGGCTTTTCGTCCACGCGCAACGACGACGTCACCGGCGTGCCGCGCCGGGCGCCGCCGTAGGTGGCGAATGTCTGGACATACTGGCCTTCGTCGAAATAGGCCCGGGCCAACTGGTTGCCCGCCGTTTGCGCACCCTGGCCGCCGCGGCCGAGGATCACGATCTCGCGCATGGTCTCTTCCCCCGATCGTTGTTGTCGCCCGGCGTCCACGCACACGGGTTCGCGCACGCCACGAGCCGCCCTGGGCAATACCCATCGCGTGCGTGAGGTCAATAATAGTTGACCCCGCCAACAATTTATTTGATCGAAATCAGGACGACCGCGCCAATAGGAGGATACGGTCCGTTCGAAATATCTGTTTTAGTTCAATGGATTGACCCGAATGACCGAGTCCGCGCATGCGACATCGCCAGCGATTTTTTCGATGCGCCCGTGATGGCCGCCAACATGTCGGACTTGAACGCCGCCGGCGGCCGGGTACACAGCGTCACCCGGCGGGCACTCACCACAAGGGGCGACGCCACCAGTTCGAGACCGACCGGATAGAGATGGAACAGCCAATTTGTTCGGACTTCGGCCGGCACCTCCCGGCAGGTAAACCCGCTCCCATCGGCGGCATAGGCGACGGCCAACGAATCGAAGGGTGAAAATCCACGGCGTTCGATATCCTCGCGCCAATAGCGCAGCCAGCCGCGTGACCGGTCGGCGAGCCAGGCCCCAAGGGAACCCGACGCTTTCACCTTGTCCATGTCGCGGGCTGTGACCGTGACCTGGCGAGCTGTGTTGAACGGCATCAGCACCAACGGCACCAGGCTTTTCATCACCGTCTCCACCGCCGTTTCCCCAAGGCAGATGTTGAAATCGCGGAAATGCACCCAGTGATTGGGACCGGGATGGAACATCTCGCCGGGCCGCGACTTGCCGGCCACCATGACAATGCGGGTGATGTTGGCGGCCAGGTCAGGCCGGGTGCGCAGCAGCGACGCGATGTTGGTCAACGGGCCGAGGGCGATGATCTCCAGCAAACCCTCTTCGAGGGCGCGGATCAGGCCCTTGCGGGCCGGTGTGGCCCCGAAGTCCTCGGCGTCCTCGGCGCCCCGCAACGGCGGCGGTGCGCCCAGTTTGGACAGCAATGTGGTGGCGATACTGGTGGCGGTTTCGATGTCCGTGTTGCCGAACACGGTACTGACCCCGGCTATGCGCCAGTCCGTGTGGGCGAAGGCCTGTACCAGGGCCAGGCAATCGTCGACATCGGCCTTGGGTTTGCTGCCGCAGGCCGGATCGGTGTCGATCCAGACGCGCTTGGATATGGGCGCTGCGTTAGTGGCAACGGCAAACAGTAGCCCAACACAGGCCGTCAGAACGGACATCACGCGCATCGATCCCCTCCCCAAGGGTCGTGTGTGATCAGTTCAGGTACCGTACTTTCAGATGGGCCTTGAAGGCGTCGGTTTTCAAGGGTTGGTTGGTGGCCCGCTCCAACACGGCGTCGGTGCCGTGGCGTGAGCCCCATTGGTGCACATTCTCGCGCACCCAGGCGATCAACGGCGCGAAGTCGCCGGCGGCGATGAGGTCGTCGAGGCCGTCGATGGCGGCGCGGGCGGCGGCGAACAGTTGGGCGGCGGCCAGGGCGCCCAGGGTGTAGGTGGGGAAGTATCCAAACGCGCCGTCGGGCCAGTGGATATCCTGCAGGCAGCCGTCGGCATCGTTGGGCGGCGTGATGCCGACCAGTTCGGCCATGCCGTCGTTCCAGGCAACCGGCAGGTCGGCGATGGCCAGGTCGCCGGCGATCATGGCGCGCTCGAGCCGGGTGCGCAGAATGACGTGCAGGGGATAGGTCGCCTCGTCGGCGTCGACGCGGATCAGGCCGCGCTCGACCCGCTGATAGAGCCGTTTGAGGTTTTCCACCGACCAGACCGGGCCTTCCCCGCCGAAGGCCTTTTGCATCAGCGGTGCGGCGTAGCGCAGGAACGGCTCGCCCCGGCACACCTGCATCTCCACCAACAAGGACTGGCTTTCGTGCAGAACCATGCCGCGCGCCACGCCGACCGGCTGGTGTCGCCAGTCTGCCGGCAGGCCCATCTCGTACAGCGCGTGGCCGGTTTCATGCAGGGTGCCCATCAGCGATTGGGTGAAGTCGTCCTCGGTATAGCGGGTGGTCAGGCGCACATCGTCGGGAACGCCGCCGGTGAACGGATGCAGCGAGACATCCAATCGGCCATGATTGAAGTCGAAACCAAGGGCGCGCATCAGGTCCTCGCCCAACCGGCGCTGTGCCTCGACGGCAAACGGGCCTTGCGGCGCCTCCGGCACGCCACGGACCGCCTGCGCCTCCAAGGCCTCTCCCACAAATCCGGGCAGGAACGCCTCCAAATCGGCGAACAGCGTATCGATTTCGTCCGCCGACACGCCGGGTTCGAATTGGTCCAACAATGCGTCATAGGGCGCGCAGCCGAAGGCGTCCCCCTTGGCGGCGGCGGCCTCCTTGACCAGTTCGAGCACCGTTTCCTGGTGCGGCCGGAAGGTGGCGAAGTCGTCATCCGCCCGGGCCTGACGCCAGGCCATTTCGCAGGTGGACGCGGCCTTGGACAAGGCCTCGACCAACGAAGCATCCACCGCCGTCGCGTGACGCCAGTCACGCCGCATTTCGATCAGATTGGCGTTTTGCCAGGGATCGAGGTCCGCGCGATCCGCTTCGGCCGCATCGAGCAGGTCGGCCAGCGCGGGATCGGAAATCAACTCGTGGCCCAAAACGCTCAGCGCCGCCAGTTGCTCCGCCCGCGCACCGGCGCCGCCGGCTGGCATCAGTACCGATTTGTCCCAGCCCAGTATGGCCGCCGCCTCGCCGAGCAGCGACATGCGGCGAAACCGGGTTTCCAGTTCGCTGTAGGCGGAGGCGCTCATGGCGCGTCGCCGTCAATCCGTTTGCGGCTGAACAGGTAAAACACCACGGCAAGTACGATGGCCAGGGCAAACCAGGTCATGGCGTATTGCAGATGGTCGTTGCGGAAGGTCACCCGGGTCTGGCCGCCGAGCGGGAGACCACCGGGATTGGCTGTGTCGTCTGCTTCGACGAACAAGTCCGGCACGGTGACCCCGGCCAGCTGCGCCATGCCGGCGGCATCGCCCCAGAACCATACGTTCTTGTCCAAGTCGTTTTCCGGCATGAACAGGTTTTTTGTCCAAGGCAGACGCACGAGGCCGTTGACGGTAACCGGACCCGTCACCTGGCCTTCGCTGCGACTCGCCACGTCTTTGTTGTCGGTCGGCACCCAGCCCCGGTTGACCAGCACGGTGCCACCGCCGTCGGTCCGCACCAGCGGCGTAATGACGGCATAGCCGAGCCGCCCCTTGCGGTCGTGGGCCAACAGATGGGCTTCCTTGTCGTGCAGGAAATGACCGCTGACGGTCACCCGGCGATAGCGCCAGGGCGTCGTGTCGGCGATCTCCGCCGGCAGCGCCACCGCCGGCTCGTTCATCTGGGCCGTAACGGTATCGATCAGGTCCTGCTTCCAGAACAGGCGCTGGATTTGCCAGCCGCCGAGGCCGAGAAGCACGATCAAGGCGAGCGCGGCGCAGACGGTCAGCCACGGGGTGGGACGAAAGGCGTAACGGGGTCGGTCAGTCTGTGTATCGGTGTTCACGGGCCTTGTGCTTGTACTGCAGGGCGATCAGCAGCCCCTTCAACGGACGTAGGAGACCCAGGCTGACGATCAAGATGGCCGGGATCCAAATGGTCAACTGCAACCAATAGGGCGGATGGAAGGTGAACTCCACCCAAAACGCCAAGGCGACGATGACGGCGCCGGCGATGAGAATAACGAACACGGCGGGGCCGTCACCGGAATCGAATTGCTTGTAGTCCAGGCCGCAATGGCCGCACTGGTCCGGCAGGGTGAGAACACCTTGAAAAAGTTTCCCCTGCCCGCAGCGGGGACACCGGCTGGTGAATCCCGTACGGACAGGGGAGATCGGTGGAAACCGTTGGTCCGTCATGAAACGACGGAAGAATGCATCAGCTGCCCCAGATGTAGATGCAGAAGAACAGGAACAGCCAGACCACGTCGACGAAGTGCCAATACCAGGCGGCCGCCTCGAAGCCGAAATGGTGATCCGGCTTGTAGTGGCCCTTGACCGCACGCACCAGGCAGACGATCAGGAAGATGGTGCCGATGATGACATGGGCGCCGTGGAAGCCGGTGGCCATGTAGAAGGTCGAACCATAAATGCCGCCGTCGAACGTGAACGCGGCATGGCCGTATTCGTAGGCCTGCACGGCCGTAAACGTCAGTCCGAGCGCGATGGTCAGCACCAGGCCCCAGACCAGACCACTGCGGTTGCCTTCGCGCAGGGCATGGTGGGCCCAGGTCACGGTGGCGCCCGAGGTCAACAGGATCAGGGTATTGATCAGCGGCAGGTGCCAGGGATCGAATGTCTCAATGCCTTCCGGCGGCCAGACATTGCCCATGGCCTCGGTCGGGAACAGGCTGGCATTGAAAAAGGCCCAAAACCAGGCGACGAAGAACATCACCTCGGAGGCGATGAACAGCGCCATGCCGTAGCGCAGGCCGATCTGCACGACGGGCTTGTGGAAGCCGCCGAATTCGCCCTCGTTGACCACGTCGCGCCACCAGCCGTACATGGTGTACGCCACGGCCAGGCCGCCGATGACCATGAGCCACAGGCCTCCGGTCATTTCGTGCATCCACATGACGCAGCCGCCCGTCAGGGCCAGCGCCGCCATGGAGCCGACGAGCGGCCACGGGCTGGGATCTACCAGATGATAATCGTGATTAGCGTGGGCCATAGTTTTCTATTCTCCCAAAACCTACGACTTCCCGTCCCGCCGCGCCGACATACCGGCGCCGGCGAGAATTTCCTGATCCTGACGGCCGTCAGGCCCCAACAACGCGGCACGGTCGGCCTCTCCCCGGCCGTCCTGGTCCTTCACCTTGAAGAAGGTGTAGGACAGGGTGATGGTGTGCACGTCCTTCATGTTGGGGTCGTTGACGATATCGGGATCGACAAAGAACGACACCGGCATATCGACCGTCTGGCCGGGCGCCAGTGCCTGTTCGGTAAAGCAGAAGCAATCCACTTTGTTGAAATAGATGCCCGCCTTGTGCGGGGTGACGTTATAGGTCGACGTGCCGACCAAACGGCCGTCGCTCCTGTTGGTCGCCTGATAGAACGCCAACGCGTTTTCGCCGACCTTGACCGCGATTTCGCGTTGCACAGGCTTGAAACGCCAATTCAGATCGCGCGCCTTGTCGGAATTGAAACGGACGGTGATCACCCGGTCGGACACGATCGTCTGGTCCGGAGCAACCTCCGCCGTCTGCTGGGTCGTACCGCCATAGCCGGTGACTTGGCAGAACAGTTGATACAGCGGCACCGAGGCGTAGGCCGCGCCGACCATGGCGACGGCGATCCCCCCCAGGGCGAAAGCGGTTGTTCTGTTGCGCGCGCTCATCCCTGACCTCCTAGGCGCACGATCGTGATGGCGAAAAACAAAACGACCAGACCGACCAGGACCAACGCCAAGGCGATGTTGCGGCCGCGCCGCTTTTTATGTTCCTCGGTGATCGGCATGACGTCAGGTCCATCCCACCAGTCCTTCGGTCAACAGCACGGCAAACAGCAGGAACAGGTACAGAATGGAAAACCCGAACAGTTGCCTGGCCGGTTTCTGCTGCTCGCTGCCGTCGTGGAAGACCCGGACGGCACCAGCCAGGAACACGACACCGAGCGCCGCCGCCATGACGCCATAAACCGCGCTGACCATGCCCATGAACCAGGGCAACAGCGTGATCGGTACCAGCAGAACACTGTAGATCAGAATTTGCAGGCGGGTTTCACGCAGGCCGGCAACCACCGGCAGCATGGGTACGCCGACCCGGGCATAATCACCGCAACGGTAGAGCGCCAGCGACCAGAAGTGCGGCGGCGTCCACATGAAGATGATGGCGAACAGGGCCAACCCGCCCAGGCTGATATCGCCGGTGACGGCGGCCCAGGCGACCATGGGCGGAAACGCGCCGGCGGCACCGCCGATGACGATGTTCTGCGGCGTCCGGCGTTTCAGCCACATGGTGTAGACGAAGACGTAGAAGCCGATGGTGAAGGCCAGCAGTGCCGCGGCCACCCAATTGACCGCCAAACCCATCACCAGCACCGAACCGCCCGCCAGGATGGCGCCGAAGGCCAGGGCTTCGTTGGCGCCGACACGGCCGGCGGGAATCGGACGGTTTTTCGTCCGCTTCATGTCCGCGTCGATATCGGCGTCGTACCACATGTTGATCGCGCCCGACGCGCCGGCGCCGACCGCGATACACAGGATGGCGACCGCCGCCAGGACCGGATGCAGCTCTCCCGGCGCCAGCACCATGCCGGTCAGCGCGGTGAACACCACCAGCGACATCACCCTGGGCTTGAGCAGGGCGAAGTAGTCGGCCGCCCGGGCGCCGCTCTCGGCGGCGTCACGGGCGTTCGACTGAACGGCTATGGTGTTTTCACGCACCGGGGTCTTCCCTTCCCTAACGGATCACTTGATCCGCGGGATTTCGTCGTAGGAATGGAAGGCCGGCGGTGACGGCAGGCTCCATTCCAGTGTCGTGGCGCCCTCGCCCCACGGATTCTCGGCCACCTTCTCACCGGCGGCGAAGGTCCGCCACACGATGAAGATGAACAGGACGGCGCCGATCGCCGAGAGGTAGGAGCCGTATGACGACACCAGGTTCCAGCCGGCATAGGCGTCAGGATAGTCCGGAATACGCCGCGGCATGCCCGCCAGGCCGGAGAAGTGCATGGGGAAGAAGGTCAGGTTGACGCCGATGAACATGATCCAGAAGTGCAGTTTGCCCATGGCTTCCGAATACATCTTGCCGGTCATCTTGGGGAACCAGTAGTAGAACCCGGCAAAGATCGAGAACAGCGCCCCCATCGACATGGTGTAATGGAAGTGGCCGACCACGTAGTAGGTGTCGTGCAAGGCGATATCGACGCCCGCATTGGCCAGCACCACGCCGGTCACGCCGCCGATGGTGAACAGGAAGATCATGCCGATGGCGAACAGCATCGGCGTGGTGTAGCGCATGGAGCCACCCCACATGGTGGCGATCCAGCTGAAGATCTTAATGCCTGTCGGCACCGCGATGACCATCGTCGCGCCGACGAAGTAGGCCCGGGTGTCGACGTCCATGCCCACCGTGTACATATGGTGCGCCCAGACGACGAAGCCGACGACGCCGATGGCAACCATGGCGTAGGCCATGCCCAGATAACCGAAGACCGGCTTGCGGGCGAAGGTGGCGATGACGTGGCTGATGATGCCGAAACCGGGCAGGATCAGAATGTACACTTCGGGGTGGCCGAAGAACCAGAACAGGTGCTGGTAAAGGATCGGGTCACCGCCCATGGACGCTTCGTAGAACGCCGTACCGAAATTGCGGTCGGTCAGCAACATGGTGATCGCCCCGGCCAGCACCGGCAGCGACAGCAGCAGCAGGAAGGCCGTGACCAGCACCGACCAGACGAACAGCGGCATCTTGTGCAGGGTCATGCCCGGCGCGCGCATGTTGAAGATGGTGGTGATGAAGTTGATGGCGCCGAGGATCGACGATGCACCGGCCAGATGCAGGGCGAAAATCGCCATATCGACCGACGGTCCGGGATGGCCCGATGTGGACAACGGCGCGTACACCGTCCAGCCGGTTCCCGCGCCGTCACCGGCGAACGGCGACAGAATAAGCAGGATGGCCGACGGCACCAGCAGCCAGAAGCTGATGTTGTTCATGCGCGGGAAGGCCATGTCCGGCGCGCCGATCATCAGCGGCACGATCCAGTTGCCGAAACCGCCGATCAGCGCCGGCATGACCATGAAGAACACCATGATCAGGCCGTGGGCCGTCACCAGCACGTTGAAGAACTGATAATCGCCATCGAGGATCTGATTGCCCGGATCCGCCAATTCCATGCGCATGATGACGGAGAACAATCCGCCGACCAGGCCCATGACGATGGCGTAGATCAGGTACAGGGTACCGATGTCCTTGTGGTTGGTGGAAAACAGCCACCGCTTCCAACCGGTCGGGTGGTCATGATGTCCGGTATCGGCTGAACCATATGCCATTGGGATATCTCTCTCGGTCGCTGTTTGTTATTTGGGTTCGTTGGCGGTGACGGCGGCCACCTGGCGGGTCGTGTCGTCGGCGGAGGCGAATTCCTCCTTCGCGAACTCGAGCCATTTCGCATAGGCCTCCTTGGTCACGACCTTCACTTCGATGGGCATGAAGCCGTGATTGACGCCGCACAGCTCCGAACATTGACCGTAGAACAACGCACCGTCATCGGTCTTCTGCGTCAGGTCGCTGAGCTTCGGCGAACGGAACCAGGTTTCATTGACCCGGCCAGGCACGGCATCCATCTTGACGCCGAAGGACGGGATGGCCCAGGCGTGAATGACGTCCGAGGCGGTAACCAGCAGGCGAATTTCCGTGTCTTCCGGCACGACGACGGCGTTGTCGGTGGACAGCAGCCGGACCTGATTGCCCTCGATGTCCTCGTCGGCCACCATGATGGAGTCGAAGGTGAAGTCGCCGTGGTCGGGATATTCGTAGGACCAGTACCACTGGTGGCCGATCGCCTTGATGGTCATCTCCGGGTTGGCCGCCTTGTCCTGGAAATAGAGCAGCTTGAAGGACGGGATGGCGATGACGACCAGGATGATCACCGGGATCACCGTCCACGCCACTTCCAGCAGCGTGTTGTGGGTCGTCTTGGAGGGCACCGGATTACGCTTCTCGCTGAAGCGGAACATGGCGTAGCCCAGCAGCACCGTCACGAACAGCGCGATCACCGTAATGATGATCAGCAGCAGGTCGTGAAATTCCTGGATGTCATGCATCACCGGGGTCACGGCGGACTGAAAGCCCATTTGCCAATCCGTCGGCACGCCCTCTCCGGCGTGAGCGGCGAAACCCGCACTAAGTGCCATCGTCATGACCGCCAATGCGGTTAAACCTTTTTTGAACGACATGATTTCCTTCATGCTCCTCTCGGCAGGCAACACACGGCACAAGGCGCTGCGCCGCGGATGGTCGAACCGGTGTGTTTCCTGGATGCCCTAATCGTCTTGCCTATTATATGTCTTCGTCTGCTTATGGGTGTGCAGCGTGAAGAGAAATCTACACTACCGATTTCAGCCGCAACAACCCTGCCCCTGTCGAAGAACGTTTGTATTATTTGCGCCTTCACCTACACCCTGAAAACCGCTTCTGTCCACGAAAAATTGATCTCGATCAAGTCGTGCGCCGCCGTCGACGCGTTGACAAATGCGACGATATGACGCACTTCGCTGACCAAGGCGATTGGAATGGCCGACCGCACATAGTTGAAACCTTGCCGGTGGACCGCCACGTTGCGGAAAAGACTTCGGCGTCAATTGGTTCTATAGTGCCTTCGCCCAATCTCGCCAACTATGGGCAAACATTTGATTTATTTAGGTATTTCGCCGACAGGAGGCTGTCATGAGCCGCAAGACATCGCCCGATGAACTGTTTTTCACCCGTACCGGCATGGACCCGGACCGGGTCCAGGCCATCACCGGCGATGCGCTACACGGTGCCGACGACGGCGAGCTGTTCCTGGAATACTGCCAGTCCGAGAGTTTCGCCTGGGATGATGGCCGATTGAAAAGCGCGAGCTTCGATACGTCCCAGGGTTTCGGCTTGCGGGCGGTGTCCGGGGAACAAACCGGCTACGCACACGCTTCCGAGTTGAGCGAGGCGGCGATCAAGCGCGCCTCCGATACGGTCAAGGCGGTCCGTGCCGGCCATGGCGGTGTCATGGCCGAGGGCCCGGCCCGCACCAATGCCCATTTGTATGCCGAAGACAACCCGATCAACGCCGTCGACTTCGCGGACAAGGTGAAACTGCTGTCCGATATCGATGCCTATGCCCGCGGCCTCGACGACCGGGTCCGTCAGGTCTCGGCGTCGTTGTCCGGCTCCTGGCAGGCCGTGCACATCATGCGGTCGGATGGGGAACGGGTCTCGGACATCCGTCCTCTGGTCCGGTTAAACGTTTCGGTGGTGGTCGGTGACGGCGACCGGCAGGAAGCCGGCTCCCACGGCGCCGGCGGGCGCACCGCCTATGAGCACTATCTCGACCCGGCGACCTGGCGCGACCAGGTGGACGAAGCTTTGCGCCAAGCCGTGGTCAATCTGGATTCGGTGCCGGCGCCGGCCGGCGAGATGCAGGTCGTGCTCGGACCCGGCTGGCCCGGCATCCTGTTGCACGAGGCGGTCGGGCACGGCCTGGAGGGCGACTTCAACCGCAAGCAGACCAGCGCCTTCGCCGGTCTGCTGGGCGAACGGGTGGCGTCGCCGGGCGTCACCGTCGTCGACGACGGCACGATCACCGACCGCCGTGGATCCCTGACCGTCGACGACGAAGGCACGCCGACGTCGCGCACGGTGCTGATCGAGGACGGCATACTCAAGGGCTATATGCAGGACCGGCTGAATGCCCGCCTCATGGGCGTGGCGCCGACCGGCAACGGCCGCCGCCAAGGCTACGACCACATGCCCATGCCGCGCATGACCAACACCTACATGCCGTCGGGCGACGCCGATCCGGAGGAAATGCTGCGCTCGGTCGGCAAGGGCCTTTACGCCGTCAATTTCGGCGGCGGCCAGGTCGACATCACCAGCGGCAAGTTCGTGTTCACCTGCACCGAGGCCTACATGGTGGAGGACGGCAAGGTGGGCGCCCCGGTGAAGGGCGCCACCCTGATCGGCAACGGTCCGGAAGTGCTGACCCGCGTCAAGGCGGTGGGCAACGACATGGCCCTCGACCCAGGCGTCGGCACCTGCGGCAAGAACGGCCAGGGCGTGCCGGTCGGCGTCGGCCAGCCCACATTGCTGATCGACGGCCTGACCGTCGGCGGCACGGCGGCTTAAACCGGCGCCACGCAAAAAAGGGCGTCCCGCGGGACGCCCTTTCTCGTTGCACCCGATGACACGCCGTCAGGCGACGGGCACGGGATCGAGATCGACCGTATAGAGGGATTTGTTCTCGATGTCCTTCAACGTCACGGTCATCACCTCGGTTTCGCCATTGATCCGCACGTGGCCGAAGAACTGCAGCCCTTCGGTCGGCGGCAGGTTCGGTTTGCCTTCCGGCGATTTCTGGTAGACCACCTGCGGGCCGAAGGTGTCGTCCATGTCGCCCGGGCCGAACGAGCCGGCGTTGATCGGGCCGGAGACGAATTCCCAGAACGGATCGAAGTCGCTGAACGTGGCCTTGTTCGGGTCGTAATAATGCGCCGCCGTGTAGTGCACGTCGGCCGTGAACCAGGCGGTGTTCTTGATCTTGTTGTGCTTGATGAATCGCAACAGGTCGGCGAACTCGTGCTCTCGGCCGAGCACCGGCCCGTTGCCGTTGGCGCCGTTTTCGAAGGTATTCTTCTCGCGCCAATTGTCATAGACGATCAAACCGATCGGCATGTCGGAGGCAATGACCTTCCAGGTCGCCTTGCTAGCCAGCAACTCTTGCTTAAGCCAGCGTATCTGGTCGGCGCCCAGGAACGCGGTGTCCGGCCCGGCCAGGGGCTGACGGTTGGCGCCGTTGTCGCCGCGATAGGACCGCATGTCGAGAAAGAACACGTCCAGAAGCGGACCGTAGTTGATCTTGCGGTAAATGCGTTCCCGGTCGGACGCATGCTGGCGGGTCGGGAAGTACTCGTGGAAGGCGCGATTGGCGCGCGCGGCCAGGGTGGCGACGCTGCGGACCTGGTAGCGATCATCATTGAGAACCTCGTTGGGATACCAATTGTTGACCGTCTCGTGATCGTCCCACTGGGCGAAGACCGGCACTTCGGCGTTGAAGGCGCGCACGTTGGCATCCAGCAGGTTGTACCGGAAGTTGCCGCGGAACTCCTTCAGCGTCTCGGCGACCTTGGACTTCTCCTCGGTGATCACGTTTTTCCACACGCCGCCGTCCGGCAGCTTTTTTTCCGCCGGAATGGGATTGTCGGCATAGATGGTGTCGCCGGAATGGATCATGAAGTCCGGCGTGTTGCGGCGCATGGTTTCGTAGCCCTTCATGCCGCCCCAGTCGGTGTTGATGCCCCAACCCTGGCCGGCGGTGTCGCCGGTCCACACGAACGTGATGTCGCGGCGGTCGGCCGGTGCCGTGCGGAAATGCCCGACCATCGGTTCGCTGACCGCGTTGACGTTGGACAGGTCCCGGTAGCGGATGCGGTAGAAGATGTCCTGGCCCGCCGGCAGGCCGGTCAGGTCGACCTTGGTGGTGAAGTCGGAGGCCGCGATGGCCGCCGGTCCGCGCACCGTCTGCGCATTGCGGAAGCTGTCGCTGGTGGCGTATTCCAACAGCAGGCGCGACGGCCGGTCGGCCCGCGCCCAGACGATGGCCCTGTCGGTGGTGACGTCGCCGCTTTGCAGTCCGTGGGTGATGACCGGACGGTCGGACCGGGCGAAAGCGGGCATGCCGAACAGACCGGTCCCGGCGAGCCCGAGGCCGGTCGCGGCCAGGGCGCTCGTCGAGAGAAACCTGCGTCGGCTGACATGAATTGTTTTCTTGGTCGGCAGTGACATGGGTGATGGACTCCCCTCCATGATTCGTTGGACGGGCGCACCCTAGGTCAATGCGTTGACAGTGCGGTGACCGGTGCGTGGCCGTTCGATGACACAACCACGGGCGAACATGGAACTAGCCGAAATCGGGTGGCGGCACGAAACCGCCGACCACATCCTCAAGCGCTTCGGCGAACTGGATCGTCGTCCTGTCTTCCAGGTACGGCCCGACGATCTGCAGGCCGACGGGCAAACCATCGCTTCCCTGGCCCACCGGTGCGACAGTTGCCGGCAAGTAACACGACGTCGCCATGCCGACCCAGATGATATGCTCGAAATAGTCGCGCTGCTCGCCGTTGACCGAAAGCTTTCGCCCCTGTAGCGGCTGGGAGTGATCGTGGGGAAAGGCCGTCGTTTGGACCGTGGGGCACAACAGCACGTCGTAGTCGTCGAAAAACGCGGCCCATTGGGCGCGCAGTTGCTGCCGCATTTCGTCCAGGTGGAGTGCGTTGCGATAAGTCTGCGTCGCGCCACGGGCAAACCGCGCCGCACTCGAATTGTCGTCGGCATCGAGGCGTCCGGCCACATCCGCCAGATGTTGATAGACCGGATCGGGAAATCCGGCGCCCATGACCCCGGCCAGCAGGATGTGATAGATCTGATGGGAAGCGGCCAGGTCGATCTCCGGCTTGGCCAGGCGGATGTCGGCACCGGCCCGGTCGAGCGCGTCGACCGTGTCGCTTAGAACATCCGCCACCACCGAGTCGACCGGCGCGTAGGAATCATCAAGCCACACGGCGATACGGAAATCACCGATCTCCCGGCCGCGGGCAGACGGCAGATCGAGACTGTAGGCCTTGGCATTCCAAGCGCGCGGTGCCGCCAGTACATCAAGGGCCAAAGCCAAATCGGCGGCGCTTCGCGCCATCGGGCCGGCGACCGCAAGGTCGATATCGGCCAGCGCGCCGGGCGGTCCGGGAATATGGCCACGGGTCGAGATGATGCCGTAGCTCGGCTTGTGGCCATAGATGCCGCAATAGTGGGCGGGATTGCGGATCGAACCGCCGATGTCGGAACCCAATTCCAGCGGTGCCATACCGGCCGCCAGGGCTGCCGCCGAACCGCCGCTCGAGCCACCGGCGCCACGGCTTTGATCCCACGGATTGTTCGTCGTGCCGTAAACGTCGTTATAGGACTGAAAGTCACCGGCATAGATCGGCAGGTTGGTCTTGCCCATGACGATGGCGCCGGCATCGATCAGGTGCTGCACCGCGTCGGCGTTGGTTTTCGGACGGTAATCCTTGAGTTCCGGTGCGCCGGAGGTGGCGGCAAATCCCACCGCCTCGTAGCTGTCCTTGACCGTCATCGGCAAACCGTGCAGCGGACCGGCATCATCGCCACGCGCACGGGCGTCGTCGGCCTCCCTGGCCCGGGCCATGGCGGCATCGCCATCGAGGTCGACGACGGCATTGATCGGACCGTTGACGGCGTCGATCCGGTCCAGGTGCAATTGCACCAGATCCTGCGAGGAGATGGCACCGGATCGGAGATCGGCGAGCCAGTCGACGGCGGAACGGTAGCGGAATTCGGTCATGATCATCTCCCTATGGACGCAACACTTTATACCAAACCGTCGGCAACGGCGGCGCGCATTATGGCGCAGGCGCCGGAGGGTTTCCTGACCGTTCTTGCTGATTTGGCCGCGCGGAGGCGGCACCGGCGCCCAATTCGAACTAGTAGGCGAACTCGCGGAATACCGGATCGATCTGCCCGCCCCACGCGCCTTTGTACAGGTCCAGCAGATCCTCGGCCGGTGTCTTGCCCGCTTCGACGATGGTGGTCAGGGCATTGAGGAAATGCACTTCGTTTTCGCCGAAACTGTCCAGCCGGTTGCGGCTGCGCAGGCCGTCGGCCGCAACGGCCAGAACCTGCTTGGCGAGGTCGCGCACGGTACCACCACCGGTCCCTTTCGGTAGCGGCGCCGCCATGCCCATTTTCGGCACGGCGCTTTGGATGGCGCGGCGGTCTTCCTCGGTCCAGTGTTTGACGAGGTCCCACGCAGCTTCCTGCGCGGAGGTATCGTAGAGCAGTCCGACCCACAAGGCCGGCAACGCGCACAACCGCCGCCACGGTCCGCCGTCGGCGCCGCGCATTTCGATGAATCGTTTGAGGCGGGCATCCGGGAACAGCGTGGTCAGGTGGTCTTCCCAATCCTTGAGCGTCGGCCGTTCACCCGGCAGGGCGTCCAGTTTGCCGTCGAGGAAATCCCGGAACGAGTTGCCTGTCGCATCGTGATAGGTACCGTTGCGGTAGACGAAGTACATGGGCACGTCCAGGGCGTAATCGGTGTAACGCTCGAAGCCCATGCCGTCCTCGAACGCCCAAGGCAGGAAACCGGTACGGTCGGGGTCGGTGTCGGTCCAGACATGACTGCGGTAGGACAAAAACCCGTTTGGTTTGCCTTCGATGAACGGCGAGTTGGCGAACAAGGCCGTGGCGACGGGCTGCAGCGCCAAACCGACACGCAGCTTGGTCACCATGTCCGCTTCCGAACCGAAATCCAGATTCACCTGCACGGTGCACGAGCGGAACATCATGTCGACGCCAAGATTGCCCCGCGTCGGCATGTAGGCCCGCATGATCTTGTAGCGGCCCTTCGGCATGATCGGTGTGTCGGCATAGCTCCATTTGGGCTGGAAACCCATGCCGAGGAAGCCGACGCCGATCTCGTTGGCCACTTCCTGGACCTGCGCGAGATGAGTGTTCACCTCGTCACAGGTGCGGTGCAGGGTTTCGAGCGGCGCGCCGGACAATTCCAGCTGTCCGCCGGGCTCCAGCGTAATGGACTGACCGTTCATGGTCAGGGCAATGACATTGTCGCCCTCGTAGACCGGTTGCCAGCCGAACCGCTGCAGGCCTTCCAGCATGGCGCGAATGCCGTTGGGACCGTCGTACGGCAACGGGCGCAAATCCTCCAGCGTGAAACCGAACTTTTCGTGTTCGGTGCCGATGCGCCAGCTTTCCCGGGGTTTGCAGCCTTGTTCGAGATACGCGACCAGTTCATCGCGATGGCCGATCGCGGCCGGTGCGGCGGATTGCGAGTCATTCATAATACGATCGTTTCTCCGCCGGCAGTGGTCGGGCGGTTGCCAACCTGTTTGTGACCGGCCATTCCATAAATCCTAGAGTGTTTTCACTAGCCGGGGCGGCACATGGGCGCAACCGTAAATAAACTGTCGCACATGCCTGCCATGCATCAGAGACAGATCACATCACGAATTCGTGGGTCCAGCCGGCTAGCGCCAATCGCCGACCAGAGCCTGCCAAATGCTCAGCGCGGAAACCACCGCCGTATCGGCCCGCAGGATACGCGGCCCCAGGGAAACGGCGGTCGATTGCGGCAGACGACGGAGTTTCTCGCGCTCGTCGGGATGGAAGCCGCCCTCCGGCCCGATCACGACCGCCCAGGGCGCACCGGATTTCTCGGCCAGGGCTTCCCGTGCCCCGGGCGCGTCACCGCGCTCGTCGCACAGCAAAATACGCCGCTCGGTCGGCCATCCGGCCATCAACTGGTCCAACGCCAACGGGTCTTCCACGGCCGGCACGGTCAGGCGCCCGCATTGTTCGGCCGCCTCGATGGCATTGGCCGCCAACCGGTCGGTGTTGACGCGATTGACCTGGGTATAGCGGGTCATGACGGGCTGGATGCGGCTGACGCCGAGTTCGGTGGCTTTCTGGGCGACGAAGTCGATGCGTGCCCGTTTGATGGGCGCGAACACCAGCCACAAATCCGGTTCGGCCAATTGCCGGCGGCTCTGGATTTCGACGGACAGCGAACACCAGCCGCGGCCCGCACCGTCCACGCCGGCGATCCACTCCCCGTCCCGGCCATTGAACAATGCCACCTTGTCGCCGGACTTGAGCCGCAGGACCTGCGACAGATAATGGGCCTGCGACGGCGAGACACCGATGGACAATCCGGCGCCAAGCTCGGCATCGACAAACAATCGGGTCTTGGAACTATCGAGGATTTCCGACACCAGCCGCTTCTCAAAACCTATCGAAGGGGGTACAGCTTACTCCATGCCGCAACCGACGAACACTACCGAAGATCGCGTCATCGCCGATGCCCGGCCCGACAATTGGGTGGACAGATGGGCGCCGGCCGTAACGCGGCCTTACCTCAAGCTCGCCCGCATGGACCGGCCGATCGGCACCTGGTTGTTGCTGTGGCCATGTTTGTGGAGCATTGCCCTCGCGGCGCCCGCGGGCTACTGGCCGGATGTGGTGCTGCTGGTTCTGTTCGGCATTGGCGCGCTGGTCATGCGCGGTGCGGGCTGCACCTTCAACGATATCGTCGATCGTGACTTCGATGGCCGGGTCGAGCGCACCGCGCTGAGACCCATCCCATCCGGTCAGGTCAGCGTCCCGCAGGCCTGGATTTGGCTGCTCGCCCTGTCTCTGGTCGGCCTTGGCGTCCTGCTGACCTTCAACGGTTTCGCCATCGCGGTCGGCGTCGCCAGCCTCGTCCTGGTCGCAATCTATCCGTTCATGAAACGCATCACTTATTGGCCGCAGGTTTTTCTCGGACTGGCCTTCAACTGGGGTGCCTTGCTGGGCTGGGCGGCGGTCCGCGGGGATTTGACATGGGCGCCGGTGGTCATGTACGTGGGCGGCATCGCCTGGACGCTGGGATACGACACGATCTATGCCCACCAGGACAAGGAAGACGACGTGCTGATCGGCGTCAAATCGACCGCGCTACGATTGGGCGACCGTACCAAGATGTGGCTGTGGTTTTTTTATGGCATCCAGACCGCGTGCGCCGGTGTGGCCGGTTGGATCGCCGGTCTCGCCTGGCCGTTTTATGTCGGCCTGGCCGTCTCCGCCGGACAACTGGCGTGGCAGGCGCGCAACGTGGATATCGCGTCGTCATCCGACTGCCTCGCCAAGTTCAAATCCAACAGTCATTACGGTCTGATCCTGTTCGCCGCGATCGCCCTGGGCATCCGGTTCGGTGGTTAGGCCTTGAACGCCGTATCGCGAGCGTTTAATTGGTGGCGCACACAGGGACATGCAGATCGGCGGCAAAGCCGGTAAAGGGGGATCATCGTGAAACTGGTCAAACGGGGCCTGGCCGTACTTGTCGTGCTCGCCGTATTGGTAGTCGGCGGCGTGCTGATCTTCGCGCCGGCCGTCCTCGAAGACGGCATGAACGTCGTGCAGCCCCATGACCCCTATGACATTTCCGATGACGCCAAGGCCCTGCATGCCCGTTTGATCATCGGCGATTGGCACGCCGATTCGCTGCTATGGAAGCGCGACCTGCTCACCCGGTCCGACCGTGGCCATGTCGACATTCCGCGCTTGCAGGCCGGCAATGTGGCGCTACAGGTATTCACCACGGTCACCAAGTCGCCAAGCGGCCTGAACTACGACGAGAACGCCGCCGACGCACCGGATGACATCACCCTCCTGTCGCTGGTACAGGCCTGGCCGCCGGGCACTTGGGGCAGCCTGCTGAAACGCGCCCTGTACCAGGGCCGCAAACTGCATGACTTCGCGGCGGAAGACCCGTCCGCGTTGAAGGTCGTGAAGAGCCGCAAGGATCTGGAAGAAGTCCTGGCACGCCGGGCCGGCGGGGATACCATCGTCGGCGGCATGCTCGGCATCGAGGGCGCCCATGCGTTGGACGGCGACGTCGACAATGTCGATACGCTGTACGCCGCCGGTTTCCGGGTGATGAGCCTGCAGCACTTTTTCGACAACCGCCTGGGCGGTTCACTCCACGGCGTCAAACAGGGCGGCCTGACGGATTTCGGCCGGGCCGTGCTGCGGCGTATGCTGGAGCACCGTATCGTCATCGATGTTTCCCATTCGTCCGCGAAAGTCGTCGAGGACGTGCTGGAGATGGCCGACCGGCCGATCATCGTCAGCCATACGGGCATGTACGGCCACTGCCCCGGGCCACGCAACATACCCGACAGCCTGATGAAACGCATTGCCGATGCCGGCGGCGTCATCGGCATCGGTTACTGGGAAGGCGCCATATGCAAGACCGCGCCCGAAAACGTCGCCGACGCCATCGTCTACGCGGTCAAAACACTGGGTGAAAATCATGTCTCCCTCGGGTCCGACTATGACGGCACGGTGACCACCACCTTCGACACCTCGGAACTCGCGGTCGTGACACAGGAGCTGATCAACGCCGGACTGTCGGAATCCGCCATCCGAAAAGTCATGGGCGGAAACATGGTCAGGATGTTGAGGCAGCAACTGCCCGACCAATAGCATAAAGACTTCTCCGCGCGTTCACGGCATCGCGCAATCCAAAAAATTTTGACCCTCGTTTCCGTAGGGAATTCCTTACCATACGTTGTATTGGCGGTCCGCCGCGAAAAATATTTCCGCGATTCTTGTTTACATTCGTAAACACAATACTTACATATGTATTCACAAGATCTTGGAGAGCGACGTGCCACACAAATCGCATCTCGTCAGCGTACGTCTGACGGACGAAGACGCCGCATTTCTCGCAGTTGTGCAGATACCCGGCGCCAGTACACCGAGTGAAAAGATCCGCTCCATCCTGATGGACGCTAAACGAAAAAATAAAGGGACGACCGATTATTCTAGCTGCCTATCGCTTGTACACGATATGATGTTGCCCGCGCGAAAGCGGATAAAGCAAGAAGAGCACAATTCCGACGTGCAATCGGAATTCGTGGCCAAGTTGTACGAGTGGATGGAGGAAGTGACGGCCCTGCTGGTCATAGGGCCGGAACAACATAACGACCGGGGGGAAGAACTAAGACACTTCGAATCCAGGCTCGCGGACCGTGCATTCGCGTTGTCCGAAACCATTCTGCGCCTGGGCACCACTTCGAGTTGCCGGTGTTACGACACGCATCTGGTGCGCGACCGTATCGCGCCGTCGCTGGAACTGTGTGACGTGATCAAGGCGAAAACGGCCATGGATGAACGACATGGGGAAAGGAACGGGGAATGACTGAAGGAATTGCATCGCGCGTCGCCCGGCTCGTCGCCGGCAGTGTGAACATGCTGATCGACACGGTGGAAAACGCCGCGCCGGAAGTGGTCATGGAACAGGCCGTCCGCGAAATCGACGGCGCCATCGAGGATGTGCGCAGCGAACTCGGCCGCACTCTTGCCAACCGTCATGTGGCCAGTTCGCGCCTGATGGAGGAAAACGGCCGTCATGAGGACCTGGCCAACAAAATCGCCCTGGCCATCAAGGAAGGCCGTGACGATTTGGCCGAAACCGCCATTTCCCAACAGCTGGACGTGGAAGCTCAGATCCCCGTCCTGGAAGCCGCCATCGCCGACGCCGGCGCCAAGGAACGGGAACTGGAAGGCTACATCGAAGCGCTCAACGCCAAGAAGCGGGAGATGGAAGAGGAAATCCGCGAGTTCAAGTCGCGCCAGGACGCACCCACCGGCGGTGCAGGCGACGGGTCCGCGCCACCGCCCGGCCGCAGCGTCGAGGACAAGGTGCGCAAGGCGGAAGGCGCCTACGACCGTGTCATGCGCGACGCCACAAACCTGCCGGGGCGGGCCGGCACACCCGACGCCAGGACTGCGGCGCAGGTTGCCGAACTTGAGGACCTGGCCCGGACCAACCGCATCAAGGAACGCCTCGCCGCCGCCAAGGCCGCGGCCAAAGGCGCCTGACACCCTTGATCGCGTTTCTCGGCATCGACGGCAACCTGCCGTTCCTGGTCGCGCTGGGCGTCATGCTGGCCATCGCCCTGGTCGAGGGCGTCGGCCTGCTGTTCGGCATCGCCGTGTCCAGCCTGGTGGACGAATTGCTGCCCGACATGGACATCGATGCCGATGTGGATCTCGACATTGACGCCGATGCCGACCTGGATTTCGACGTCGACATGGACGCCGATGTTGATGCCGACCTGGACGTCACGGCACCGGACAGTCCCGATCTGGATGGGTCCGGCGCCCTGGAGGGTGGTGCCGGGGCCTTCACCCGGGTCCTCGGCTGGCTGACGGTCGGCCGGGTGCCGGTGCTGATCCTGCTGGTGGCGTTCCTGACCGTGTTCGGGCTGGCCGGCCTGATTTTACAAGGTGCGTTGCACACGGTTATCGGCTTCGCATTGCCGGGCAGCCTCGCCAGTATCGCCGTGCTGTTCGTCGCGGTACCGGCGACCCGGTATTTCGGCCTCGGATTCTCCAAGATTGTGCCCAAGGCGGAAACCTCGGCCGTATCGAGCGATACCTTTATCGGCAAGGTCGCGGTCGTGTTCCGCGGCGAAGCCAAAGCCGGACAGCCGGCGGAAGCCAAGCTCACCGACCGGCACGGCCAGACCCACTACATCCTGGTCAGCCCGGACAAGTCCGACGAGGAATTCGGCACCGGCGACGAAGTCCTGCTGGTGCGCAAACTGGGCAGTCAATTCACGGCCATCCGCAATCCAAACGCGGCACTGTCACGACGCTGAAGAACATTCGAGGCACCGTTATGACGTCTTCGGCGGATCCGTACGGCCTGGTTACCACGGACGGCACCAACGCTGGTGGCCTGACCGAACCGACATTCGAAATCGCAACCAACCAAGGGGAGATCATCATGGATAATTTAGTCACTGCCGGAATTTTGGTTGGCGTGATTGTCGTCGCATTGCTGACGGTCGGCTTGATTTTCTCGCGCCTCTACCAGCGCGCGTCGAAGGAAATCTCGTTTGTCCGGACCGGTTTCGGCGGCCAGAAGGTCATCATGAACGGGGGCGCCCTGGTCTTTCCGGTGCTGCACGAAATCATCCCGGTCAATATGAACACGCTGCGGCTCGAAGTGCGCCGGTCCACCGACCAGGCGCTGATTACACAGGACCGCATGCGCGTCGACGTGTTGTCGGAGTTTTACGTCCGTGTGCAACCGACCGAGGAATCCATCGCCGCCGCCGCCCAGACGCTGGGTATGCGCACACTGGAGCCGGAATCGCTCAAGGAACTGGTCGAAGGCAAGTTCGTCGACGCCCTGCGCGCGGTGGCCGCGGAAATGAAGATGGAGGATCTGCACGAACAGCGGGTGGCTTTTGTGCAAAAGGTGCAGACCGCCGTGTCGGAAGACCTGTTGAAAAACGGTCTCGAACTGGAATCCGTTTCGCTGACCGGCCTCGACCAGACCAACCGCGAATTCTTCAGCCCCGATAACGCGTTCGACGCCGAGGGTCTGACCAAGCTGACCCTGGAAATCGAGGACAAGCGCAAGAAGCGCAACGACATCGAACAGGACACCGAGGTGGAAATCCGGCGCAAGAATCTGGCCGCCGAGCAGCAGAAGCTGGAACTGGCGCGGGAGGAGGAATACGCCCGCCTCGCCCAGCAGCGCGAAATCGCCGTGCGCAAGGCCGAGGAAGCGGCCGAAACGGCGGCCAAGGAAGCCGGCCGGCACAAGGAGGCCGAGGAGGCCCGCATCGGTGCCGACCAGAGCATCCGCCAGCGCGAGATCGAGTCCGAACGCGTGGTGACCGAAGACAAGCTGGCCATGGAACAGCAGGTCAAGGAGCGTGAAATCGCCAAGACCCGCTCCGTCGAGACCACAGAGGTCGAGAAGGAAAAGACCGTCGAACTGGCCAAGCAGGACCAGCACATCGCCATCGCCTTGAAATCCAAGGAACAGTCCGAGGCCGAGGCCCTGGCCGACGAAGCCCGCGCCGTGGCCAAGCTGGCCGAGGAAAAGGTCACCACGGCCCAGGAGGCGGAAATCGCCGAGCGCGCCAAGATCGTCGAGTTGATCGAGGCCCGCAAGAAAGCAGAGCGCGATGCCATCGCCATCACTGTGGCCGCCGAGGCGGAAAAGGCGGCGGCGGAGGACCAGGCCGATTCGGTCCGCATCCTGGCCAACGCCACGGCTGAGAAGAGCAAGATCGAGGCCGAAGGTGAAGCCGACGCCGAACGGGCGCTGGCCCAGGCCGCCGAGGTACGCTACCAGGTGGATGCGGCCGGTAAGGAGCAGATCAACCTGGCCGCCAACCAGTTGTCTGTCGAACAGATCGCCATGCAGATCCGCATGGCCCTGATCGAGGCCATGCCGCAGATCATCGCCGAAAGTGTCAAACCCATGGAACAGATCGACGCCATCAAGATCCTGCAGGTCGATGGCCTGGGCGCGACGGTTCCCGCCGGTGGCGGCGGAAACGGCACAGCGGTGCCGTCCGGCGGCGGCAATCTGGCGGACCAGGTGGTCGATTCGGCCCTGCGCTACCGCGGCCAGGCACCGCTTGTGGATGCCCTGCTGGCAGAACTGGGCCTGTCGGCCGATTCGTTGAAAGGCATGACCAACAGCCTGGGCGACCCGGCCGCTGCCGGCGACCGGGCCGCCACTGCGGCACAGGTCGAGCACGACGGCGCGGAGTAAGACATACCGCCTACGCTGCGACCCATGACGCAGCGTCTCGGGGCCTGGTTTCGGACTCGCAAGGGGGGAGCCAGGCCCCGTTCCATTGGATGCCGGCCACGTGATGCTGGTAACGTGATGCTGGCATGAACCTCCGGATGTCTTTATAAAGCGCCCGGTTTGGGCGCACTGGCATTTATGGGGACGACGATGACAACCGGCAGCATTCGCAACGATTGGACGCGGGACGAGGTTTCATCTCTTTTCGCCCAGCCCTTCAACGATCTGATATTCCAGGCGCAAACGGTGCACCGGGAGCATTTTCCGGCCAACCAGGTCCAGCTCAGCACCCTGCTCAGCATCAAGACGGGCGGCTGCCAGGAAGATTGCGCCTATTGCCCGCAGAGCGCGTCCTTCGACGCCGGCGTCAAGGCCGAGAAGCTGATGGACGTGGACGCCGTGCTGGTGGCGGCCAAGGACGCCAAGGCCGCCGGCGCGACGCGGTATTGCATGGGCGCAGCCTGGCGCAGCCCGAAGGACCGCGACCTGGACGCGGTTTGCGACATGATTACCGGGGTCAAGGACCTGGGCATGGAAACCTGCGTCACGCTCGGTATGCTGACGGCGGATCAGGCCCGGCGCCTCAAGGAAGCCGGCCTGGACTACTACAACCACAACATCGACACGTCGCCGGACTATTACGGCGAGATCATCACGACGCGAACATTCGATGACCGATTGGACACCATCGGTCATGTCGGTGACGCCGGCATCAATCTATGCTGCGGCGGCATCGTCGGCATGGGCGAAAGCGTTCGGGACCGGGCGGAAATGTTGTGGGTCCTCGCCACGTTGCCCAAGCATCCCGACAGCGTCCCCATCAACATGCTGGTCCGGGTCGAAGGTACACCGTTGGCCGAACAGGGCACGGTCGACCCTCTGGATTTCGTCCGCACCATCGCCGGCGCCCGCATATTGATGCCCGCTTCGATGGTCCGGCTGTCGGCCGGGCGCGAATACATGAGCGAAGAGCTTCAGGCCCTGTGTTTCCTGGCCGGGGCCAACTCCATCTTTACCGGCCCCCGGTTGCTGACCACGCCGAACCCGGAACACGATGCGGACATGCAAATGCTCGGCAAACTCGGCCTGGAAGCCATGCCGGCCTAGAAAACCGGCCTTTTCCGCCAAAATTTAACGATTAATGCGGCGTTAACGTTACCGCCCCATGATGACCGCGCGCCTCTTTGTAGGTAGTGCGTTTCGGGGGAAAACGACTTTCGGCGACCGGACCCCGCCGATTACCTGGCATTTGTGGCGCGTACATGTGTGCTTTTGGTAACGGTGTTCAGTAGTTCGGTCATGGCGTTTTCCCTTCCCACAGCCATTCTCGGTGCCATCCTGGGGTCCATCATCCTCGCTGGCGCCCTGGCAATCCTGCGCCGGGGTCCGGCGCCCATACCCGGTGTCGGCCTGTGGGCGGCGGCGTTCGCAATCAACGCGTTGCGCCAAGCGGCGTATCTAAGCGTTCCCCTGTTCGGCCGCAATACCGCGTTGGTCAGTGCCGAAATCCTACACGTGACCATGACCGTGCTATTGCTTGCCGGCTCCATGCAGTTCATCGGACGCAAGCCGTATTTACCCGCGTTGCTGGGTGTCTGGCTCGCCGCAGGGCTCTGGGCGATGCTGCCCCTCGCCGTCGACATGGGTTTCCTTGTCCGGACTGCACCGCTTTATCTTTTCGCCGGCGGCGCCATGATCCTCACCGGCATCATGTTCCTGCGCAGTTCCGAGAAAGGCCAATACAAGGGGCTGTGGATCGTCGGCGCGGTCTTCATCGCCTGGGGCATTCATAAACTCGATTTCCCACTTCTGCGCCCGGTGGATTGGTTTGCGCCGATCGGGTTCCTGCTGGCACAGGCTTTGTCCACGTTCGCCGGCATCACCCTGATTACCCAGGCTCAGCGCCGGCGAATCGAAACGGCAGAGAAGGCGGCGTTTCGTGCCGAAGCGTCGGAGCAACAACTGAAGGAAAGCCAGGAACGCTTCAACGACTTCGCCGGTATCGCATCGGATTGGTTCTGGGAGACCGATCACGACAATCGCCTCACATATGTGTCCGATCTGCCCGAAGGTGCTGACGGAAAAACCATCGGCAAGCTGATGGGGACCCGCAGCGATGAAATACTCAGTGCATCGAGCAACAAGCTATCCGCCATCGACCGCGAATCGCTGGCCAATCTCAACAAAAAGCTGACCGACCGCGATTCGTTCCACAATCTTCCGCTCACCATTTCCGGAGAAGACGGAACGCCGCGGGTGCTCCTGGTCAGCGGCAAGCCGGGCTTTCGAAACAACGGCGAATTCACCGGTTATCGCGGCAGTACCCTGGATATCACCAGTCAGATTCACGCGGACAGGAAACTGGGGGAGACCCTGCAAACGCAAAAGGTCCTGAACGATCTGCTGCAGACGTCCTTGGAAGCCGGGTCACTCAAGGACTTGCTGGACAAATCTCTCGAGTTGATCTTGTCCATACCCTGGCTTGCCGTACAGTCCAAGGGCGGTGTTTTCCTGACCGATCCGGACGGTGTCACGCTTCGCCTTGTTTCCAGTCGAGACCTCTCACCGGCGGTCGAAGCCGGGTGCGACAAAATACGGTTCGGGCAATGCCTCTGTGGCAAAGCGGCGAAATCCCAGGATATCCAGTTCGCTTCGTGCGTCGATGACCGACATGAAATCCGTTACCCCGGAATGGCCGGTCATGGACATTACAACGTGCCCATCATTTCCCAAGGCCAGACTGTCGGTGTTTTAGTACTCTACCTCAATGAATGTCATCGCAGCGAAGTCCGGGAGGTCGAGTTTCTCGAGAGCGTGGCCGCGACGCTGGCCGGTATAATCCGCCGGAAACAGACCGAGGAGAGCTTGAAACTGGCTAAAGAACAGGCCGAAGTGGCCAACAAGGCCAAATCGGCGTTTCTCGCCAACATGAGTCATGAATTGCGCACGCCACTCAATGCGATCCTGGGTTTTGCCCAGGTCATCCAGAGCGAGGTGATGGGATCTGTCGGCAACAACCGCTATGTCGAATACGGCAAGGACATCGTCAACAGCGGTGAACATCTGCTGGCCATCATCAACGACATTCTCGACCTATCGAAAATCGAGGCCGGCGAAACCGAACTGGAAGAAGATATCGTCGACATAGGTTACGTGGTCGGCGTTTGCACCAAACTCGTTGAAGAGCGGGCCCAAAAGGCCGGCGTGTCGCTCGATGTCGAGATCAACGGCATACCGTCCCTACGGGCCGATGAACGTAAATTGAAGCAGGTGGTGACCAACATCCTGGCAAACGCCGTCAAGTTCACGCCCCCGGGTGGACATGTATCCGTTGGTGCGGAAGTCGCCGGAGACGGTACGTTCGAAATTCAGATCGAAGACACAGGCGTCGGCATGGCCTCCGATCAAATCCCCAAGGCCCTGGCGCCTTTCAGCCAGGTCGACAGCTCCATCACCCGGTCGCACGAAGGCACCGGCCTCGGCCTGCCGATCGCGCGTTCTCTATGCGAACTCCATGGCGGTTCGTTGAAACTGGACAGCGCCCTCGGTATCGGCACGAAAGTGACCATGCGGTTCCCGGGCGAACGCATCGTACAGACCTTACAATAGGTCGTGCAGCCCGCTCGATACCCGTCACGGTTCATCCCATTTACAGTGTCGTGAAGTTTAGTCATCCGGCCGGAAAGCTCGGCGTCTCCGTCGACAGGCACCGCCTGAGGCACTAACGCATTCCCGTAAATTACTGATTCCGTTATCCGTCCTGCCAAGTAGGGTTGAGCGCAACCTGGGCTCTTGTCGCCGGCCCTGATCGCGGCTATGAGAACGGAACCACATGCACGCGTTGCGGATGGAAACCGATGTCCTACACATCCCTGCGGGAGTTTATTGCCCGGCTTGAGCAGGAAAACCGGCTCGTCCGGGTCAGCGAACCCGTGTCGACCGTTCTCGAGATGACCGAGATCCAGACCCGGCTGCTGGCCGAGGGCGGACCCGCGGTCTTGTTCGAAAACCCGGTCAAGGCCGATGGCACGCCGTCATCCATGCCCGTGCTTGTCAATCTGTTCGGGACCGTCGAGCGGGTCGCCTGGGGCATGAACCGGGCACCGCGGCAACTGCGCGAGGTGGGCGAGACCTTGGCGTTCCTGCGCCAGCCCGAACCACCGGGCGGCATGCGCGAGGCGTTGGGCATGCTGCCCTTGGCCAGAACCGTCATGGCCATGAAACCGAAGTCGGTCGGATCGGGCCCGGTACAGGAGGTGGTGCTGCAAGGCGACGACATCGACCTCAATGCCCTGCCCGTCCAAACCTGCTGGCCCGGCGAGCCGGCGCCGCTGATCACATGGCCGCTGGTGGTCACCCAAGGCCCCAAGGCCGCCGACGGCGTGCGTGAGGATGACTTCAACCTGGGCATCTACCGCATGCAGGTGACCGGCCGCGACACCACCCTGATGCGCTGGCTCAAGCACCGGGGCGGTGCCCAGCATCATCAGCGCTGGTCCAAGGAAAGATCCGAACCCCTGCCCGCCGCGGTGGTCATCGGCGCCGATCCGGCAACCATCCTGGCCGCCGTCACGCCGGTGCCGGACACTCTGTCGGAATACCAGTTCGCCGGCCTGTTGCGCGAACGGAAACTGGAACTGGTCGACTGCAAGACCGTACCGCTCAAGGTTCCGGCCAGTGCCGAGATCGTGCTGGAGGGCCATGTGTCGCTGGACGATTACGGCGACGAAGGACCGTACGGCGACCACACCGGTTATTACAACGCCGTTGAACGCTTCCCGGTGTTCACGGTCAGCGCCGTCACCATGCGTCGCGACCCGATCTATCTCTCTACCTTCACCGGCCGCCCGCCGGACGAGCCCAGCGTGCTGGGGGAAGCTTTGAACGACGTCTTCGTCCCGCTGCTGCGCCAGCAGTTTCCCGAGATTACCGATTTCTGGCTGCCGCCCGAGGGCTGTTCCTACCGCATCGCCGTGGTGTCCATGCGCAAGGCATACCCGGGCCACGCCAAGCGGGTGATGATGGGCGTGTGGTCGTATTTGCGCCAGTTCATGTACACCAAGTTCGTCATCGTTATCGACGACGACCTGAATGCCCGCGACTGGACCGATGTCATGTGGGCCGTGTCGACCAACATGGATCCGGCCCGGGACATCACGGTGATCGAGAACACACCGATCGACTATCTCGACTTCGCCTCGCCCGAATCCGGCCTCGGCAGTAAAATCGGCCTCGACGCCACCGCCAAGATCCCACCGGAGACCAAACGCGAATGGGGCCGCAGGATCCGCATGGCCGACGACGTGATCGCAGCCGTCAACGAGAAGTGGCCACGCCTTGGGCTTCCGGGCGCGGGCAAATCGATCTGGAAATAAATACGGCAAAACGCCGGCGACAAAAAAGGGCAACACGTCTGCCTACGCGAAAGCCTCGGCGTACTTCGTTACGCGTGGCAAACTTTGACGCCGATCGATCTCCCGGATGATCTTGATGGCCAGATAAGCACCGAACGCCCAGATCAACCCACCAAGGATGTGGAGAACGAAAGCGGAAATATAGGCGTCGATATCAACGCCGGTACTTCTGTTCATTCGCGACGCGATTGCTATCACAATCCTTCCTGCCAAAAACACGAGCCACCAGAGACCCAGGATGCTCGACACGGGACCGTCGCGCCATGCACCGGGCTGCGCGTCAGCGCTGCTGGCCAGCCAGATTTCCTTGACGACCTGATAGGGGCGAAAAATGTTCATGACGGGAATGAACCACCAGCCGACGGCCCATCCGGGGCTCCACCGCATATCTTGAACGCCTAGGGCGGGCAAATTCGCGCTGACGCGGTATAGCCAAAAGAGGAATACAATGGCGCCCGCCAAATAGACGAGAAAATCCAAAACACTGATCAGGCTCACGCTGTAGTCGCTGAACTCGACCTCGTTGTTGCTCACCATGTCACCACGATCGATGCGCTGCAAAAGCATGATCTGGTGTACGTACGTCGCTGTGGCGATGAATTGCATGGCAATAGCGGTGCCAAAAAGCCAAATGACTGCTTTGGCCAAGCTACTGCCTGAAACAAACTCGTTGTCTGACATTCTTCCCCCACCATAGCCGTTGCAGTGCCAGACAATTGAATTTGGGTTGCAATGGCTATCCACATACATCCTTCACATAGAGACTATCATAAATAGTATAATCTCTATTTACAGCAACCATATTTAGCACGTCAGTTCCGAGTTCTAGTGATTGGCCAATCACTCGTTCTATTGACGAGTTGGCCCGTTTTCGAACGCAAATGGTGTCGGAACTACCATTTCCACAGTCGCGTGGATCGCACGACCGTGCACTACACCGTCACGGTTATCCGCTACAGTGACAGTGTCGAACACCTGATCGAAAGGACATTTGAGTGACGACACGGTTTGCATGGATTTGGATCGGTATGATCGTCTTCACCGCGCTCTCGCCGGCCTTTGCTCCGGCGCAAGCAACCGGCACCGTTGTCGAATTGCCCGTCAATTGGACCGTCGGCGAGAGACACCGCTTCGACATGATCAAAACCCGCCAGAACGCGCGGGGACGGGCGAACCCCACTGTTTCCCGTGCCAGTACGTCCGTCGAAATCGAGGTTCTGGAAAAACGTGCCGACGGATATCTGATCCAATGGACCTTCGGCCGTTCCAGACTGCTCTCCAATCACGGGCCGGGTACGGTGCTGGCGGAGCGCATGGCCAACATCACGGCCGGAATGCGTCTGGTGATCGCGCTGGACCGGACCGGGTCGGTCACCGGTTTGGCCAATGTCGACGAAATCGTCGCCCACTATCAGAAAGCATCGAACGCCATCCTCGGCTGGCTGCAGGAAGCCGGCGCGGGCCCCGCGGTCGTACGGCAAATCAAGGGTGCCACACGGCAGTTGCTGAATCCGCGGTTTGTCTCGGTCGTCTCGCTGAAGGAACCGTCGCTGTATTTCCTGGCGTCCGGCGGCCGCTATACACTCAACGTCAAAAGCGAGTACGAGGACGCTCTGCCCAATCCATTCGGCGGACAGCCATTTCCGTCGAAGGCCTATTTTCTGCTCAGTGACCTGAACGCCGGTCGAAACCAGGCAACGGTGCAGTGGGTCCAGGCCCTCGATCCCATGCGGTCGGCGCCCATTCTTCTGGAAGCGGCGTCGCGCCTCGCCCAAGGGGCCGGCCGGCCGCCACCGACAGACCTGGAAGCCAAGGCCTTTTCCTCCACCATTTCCGTGGAGGATCAGGCCAGCTATGTCTTCGATCTGTCCGACGGGTGGCTGATATCCGGCGTTCACCGCCGCAGTTCCCGCATTCAGGAACTGCGTAAGGTGGAACAGGTCGAATTCAAATCCGTGCCGCGCTGAACCGGCCGGGCGTTCCGGGTGTCTAGAGCAATTCCTCTTTAGATGGAAGCATTCTGACGGAGCGTATTGGCGCCAAGGCCAAGGCTGGCGGTGATGGCCATACCGGGGGTATGGCCGAGACGGCAGCCGCCGGATTTGGCGCCAAGACGCCCGTCCCACAAAAGCGCAATGGGGGTTTCCGAGCGGCCGCCCCCCACGGCGTAAGACGGCTTGCGCGATGCCCGGCATCGCGCGGCCCCGTCTTCCTGGTGGATGGGCAGGCCGCTCGAGAAACAGAATGCTTCCATCTAAAGAGGAACTGCTCTAAGGCCTTGATTTCTTAATATTTGGCCATTAGCTTGGCCCTATGACTATTCGGACCGATACGGGCCTTCTCGGCCTACGACTTATCGGCCCGGCGTCCTGAGACGTCGGGGGCCGTTCGCGGCCGTCTGCGGATAATCCGCACCCCACCCCAAAACCAGGTTCGAAGTCATGACTGCCCACAGCACATCTGATTCACGCGATAACGTACGAAATTGGTTGTTTGTTCCGCCTTTAGGGCTAATGCGACTTAGCGGCGGCCGCCGGACCATTGCGGCCACCCGGCGGCTGTAACGGGGCCAAGTAGACCGACATAACCACCCGGATATACGTCCCGGCGCGGCACCGGATAGAGGCCCCGGGACAAGCGAGTTGAGAGGACAGAGGAATGGACATCCAAGCTTCCGCCGGCAAGATGCCGATCGAGAAATACAAACGATATCAACCTGTCGACCTGCCTGACCGACGATGGCCGTCGAACGTGATCACCGAGGCGCCGACCTGGTGCACGGTCGATCTGCGCGACGGCAATCAGGCCCTGATCGAACCCATGGGCACCGACAAGAAGCAGCGCATGTTCGACCTGCTGGTCCGCATGGGCTTTAAGGAGATCGAGGTGGGCTTTCCCGCCGCGTCGCAGACCGACTACGACTTCCTGCGCCACCTGATCGACAACAGGCTGATCCCCAGCGATGTCACCATCCAGGTGCTGACTCAGTCGCGCGAAGCCCTGATCGAGAAGACCTTCGACGCCATCAAGGGCGCGCCGCGGGCCATCGTGCACCTGTACAATTCCACCTCGACCCTGCAGCGCCAAGTGGTCTTCGGGCTGGAAAAGGAAGGCATCACCGACATCGCCGTTTCCGGCGCCAAGCTGATCAAGCAACTGGCGCAGGACCCGGACCGTACCGGCGGCACCGAGATCGTCTACGAGTATTCGCCGGAAAGCTTCACCGGCACCGAGCTGGACTACGCCGTCGAGATCTGCGAGGCGGTGATGGACGTCTACCGGCCGACGGCGGACAACAAGCTGATCCTCAACCTGCCGGCGACGGTCGAGATGGCGACGCCCAACATCTATGCCGACCAGATCGAATGGTTCTGCCGCAACATCAAGAACCGCGACAGCCTGATCATTTCGATCCACCCGCACAACGACCGGGGCACCGGCGTGGCGGCGGCCGAGATGGCGGTGATGGCCGGCGCCGACCGTATCGAAGGCACCCTGTTCGGCAACGGCGAGCGCACCGGCAATGTGGACGTCATCACCCTGGCGCTGAACATGTTCACCCAGGGCGTCGATCCCAAGCTGGACCTGTCCGACATCACCGACATCGCCCAGATTGCCGAACACTGCACGCAGTTGCCGATCCATCCGCGCCATCCCTATGTGGGCGAACTGGTGTTCACGGCGTTTTCCGGCTCGCACCAGGACGCCATCAAGAAGGGCCTGGCGGCAATCAAGAAGTCCAACAGCGGCGAGTGGGAAGTGCCCTACCTGCCCATCGACCCATCCGATGTGGGCCGCACATACGAGGCGGTCATTCGCATCAACAGCCAGTCGGGCAAGGGCGGCGTCGCCTATGTGATGGAAAGCGACTACGGCCTCGAACTGCCACGCCGGCTGCAGATGGAGTTCTCGGGTGTCATCCAGTCCATCGCCGACAAGACGGGCAAGGAGCTCAGCTCCGACATGATCTGGCAGAGCTTCAAGGACGAATATCTGGACAACGCCACGCCGTTCGAGTTCGTCGACCACACCACGGTACCCGATGCCCACGCGTCGGAAGTCCGGGTGATGACCGCCAATATCCGCGAGAACGGCACCGACCGTGCCATCGAGGGCCGCGGCAACGGACCGATCGACGCCTATCTCAGTGCGTTGAAGGAAAACTGCGGCGTCGACATCAAGGTGGCCAACTACCACGAACACTCGGTCGGCCACGGCGCCGACGCAACGGCCGTGGCCTATGTGGAAGTGCAGACCAGTGACGGCAAGTCCCTGTTCGGGGTCGGCCGCCACAGCAATATCGTGACGGCCAGCCTGCGTGCCCTGACCTGCGCCGCCAACCGGGCCCGCAAGACCAACGGCTGATGCCTGTTTCCCGGGTCCGCTGCATAATCGCGCGGCGGCGGACCCGGATTTCCTTTATCGGTACTCAGCCTTCGACCCGAGGCAGGTATAGGCGAACCGTTGTCCCTTGTCCCGGTGTGCTGTCCAGCCGGACGGTCCCGTCGGATTGCCGGGCATATCCGTAAGCCATACTCAACCCCAGACCGGGGCCGTCGCCCACATTGCGCGTGGAAAAGAAAGGCTCGATCGCCCGATCCCTCACGTCGGACGTCATGCCTGCACCGTAATCCCGGACGTCGATACACACATAGGGACCGGTCGCCAGATCGTCTGCCTCCGCGTCTGGCCCGACGTCGGCTGCGTACACGCGGATGTCGACATTCCCGTCAGACGGACTGGCCTTAATCGCATTGTCGATCAAACGGACCACGGCAAACTCAAGCTCCGAATCGTCAGACGTCGCTTGCCATCGGCCGGGCACAATATCGTGCGGCACGAGGTCGATATGGGGAGAGGCGCATTTTTCCATCGCCGCCAACACGACAGCCGCCGGGTCCACAGGTTCGAGTTTCAATGGCTTCCTTTGTGAATAGGACAGCAGCTGGTCCGTCAGGTCCTTCGCCCGCAAGATCGCGCGGCGTGCCCGTTCCAGGTGTGCAGCCGACGCCTTGGCGTCGCCGGACTTGTCGTCCAGCAATTCCAAATTTCCCAGCACAACAGCCATGATGTTGTTGAATTCGTGTGCCACACCGCCGGCGATTTGACCGGCTTCCTTCAGGCGCAACGCCCGCTGGAGATCGTCTTCGGCTTTGCGCAATGCCGTCTCGACGGCGTCCCGGCGGCGAATTTCCACCCGCGCCTCCCGCCAACGGCGAAATGCGAACCAACCCAACGTCGCGATCAGCGTCACCAGCGCCGGCACGATCTCATCGATTTCCCAATCTTCGTGCGCGCGGCTGAAGTCGTACAACATCTCGAACAAATCGAGTTCCGCACCAACAGCGGTAGACAGGACGAGAACGACGACGACTATTCCGAGGTCAACAAGAACGGTTCGACGCAAGAGGGGTACCCTGACTGGTTGTGGTCTACATCAGCCAACCACAATCACCCCTCAAACAGAAACAACCTTTTTGTTGCTTTTTGGCCCGGAAATTCGCGCGATCGGGTTGCCACAAAGGCGGCCCGGCCGACCGTATCTGGGATCAAGGAGTGTTGTTCGCCAAATCGTCGGCGACCTTGGCGATATCGCACCGCTCGATCCCGATGTCCCGCAACGTCCTGTCATCCAGGCGATCCAATGTACGCACGACGTCTTGGCGGTGGCGGAATTTCGTCAATCCGCTGACCACGGCCTGCCACCAGGCTCCCCCCGGAAGATGGCCGCCGGAGTTCTCCACAGGCGCACGTCGGCTGATCGGAATGTCTGCATTGACGCAAATATCTTGACGTACGGTCATGTTAATCTCCGTTAACAAGTATTCAAGAAAAGCGAAACCATTACGGTGGATTGCTTCCCTGAAAATGTCTATTATTTGTCATATTTACAAATGATCTTCTTTCAAGAGTGATTTAGTTTTTCTAACAATAAAATGCCCCGGGCTCTGCCAACCCTCAATGCTCTGCGCGCCTTCGAGGCCGCCGCCCGGCTGCTCAGCGTCACCAAGGCGGCGGAGGAACTGCACGTGACGCCGGCGGCCATCAGCCATCAGATCAAGGCATTGGAGGAGCAACTGGGCACAATCCTGTTCCGGCGCGAAAACCGGCGCCTGTTGCTGACCGATGCGGGTCAGTTGCTGCTGCCCGGTATGAGCGACGGACTGGACGCCATGGCCGCCGCGGTCACCCAGGTCCGCATGGCTGAGGCATCGCCGCGCCTTTCGGTCAGCACCACGCCGTCCCTGGCCAGCCGCTGGCTGGTGCCCCGGCTCAATTCCTTTCAGATTGCGCATCCGGATATCGACGTACGCATTCAAGCCAGCATCAAGCTGATGGATTTCGACCGTGACGGCCTGGATGTCGGCATCCGATTCGGACGCGGCGACTATCCCGGCCTGCGTGCGGACTCCTTGGGAACGCCATGGGTCATACCCGTCTGCAGCCCGCGCTTGACCGAGGGCCCGCCTGCGCTCATATCGCCGAGCGACCTGCGTCACCACACATTGCTGCACGATACGTGGGAGGCGGAAGACGGCACCTGGGTCGACTGGCCGATCTGGTTGCGCGCCGCCGGGGTCGATGATGTCGATGGCAATCCGGGTCCGCGCTTTTCCGATTCCGACCTGACCATCACCGCCGCCATCGAAGGACAAGGCGTTGCCTTGATCGATCATGTCCTGGTCGAACGGGAAATCGCCGCCGGGCGCTTGGTGATCCCGTTCGACATCGGTCTGGAATCGGACTTCGGTTACTACGTCGTCAGCACCACGCAGGCAGCCAACCGCCCCGCCGTCAAAGCCTTCCGCGAATGGGCGTTGGCGGAAGCGGGGCGCGCCGGCAATTGAGCATCAATTGCCGGCGGGTGACAGAGATCGAGGGATCTATCCCTACGGCAACGGCACCGTTTCGTTATCGGCGTCGCGGCCAAGGCGGGTGAGCAGGATTTTGGCCAGGGCCTGGCTGGCACGGTAGGTGTCGCTCGTACGCGTCGACGTGACGGCCTTGCCGCTCCACAAGGGAAGCTCGCCGGCCCGGTCGATAACGATCTCGACGCCATAGAGCGGCGCCGTACCACGCACATCCGAAGGACCGCCGCCGCCGGCGAGGCGCATGGTCAGCTCCCATTCGATGTCACTGCGTTGGCCACCGCGGGCTTGCAGGCGGAACCGGCTGTTGTCGGGCATGTTGTTCTGCACGTCCGTCGCAAATGTAAACCGCAACGGCGCATTTTCGTCGACGACATATCCCAGCTTGGCCAACTCCTTGGCGATGACTTCGCCAAGGCGCAGGTTGAGGTCGCTGTCATCGCGCGGCTCGACCGCCATGCGGGCTTGGGAGGGAATGGTGTCGCCTGCCTGCGCACTGACCACCGCCACGGGGCCGACGTCAGCGGCGCTTTGCGCCAAAGCGCCCGGTATTGCCCCCAGCACGAAACCGAGAACTGTCAATACAATAGACCGGTAAGCCATTGCCCCTCTCCCGCCGGCGCCCCGCATATGGGCAGACTATACCATGGTTGTAGGCGTTCGCTGTGACCATTCCGTAAACGGCCCTGGAACGCATCACTGCCCTTGACCCGTGGGGGCCGGCATTCAAGACTGCGCGCCTCGTACAAGCAGTTGGGGGACATCATGCGGAATTTTTCGTCACGCATTTCCGGATTTCACAAACAGAGCCTGGATCAGCGGATCGACACGGTCGCGGATTTGACCGGCCTGGACGGAACCGCCGCGGCCCACTTGCGTGACACCGGCAACCTGCCGCCCGAAACGGCCGAGCGCATGATCGAGAATGTGATCGGCACCATGACGGTGCCGATCGGCGTCGCCACCAACATGATCGTCGACGGCCGGGACGTGCTGGTGCCGATGGCGACCGAGGAATCGTCGGTGGTCGCCGCCGTATGCAACGCCGCCCGTCAGTGCCGGGATTCGGACGGTTTCGTCACTTCTACCTCGGGCGCGTTGATGATCGCCCAAATCCAATTGCTCGATATCGGCGACCCGGAAACGGCGCGTATCCGTATCCTGGAACGGCGTGACGACATACAGGCCATCTGCGACGACATGGATCCGGTGCTGATCAGGCTGGGCGGCGGCTTCCGTGACCTGGAAGTCCGGGTGCTGGAGACCCGCTCGGGCCCCATGGTCATCACCCACATCGTGGTCGACGTGCGTGACGCCATGGGCGCCAACGCGGTCAACAGCATGGCCGAGGCCCTGGCGCCGCATATCGCCGAGTGGACCGGCGGCCGCACGTGTCTGCGGATCCTGTCAAACCTGGCCGACCGCCGCCTCGCCCGCGCCCGGGCCGAATGGACACCCGAGGCCATCGGCGGTGAGAGCGTGCGCGACGGCATGGTCGAGGCCTTCCACTTCGCCGACGCCGATCCCTACCGCGCCGCCACCCACAACAAGGGCATCATGAACGGCGTCTCGGCCGTGGTGCTGGCCACCGGCAACGACACCCGCGCGGTGGAAGCCGGCGCCCATGCCTTCGCCGCCCGCACCGGCCGCTACCGCAGCCTGACCAGGTGGGAGGTGACCAACGACGGTAATCTGGCCGGGGTGCTGGAACTGCCCATGGCCGTCGGCCTGGTGGGCGGCGCCACCAAGGTGCACCCGACGCCGAAGATCTGCCTCGACATCATGGGCGCGGAGACGGCCGAGGCACTGGCCCGCATCATCGCCGCCATCGGCCTGGCGCAGAACTTCTCGGCCCTCAAGGCCCTGGCCACCACCGGCATCCAGAAAGGCCACATGGCCCTGCACGCCCAGAACATCGCCATGATGGCGGGGGCCGAGGGCACCGAGGTCGACACCGTCGCCAAGGCCCTGGTCGACCGCGGCCAGGTACGTATCGACGTGGCCGAGGAAGAACTGGCCAGGCTGCGTGGCAATTGACCGGTTACGCCTTGTCAATGCGGAACTGATAACAGTTGTTGGACGCCGAACGCAGGTGCACGTAGTGGACGTTGTCCTGCGTCAGCAACGTCTGCGCCTGTGCTTCCATATCGGCTACCGAAACGACTTGACCGGTACCGTAAACGATACGGTCGTCCGAACCGTATCCGCGCATGAGATAGCTTTCCCGGGTCTCGGTAATCGGCGGCGGGCCGGCATCTTCGTCGTGGCGCGGACAATTGCCGGCATGCAGAAAGACCGGTCCCACCTCGGCGTAGGGCTGGGCATTGGGAAACGGCCTGTGGGCTAAAACGAGGTATTCCTCACCCTCGGCGATATCGGACAAACAATGACGGCACGGAATGCCGCTCCCATCTGAAATCTGCCGTTCCGGGATTTGGCCGTTGGCGTCGGTTGCGCCGTTACGGTAGGCGGCGGCGATGTCGGAGGGCATGGCGGTGTAGCGAAGCGTGGTCATGGCTGCGGCCCCTGTCGATTGATTGCAGGTTTAAGAAACCAGAAGGCCGGGGAGCGTTCTGCCCGTTTCTTGTCGGCAAAGCCGGACAATTCGGAAAAAATGAACATTGATTCATATCAATATTATGTTATTTTGAATTTATATTCATTTTTTTGAAAGTCGACCATGCCGTATCGGGCAACTGAAAAGACCAAGGCACGGAAGCGGGAAACCCGCACGCGCATCCTCAAGGCGGCGCGGTCCGTGATTGCTGCCGAGGGGTTTGGCGGGGCGCAGATGTCGGCGGTGGCCGACGCCGCTTATGTCAGCGTCGGCACGCTGTATTCGTATTTTCCGGGCAAAGCTGAGCTGTTCCGCGACGTTTTCCGGCGCACGGCCGAGCGCGAGGTCGCGGTATTGGAGGAGGTCGCGGCCCGCGACCTGCCGCCGGCCGAACGGCTGGAGCAGGCGGCCCGTGCCTTGGCCGGCCGTGCCATCGAGGCCGGGCCGCTGGCGTTTTCGCTGATCGCCGAGCCTGTGCATCCGCTGGTCGAGGCCGAACGGCTCAAGGCCCGGGAAGCCTATGCCCGCGTCTATGCCGGCATCCTGCGCGACGGCATGGACAGCGGCGTGTTCCGCCGTCAGCGGCCGGAACTCGTGGCGGCCTGCCTGGTCGGCGCCGTCGCCGAAGCCCTGATCGCCCCGTTCGCCACGACCGGCACGAACGCAACCCTCATCGACGAAATCATCGCCCTGTGCCTGAACGGCATTCTTGCTGGAGAAGCGAAACCATGAACAGTCCTGTCGTTACCTACGAGCGTGACGAACGTATCGCCCGCATCACCCTGAACCGCCCCGACGTCATGAACGCCATCAACGCCGAGATGCCGCCGGCCATCGCCGAAGCGGTACAGCAGGCCCAGGACGACGACGATGTCCACGTCATCGTGCTGTCGGGCAACGGTCCGGCCTTCTGCGCCGGCTACGACCTGACCGCCTACGCCCAGGCGGCCGGCCCCAATCCCGGCGTGCAGGAAATGCCGTGGGATCCGATGAAGGACTACACCTTCATGAAGCGCAACACCGAACAGTTCATGAGCCTGTGGCGCAGCTACAAGCCGGTGATCGCCAAGGTGCACGGTTTCGCCGTGGCCGGCGGCAGCGACATCGCGCTGTGCTGCGACATCGTCGTCATGGCCGAGACCGCCCGCATCGGCTACATGCCGGCCCGGGTGTGGGGCTGCCCGACCACGGCCATGTGGGTCTACCGGCTGGGCGCCGAGCGGGCGAAAAGGATGTTGTTGACCGGCGACAAGATCGACGGCCGCGAGGCCGAGCGCATGGGCCTGATCTACAAGGCGGTACCCGACGCCGACCTGGACGAGGAAGTCGAGACCCTGGCCCGGCGCATGGCCGGCGTGCCCAAGAACCAGCTGATGATGCAAAAGCTGATGATCAACCAGGCCTACGACAATATGGGCCTGGAGAGCACCCAGATGGTCGCCACCATCTTCGACGGCATCACCCGCCACTCGCCCGAAGGCATGAACTTCAAGGCCCGCTCCGAAACGGCGGGCTGGAAGAAGGCCGTCGAGGAACGCGACCTCGGCACCTTCGACTGGAGCAGGAACGAACCGCTGAACCGGTAAATCAAACTTCTCGAAACACATAGGAATGCGTATGACACTAGTCGCCGGGTCGTAACGTCTGTTACAGAACCGCAACCGGGTTACATCCCTGGATGACAACCCCATTGGCTCGCTCGAACGAGCGATGTGCGCCTCGTTGAAACGGGTAGCTACTAAGCCCTGGTGACGTCCATGTTGTCCGCTTTCAAAGCGTTTTCGGACACAAAATTACTGATGGGTACCGTACCGGGTATAGCCAAGAGCGGACATGTTCATCTGTGTTCATTCCACAGCTGCCGTCGTTGTCAGGCGGGTCAGCAGCCGCATCAGTTCCGATTGCCGGCGGCAATCCGTCTTGGCGAGGAGCTGCTTCATCGTCGAACGCGCTGTGCTGACAGCTATTCCAGACTTTTCCGCGTATGAATTGACGCTCTCGCCGGCGAGAAAGGCGGATGCCATGCGGGCTTCTGCGGGCGTAAACCCAAACAATTGCCGTAGTCGTCCATCTTGAGTTTGTGGTCGATCTTCTTCGTTCGCCACGATCAAAAGCACCAACGGCAATTCCTCTTTTTTATAGGGGAAGTCCCGCTGCTCTTTTGAAAGAGGCAGACCCAGCATCTGGAGTGGACGGAGTCCATGCTTTTGCGGCAGGGCGATGGCCTGGCCGGCGTCCGGTCCCGGCGCGCGCCGAGCCGCCGAAGCGACCGTATCGTGCAATATGCGTGTGGATTCGGCGTTTTCGGTCATCAGGTAACGCCGCCAGACGCGCAGTCCACTTTCACTCCGCAGCAACGCTTCAGCGTTGCGATTGAGATCCACTACGCTCGCATCGGCATTCAGGACAAATATGGCGTCCGGCAGGTAGTTGATGGCGACCCGAAGGTCCGCGCTGATATTTGCGACGGAATCGATCCGCCGGGCAAACTCACAAGCCTGCGATAAATGCCGCGCAATTTCGCCGGTTAACACGGTTTCGCGCGGCTTGACATGTCCGCGGTCGGCGCTCCGCAGGGAACCGAGCAGGGAGAATTCTCCCGCCTCACTCTCCAGTTTCGCGCCAACCATGTAACGCAAGCCCGACGGAAAAAGGAGTCTCTGGTAAAATTCGCTGGCATCGATCTCTTGTTCGGAAATGTAATCGTAATCGGAAAAGACCTGATGCTTGCGTAAGACAGGAAACAGTGTGTTCTTCGGGTCGAGATCGGATACTTGTGCATATGCCTCCCATTCACCCGGAACCGTGCCCCCCTCTCGGATGCTTGTCAGCATGGGACGGGGGAATGGGCGAACGCGAACCACGAAACTCAAATCAGCGCCGATCAGGTGATTGATCCGAGAAAAGACGTCTTGCCAAGCGCTGTCATCAATTGAAGCGGAATAGATGGCTTCTATGGTTTCGCTCAATCGCGCGCTGTCGGACGGGAGAAATCTCGGTTTCATTGTGAGAACAGACAAATTGGTCGTGTAAGCTACCGATGCCCTTCTGAATTGGAACGCTTTTGCGGCCCAAACGCAACCCTAAGTATATCTTGGCGGCGTCGATAGAGCCGCTCATATCCGCCTCCGCACAGATATACTTCCATAGATAAAATGCCGCTTCAGCGAATATCCGCCATCAGTGCGGACTAGATTAGACCACTGTCCCGGTGGCATTCGCCCCTTCGTCAACCCCCAAATGGTGGTATCGGGGCCTAGAATGAAGTCCGTAGATTCGGGTGGATCAGTAAGCGCGTTTTGCGCAGAGCAACACAATAACTGGCGCAGTTTTTGTATGTGATTGCCGACAAGAAAACTCACAGCGCGAACGCGACTCGGGCATCTCAGGGGAGGGTGAACGGATGGCCGGTGCAGACGACGTCGACAAGCTTATTGGGGGCATCTACGAAGCGGCGGTCAGTCCTGATCGCTGGTCTGATCAGCTCAAGCTGATCTCGGACGAAATCGGTTCGGCCGGTGCCGCCCTATTCGCCGCCGACGCCAAATCCCTGGACCTCCTGTTTGTGCACACTGTCGACATGCCGGCCGAGGCATCGGTCGAGTACGATGCACATTATCTGAAGATCGATCCGCGTGTCCGGTACGGGTTGGAAAATCCGTCCTTGGAGTTCGTTTTCGACTCCATGCACATCACCGATAGGGAGATCAATCGCAACGAATACTACGATTGGATGGGCGGCTATGGTTGGCGCTACTACATCGCCGGACAATGGCAATCGGGGCCTTCCGAACTTGCGTACATTTCCGTGCAGCGTACACCACGACAGGGGCACGTAACGGCGGACCAGGTCCGGCTGTTCGAACAGCTACTGCCGCATGTCCGGCGCGGAGTCGCGATCTCACGCCGGCTGGAAGAAATGGACCGGTGTCAGGCGGCGGCGCTCGACGCGGTCGACAGGCTGCCCCACGGCGTCGTTCTACTTGACGACCACGGACGGGTGCTGACCTGCAATCGCGCGGCGGAAGCGATTTTCGTCGAAAGCGATGGGCTGGCCAGGTCCGTCGACGGAATCCACAGCGCCTACGCCACCGATGACCGACAGCTACAGCGCCTGATCGGCGGTGCCCTGAAAACGAACAGGGGCGGCACCATACCGCTGTTGCGACCCTCGGGCAGGAAGCCCTTTGTCCTGACGGTTGCGCCCTATGCAAGCGATGACAATTTGCTTGCCGTCGTTCGTCCGGCAGCGATTGTCATGCTCACTGATCCGGAAACTCAACCGGAAACGCCGGCCGATGTCTTGCGTAACCTTTACGGCCTGACGGCCCGGGAAGCCGAACTTGCCACCTTGCTCGCCACCGGCACGTCACTCGACGCGGCGGCCGACCAACTGGCCATGGCCAAGGAAACCGCGCGGCGTCACGTCAAGAGCCTGTTCAAGAAAACCGATACGCGACGCCAGGCCGAGCTGGTGCGCCTGCTCGTCACATTGCCACCGGTCGAAGCCGCTTCCGCTCTAAAACGCAAAAGTAAGCGACAGGTTTCTCCATGACGCACATCACCGATGAAACGATCGCCGATGTCATAGGAACCGTTTACGACGTCGCCGCCGGAGACGGCGATTGGGACCGCGTGCTGAACCCTCTGCAGTCTTTGGTCGGCGCATCGGTGGGCGTCATCCACACGCCGGGTTCCGACAACGGGCAAACCCGGTTCTGGGGCGAAAGCACGCTGCCGGACGGTGCCCTGCAGACATATGCCGACTATTTTTATCAGACCGACATCTGGCTTGCCGGCGGCGTGCAAAAGGGATTTGTCTCGCTCACAGGCCATGTCGCGTTGGGGCAGGCCTTGGTTCCCTGGGACGACTTCCGGAACAGCGAATGGCGCAATGATTTCCTGCATCCGAACGGCCTCGAACACTTATTGTCTCTGACGGTTGCCGGGGACCGTGATCCGGAATTATCGCCAATCCTCATGGCACTGTACCGGCCTCCGGGAACGGAAACGTTCTCTGCCGACAGCACGGCAGCGATGCGCGCCATTGCGCCGCATCTGTATCGCGCGTTCACCGTTCAGCGCCGGCTCGAACATCTCGATCTATACACCCAAGCGACACAATCGGCTCTGGACAGAATGACCTACGCCGTGCTCGTGCTTGACGCGTCTGGGAGGATCGTGGCTGCCAATCGGGCGGCGATTGTCATTGCCGGTGCCGGCGATGGCCTGGTTGTCAGTAGCCAAGGGGTGCGTTGCCTACGTCAGACGGACAACCGGCGCCTACAGCAAATGATTCATGGTGCCATCGCCACAGGTCGCGGTGCGGCGACCAACGCCGGTGGCGTGATGCAGCTGATGCGGCCGTCGGGCAGGAAACCCTATGCGTTGACGGTGGCACCATTGACCGAACACCGTCCACTGTTTGCCCGGCGCCGAACGGCGGCAATCGTTTTCATTTCAGATCCCGAAGACCGAATGGAAACGCCGGTGGGTTTGTTGCGCCGCGTGTATGGCTTGACCCCGCGGGAGGCCGAATTGGCCGCTGTACTCGCCACCGGGGTCCCCCTTGCGACCGCGGCGGATCACTTGTCGATGGCCAAGGAGACCGCGCGGCGACATCTCAAGAGCGTATTCAAAAAGACCGATACGCAACGCCAGGCCGAGCTTGTGCGCCTGCTTGTGATCCTGCCGTCGGTCAGCAACTTTTCAAAGCGATCGCCGTGAAAGAAAAATGACGATGGAGGCCGAACACTCCCTGCTCGAACTCATCGACGACATTTACGCCGCCGCCGTCGATCCTGAGCATTGGGGACCAACCCTAAATCGCTTGGCGACCGCGATGAACGCCAATTCAAGCGCGTTCTATCACAAAAGCGCCTTGTTGCCCGCTCCCAAGTTCTTCGGCACGGTCAACCTCGACCCCGACCTGATGGCGGAGTACGGCGCCTATTATCACAGAATCGATCCGTGGGAGAGCTTCAACGAGGAAACGCCTGAAGGTTCCGTTCATCTAACGCAGGAAGTCATGTCGGATCGGGAAATGGAGAAGACTGAGTTTTACTACGACTTCCTCAGACGAGTGAAAGTGTTCAGTGCCTTCGGCAGCAACATCGTAAAGAGCGAATCCGACATCATGTATCTGGGATTTCAGCGACCGCAAAACAATGAGAAGTTCGGCGAACGGGAAGCCGCAATCTTGCGAAAACTATCCCCCCACATCCAGCGGGCCGTACAGATCGGCATCCGGTTGGGCGAACGCGACCTGCGTCGGGCGGCGACGGCCGAGGCACTGAACACCGCGCCCTACGGCGTGCTGCTGCTCGGCGAAATGGGACAGGTCGTGTTCGCCAACCGGACGATCGAGACCCTGGTCAATGACGGCGACGGTATGGTCCTGGCTCCGACCGGTTTGCGCTGTGAGCGCCAAAGCGACGACCGACGGCTGCAGCAGGTGATCGGCGGCGCCATCGCCAAGGGCCTGGGTGCCGGCGGTGTCATCGCTGTGCCGCGGCGGTCCGGCAAGAAACCGTACACAGTCACCGTCGCGCCCCTGGCCAAACGGGACGTGCTCTTCGCCCTGATCCGCCCGGCGGCGATCGTCTTCATTGCCGATCCGGAATACCACGCGGTGACACCGGCCGACGCGTTGCAGCGGCTCTATCACCTGACGGGACGGGAAGCCGAACTGGCCATGTGGCTGGCGACCGGCATCTCCCTCGACGCCGCGGCCGATCATCTGTTGATGGCCAAGGAAACCGCGCGGCGGCATCTCAAGCGCCTGTTCAGGAAAACCGATACGCGCCGTCAGGCCGAGCTGGTGCGCCTGCTGGCGACCCTGCCGCCGGTTGTCGGCAGCGCCGAACAAGCGACCAAATAATCCTCATTCAAGACGGCGGATTTCGAGCCTGTTTGGCCTGTCGGTATTCTTGACAGGTTTCGGTGTCAAAAATCCCCGAGCTGTTCTAGCAACACCTTGTTTTTGAAGGGCTATTTACATTTCACTGACCCATTTGGGTCTGTCGAAACTCATTACACGTTGATGGTGTTCGCTTGGTCGCCGCGGCTTCTAACTCTTTGAATTTGCGCGGAGTAATTCCGGTGGCACGGCAATTGCTCAGAATCATCCCAATCGGTATCGAGCACTCCCATTTGCAGAAACTTTGGGGGCACAAAAATGAAAACCATCAACGCAGTAGCGGCAATCGTAACCATAAGCGTATCCGTCGCGGGATTTACGGCATATTCCGCTTCTGCAAGTGTCATTACGACGGGATGCGCCGATACAAACAGCTCATGTACAATGCAAGAGTTGCTCAATGGCGGAAGCATTCAGGTATTTGACAAGGTCTTCGACAATTGGCGATTAGGGAATTTTCAGGGAGATCCTGTTCCTTTACCTGAAAGTATTGTCGTTGCGCCATTGGCGGACAATGTGATGAATCCCGGCCTGCAATACACGACCTCGTTACAGGCCAACGATCTCAACAGTCCGGACGGACTAGCCGATACTGTTAGTGCTTCTTGGGCCTACGACGTCAGCGTTTCTGACGGTTCAATCATGCGAATTCATGACTACGAAATCGCATTGATCGACTACTCGCTGATGAGGGATCCCAATTTCGACACCTCTTTGAGTACTCTCTCCTATGTGCAGGATTTCGTGGATTTGTACGAAGATCCAGATTTTATCTTTGCCATAGTTAACCCACTACCAACCGCTGCAATCCATTCGGCGCCGCCGGAAAATGATTTGGTGAACGTTGGAAGCTCCTCACAGCATTTCCTTATTGAGCCGCGCACTTCGTTATCCGTTGCGCACACCGTGATCGTCTGGGCAGACCAAGGGACGGCATCATTGGGGATGTTTGAGGAGCGGTTCTCCCAGATCTCCCAGATACCGGAACCGGCCACCCTTGCGCTTTTCTGTCTCAGCTTGCTTGGGATGATGTTTTTGAGGTGGCGGAAAAAGAAATTGCTTAGTGGAATTGTGTTTGGGAATTTGCGTTTGCAGAAACGAAGTTGCACCACAAAAATTGCCGTAGTTAACATATCCGTACTTATTACGTTTCTGGCTCCTCTAATTTTGTCGCATTCTTCCTCTGCGATCACAATCACTACGTATTGCTCCAATCGACAACATGGAGTCTATGGCCTTGACGAGGTTTCAAAGAAAACAAATTCGACGTTTTCTGCTTGCCTGGTTTCTGGAGAAACAAGGTCAGGAAGGTGGCCGTTTGAATACGAGGCACGAGCAGAGGCGAGGGCTGCCGACGGCAAAATAAAGCTCTATACGTCGATGTCTCAACAAACTGCTGGCGCTGGAGCGGCGAGAGCGAATGCGGGAATAAAGGCGACAGGGGTTATTAGCGATCCATGGGTCGGTGATTTACCGATTTCCACCGGCATTGATGGTGATTGGCTTTCAATATTCTCAAGTGGAATCGGAAACACACATTTTCGTATTTCACTTAAGATTCTTGGCAAGGAAGTTCGTCCGGGCGCCAGAGGTCCACAGATCGTAGACGGCATAATGGATATTTTTTATGACGAAGAGGATCTCTGGAGAATAGGAACACAAAGTAACATTGGCGACTTCAAATATACGCTAGTTGGTCACAGCTTTGGCGCTCAAGTATCGGTACGGCTAGAAGGTTTGCTACCGGATTTCTATGTCGGAAAGGAGTTAGAATACGAATGGGGGCTTGAATGGTTTCAATTTCATCCTGGATTTATGGATGCGGGAGGAACGGCAAACATTGGAATTTTGCTTCCCGAAGACTATTCGTTTGTTCCCAATGAACAAGAGTTTCTTGCAGATGCAGCTCCACTAACAAGAGATCCTCTAACATTTTCAAGTCAGACCATTCCTGAACCCACATCTCTCTTTCTCTTTGGTTTCGGACTAATCGGAATTACGGCGATACGAAGAATATGGTCCTTGCACGCATGGGAGGCAGCATCATGACTCGCTATGATCTTCTTCTGTGGTCGTGCAGTGGCGTGCTGGCTGGAGCGGCTGTCGGCGTGTGGATGGGCTTTGCATTGTTTGCATGACAATGTTGCCATGGACCGGGTTCGCGAGGCCGTTCTGACGGCCGTCATCGACAACCGATACAGCCTGTCTTCGGCGTCCCACATGATCGGCGAAGATGCGCAATTCCTGGCACGTTATCTCTACGACCATGTGCCCGACTCGCTGCCAAACGAACTGCTTGGCAAACTGGCGGACGTGCTCGGACTGCCAGTCTATGCGCTCAAGCCATGACTTGAACACCGTTCCCGTTTGGCCGAAACCGGCCTCTGTGATTCAATGACGGCGCATCTTAAATCGTGGAGGACCGGGCATGGTGACCGAGTTTCTGATCAACTTCATCACCCTGACGGCGGGGCTGTTCGTGTTCGCCGTCGGGCTCGGTCTATTGGTTCTGCTGGTGCTGTACGTCGTCGACGTCACCCAGACCAGGCACGCCATCCGGCGCAATTATCCCATCATCGGCCGGCTGCGTTATGTCTTCGAACATCTGGGGGCGTTCTTCCGTCAGTATTTCTTCGCCATGGAACGCGAGGAACTGCCGTTCAATCGGGAACAGCGCAGTTGGGTTTACCGCGCGGCGAAAAACGTGGACACCACGGTGCCGTTCGGTTCGACCCGCGATCTGCGGCCGATGGGCAGCCTGCTGTTCGCCAACACCACCTTCCCCACCCTGGATGCGGAGGCCCGACCGGCGGCGCCGGTCGTTATCGGCCCGGATACGGCCCATCCCTTTACGGCGACCAGTTTTTTCAACATCTCCGCCATGAGTTACGGCGCCATCTCCAAGCCGGCTGTGCAGGCGCTGTCCAACGGCGCGAAGAAGGCCGGCTGCTGGCTCAACACCGGTGAAGGCGGCCTGTCGCAGTGGCATTTGGAAGGCGGCGCCGACCTGGTGTTTCAGATCGGCACCGCCAAGTACGGCGTGCGCGACGGCAACGGCAGGCTCGACGACGACAAGCTGCGCGCCGTCGCCCGTCACGACACCGTGCGGATGTTCGAGATCAAGCTGAGCCAGGGCGCCAAACCGGGCAAGGGCGGCATCCTGCCCGGCGCCAAGGTGAGCGACGAAATTGCCGGCATCCGCGGCATACCGGCGGGACAGGACTCGATCAGCCCCAACCGCCACCCCGATATCGACGACGCCGGCAAGCTGTTGGACCTGGTCGGCCGGGTGCGGGCCGTCACCGGCAAGCCCACCGGCTTCAAGCTGGTGCTGGGCGATCCCGCCTGGCTCGATACGCTGATGGCCGAGATCGGCCGCCGGGGTGTGGCGCACGCGCCCGATTTCATCACCCTGGACAGCGCCGACGGCGGCACCGGCGCCGCGCCCATGAGCCTGATCGACTATGTCGGCCTGCCCATCCAGGAAAGCCTGCCGCTGCTGGTCGACGCCCTGGCCGACCACGGCCTGCGCGACCGCGTCAAGGTCGTGGTTTCGGGCAAGCTGATCAATCCGGCCGAAGTGGCGTGGGCGTTGTGCGTCGGCGCCGACTTCATCAATTCGGCGCGGGGGTTCATGTTCGCGCTGGGCTGCATCCAGGCCATGCAGTGCAACAGGAACACCTGCCCCACCGGTGTCACCACCCACGATCCGCGTTTGCAAAAGGGCCTCGATCCGGCCGACAAGGCCGCGCGGGTGGCGCATTACGTCAAATCGGTGAGCAAGGAGGTCGGTATCATCGCCCATTCCTGCGGCGCCGCCGAACCGCGTCATCTGCGCCGCGAACACTGCCGTATCGTCGTCGCGCCGGGCCGCTCGCAGGGGCTGGATGCCGTGTACGGACCACCGGCCGGCACCGCCGGTGTTTCTTTAAGTGGAAAGTGACTTGATCTTGCCGGGCGGGCCAAACAGGATCACCTCGTGACCCACCACGACGATCGACCCGGCACCGACGGCCACGCCCGCGCCGCCTTCATCCAGGAGGAACTGACGGCGCTGTCGCTCGCCGCCAAGGTGCGGCTGATCGGCCTGCCGGTCATCGCCGTATGGGTGACCATCGAGAATCTGTTCCCCAACGCCTTCTTCTATTATGGGCTGTTGGTGGCCTTGGCGTTGACCGGTTGGATTCCGTTGGCGATTCGGCGCCGCGCACCCAGGGCCATGTGGACGCGCTACGCCTTCCCGTTGCTCGATCTGGCCCTGATCGTTTTCGCCGTCGTCTACCCCAATCCCCTCGACGACAATACCTGGCCGACCGCCATGCGGCTGCGGTTCGACAACGAAAACTATCTCTACCTGGTTATCGCCATGACGGCGTTCAGCTATTCGTCGCGCGCCGTCATCGTGTCGGGTATCGGCGCGGTGGGGTTTTGGACCATCGGCACTCTGTGGATCGTCTCGTTGCCGGACCACAGCCTGTTTGTCACTGACGCCGCCTGGGAAACCCTGCCCGTGGACCGGCAGTTGGCCGCCTTCAACGACCCGTATCGCGTCGACCTGATGGCGCTGGTGCGCCAGGGCGTGATCATGCTGTTGATCACGGCGGTGCTGGCGACCCTGGTGTGGCGGGCCCGGCTGCTGGTCAGCCGCGAGGCCGAAATGGAGCGGCAACGGTCGAACCTGTCGCGCTACTTTTCCGCCAACATGGTCGAACAGTTGGCACGCTCCGAAACCGACCTGTCCGCCGTCCGCGGCCAGGACGTGGCCGTCCTGTTCGTCGATATCGTCGGCTTCAGTCGAATGAGCGAACAGGCGGCGCCGGAACGCATCATCGATACCTTGCGCCAGTTCCACGGCCGCATGGAACGCTGCGTTTTCGCACACGGCGGCACGCTCGACAAATATCTCGGCGACGGCCTGATGGCGACCTTCGGCACGCCGGCCCCCGGCCCGCGAGACGCCACCAACGCGCTGGCCTGCGGACGGGCCATGCTGGCGGCCTGCGACGATCTCAACGCGGACCGGCAAGACGGTGGGCATGCGCCCCTGGGAATCGGTGTCGGCGTGCATTTCGGGCCGGTCGTCATGGGCGACATCGGCGGCCGCCAGCGGCTCGAGTTCGCGGTGATCGGCGACACGGTCAACGTCGCCAGCCGGCTGGAAGCGTTGACCCGGTCGCTGGATACCCGGCTGGCCGTGAGCGGCGACATGATCCAACGTGTGCAGGCGGAAAGCGGCCCCGACGCCGTCGCCGGCCTGTCGACCGCCGGCAGACACCGCCTGCCGGGCCGTCAATCCGCCGTCGAGGTCTGGATCCAGCCGGCCCACGATTGCCCCCCGGCGCCGCTACCCCTCAGCTAGAGAATACGCCGGCAGTACACTCAGGTCTCCGGCTTCCATCCGCTCGCCTGGGCCTCATCGGGCGAATCCGGCACGGCGGCGACGGCCGGCAACGCTTCGCAATGCCGACGATGCGCGGCCAGTCCGGGATAGGTATCGTGGCCGGCGAGATGGGGCACGACGCGGGACAGGTACTGGAACGCCACGACGACGGCCAGATCGGCACGGGAAAACTCCTGTCCGTGGAACCATGGCGATGGCGCCCGGGCCTCGAGCCAGGACAACACCGACGTCACCTGGGTCTCCAGCCGCGCCTGCCAGTCCACGTCGCGGGTCCGCGCCGTCCGCCGATTGACTTCGATCCCGCGCTCATACGTTTTCTCGGCCAGGCCGATGCCCATCACTTCGGTACGCAATACCCGCCGCCGCTCGGGCTCCCCTGCCGGCGCGAGACGCCTGTCGGCCGGCGCAATACCATCGAGATAATCGATGATCGCCCGGCTGTCGAACAGGGTGTCGCCATCATCGAGGATCAATGACGGTACCTTGCCCAATGGATTGACCCGGCGCATGGCATCGAAGTCCTTGAACACCGACAAGACTTTGCGCTCAAACGGCAAGCCGTAATGATGCAGCGCGATGGCGACCCGGCGCACGAACGGGGAATCGAATTGGCCGACGAGAATCATGGCAAACGGTTCCTCAACACGGGCCAGCCTGACGCATTCCGGCAGACCGGGATACTGGCACACACTCCCGCGCAACCCTATAGGGCAGTGGGATCGGGTCAAGCCTGTCTAGAAAGGAAATATCTCGTCGGTTCAGTTGCCGGATCCGGCGCGCCGGCTGTCATGGCCATCAGTCGGGCGCGTCATCGTCGGTCAGCACTTTTCGCACCTGTTCCAGGAGTTCCCGCATACGGAAAGGCTTTCGCAGCAGCGGTGGGGTGTCGCCGGTTTCAAGCATTTCGAAGATCGCGTCATCGCCGACATTACCGGTCGTCAGCAGAATGGCCATGGCGGCGTTCAACTGCCGGGCCTTGCGCACCAAATCGCATCCATTCAGCGTGCCCGGCATGACGACATCGGTGACCAACAGATCGAACTGTCTGGATTGCAGACACTCCAGAGCGTCGTCCCCGTTCTCGGCGGCAGTTACTCCGAAACCGGCGGACTCCAGGACGTTGACCACGAGCTTGCGCAAGCTCGGGCTGTCGTCCACGACCAGCACCCTTCGCTGGGCCGATCCGGAGATGGGAACCGCTTCACTGAGTTTCAACGTCGCAGCATCCATGGCGGATATGTTACCGGTTTCCGGCGTAAACGCGGGCCTACAGAACGAGACGGGAAACAGAATACGGACCGTGGTGCCTTGGTTCGGTTCACTGAACAGTTCCACCCGGCCACCCGAGCGGACGGCGAACTGCTGCACCATACTCAAGCCCAATCCACTGCCTTTCTCGGCATCTTTTGTCGTGAAAAAGGGCTCCAACGCGCTGTCTAACACTTCGGTCGTCATCCCGCAACCGGTGTCCCGGACGGTCAGGCAGGCGACCGGCTTGCGGGACGCCGGCTGGTCGGGAATGACGCTCAAGCTTGCCGGTGATCCGTATTCCAGACCGATCATCAGCCGACCACCGTCCGGCATGGCGTCCCGCGCGTTGACGACGAGGTTCATAATCGCGTTTTCCAACTGATTGCGGTCGACCCGAACCACGCAGGACGGCATTTCGATTTCAAACTCGGCCCGGACGGCGTCACCCACCGTGGACCGGATCAATCGCCCCATGTTTTCGAGCAATTCGACCAGGTTCACCGGTTCGGGCTCGGCGCGCCGTTTCCGCGTGAATGCCAGCACGCTGCCGGTCAAGGCCGCGCCGCGCGTCGCCGCGGCAATGCATTGATCGACCAAATCGCGGTTGCGTTCGTCATCACCGACGTTCATGCGCAATAGATCGAGGTTTCCCTGTATCACCGAAAGAATGTTGTTGAAGTCGTGCACGACGCCGCCGGCAAAACGCCCGACAGTTTCCAGTTTCTGCGCATGTTGCAACGCCGCTTCGGTCGTTTTCAGCTGCGTGACGTCAAACTGGATCAGCAACGTGCCGCCGTCGCTGGTCGTGTTTTCGCGCACATGGACCCAGCGGCCGTCACACAAACGGTGTTCGCGCTGACTCGGCCGGTTGCGATGATCGCGGATACGTTGCGTGACGAACGCATCGAGCTCCTGTTTGTCCACGGAATACAACCCCCGCGCGGCGCACCCACGGACGAGGTCTTCGAAACGGGCACCCGGGATCAACAAAGTGGGTTCGCTGACCGGAAACATCTCCGAATACGCCCGATTGAAGGCGACCAGGCGATCGTCCGTATCGAACAGGGCGACGGCTTCGCCAAGATTATCGAACGTCTCGAGCATGCGGCGGTTGCTGGCTTCCATCTTCCGCATCGCCAGACGCTCTTCCGTCACGTCGGTGCACGTCCCGCGATACCCCAGGAACGTCCCGTCGTCGGCGAACTGGGGATAACCGTTCGCCCGGGCGATGCGCGTGATTCCGTCGCCCGAATGCCACTCGAATTCGTAATCCTCGAAAGGCCGCCGGGCGCGCAAGTCCGTCCAGAAGCCGTTCCAGCGCGGCCCGTCGGCCAACTCGCGGTCGGTCAGAAACGCATCAACGACCTGTTTGGGATCGCTGCCGATGGGATCGAACGGCAACATCCTGACCGCCTGATCCACTCCGCGCGATAAGAACGTGATTTGCAGATCGGCGCCGGTCTCCCAGAGAAATCCGTGCGTAACATCGTAGAAACCGCTGAGGCGCTCCTCGTTTTCGGCCAGAGCGCTGCGCATGCGGGTGGTTTCCGAGACATCCTGCACGACACTGACAAAGTGATCGACCGAACCGTCGGCTGCGCGCACCGGGGTCGACGAGACAACGGCGTTGAATGCGTTGCCGTCACGCCGCAGATACTTTTTCCGCAGGACGTACCCGTTACGCCGGCCTTCGAGAACGCCGTCAAAAAGCTCGAGACTGCGATCGAGTTCGTCCGCGTGGGTAATTTCGTCCCAACGCATTTCGAGCAGTTCGTCTTGGCCGTAACCGGTCAGTCGGCAAAGCGTCTTATTGACCCGCAAAAACCTCCGGTCGGGCGCCGTCAAGGCCACACCGACCAGCGGAGACTCGAAGAGTTCCTCGAAATCATCGCTGACGGGCAATGAGCGGGGTTTTTCAGCGCGTGATTCGACGCGGGAATGACCACTCACAGGGATATCGGTCGTCGACATAGCGCTCGCCGCTCCAAAGCGCCAAGAGTTCATTTCGGCAACAGTAACAGATACAAAGGCATTGGACATTTCAGCTCACGGTTTCGTGAACCCGTTGTTTCGTATTCGAACTTTGTGCCGCAGCCTTTTCACCTTGGGTCTCGTTTCGACCCGGAATTCACCGTATAGTCGCCGCACCCGAGACCGTTGGAGTACATCATGCCCGACTTAAAAGCCGCGCAGGACGCCGCGCTGACCCTGCTGGACAGCCTGATCGACAGGGCCACGGCGCAAGGCGCGGAAGCGGCGGACGCCGTTTTGTTCGAAAGCACCTCCGTCGAGGCGTCGTGCCGTCTAGGCAAGCCAGAAGACCTGCAGCGCTCCGAATCCCGGGATGTCGGCCTGCGCGTGCTGATGGGCAAGTGCCAGTCGTTCGTGTCGTCGGGCGACACCACGCCGCAGGCCCTGGACGACCTGGTGGAACGCGCCGTCGCCATGGCGCGCGTTGCGCCCGAGGATCCCTATTGCGGCCTCGCCGATGCGGATTTGCTGGCGGCGGACATTCCCGAACTCGACCTCGCGGACACGACGCCGGAACCCGACGCGCAGACCTTGATCGACCGCGCTTTGGCGACGGAAGCCGCCGCCAGGGCGGTGGACGGCGTCACCAACAGCGAGGGGGCGGAGGCCGGCTGGGGCAGCGGCGTGGTGGCCTTGCGCACCAGCACCGGGTTCCGCAGGGCCTATGCGACGACCAATATCGGGCTCGGTGTCTCCGTGGTCGCCGGCGAAGGCACCGGCATGGAACGGGACTACGAATTCACCTCGGCCCGGCACATGGCCGACCTGGACGACCCGGACGCCGTCGGCCGGGCCGCCGGCGAACGGGCGGTCAAGCGGCTCAATCCGCGCAAGGTGGACTCGGGGCAGGTCCCGGTGGTGTTCGATCCCCGCGTCTCGAACAGCCTGCTGGGTCATTTCGCCGGCGCCATCAACGGCGCGGCGGTGGCCCGGGGCACCAGTTTTCTCAAAGACAAGCTGGGCGAGAAGGTTTTTTCGGATACGGTCTCGATCGTTGACGATCCGCACCGCAAGCGCGGCCTGCGATCCAAACCGTTTGACGGCGAAGGCGTCGCCAACCGGCGCTGCGAGCTGGCCAGCAACGGCACGTTGAACCAGTGGCTGCTGGATTGCGCGGCCGCCCGGCAGTTGGGACTGACCACCACGGGCCACGCCAGCCGCGGCACCGCGTCGCCGCCCTCGCCGTCCACATCGAACCTGTATATGGAACCGGGCGCGGTCAGTCGTGACGACCTGATCGGCGCCATCGACAACGGGTTCTACATCACCGAGCTGATCGGCTTCGGCGTCAACGGCGTGACCGGCGACTACAGTCGCGGCGCGGCCGGCTATTGGATCGAAAACGGCGCTCTCGCCTTCCCTGTCAGCGAACTGACCATCGCCGGCAATCTCAAGGACATGTTCCAGGCGATCACGCCGGCCGACGACCTGGCCTTCAAATACAGCACCAATGCGCCGACCCTGCGGGTCGACGGTATGACCGTCGCCGGCGCGTGACACATTTTCCGAGAGCCGTATGAGACTGGAAACGGACAGCGACGCCCGCCGGCACGACCGGGCCCTGTTGGAGACCGCCACGCGCGAAGGCGGCGCCTTGGCCAAGCGGTTTTTCGAGCGCGGCTTCAAGTCGTGGGAGAAAAAACCCGGCGACCCGGTCAGCGAAGCCGACCTGGCGGTGGACGCCCTGCTGCGCGAAAGCCTGGGCGAGGAGCGGCCGCAATACGGCTGGCTGTCGGAGGAAACCGAGGACAACCCGGATCGCTTGACCCGGACCAAGGTCTGGGTGGTCGACCCGATCGACGGCACCCGGGCATTCGTCAAGGGTAAGCCGCAATTCACCGTGTGTGCGGCCCTGGTGGACAGTGGCGCGGCCGTGCTCGGCGCCGTCTTCAATCCCATGACGGACGAGTTCTTTTTTGCCGAAGCCGGCGCCGGCGCGCAGTTGAACGGCGAACCCATCGGCGTCAGCGGCGCGGACTCCTTGGACGGGATCCGTTTGTTGGCCAGCCGCCGCACGTTCGAACACCACAATTGGACGGACTTGGTGCCGCATGCCCATTACGAGACGGTCAACTCCATCGCCTATCGCATGGCGCTGATCGCCAACGGCACACACGACGCTACCGTTTCCCTCGCCGGCAAGAGCGACTGGGACATTGCCGCGGCCGATCTCATCGTGCGGGAGGCCGGCGGTTTGTGTACCGACGCCGACGGCAAGGCCTTCACCTACAACGACAACAGCGCGCGCCACCCCAGCGTGCTGGCGTCGACACCGGACCTGCACGGACCGTTGTTGGATATCCTCGCAACCCGTTAGGAAAGCGGCGTCAGGCCGCCCGCACCCACACCGCCGTATCGTGGAAGGCGGCGCCGCCGGCCGGGTACGCCGCGTCGGCCCCGGTCAACACGTTGATGCCGATGCCTTCCTCGAAGGCGCCGTTGGGCCAAACGCTTTCGACGATGACCACGCCGGGTTGCAGCCCGTCGAACAGTTCCGCGTGCACCACCAGGCTGCCCCGGTCGTTGCCGATCCGGGTCCGCATACCGTCTTCCAGGTTGAGCCGCCCGGCATCGTCGGGATGGATCATCACCGTCGGGCGCTTCTCCCGTTTGATCGAAGTGGGCGTTTCCGTGAAGCTGGTGTTGAGGTAGTTGCGGGCCGGGGCCGTCACCAAACGGAACGGTTTGTCGTCGCCGGACTCGTCGATCACCGCCCAATGGTCGGGCAATGACGGCATCTCGTTGCCGCCGGGTCCGATGGCCGCCCAGTCGGGCGAGAACCGGAATTTGCCGTCCGGTTGGGAAAACTTGTCGAGGAAATGCGCCCGTTCGAATTCCGGTTGGCATTCGTGCCAGCGATTGGCCCGCAAAGTTTCGATCCCCGGCCAGTCCGACGCCTTCAGAGTGGCGTCGATCAGTTCCAGGGGCGTCATCTCGAAACCCGGATGCTCGGCGCCGAGGCGCTTCGCCAGGCCGCAGATGACGTCGTGATTGGATCGGCACTCCGCCAAGGGTTCGATCACCTTTTCGCCCAGGATGATGTGATTGTGGCCACCGCCCTGATAGACGTCGTCGTGTTCGACGAAGGTCGTCGCCGGCAGGACGATGTCGGACAGTTTGGCGGTATCCGTCATGAACTGTTCGTGGGTGCAGACGAACAGGTCGTCGCGGCGGAAACCCTGTTGCACCAACGCCGATTCCGGCGCCACGACGGCCGGATTGGTGTTCTGGATCAGCATAGCCGTGACCGGCGGACCATCGCCCAAATCCCGCGTATCGCCGGTCAGCACCGGTCCGATACGGGATTGGTCCAGTTGCCGGACCGACGGGTCGGCCACGTCCAACCCCTCGATCAGTGTCTTGTCCCAATGATAAATGGCGCCGTTGTTGTGGAAGGCTCCGCCACCCTTGTGCTGCCAGGCGCCCGACACCGCCGCCAGTGACAACGCGGCATGCATATTGACCGCACCGTTGCGGTTGCGGGAGAAACCGTACCCCAACCGCAGGAAACTCCGCTTGGTCGTCCCATACAGGCGGGCGAAGGAAACAATTTCCTCGACGGACAGTCCGGTGATTCCGGCGGCCCATTCGGGTGTCCGGCTTTCCAGATGACGCTCAAGGTCGCCGGGCACGTCGGTGTAGCGGGCCATATAGTCGCGATCGGCCATGCCTTCCTTGAACAGGACATGCATCACGGCACAGGCCAGGGCGCCGTCAGTGCCGGGGCGCACCGCCAGATGCACGTCGGCCTGTTGCGCCGTGCCGGTGCGGTAGGGATCGATGACGACGATCTTGGCGCCGCGTTCCTTGCGGGCCCGGATGGCGTGGGTCATCACGTTGACCTGGGTGTTGACCGGATTGGTACCCCAGATGACGACCAGGTCGGCGTCGGCCATTTCACGCGGGTCGGTGCCGCGCAGCGTGCCGGTGCCGGCGATGTACCCGTTGAACGACAGCGCCACGCAAATGGTGGCGTACATCACGGAATAGCCCATGGCGTGGCGCAGCCGGTTGATGCCGTCGCGCTGCACCAGCCCCATGGTCCCGGCGTAATAGTAGGGCCAGACCGCTTCCGCCCCGTGGGTTTGCGTCGCCTTGACGAACCGGTCCGCGACTTCGTCCAGGGCGTCGTCCCACGTGATTGGGGCGAATTCGCCGCTGCCCTTGGCGCCGGTGCGGCGCAGCGGCACCGTCAGGCGGTCGGGATGGTGCGTGCGTTCGGCATAGCGGGCCACCTTGGCGCAGATCACGCCGGCGGTGTAGGTGTTGTCCTCGGCGCCCCGGACCCGGCCGATGGTGTGGGAATCCAGCCGCTCCACTTCCAAAGCACAGGTGGACGGACAGTCGTGGGGACAGGCTGAGGGCAGGATTTCGGTCATGAGCGGCTGATCGCAATCGGTTGTTGTGATGTCTGAACGCAGTGGAATGTAGCGCTCTTGCCGTCCGGCGGCAATTTGCGCAATACGGGCCGCGATTCGAGGGCGGTTTACCCGTCCAACCGGCGTCAGTATGGTGGCGCCCCATTACTCCGATCAGCGCCCGAGGGAACTCCCCTGCCCGACACCGTACCAGACCGGCCACCGTTTGCGTTCCGACTCGTCCTGTTGGCCCGGTTGCTGTTGAGCGCATTACCGGAACCGGCATTGCGCGCCCTTTACGACGGTCTCGCGGCGTTGGCGTACCGTTTCGACGGCAAGGGCAAGCGCCGGGCGCTGCGCAACCTGGCCGCCGTGTACCCGGAAAAAAGCGAACGCGAAATCGCCGGAATCGCCAGAAAGTCCTACCGCAGCGCCGTCGAAGCCTGCGCCGATTTTCTGTGGCTGGACAAGGCGTCGGCCCATATCCAAAACGAGGACGTTCTGAACGATGCCCTGAAAGGCGGCAAGGGCGCCTGTATCGTCGCCATGCACCTCGGCAATTGGGAGACCCTGCCTGCGACCCTGCACCGCCAGGGCCACGACGTCCGCACCCTGTTGTCCACGCCGCGCCGGGAATGGGCGCAGAAGATGGATACGGTGCGCCGGCTCTATGACCGCGCCGGATTGCGCTACATCCGCCGGGGCGGCTCGGAAGGCATGATGGACATGATGAAGGCCCTGCGCGGCGGCGCGGTATTGGTGTTTTTCGCCGACCAATACGCCGAGGATGTCGACGTCACGTTCTTCGGCCGGCCGACCATGGCACCGGCGGGCGCCGCCGCGATGGGCGTCCTGATGGGCGCGCCCGTCGTGTTCGCCCTGACATGGCGGGACGGAAACGGCGCCAATCGCGTGTCCTACGAGGACTTCGAGATCCACCGAACAGGTGACCGGAGCGCCGATATCCAGGCCAATGTGCAGGCCCTGCTGGCGCGCATGGAAACCGCCATCCGCGAACGACCGGATCAGTGGCTGTGGCAATACAACCGTTGGCGTTGAGAATTCTCTCCCAAACACGGAATTTGCGGTAAAATATTACCGCATTTCAGGGCGATTGGGGTGCGCATGCGTACTGCAATCCCGCATATTCGTGTTATACAACGCCGCGCGTAACCACCGGATTGCAACGAATTTGAAAAAGTCCAAGACATCGGCCCCGCGTCCGGGCTCCAATTCCGCCCTGATCAAGCGTCTGGTGACGGAGCATGTCCGGCCCCACGGCGGCCGTATCGGCCTGGCCATGTTCTTCATGGCCGTCACGGCGTTGACGACGGCGGCCCATGTGCGCTTGCTGGAGCCGGCGATCGACCTGGTCATCGTCGGCCAGGACAAGACCATGTTGTGGCTGATCCCGGTGGTCGTCGTGGCCATCGCCTTCGTCGATTCGGTCGCCACCTACGGCCAGTCGGTTCTCATGGCCATCGTCGGCCAGCGCATCATCGGCGACATCCAGAACCGCCTGTACGCCCATCTCGTGCGCGCCGACCTGGCCTTCATGCACGAACACCACACCGGCAAGCTGACATCCATATTCGTTTACGACACCAGCCTGCTGCGCGATGCCCTGTCGCGGGCATTGACCGGCCTGGTCAAGGACTTCCTCACCGCGCTGTTCCTGATCGGCGTCATGTTCATGATGGACTGGCAACTGACGCTGGGCACCCTGATCGTCCTGCCCCTGGTCGCCCTGTTCGTGCGCAAGATCGGCAAGCGCATGAAAAAGGCGTCCACCGCCGGCCAGATCGAGACCGGGCGGCTCAACGCCCTGTTGACCGAAACCTTCGAGGGTGCCCGGCTGATCAAGGCCTACGGCATGGAGCGTTACGAGACCGGCCGCGTCGCCGACGCCGTCGAACGCCGTTTGGTGCCGCTGTTCAAGGCGGTGCGCATCCGCGCCGGGGCCTCGCCCATCACCGGGCTGCTGGCCGGTATCGCCGTCGCCCTGGCGTTTTTCTACGGCGGCTGGAAATCGGGCACGGGCGCGCTGACCGCCGGCCAGTTCGCCGCCTTCATCGCCGCCCTGCTGGCCAGCTACCGGCCGCTGAAGAGCCTGGCCAACCTCAATGCATCCCTGCACGAGGGCCTGGCGGCGGCGGAACGGGTGTTCGACCTGATCGATACCCCGCCCCAGGTGGCCGAAAAACCGGATGCGGAGCCGTTGCCCATCTACAAGGGCGAGATCCACTTCGACAATGTCACGTTCTCCTATACCGGGGACGCGGCGGCGCTGGACAATGTCTGCCTCACGGTTCCGGCCGGGCAGACGGTCGCCCTGGTCGGGCCGTCGGGCGCCGGCAAGTCCACTGTTCTCAATCTGATCCCGCGTTTCTACGACGCGGAACGCGGTGCCGTCCGCATTGACGGCATGGACGTGCGCGACGCCACGACCGACAGCTTGCGCAACGCCATCGCCCTGGTCAGCCAGGAAACCACCCTGTTCGACGACACGGTGCGGGCCAATATCGCCTACGGCCGGCCCGATGCCACCAACGACGAACTGATCGCCGCCGCCAAGGCCGCCGCCGCCCATGACTTCATCCTGGAGCTGCCAAACGGCTACGACACGGTGGTCGGTGAATCCGGCACCAAGCTGTCGGGCGGGCAGCGCCAGCGGGTCGCCATCGCCCGGGCCATGCTGCGCAACGCGCCGATCCTCCTGTTGGACGAGGCCACCTCGTCGCTGGATTCCGAATCGGAGCAGCAGATCCAGGGCGCCCTGCGGTCGCTGATCAAGGGCCGCACCACGTTGGTCATCGCCCACCGCCTGTCGACCGTGAAGGAAGCCGACTGCATCCATGTCATGGACAAGGGCCGGGTGGTCGAATCCGGCACCCATCAGGAATTGCTGGTCCGCGGCGGATTGTATGCCCGGCTGCACGCATTGCAGTTCTCGGAAGACCCGCAACCGTTAGCGGCCGCAGCCCACACCGGGGACTGAATGGCGAAGCTGACAAAACAGCCCTGGTTCCGCAGCCTGGTGGTCCGGGTCATCGTCGGCTATGTGCGTTTGGTGCGGTGGACGTGCCGCTGGACCATGCACACGGAGCATTTGGACCGTCTTCTGCGCGAGGGCAAACCGTTCATCGGTGCATTCTGGCACGGCCGCATGCTGATGATCCCCACCGTCTGGCCCAGGGACAGGACCATGAATATGATGGTCTCGCTGCATGGAGACGGCGAGATCATCGCCCAGGCCATCGACCGCTTCGGCATTCGGACGGTCCGTGGTTCGCCCAAAAAAGGTGGCGCGCGCGCCATGCGCGAGCTGATCAAACTCGTTCGCAACGGTGAATATGCCGCGATAACGCCGGACGGGCCGCGGGGGCCCCGCATGCGCGCGGCCAAAGGTGTCATCACCCTGGCCCGCCTGACCGGCGCGCCCATATTGCCGGTGAGTTACTCGACGACCCGGCGTAAAATCGCCGGCAGTTGGGACAGGTTTCTCCTGCCCCTGCCTTTCAGCCGCGGCGCGGTCGTCACCGGCGACGCCGTTCATGTGCCCGCCGACGCGGATGAGGTCCAACAGGAGCGTCTGCGCCAGCAAGTCGAAGCCGCCATGATCGCCGTCACCGATCAGGCGGACCGGCTGTGCGGTCACGAGGCCGTACAGCCCGCGGAACTGTCCAGCGATTCCATGGTCGAGGGCGCCTGATGCTGGGGCTGTATCGGTTTCTAACCCGAGTCTTGAGTCCGGTTCTGAGGCTCTATCTGCACCGGCGCCGGCGCGCGGGCAAAGAGCACCCTGAACGCATGCCCGAACGGTTCGGACGTCCCGGCCGAGAACGGCCGCCCGGGCGGTTGATCTGGCTGCATGCCGCCAGTGTCGGCGAGGCCAACTCGGTGCTGCCGCTGATCACGGCCCTGTCGGCCAGCGCCGCGCCACCCAACATCCTGCTGACGACCGGCACGGTGACGTCCGCCCGGTTGATGGAGGACCGTCTTCCCGCCGGCGCGATCCATCAATTCGTCCCCATCGATACGCCGGGCGCCGTGGACCGGTTTCTCGAACATTGGCACCCCGATCTGGCCTTGTGGCTCGAATCGGAGTTCTGGCCCAATCTCATTCTCGAAACCCACCGGCGCGGCGTGCCGATGATGCTGATCAACGCCCGCCTGTCGCCCCAGTCTTACCGCCGTTGGCGCCGCCAGCCGAACGTTATCGGACCCATTCTGCAATCGTTCGCCGCCTGCTTCGCGCGGTCCGACAAGGAGGCGCGGCAGCTCAACGAACTGGGGGCCAAAGACGCGCGCTATTGCGGTGACCTGAAGGCGGCCGCCCCGCCATTGCCGGCCGACCCGGACGCTCTCAAAGACTTGTCCCTGTTGATGGCCGACCGGCCCCGCTGGCTGGCCGCCAGCACCCATGACGGCGAAGAAGCGGCCGCCGCGGTCTGCCACAAGGCGCTGAAGGATTCCTTGAGCGGCCTGCTGACCACCATCGTGCCGCGCCATCCCGAACGGGGCGCAGCCATTCAGGCCGCCTTGGCGGGTCAGGGACTGACCATCGCCCGCCGCAGTCTGGGTGAACGGCCGGACGACAAGACGGACATCTATGTCGCCGACACCCTCGGCGAATTGGGCCTGTTCTACCGGCTGCACGAGGTCGCGTTCATCGGCGGCTCGCTGGTCGCGCACGGCGGCCAGAACCCGATGGAAGCGGCGCGTCTGGATTGCACCGTCCTGCACGGGCCGCACGTGTTCAACTTCGGCGACGTGTACGGCGAACTGACGGCGGCCGGGGCGGCGCGTCTGGTCGAGGACGGTCCTGCCCTGGAACAGGAGCTGTCGCGCCTGCTGCAATCCCCGGACATCGTCCGGCAGCGGGTCGCGTCGGCGGCCACCGCAGCCGCGGCCAGTACCCAGATTCTCGATCTGATCCTGGCGGAAATTTACCGGCACCTGCCCGACGGCGGAACTCCCGCAGAGGACGAGCCCATCCATGCGAACGCCTGACTTCTGGCGCAAAGGATCGGCCAGTCCCTGGCCTGTCGTTCTGGCCCCGCTCGGCGCGCTGTATGCCTGGGCCGGCCGCCGGCGATTCAAACGCACGACGCCGAAACAGGCACCGGTGCCGGTCATCTGTGTCGGCAATCTGGTCGCGGGCGGCGTCGGCAAGACGCCGGCGGCGCTGGCCATCGGCAGCCATCTGAAAGCGGAGGGTTGTGCGGTGCATTTTTTGTCGCGCGGCTATGGCGGGTCGATGAAGGGGCCGGTGCGGGTCGATCCCGCGCAGCACACCGCCGCCGACGTGGGTGACGAGCCTTTGTTGCTGGCCGCCATGGCGCCGACCTGGGTCAGCGCCGACCGTCCCGCCGGCGCCCACGCGGCCATCGAGGCCGGTGCGCAGATCATCGTCATGGACGACGGACATCAAAACCCGACACTGCACAAGGATCTCTCTATTGTGGTCATGGACACGCAATACGGCGTCGGCAACGGCCGGGTCATGCCCGCCGGGCCTCTGCGTGAACCGGTGGCGGACGGCATGAAGCGAGCCGATGCGGTGGTGCTTGTGGGACTCGTGTCGGCGGAGACCGACCAGGCGCAGGTCCGCACGACCGGAACCGGCAAGCCCATGTTGCGGGCGCGCATCGCGCCGGGGCCCGAGGTTTACACCTTCGCCAATCAGGGCGTCGTGGCGTTCGCCGGTATCGGCCGGCCGGAAAAATTCTTCGAGACCTTGCAGCAGGCCGGCGCCCACATCATCGCGGCCCACGCCTTTCCCGATCATCACGCCTATTCGCCGGACGAGATCATGCGCATGGCCGAGGAGGCCGCCGGACACGGCGCCAAGCTGGTCACGACGGAGAAGGACGCCGTGCGTTTGCGCCCGGACGCCCGCCCTATGGTCGAAACCCTGTCCGTGGTCATGGAATTTGCCGATCCGGCCGCATTGGAACACCTGCTGGCCCCGATGATCGCCCGCATACGGCGTACAAAGGCCGCATCGTGACGAACGGCGTGCGGTACCGGGCCGAGGCGGCCGGCCTGAAACTGCTGTTCGCCGTTCTGGGCGCACTGCCGGTCGATACCGCGTCCAACTTCGGCGGCTGGCTGGCCCGCGCTATCGGCCCCCGGCTGGGGATCAACCGGCGGGCCGAGCGCAACATACGGCGCGCCCTGCCCGACCTGTCCGACGCCCAGGTCCGCGACGTGATCGTCGGCATGTGGGACAATCTCGGCCGGGTCGCCGCCGAATATCCCCATCTGAAAAAATTCGGCGACAGGGACTTCGCCCTGGACCGCATCACGACGATCAACCCGGAACACGCCGAAGCCCTGCGGGACGACGGCAAGGCCGGGATTTTCATCTCGGGCCATATGGGCAACTGGGAGCTCAACGCCGCCGGGGCAAAGGCCATGGGCATCGGCCTGGTGCAAGTCTACCGGGCCATGAACAACCCCATCTCCGACGGCGTCATCATCCGCATGCGCGACAATGTGGCCGCCGGTTTGATCCCCAAGGGCCGGGACGGCGCGCGCCAGATCCTCAAGACCATTCGCGCCGGCGAGCATCTCGGCATGCTGGTGGACCAGAAGATGAACGACGGAATCGCCGTGCCGTTTTTCGGCCAGGACGCCATGACCGCGCCGGCGGTGGCGGAACTGGCGTTGCGTTTCGACATCCCGGTGCTGCCCGCCCACATCGTGCGGACCCACGGCGCCCATTTCAAACTGGTCATCGAACCGCCACTGCACTTCGAAACCACCGGCGACCGCGATCGGGACATCTACAACGCCATGCTGAAGATCAACCGGCTGTTCGAACGCTGGATCCGGGAAGAACCGGCCCAGTGGCTGTGGCTGCACAACCGGTGGCCCAAATAGCCCGCAACGGACGACTTAGTTTTTTGGCATCGGCGGGACCAGGAACGCCGGATCCAACCGTTCCTTGAACCAGTTGATGCGCCAGTCCAAATGCGGCCCCGTGGACCGGCCCGTGCTGCCGACGGCCCCGATCACGTCCCCTTGTGCAACGGTCTGCCCGGCTTTGACGGTGACCCTGGACAGATGGGAGTAGACAGACGTGATGCCATGGCCATGGTCCAGCATCACCGTTCCACCGGTGTAATAGAGATCGCCCTCGGCCATGGCGACGACCGCGTCCGTCGGCGCGACCACCGGCGTTCCCTTGGCCGCGGCCACGTCGATGCCGTAATGAGGACGGCGCGGTTTGCCGTTCAACACCCGCTGGCTGCCGAACACGCCGCTGACGATGCCCCGGGCCGGCCATATCCACCCATCGGCGAACCAGGTCGTGGCACTGTCGCGCCGGCGCACGGCGGCGATTCGGGCGTTTTCCGCGCGAATACGCTTGAGCACGTCGGGCGGCGGCGTCACCATTTTCGGCGGCAAGCCGTCAATGCGCTGGATGCGGTATTGGCGTTTGGCCACCTTGAGCCGGCGTTTTTCCCCGCCGCCGTCGGGATAGGTCACGGCGATGCCGACGTCGGGGCCGTGATCGCGGCCAAATCCGAAAACGAACACACCATCCGGCGAAACCCGCACGCGCGTACCGTTGACGGCGGCTGTACTGCCCGGCGGGACGGTGCCGATGACCATGCCGCCCTGTTCGAACCTTCCGTCGAGCGACAACGATGCGGCCTGCACCGAGAAGACCGTCCACAAGAGAACCACGCAGGCAACGGCAAGACGGATCACAACAAGGTTCCTTGAGATCCGTCCGAGGGCTTTGACTTGGACGGTTTGCGCTTCGGTTTCGGCGCGGATTTGGTCGGCGCGCCGGCGTCACTCCCCACCGTTGCCGCCACATGACCGTCATGAAACTCGATATCAAGCGCCGTACCCGGGGCGGCACCGGCCGCGGAGACCAGCGGCGAACCGCCCGCCTCCCGCACGACGGCGAAGCCCCGTTCTAGCACCCCGTGGTAGGAGAGGGTCTTGAGCAACTTTTCCTGTTCTTCCAAGCGGCGCCGGCATGCGTCCCAAACCAGACGTCCGGCACGCTGCAGGTCGGCCGCCAGACGGGCGAGAGTCTGGCTGTCTTGCGCCATCCTGCGGCCCAGGGTGGCCGGGCGCAGGCCTCCGGCGATTTCGAGATAGCGGCCACGGCGCCGTTCGATTCCAACCGTCAGTCCCGTGGCGAGCCGTTCGCTCAAGTCATCCAACCGTTGTGCCCTGGCAGCCACCAATTCGCGCGGATCGCGCAATCCGCGTTCCGCGCCGACCAGGGCCCGGCGGTGGCTTTCCAGTTGCCGCGACCATGCCCCGGCAATCCGGCGCTGCAGGTCGAGCACGGTGTAGACCAGGTCCGACCGCACCGGCACCGCCATCTCCGCCGCCGCCGTCGGCGTCGGTGCCCGGCGGTCCGCGGCGAGATCGATCAGCGTCGTATCGGTTTCGTGCCCGACCGCCGAAATCAACGGAATTTGGCTGTCCGCCGCCGCGCGGACGACCACTTCCTCGTTGAAGGCCCAGAGATCCTCGATACTGCCGCCGCCGCGGGCCACGATCAGAACGTCCGGCCGCGGAATGTCGCCACCCGGCGTCAGGCGGTTGAAGGCGCGAATGGCGCCGGCCACTTGATCGGCGGCCTTTTCGCCTTGAACCAAAACGGGCCACAACAGCACCCGGCGGGGGAAACGGTCCGCCAGACGGTGCAGAATGTCCCGGATGACCGCGCCGGTCGGCGACGTCACCACGCCAACCACTTCGGGCAGAAACGGCAACGATTGCTTGCGGTCGGCGTCGAATATCCCCTCCGCGGCCAGCTGTTTGCGCCGTTCCTCGAGCAGGGCCATGAGGGCCCCTACGCCGGCCGGCTCCATATGTTCGATCACCAGCTGATATTTGGAGCGGGCCGCGTAGGTGGTCAGTTTTCCGGTGCAGACGACCTCCAGGCCGTCCTCCGGCTGAAAGCGGAAACGCCCGGCCGTGCCGCGCCAGCACACGGCGTCCATCACCGCGTCGGGGTCCTTGAGCGACATGTAGAGATGGCCGGACGCCGCCTTCTTGAACCCCGAAATCTCGCCCCGAACCTGCACCCGGCCGAAGGCGTCCTCGACCGTGCGCTTGAGGCGGGCGCTGAGTTCGCTGACGGAAAAGACAGGGATGTTCGACGCTGGGGCGGAGGATGGGTCGGACACTGTGGACTAGCCGAATCTGGTCAATTTGTTCATGACGGCCGCTATGATACAAGAGGGTTCAAGGAGCGAAAAGCTTTCCGGGCCGTGGCTTTGAAATCCGCCGTGACCGCATGCGTATCTGTAGCAGAGAGGTTTGTCATCATGAACGTCCTTGTCGTCGGGTCCGGTGGACGGGAACATGCCCTGTGCTGGGCCCTGGGCAGATCCGCATCGGTTGAAAACCTGTACTGCGCCCCGGGAAACGGCGGGATCGCCGACGTGGCCCAGTGTGTCGACATCGATGGCGAGGACTTTTCCGCACTGATCGGTTTTTGCAAATCCGAAAGCATCGGCTTTGTCGTGGTCGGCCCGGAGGCGCCGCTGGTCGCCGGGCTGGTCGACGCCTTGACCGGAGCCGGGATCAAGGCGTTCGGGCCGGACGCCGCCGCCGCCGTCCTCGAAGGGTCCAAGGGCTTCATGAAGGACCTGTGCGCCAAATACGATATTCCGACGGCGGCCTACGCCCGCTTTACTGACGCCGAGGCTGCCAAATCCTATGTCCGCGACCAGTGTTTACCCATCGTCATCAAGGCGGACGGCCTTGCGGCCGGAAAGGGCGTGGTCATTGCCCGGTCCAAAGACGAAGCCGAAGACACGATCAACGATATCCTGGGCGGCCGGTTCGGCAGCGCAGGGGCGGAAATCGTCATCGAAGAGTTCCTGCGGGGCGAAGAGGCCAGTTGTTTCGCGCTCGTGGATGGAACGTCCGTGCTCATGCTGGCGTCGGCACAGGACCATAAGGCGGTCGGCGACGGCGATACCGGCCCCAACACCGGCGGGATGGGGGCGTACTCTCCGGCGCCCATTGTCGACGCGGCCATGGAACGGAAGGTCCTCGACACCATCATCCGGCCGACGGTGGCGGCGATGGCGGCGGAAGGCCGGCCCTACAAAGGCGTGCTGTTCGCCGGTTTGATGATCGACGGCGGCGAGCCCAAGCTGCTGGAATACAACATCCGCTTCGGCGATCCGGAATGCCAGGTTCTCATGAGCAGGCTGGACAGCGACCTGCTTCCGCTGCTGCTGGCGACCTGCGACGGGACGCTGGACCGGATCCAGCCGTCCTGGAAGCCCGAAACGGCGCTTGTCGTCGTCATGGCGGCACGGGGCTATCCGGGCGCCTACGAAAAGGGCTCCGAGATTTACAATCTGAATGCCGCCAACGACCTTCCCGACGTCACCGTTTTTCACGCCGGAACCGCGAAATCGAACGGGGCCGTGATCGCGACGGGCGGCCGCGTCCTCGGCGTGACGGCACTTGGCCGATCGGTTGCGAGTGCCCAGCAACGCGCCTATGAGGCCGTCGGCGTTATCGACTGGCCGGAAGGTTTCTGCCGAACGGATATTGGCTGGCGGGCCGTGGCCCGACGATAGTCGTCTCATTGTCGGCCCGTCGGGAGCAATGCTCCGGACGGCGCATGCCTGATGGAAAAACGGAAGAAAGCCGTAAAGCGATGACACTGTTCCTGCTGGGATTCATTCTTTTTACCGTGGTGTTTTCGGCGTTCGGGCAACTCGCGCTGAAAATGGCCGTCGCCAGACCGGACATGCAGGCGGCCATGCAAAGCAATGTGAGCGATGCCGTGTTGGCGGCGCTCATGTCGCCGCTGATCTGGCTGGGTCTGTCGATCTACGGTCTGAGCGTATCGATGTGGATTTGGGTATTGTCGAAGACCGATTTGTCCGTGGCATACCCGTTCGTGGGCATCAGCTTTCTGGTGACCATGGGGTTCGGGGCCTTTGTCCTCGGTGAAAACGTCACGCCGATGCGAATCCTGGGCACTTTGTTGATCGCGGGCGGCTGCGTGCTGGTCGGCAGATCGGCGTAGGAACAACCATGATCGCCGTTACCGATTTTTTTGACAGACCGCTTTTGCCGTCCACGATTGCCGCGGCGGTCGCCCTGTCGGTTTGTTTGGCGCCCGCCTCGTTCGCGGACATGCGCGTTCGCACGACCGACGGTCAGGTTCACAACCTGCCGATCGATCCCGAAGACATCGCCAAGATCCAGTTTGGCAGCCGGCCGGAGCCGCCAAGCCCGGCAAAGGCGCAGACAAAGCCGGTTGCGAAACCGCCTGCCCGCAGCACCGGCAAGGACGGCCCGAAACTCGAACTGGGGACTTTTCAAGAGGTCCGGAAAAAGCGGGATATCTACCAGGACGATGCCGAAGTGGTGGGCATCGTGGAGAATTTGCCGCCCAATACGTCGGCAATCCTGCCGAACTTCAAAGTCCGCGGGAAAGATATCGAAAAGTGGCGCCACTTGTTCCCCGGCGGTCCTTACCGAAGGGATTTCGGCAACAAGATGGCGTACGCACCCGACCGGGACACCGCGTTGTACGCGGGTGGCAATCATGGCGTCCCCCACGTCCTGAACGACGCCTGGGAATACCATCTGCGTTCCAATTCATGGAATTTGATTTTCCCGCCGGACGGTGGCGATCACCATATCCTCAACCGAAACCTTACGGCGGTGGCGAAGAACAACAGCGCGAAAGCCAGGCGGTTTCTCAAGTCGTGGTTTACCGAAAACGTTGTCTTGAAAGATGGCACGCTGCAAACCCGAAACGGCGGACCGATCTACCCCAGACATACATGGGACGCGATCACCTACGACCGGCGTACCGGCCGGTTGATGTGGGCGGTTCTCAGCGACGGCAGCCAGTATCTGGAGACGTACGCCCGATACACCAATCAGGATCCGAACGCGTTGAAGAGCAAACTCCGGCGAGGTTCCAACCTGTGGACTCTCGACCCCGATGTCGGCCATTGGCAGCGCCAGACAGGTTCCGTGTTCAATCCCAAAATGGCCGGTTTCGGCGGCACGCTGCATTACGTTCAGGATCTGGGAAAATCCATCTGGTTCGTCGCCGAATGGAACGACGACGACGGCGTCTGGGCTTTCGACGGGGTCACCAATCAATGGACGCGCCTGAACACCAACAACCGGTCCAAATTCTATCAGTGGACGAGCGATGAATTCCCCAGACCGTCGATGCAGGTCGCGTACAGCCCGAAACATAAAAAGCTCGTGGCGGTCAGAGGTCCGGGTGTCTATGTGTTGGACTTGCGGACGAACAGATGGTCGAAGGTGCACGACGACCCCGCCACCGGCGCAAGCGATTCCGTCACCGTGTTCGACTACGACACGGTGAACGACGTGTTCCTGCTCGCGAACCCGGGCAAGTGGTTGAAGGCCTATTCGTTCGACACCAACCGCTGGACAACGCTCGATCCAAAAGGCGCCGGTGTGTTCGGATTAACGTCAGCCGGTTACTTCGACGAACGGCATGGGGTATTCGTTCTGACAAGCAAGGGCAACAAGGTATGGGTGTACCGCTACGGTCCCCAAACCGGCCAATAGTCCCTACTGTGCGGCGCGCCCTTTTCCGGTAACATTCAAGCGACCACGTATTTGCAGCCGAGTGTGACATGAACACCAGACAAGAGAAATTTTCGGGCACGCAACCGGTCCGGGAGGCCCATAAATTCGACGTTGCCAAGTTGGAAGACTATCTGAAAGGCCAGATCGAGGATTTCACCGGCCCGTTGGAGGTCGAACAGTTCAAAGGCGGTCAGTCCAATCCGACATACCGGCTCAAGGCCGGCGACAAACAGTATGTTCTCCGGCGCAAACCGCCGGGCACCCTTCTGCCGTCCGCCCATGCGGTCGACCGCGAATACAAGGTAATCACCGCCCTGGCGAAAGCCAACGTGCCGGTACCGAAAACCTACTGTCTGTGCACCGACGAGGACGTGGTCGGCACCTGGTTCTACGTGATGGATTGCGTGGAGGGCCGGATATTCTGGGAGCCGCAGCTCCCCGGCATGGAACCGGCGGACCGCGGCGCCATTTATGACGCCATGAACGACGTGATCGCCAAGATCCACAGCGCCGATTATGCCGCGATCGGATTGGACGATTTCGGCAAGCCCGGAAACTATTTCGAACGCCAGATCGCCCGGTGGAGCAAGCAATACAAGGCGTCGGAAACCGAAACGATCGACGCCATGGAACAGCTCATCGTCTGGCTACCGGAAAACATTCCACCGGGAGACGACGTATCCGTGGTCCACGGCGACTACCGGCTGGACAACATGGTCTTCCACCCGACCGAGCCCCGCGTCCTGGCGGTCCTGGATTGGGAATTGTCCACGCTGGGCAACCCCCTCGGCGACTTCGCCTATCATCTCATGCCATGGCGATTGGCACCCGACGTGTTCCGTGGCTTCGACGGCGTCGACCTGGAGAGCCTGGGCATTCCGACCGAACGACAATATGTCGACGCCTATTGCCGCCGCACCGGGCGCGACGGGATTCCCAACCTGGATTTCTACATGGCCTACAACATGTTCCGGCTGGCGGGAATCGCACAGGGGATCATGGGCCGGGTGCGGGATGGTACCGCCGCCAGCAAGCATGCCGTCGAAACCGGCAAGCTGGCACGGCCGATCGCCGAAGCCGGTTGGGCACAGGTCGAAGCCATGGGCTGATTGTAATTCCGCTGATCTCCACAATTCGTTACCAATCGTTAACCACCAGCGTGTACTTCTGAGGACCGAGGAACAACGTCCCGCGAGGACCGCGTGTTCGACGACAAGGAAGTCACAACGGGTCTACCCCGGTCGGTCATCACGGCCATTGCAGGCACCGCACTTTCCCTGGCCGCTTTGATCTGGCTCGGAATCTGTCTGCTCGACGATTTGGAAGCCCGCGAAAACGCCGTCGACAAGATTGTGCGCGCCGAACATCTGTTGGGCGAGATCGCCAGGCTCGACGAAATTCTCACCATGTCCGCACACATGGCGGCGGAAACCGCGGACAACCGCTGGATCGAACGTTACGAACACCACGTCCCGCAACTCGATGAGGCGCTGGAAGCCGCCCGGCAGCTCCTGCCGGAGGCCAGCCTGGGGCCCCTTGGCGATGCGACTTACATCGCAAACAAGGCACTCGTCGCCATGGGAACCGAAGTCCTCGAATTGCTACGCAAAGGCAAGCGCCCGACCGCGAAGAACCTGTTGATCAGCAAGGCCTATACGGATCAGAAAAAGATCTACAAGGACGGCCTCGAGGCATTCCATGAATTCGTGGAAATTCGGACCGAAGCCGACCGGCGGCTGGCGGAACAAGCCCTGCGGGACCGCATAGTTCTGATTGCCGTCATCGTCGTCGTATTGGTGCTGGCCTGGCTCTTCGCGTTTCGTGGTCTGCGCTTGGCCTGGCAGCAGGCCCAAGCGGCTTCGGCGGCCGCCGGCAAGGCGGAAAGCACGCTCCACGACGCCATCGAGACGATAAACGAGGGTTTTGCGCTTTACGACAAACACGATCGGCTGGTGACCTACAATAAGGGTTACATTTCGGTGAACTCGTTCATACGCGATCTGATCCGGCCCGGTGTCACATTCAGCGAAATGATCCAAACGATCGCGGCACGCGGTATGGTGAAACAGGCCATCGGGCGGGAACAGAAATGGATTGCCGAGCGCCTGCGCCTGCATCAGCAGGGTCAGGAATCCGTGGAGCGCCAAATCGCCGATGGCCGGTGGTTCAAGGTCACGGAACGCCGGACCAAGGATGGCGGTTATGTCGGTGTTTGGAATGACATCACCGACATCAAGCAAAACGAAGAGAAACTCAGACGCGCCAAAGAGGTACTGCAGGCGTCGATCGACAGTTTTCCCGGCGGCATCAGCGTCTTCGATGCCGACCTGAAGTTGGCCGCGTTCAATCAGACCTTCATCACATTGCTCGACTTTCCAGCGGACCGTTTCAAGGAGGGATCGGATTTTGCCGATGTCATCCGCTTCAACGCAGAGCGGGGTGAATATGGTCCGGGTGATCCGGAGGAGCAGGTCCGGGAACGCGTTGATCTGGCGCGCGATTTCGAGCCGCACTGTTTTGAACGACAGCTCGGCGACGGTCGTTTTATCGAAGTGCGCGGCAGCCCAATGGCCGGTGGCGGTTTCGTGACAACCTATGTCGACATCACGGAACGCAAGAAACAGGAACAGGTCCTGGAAGATTCGAAGCTGGCGGCGGAGGAGTCCGCGCGGCAGGCCATGGCCGCCAACAACGCCAAATCGGAGTTTCTGGCCACAATGAGCCACGAAATCCGCACGCCCATGAACGGCGTGTTAGGCGCGGCCGATATTTTGAGCTCCTCTCAATTGAACCCGGAACAACGAAAACACCTGGAAACCATCCGTCATTCGGGCGAAACGCTGCTGGCCTTGTTGAATGACGTCTTGGACCTGTCGAAGATTGAATCCGGTCGACTGGAATTGGAGATGGTTCCCTTCGACCTGCACAAGCTCGTCCGGACATCGGCATCCCATTTCGAATCCCAGGCTCTAAACAGAGGGCTCGAATTCGGCGTCCAGCTATCGGAAGGCCTGCCGCAGGCGATCAAAGCTGATCATGTCCGCATCCGTCAAATCTTGTTCAACCTGTTGGGCAACGCCGTAAAATTCACGCCCTCGGGCAAAATCGAATTGCGTGCATCGGCGGATGCACCGCAAGGCGACACCATCGGATTGCGATTCGAAATTCGAGACACGGGGATCGGCATTTCCGACGACATCCAGGGTTATCTATTCGAAAAATTCACCCAGGCGGATGCATCGATCACGCGTAAATTCGGTGGCACCGGACTAGGCTTGGCCATTTGCCGCCAATTGACGCATTTGATGGATGGTGAGATCGGAGTCGAGAGCATCGAGGGCGAAGGGTCGGTTTTCTGGTTCACGGTAAGATGTGAACTGGCGGACGCCAGCCAACTTTCAATACTTGACGAGGACAGCAGCCTCAACGTCACGGCGTCGAATGCGGTCGACCGGCCGTTGCGTGTCCTTGTCGCGGAAGACAACGCCATCAATCAAATGCTCGTCCGCACCATGCTGAACAAGGCGGGCATCGATGCCGATGTGGTCGACAACGGACAGGAGGCCGTCGCCGCGGTGCTGCGCACACATTACGATGTGGTGTTGATGGATGTGCAAATGCCGGTGATGGACGGCGTAACCGCCGTCGGGAAGATCCGCGCCATGGAAGATCGAGTATCGTCGATTCCCGTCATTGCACTCACGGCCAACGCCATGGCGGGAGATCGCGAAAAGTACCTTGCCGCGGGCATGACCGATTATGTCTCCAAGCCCATCGAACCGCACAAACTGTTTGGCGCCATAGAACGCTGCACCGGCGTCGCGGTACAGAAACGTTCGGCCGCCACCGGCAACTCGCAGGCCGCCGGATAAATCGACGGTTCAAACCGAATGGGATTCCCGTGTTTTGATCAGACCTGACGGAGCCCCGTCAAGGCCTGACGCGTGATTTCCTCCGACCGGCCGAAGATCATGGACTTCCAGTCGTCCTGGTCCTGGTAAAACGCGGCCCGCATCTGTGCCTTGATTTCCCGCCCCAATTCCGAATCGACGTCGCCATACAGATGCAGCCAGTTGTCGGCCCGCAGGGCGTTGAGCACGTCCAGTACCGGCAAGGTACCGTACTCGATCGCCACCACGGTCAGCACCGTTTCTTCGCTCAACTGGCGTTCGTAGGTGTCGGCGATGCTGCCCTCGACCACCGCGGATGCCGAGGACCCTTCGGCCGGGGACGTCACATCCGGGCCGTACCATGCCCGTGCACGGTTCAGTGCCTCGCTGCCGGGTTCATGAACGCAAATCAGTTCGCCGTGCCCATAGGGGCCAAGACCGGTGTGATAGTCGATGACGGCCACCGCACGACGGCCGCGCAAACGGTCGGCGATGATTCGCTCGAGCGTATGACGGGACCAAGTCGGCCTGACTCCGCCATAAAACAGCCCATCGGCGAATTCATACTGGCCGCCGGTCACACAGGCCTGGAAATGCATCTGGCCGTTCTCGGCGATGAACTCCTTGATCGCGTCCTCGGCCGCCTGCCGGGCGGCGCCTTGCCAGTCGTCCGGCACCAGCATGGCATGCACGCTGCCGTAGTTGGGATTGGCCGGAACGGGTTCGTCGAAATCGATGTGGTTGCGGTTGAAATCCACATTGTCCTCGGTGACCCGGCGCGACCAGGCGAAACCGTAAGGGTTAATGGCGTGGACCAGCAGCACGGCCGTGTCGGCCGGCAGGTTTTCGTAATCACCGGCCCGCAAGTGCCCGATCTGACAACCCGATCCGCAATGCCCCTCCACGCCGTGCGTGGCCGAACTGGCCACCAGAACCCGCGACGCGTCGAACGGGCCGATCCACGCCGTATCGGCGAACAGTTCGCCGCCGTCCGGCCCTGAATTCGGATTGCGATGGCTGAAGACCGTGGCGCCGGCCGCCTCGCAGGCCTGCAGAAATTTCTGACGCGCCTCCCCATAGGTGGCGGAAAAACAACTCGTAACGTCCATTTGTATAATCCCGGAATAACAATTTGAGACAGACGGTAAAGGTCCGTCCGATCGTACCTATGAGTGCCTAGTTGAAGCGCCGCAGTTCCAGCTTGCCGATCTGGTTGCGGTGCACCTCATCCGGCCCGTCAGCGAGCCGCAACGTCCGTGCGCCGGCATAGGCCTTGGCCAGGCCGAAGTCGTCCGAGACGCCGCCGCCGCCATGGGCCTGAATCGCGCGGTCGATGACGCGCAGCGCCATGTTCGGCGCCGCCACCTTGATCATGGCGATTTCCTTGCGCGCGACTTTGTTTCCGACGGTGTCCATCATATACGCCGCCTTGAGCGTCAACAGACGGGATTGGTCGATATCGATGCGCGACTCGGCGATGCGCTCCAGGGTCACCGTATGCTCGGCCACCGGCTTGCCGAAGGCGACCCGGCTCTTGGTTCGTTTGCACATGTCTTCCAGCGCCCGTTCAGCCAGACCGATCAGGCGCATGCAATGGTGGATGCGGCCGGGACCGAGGCGGCCCTGGGCGATTTCAAATCCGCGCCCTTCGCCGAGCAGCATGTTCGATGCCGGCACACGGACGTTTTCAAACAACACTTCGGCATGGCCGTGCGGCGCGTCGTCATAGCCGAACACCGGCAATTGTCGCAGCACCTTGACCCCGGGGGCATCCATCGGCACCAGGATCATGGACTGTTGCTTGTGGCGGTCGGGGTTGTTGGGATCGGTCTTGCCCATGAAGATGGAAATCCTGCAGCGCGGGTCGCCGGCGCCGGAGGTCCACCACTTGCGGCCGTTGATGACGTATTCGTCGCCGTCACGCTCGATGCGCGATTCGATGTTGGTGGCATCGGAGGACGCCACCGCCGGCTCGGTCATGGCGAAGCACGACCGGATCTCGCCCGCCAGCAACGGTTCCAGCCACTGCTTTTTCTGTTCCTCGGTGCCGTAACGCACCAGGACTTCCATGTTGCCGGTGTCGGGGGCGGAACAATTGAACACCTCGGCCGCCATGGGCGAGCGGCCCATGATCTCGCACAGCGGCGCATATTCCATGTTGCTGAGGCCGCCGCCATATTCGCTTTCCGGCAGAAACAGATTCCACAAGCCGGCTTCACGGGCCAAGGGTTTCAATTCCTCGACGATCGGCACGGGTTGCCAGCGGTCACCCTCGTCGATCTGCTCGGTAAAGAGCTTTTCGTTGGGATAAACGTGCCGATCCATGAAATCGGACACCTGTTCCATCAACTCCTTGGTTTTATCGGAATATTCGAATTCCATACCGGACGCCCTTTCCATCTGCCTGACACCGTGGGAACCGCCGCCCACGGCCCATTGTCCACCGCGTACTGTGCGTTTCAAGATGTCGGCGGACGGCCCAAAAAGCAAGCCGCTTCCATTGCCGCGCAACGGCGGACAGCGTGGTGATACCCGACGGCCCCGGCGTCCCCTGCGTCAACCGGGTGGCGTGCTCTTGCCGGTGCGTGGATCGTATGTGCCGCCGCCAACGACCACGGCGCTGTACATCACCCTTAATCTCATTACCGCCATGGTGCTGGGCGTGATGTTGATCGGCGAATCCCTCGGAGTGCCGCTGATCGTGGGTTTCGCGTTCGTGTTGACGGGTATTCTGATCGGCAATGGCATCTTTGGGAATGTGTGGACCAGGGCACGCCGTCCCTACAAAACCGCATGGAGTCCCGTTCAATGAGGGCGTAGCGCGACCGAAATCAACCTTCTCGATTTCGCGCGCTGCCATAGTTTACCCACAATCGTCG
>JANQFL010000013.1 GCA_028277845.1 Sneathiellales bacterium
TGGAGCATGATCATGCGTTATTTGACCATTGCGGTCGCCGCCACCGCGGCTCTGGCTTTCGCTTCCGTCGCGACGGCGTGCCCTTACATGAACCAATCCGTCAAGGCGCCTCAGGAGGTCGTGCAATCGACCATCCCGTCGACGACCACGACGACGACAAAAACGGACAAGAAGGGCTGACCCGAATTCTCGGCAACGGCGTCCGCTGATGCGGACGCCAAATTTCTGGGGTGCCGTCACGGCGCCCCTTTTGTTTAAGCCTGGGCGACTTTTCCGGATTTGACGCGAATGCATAGTCACATGGGTATGGCCTATACCGGCTGTAGGCTCGTTGGGTTATGCTGCCTATTCGTGCGGCCGATCATCAGTGCCGCCGTTGGGGGGAACGGGGATATGCGATTACGATTTCGGGCAGGGCGCACGGTGGTGAAGTTGGTATTCGTGACCTGGACCGCGCTTTTGCTGTCGGTGCCGGCTGAGGCGCAGGATGCGGACGAAATCACCCAGATCAAACAGGGCATCGCGCAAATGCGCGGCCAGCTTGAAAACATCTCGCGGACCAGTAACCCCTACGAATGGCATTTCGCCCAAATCCTGCTTTCCGCTTCCTTGACCGGGCTCGGGGCCGTGACGTTCGATACCGAAGTGCTGGACGAGGCCATCGCTGTCGGCCGGTCAGCGTACCGCTATTTCGACCGGAAAACGCATACCTACGAATGGGCCTTTGCCGCCATGAATTTGGGTAACAGCCAGGCATTGCAAGGGGCTTACTCGGGCGACAATCGGCATTTGCAAGGCGCCATTGGCACCTTGCGGGGTGCCCTTGACGTTTTCACCCGCGACCTAGCGCCCAAATCCACGCCCAATATCCTGTGGGCCCAACTGCACAGCGCGCTCGGACTGGCTCTGGCCACGTGGGGCGAGCGCGAGATCGGCACGCAGCGTTTGCACGAGGCCATCGCCGAATTCAATACGGCGTTCGAGGTGCTCAGTTGGGACAACACAAACATCATTTGGGCCAACACACAGGTCCTGCTGGGCTTGGCGTACTTGAACCTGGGCCGGCGCGATACGGCGAGCGACGGTTTGGATCAGGCCCTCGCCGTCTTCGACCACATCGATGAGACGCTCATCAAGTACGGCCATTCCGGTTATCTGTCCATGACCCGCAATGCGCGCGGCCTCACCCTGGCGGCGATGAGCAAGCGCGCGCCGGAGGAACAGCGCCGCGATTTCTTGACCCGCGCCGTCGCCCTGGTCCGCGCGTCCTTGCAGGATCCAAGCATTTCCGATCAGGCTTATGCCTGGGGTGGCGCGCAGCACGACCTCGGGACCGTCCTGCTGGACCAAATCGTCGCCGATACGCGGGCACAGGATCCGGAAACCCGGCACCAACTGCACAAGCAAGCACTCTCCGCGTTCAAGGCATCGGCGTCGGCACGGGAACGCGAAAAATTTCCCTTGGACTGGGCCGTCGCGCAACTCGGCATGGGCGATGCATTACGCGGTTTGGCGCAAGACGGCGGCGATGACGCCGCCGGCGATACGGCCGCCGCCGAGGCGGCCTACCGCGCCGCCTTGACCGAACTGCCACCCGACCGCCATCCACGCAATCGAGCCCTGGCACAGGCTGGCCTGGCGGACGTGCTGGCACTCAAGGCCGCGTTGTCTGAGAGCACCGCGCCCCTGCCCGAAGCCATCGCCCTGATGACCGACGCCGAAGCCGCCTTCCGAATTGACGGCGAGCCCGTCATGGCCGAGCGGCTGGCGAAGCGGCTGAGCGAGATGAAAGAGATGGTGCGGTGACCGCACGTATGGTCCTGTTGTGGTTCATAGTTTTCGCCGCCATCCTCCCGACAGCGGCGATGGGGAGTCCGCGTCTGGCTACGACTTTACCTGCATTGTTTCACGCCATGCCCAGCGCATTGGTTTTCGTAGCGTCGCGCGAAAGCAATCCTCAGGACTGGGCGGCAGAAGAGTTCGCGCGGGGCTATACGTTATTGAGGCGCAGCAAAACCGAATTCGATCCGAACGTGCTGCGTGATTCCATCGGCGCCTTTCGCAATGCCCTGTCCGTGCAAAGCCGCGAAATCGCTCCCAACGCGTGGGCACGCAGTCAAAGCGCGCTCGGTAGGGCGTTGTTTTTTCTTGGCGCTATGACCAACAGTACCGAAGCGCTTGATCAGTCCGTGGAGGTCTATCAAGCCGCCCTCACAGTGCGCACGCGGGCATTGAACCGTGAATCATGGAGGCGTGATCAATACGGCCTTGGCGCCGTCTTGCGCATGCTAAGCCTGCTGCGTGATGACTTGAACAGCAGCCTGGCAGCGGTTGCCGCCTATCGTGCCGCCCTCACGGAAATGTCCCGAAGCGAGGTCCCCGACTTGTGGGCCAGCACTCAATACTTTCTGGCCGAGACATTGCGTGAGCAGGACAAATTCAACAACGGGCCGGAGAGCTTGCCTGCAGCGGCGGATGCCTATCGAGCAGCGAACATGGTGTACAACGAACACAGTCACCCGAAACAATGGGCCAACGCGACAGTTGGCTTGGCCATCGTTCTAGCAACGCAAGCCCGGCGCAGCCGCGACACCCAACGTCTGCGTGAGGCCATGAACCTGATCCGTGACGCCTTGTCCGTTTACGTGGATCGCAGCGATCTCCACGAAATGCGCAAATTGTCCCGCCGTCTGACCAAGATGACCCAGGACCTCCGAGCCATCGAAAGAGCAAAACCGTGAGCTGAAGGCATATGATCTTTGCCGCCCTCGCCCTTCTCCTCCAACTTGGAGTCGGTGCACGGTGTGGACAAGATCACGCTCGTTGTGGCCGAACAGGGCTCTTGTCGCGCCTCAACCCTACCCCTACAGCACCTTCTCCAGATGCGGGATTTCGCGGCCGGGAATGCTGCCCGATGGCGTCGTGCCGATGGTGCGGGCGCCCATGGCCTGGTAGAAGCCTTCCGCCTGCGGGTCGCTGTCGATGACCAGGCGGCGCAGGCCGCGCTCGCGGGCTTGCGCTTCCATGTGCCGCCACAAGGCGCCGCCGATGCCTTTGCCCATGCTGTTCGGGTCGACGAACATCAGGCCGACCTCGCCCTCGTCGCCGTCGATGCCCAACTCATAGGTGCCTTCGGGCCCGTCGCCGGCATCGTAGACGTACAGGTTCTCGCGGGCGATGCGCGCCGCCGTGACCGCCAGTTCGGCCCGGCAGGCGTTCATGAAATCCTCGTCGTATCCCCAGTGGGCCTTCGAACGCGTGACCAGGTCGGTCAGCACTTCTGCTTCCTCGGGCCGGGCGCGGCGCACCGGCGACGATGGCGCGGTGCCATCGCTCACATCACGCCTCATACGCCGCCAGGGCGGCGATGTTGACGATGTCGGAGACGTTGGTGCCCATCTGGACGATCTGCGCCGGCTTGTCGAGGCCGATCAGCAGCGGCCCGATCACCGTGCCGCCGCCCATCTCCTCGAACAGCTTGGACGCGATCGAGGCGGCGTGCAGCGTCGGCATGACCAGCACGTTGGCCGGTCCCGAGAGCCGCGAGAACGGATAGAGCGCCATGATCTCGGGGTTCAGGGCCACGTCGGGCGACATTTCGCCGTCGTATTCGAAGTCCTGGTCGCGGCTGTCCATCAGCGCCACGGCGTCGCGCACCCGCTCGGCGTGGCCGGTCGCCTTGTAGCCGAAGTTGGAATAGGAGAGCAGCGCCACCCGCGGCTCGTGGCCGAGGCGCCGGGCCATGTCGGCGCTTTGCATGGCGATGTCGGCCAGCTCGACCGACGTGGGCTGGTCGTGCACCGTGGTGTCGGCGATGAACACGGTGCGGCCGCGCGACACCATGATCGAGAGGCCGAACACCCGCCGGCCGGGCACCGGGTCGATGACCCGGCGGATGTCGTCGTAGGCCACCTGGTAGCTCCGGGTCAGGCCGGTCACCATGGCGTCGGCGTGGCCGTTGGCCACCATCAGCGCGGCGAAGACGTTGCGGTCCTGGTTCACGTAGCGCACGCAGTCGCGATAGAGCAGGCCGCGGCGCTGCATGCGCTCGTAAAGGTGATCGGTGTAGAGCTGCAGGTGCGGGCTGACCTTGGCGTTGGCGATCTCCAGTTCCTCGATACCGGTGAGGCCCATGGTCTCCATGGTTTCCTTGATGCGGTGTTCGCGGCCGACCAGGATCGGCGTGCCGTAACCGGCGGCGCGGTAGCTGAGCGCGGCGCGGATGATCTTTTCCTCTTCGCCTTCGGCGAACACCACCCGCTTGGGGTCGGCCTGTACCCGGTCGAAAATCAACTGCAGCGAACCCGACGTGGGATCGAGCCGGGCCTGCAGTTCGTGGCGGTAGGTTTCCATGTCGATGATCGGCCGGCGGGCGACGCCGGTGTCCATGGCCGCCTGGGCCACGGCGGGCGGCACCTGGGTGATTAGGCGCGGATCGAACGGCACGGGTATGACGTAGTTGGGACCGTATTGCGGACGCTCGCCCTTGTAGGCCGCCGCCACTTCGTCGGGCACGTCCTGGCGCGCCAGCTCCGCCAAGGCTTCGGCGGCGGCGATTTTCATGTCGTCGTTGATGGTCGAGGCCCGCACGTCCAGCGCGCCGCGGAAGATGTAGGGAAAGCCGAGAACGTTGTTGACCTGGTTGGGATAGTCCGACCGGCCCGTGGCCATGATGGCGTCGCCGCGCACCGCCGCCACTTCCTCGGGCGTGATCTCCGGGTCCGGGTTGGCCATGGCGAAGATGATCGGGTTGTGGGCCATGGACGCCACCATGTCCTGGTCGACCGCGCCCTTGACGGAGAGGCCGAAAAACACGTCGGCGCCCTTCAGGGCGTCGGCCAGCGTCCGGGCGTCGGTCTCGATGGCGTGGGCCGACTTCCACTGGTTCATGCCCTCTTCCCGGCCCTGGTAGATGACGCCCTTGGAATCGCACAGCGTCACGTTGTTGTGGGGCAGGCCCATGGACTTGAGCAGTTCGACACAGGCGATCGAGGCGGCGCCGGCGCCGTTCACCACCAGGGTCGTCTCCTCGATCTTGCGTTCGGTCAGGTCGAGGGCGTTGATGAACCCGGCGGCGGCGATGATGGCGGTGCCGTGCTGGTCGTCGTGGAAGATGGGAATGTCCATCAGTTCGCGCAGGCGCTGCTCGATGATGAAGCACTCGGGCGCCTTGATGTCTTCCAGGTTGATGCCGCCGAAGGAGGCGCCGAGGAAACGCACGCAGTTGACGAACTCGTCGACGTCCTCGGTGCTCACCTCGATGTCGATGCCGTCCACGTCGGAGAAGCGCTTGAACAGCACCGCCTTGCCTTCCATCACCGGCTTCGACGCCAACGCGCCGAGATTGCCGAGCCCGAGCACGGCCGTGCCGTTGGAAATGACCGCCACCGTGTTGCCCCGGTTGGTGAAGTCGTAGGCCGTGTTGGCGTCGTCGGCGATGGCCAGGCACGGCGCGGCGACGCCCGGCGAATAGGCGAGCGACAGGTCGGCCTGGGTGGCCACGGGCTTGGTCGGGACGATCTCCAGCTTGCCCGGCCGTCCCCGGGTGTGGAAGCGCAGCGCTTCGCTGTAGATCCCTTCGAACTTGTCGTCGTCGCTCATACCGTTTTGCCCGCGCGGGGGCCCTCTGTAATCCGCCGGCGCCTCCCACACGGCGCCGATCGTGTTTGTTCCGGTGAACCGCTGGTGCTCAGGGCCACTCGGCGGCATACTAGGCGGCCCGACCGTTCCGCACAATCGGTCCCCGTATTTTCTGAATGGACTTATCGTTTCCCCATGGCGACGCGTACCGTTTCGCAATCCCCAATCAAGAAGCCGGCGGCGGACAAGGGCAATGCCGTGACGCCGATGATGGCCCAGTTCCTGTCCATCAAGACGGACTATCCCGACACGCTCCTGTTCTACCGCATGGGCGATTTCTACGAGATGTTCTTCGACGACGCGGTGGCCGCGTCGGCGGCGCTGGACATCGCCCTGACCAAGCGCGGCAGGCACGAAGGCGCCGATATCCCCATGTGCGGCGTGCCGGTGCACAGCCACGACACCTACCTGCAGCGCCTGATCCGCAAGGGCTTCAAGGTGGCGATATGTGAACAAGTTGAGGATCCGGCCGAAGCCAAGAAGCGCGGCTCCAAGGCCGTGGTGCGGCGCGACGTCGTGCGGGTGGTGACGCCCGGCACCCTGACCGAGGACACGCTGCTGGATGCGCGCAGCCACAATTTCCTCGCCGCCCTGGCGCGGGCCGGCGAGGCCTTGGCGCTGGCCTGGCTCGATATGTCCACCGGCGAGTTTCAGGTGACGCCCACCTCGGTGGTCGGCCTGGCCGCCGACCTGGCCCGGTTGTCGCCGGGCGAGGTGCTGGTCTCCGAACGCCTGGTCGAGGACCCGGCGCTGTTCGAGATCTTCGGCGACTGGCGCGAACGGCTGACCACCCTGCCGGCCGGCCAGTTCGACAGCGTCTCCGGCGAGGCCCGCCTGAAGGCGCTTTACGATGTCGCCGCCCTGGACGCCTTCGGCGATTTCGGCCGGGCCGACATCGCCGCCTGCGGCGCCCTGGTGGCCTATGTGGACGTGACCCAGAAAGGCAAGCTGCCCAGGCTGCGGCCGCCGCTGCGGCAGGAGCAGGGCGCCGCCATGGCCATCGACGCGGCAACCCGGCGCAACCTGGAACTGGTGCGCACCCTGGCGGGCGAGCGCCAGGGCAGCCTGCTGGCGGTCATCGACCGCACGGTCACCGGACCCGGCGCCCGCTTGCTGGCCGCCCGGCTGGCGTCGCCGCTGACGGAACCGGCGGCGGTGCGGGCCCGGCTCGATGACGTCGCGTTCTTCGTCGACGAAGCCAACCTGCGCAACGACGTCCGTGCTCTGCTGCGCCGCTGCCCCGATCTGGAACGGGCGCTGACCCGGATCAGCCTGGGCCGCGGCGGCCCGCGCGACCTGGCGGCCATCCGCGACGGCCTGCGCGAGGCGGAAGCCCTGCGCGATACGTTGGCCGGTCCGGCCTACGGCCCGCCGCCCGCCGGTGTCGATGCCTGCGCCGCGTCGCTCGGCCATCATGCCGCGGTGGTCGAACGCCTCGACCGGGCGCTGGCCGCCGATTTGCCGCTGCTGACCCGGGACGGCGGCTTCATCGCGGCGGGCTATCACGGCGAACTGGACGAGCAGCGCACCCTGCGCGACGAAAGCCGCCGCCACATCGCCGCCCTGCAGAAGAAGTACGCCGGCCAGACCGGCGTGCAAACTCTCAAGGTCAAGCACAACAACGTGCTCGGCTATTTCATCGAAGTCGGCGCCAATCACGCCGACAAGATGGCGGGCGAGGATTTCATTCACCGTCAGACCATGGCGAACGCGATGCGCTTCACGACCGTGGAGCTTGGCGAACTGCAGGACAAGATCGGCCGCGCCGCCGACCGGGCCCTGGCCATGGAACTGGCCCTATTCGACGACCTGGCGGGCGAGGTGCTGACCCGGGCCGACGGGATCGCCACGGCGGCCCAGGCCCTGGCGGCGCTGGATGTGGCCACGGCGCTGGCCGACCTGGCGCTGGAACGGTCCTATGTGCGGCCGGTGGTCGACGATTCGCTGGTGTTCGACGTGCACGGCGGCCGTCACCCGGTGGTCGAAGCCGCCCTCGAGGCGACCGGCGAGACGGCGTTCCAGCCCAACGACTGTCTGCTGGGTGGAGAGGATAACACGGACGGCCAGCGCATCTGGCTGCTCACCGGCCCCAACATGGCCGGCAAGAGCACCTTCCTGCGCCAGAACGCCTTGATCGCCGTGTTGGCCCAGATGGGCTCGTTCGTGCCCGCCGCCTCGGCCCGCATCGGCGTGGTCGACAAGCTGTTCAGCCGGGTCGGCGCCGCCGACGACCTGGCGCGGGGACGGTCGACCTTCATGGTCGAAATGGTCGAGACGGCCACCATCCTCAACCGGGCCGGCCCGCGTTCGCTGGTGATCCTCGATGAAATCGGCCGGGGCACGGCCACCTTCGATGGATTGTCCATCGCCTGGGCGGCCATCGAACACCTGCATGCGGTCAATGGGAGCCGCGCGCTGTTCGCCACCCACTACCACGAGCTGACCGCCCTGGCGGTCAAGCTGCCGGCGCTCGGCAACCACACCATGCGGGTCAAGGAGTGGCAGGGCGACGTGGTCTTCCTGCACGAGGTCGCGCCCGGCGCCGCCGAGGCGAGCTACGGCATCCAGGTGGCCAAGCTGGCCGGCCTGCCGCCCGCCGTCGTCGCCCGGGCCGGCGAGGTGCTGGAAATCCTGGAACAGGGCGAACAGGCCGGCGCCATCGCCAACCTGGCCGACGACCTGCCGCTCTTTTCGGCGGCGGCGCCCCGGCCCCAGTCCATGGCCCCGGCCGGACCGGCCGCGTCATCGGCGGTGACCGAGGCGCTGGACGAGATGCTGCCCGACGAAATGACTCCACGCGAAGCGCTCGAGGCGTTGTATCGTTTGAAAGGCCTCGCCGAGGACGACGACCGCGGATAGGGAAACGCGGCGCGCGGGACGGTTTTGTGCTTAGTCTGCCAAAACCTTTTTGACGTAGTCGTCGGGTAAGTCGACGACGTTGGTGCCATTGAGATCGACAAGGACGCACCCGCAGTCTTTCTCGGATTGTTTCGCAGCACATTGTTCCAATGCCTTGGAAGCGGGAATGACGTGAATGCTGCTCCTCTTGGCCCGCATGACGAGATGGCGCACGTGCGCGTGAAGATAAACGTAGCTACTCCAACGCCATTTGATACAGCTTGCGTACGCCTTCTCGCCGTCGAAGGCTCTGTACAGGGCGCCCGACTTTTTCATCATCCGGTCGTACACATGCCAGGTGAGCCGGTCTTTGGATCGCGGTTCGGTTTCGTGCGCAATGCTTGCATGGCGTTTGGTTTGCAGCAGTGACCCGTCGTCCGGTCCGCAGTGTCCATTCGACGATGCGACAAGTTTGCCGTCCGGACGTTGGCACCAGGCCGTTTGCTCAAAGGGGGCGGGTGGGCCCGCACAAGCCGTCAGCGCCAATACACACACAAGGATGAAAAGCTTTGCACCAGCGTTGAAAGCCCGCATGATTCCTCCGCAGTCACCGAATCGCGCGCAAGTATTTAGAGTTGTATATCCGGGGTCAACAACGGAGCCCGGCATGCGAGGGTTCCGGTGACGTGACGCGAGAGAACGAAGGATAACGACCCATGCGCGCGATGGTGCTCGACAAACCACACGAGGCGCTGCACGCTGTCGACCGGCCGACGCCCGCACCCGGCCCCGGTCAGGTGTTGCTGAACGTCTCCGCCTGCGGCGTCTGCCGGACCGACCTGCACGTGGTCGACGGGGAACTGCCCGACCCCAGGCTGCCCATCGTGCCGGGCCATGAAATCGTCGGCCGTGTGGCGGCGCTCGGAGACGGCGTCGACAACTTCACAATTGATCAGCGCGTCGGCATACCCTGGCTCGGCTTTTCCTGCGGCACGTGTGATTACTGCACGTCGGGGCGCGAGAACCTGTGCCCGGACGCCCGCTATACCGGCTACCAGATCGACGGCGGTTACGCCGACCACGCGGTCGCCGACGCGCGCTACTGCTTCGCCCTGCCCGATGCCTACTCCGACGTTGAGGCCGCGCCGTTGCTGTGCGCCGGGCTGATCGGCCACCGCTCCTACCGCATGGCCGGCGCGGGCAAGCGCTTGGGCATTTATGGTTTCGGCGCCGCTGCCCATATCGTCTGCCAGGTGGCGTTGTTCGAGAACCGCGAAATCTATGCCTTCACCCGGCCGGGCGATACGGACGCCGAGGACTTCGCCCGTTCGCTGGGCGCCGTGTGGGCCGGGCCGTCCGATGCTCCGGCGCCCGAACCGTTGCACGCCGCCATCATCTTCGCGCCCGTCGGGCCGCTGGTGCCGGCGGCGCTGCGCGCCGTCATGCCGGGCGGCACGGTGGTCTGCGCCGGCATTCACATGAGCGACATCCCGTCGTTCCCGTACCGCATCCTGTGGGAGGAACGCACCATCAAGTCGGTGGCCAACCTGACCCGTAGAGACGCAGAGGAGTTTCTCGCCCTGGCGCCCCGGGTGCCGGTGCGGACCCACACGGTGCCTTATCCGCTGGATCGGGCCAACACGGCGCTTGACGATCTGCGCGAAGGCCGTTTGCAGGGCGCGGCGGTGCTCGTGCCCTGATTAGCGGTCGAGCGCGGCCAACTGTTCACGTAACATTGTTAGCAGGATGCCGGCCTCCAGGTCCGTGGCGCGGCCATGGCTGCGTAAAAAGTCCGCCATGTCGCGGCCGGAATACCGGCCGTAGATCCCGTCATCGCGCTCGATGAGCATGGTTCGCGCCAGGTCGCGGGCGTTGTCGTGGCACATGCCGCATTTGCTTCGGAACAGGCCGTTCCGTCGGGCGATACGTGTCATGTGTGCCGCCAGAGCCACCGCGTCTGCGTTCGACAGGTGCCGCCGGTGGTCGCGCAGGAAAGGCTCCAGCGGTTCGTCGTCGGTTTTGGTGAAGGCCTGTCCGTCACGCAGCACGATGGTCGCCGCGACGAAGGGTCCGGCGTGGTCGTGGCAGCGGCCGCAGCGTTCCTCGAACAGGATGTGCGGATCGGCGGCAAACAGTTGGCCGGTGTCTACCGAGGCGGCCAACAACCAAAAAACGGTCAATATGGTGTAACGGAGTCGCATCGATATGGCCCACGCCCCAAATGTCTGGGACAATTCTCCCGGTGCAGCAACAACCGTGTAACGCGCTTGATCAATCGAACCACAAAAAGACGGTACCGAAAAACAAAACAACCAAAAATTGGTCGGTATAGGTCAATGCACGGAGTGGATCAGTCAGGATGGAGATCTTTTGACCCGACAAGTACACGTGGTCTCCGAAACGTCCGACAATTCGTAACACCCCCCAACTTAAGGCAAAAACTATCAGCCAAGCCGGCGCGGCGAACAGGGCATAGACCGACGCGCTCAACAGAACCCAACTGGGACTGATTTGCACCGCGTTCCCACCAAAAAAGTCGAGAATTCCATCCGGCATGGCCGTCCATAGGGGCGGTATGCCGGTCATTGCCGAAAGTTCGCCGGTAGCGGATTGCCCACGAAGATACGCCGACAAGGTGATGACCAGAACATAGGCCACCCAGATGGCTATCGGTCCCAGGGCGGCGGCGGACATACCGACAATGGTCCAGCGAGGTTGTTGCCTTGCCGTCAGCCACTGGACGATTTCGCCGGTTAGCCAGAGCGTCACGAACATTGGCACCAGGGTATGGGCGATCGCTGTGACGACGAGCGGCAGCGGTAAGTCCTGTTGAAGAAACAGTCGAGAATCGGCCCAGCCGTGTTCACCTGTTGAAATCATCAACACACATGCCGTTACAGCCGGCCCAACGCCGGTCAGGATCAACGTCATGGCAAGGCGGCGGAGTCCGAACAGCCGCGAACCGAAGACCTGGCCGAACATCGGCGCGTACACATCTGCCCAATTGAGCGGCACAACGTGTTCGGTTTTATCTTTGGCCGACGGATCGCCTGAGTCGCCATGATGCAGATATGTGCCGATGCGCGCCAGGTCGCTTTTCGCCAATGCCTGCCCGCCCCGTCTGGTCAGCATGCCGAACCCCCAGGCGGTCAGCGATGCGCCAAACGCGACACCAAAGAAAACGACAAATGTCCAGACGGTCACAGTGGCTCCCTAATGATGAAACACGCCCAAGTCGTCGGCCGCAACACTACTCGAACACGCTATGGGGATCGGCAGCGAGCACGGGACTGGTCCATGCCGCAATTGAGAATGCAACGACGACCACAAGTCGCAGTCACATTATTCTGCCCATGGTCGACTTACCGGCGTTTTCTATTAGATTGGGTCGCAAGTAACAAATCAGTAGAGGAATACAGGGATGGATCTGTTTCGATTGGACGGCAAGGTCGCGGTGATCACCGGATCGACCAAGGGCATCGGCAAGGCCATCGCCGAGGAGATGGCGAAGGCCGGTGCCAAGGTGGTGATTTCCAGCCGCAAGGCCGATGTCTGCGACCGGGTCGCTGCCGAGATCAACGACGCCGGCGGCCAGGCAATCGCCATTCCCTGCAACATCTCCGACAAGGACCAGTTGCGGAACCTGGTCGACAAGACCAAGGCCGCGTGGGGCCGGGTCGACATCCTGGTGTGCAACGCCGCCGCCAACCCCCATTTCGGGCCCGCCACCACCATTTCCGACGACGCCTTCGACAAGACCCTGCACAACAACATCCGCGCCAATCATTGGCTCTGCAACATGGTCATCCCCGACATGGCCGAACGGGAAGACGGCGCCGTCATCATCGTCTCGTCGGTCGGCGGCCTGAAGGGGTCCGGCGTCATCGGCACCTACTGCATCACCAAGGCGGCCGACATGCAGATTGCCCGCAACCTGGCGGTGGAGTGGGGGCCGAAGAACATCCGGGTCAACTGCCTGGCGCCGTCGATCATCCGCACCGACTTTGCCCGGGCCCTGTGGGAGAACCCCAAGATCTACGAACAGGCGGTCGCCAGCTATCCGCTCCGCCGCATCGGCGAGCCCCACGAGGTGGCCGGCGCCGCCGTGTTCCTGGCCGGTCCGGCAGGCACCTTCATCACCGGCCAGACCATTGTGATCGACGGCGGCGTGACCATTTCCGGCGGCGGCTGACCGCGGCCGTCAGGCGGCTGCGGGCTTGTGCGCTTCGAAGGCGCGGTAGCCGTCCTCCAGGCCGAGCAGGATGTCGACCACCTCGAAGTAGGGCTCGGTGAACAGGGCCGTGTCGCGCAGCTCTTCCATCAGGAAATAAAACGCCCGGGGATCGGCCGTTTCGAGCAGGGCGATATCGGAGCACCGGCCGGTGAACGCCTCCATGTCCAGATGGCGCACGGCGACACGGCCGGCGTATTGCGCGAAAACGGGTGCCAAAACGGTGTCGTTGAACGCATTGCGCTCGACCCGGGGCAACCGCAACCAGCGTGCGGTCGCGCGCAACAGCACCAGGGCGACATAGTTGGATGGCGGGACGGCGGATGGGGTCATGGCGTTCTCCTGCGTTGAGGAGCGCCATTTTCCGGAGTTTGCGGCGAGAAAATTGAATAATCGCGCCAAATAGACCAAAAAAAACGGGCGAGGCCGATGGGATCAGCAACCTCGCCCGAGTCAGAGGAGAGAGTACTCGGATGGGAGGAGAGGTGCTGCCCGATGGTGCCGCCCCTCTCGAAGACAAACATAGCCCAGGGCAGTTTAACAACCAATAAAAGAGTAAAACAATATTTATACGACTTTAGCTAAAATTTGCGTCAAATTTTATGGTTTTCTAAAGCGTATACACCGTGCCCCGCAGTGACTGGTCAACGTGGGTACAACATGCTCTATATGCCTTTGCTGAGACCGCAGGAATACGGCAGGCGTAGGCACGGCATATGACGTTGTTGAAGAACCGGCGCGAGATTGTCGACCGCAAGGCCTTGATGGCCGAGGTCGCCGGCCTGCTCGACGACATGGCGCCGGATTCGAACACGTTCCGCAGCGCCTTCCTGTCCGTCTGCAAGGACACCCTGGCCAAGGGCCGGGCCGAGGTGGAGAAGCGCTTCAACAAGGGTGCCGGCGGCGAGGCGACGGTGCGCGGCAACGCCTTCCTGGTCGATCAGATCATCCGCGTGGTCTACGACACCGCCCGCACGGAGGTCTATCCCGTGCGCAACCCGACCGCCGGG
>JANQFL010000069.1 GCA_028277845.1 Sneathiellales bacterium
GATGCGCGCCTTCTCCTGCACTTTTTCGCTGGCCTTCCACGGCTCATGCAGGCGTTCGGCCGGCAACTTGGCCAGTTCGGGCACCCACGCCTTCACATAAGCACCGTCCGGGTCGAACTTCTTGCCCTGCAGCACCGGATTGAAAATCCGGAAGTAGGGCGCCGCGTCCGCGCCGCTACCTGCGACCCACTGCCAGCTGGCGGCATTGTTCGCCAGATCGGCATCGACAAGCGTGTCCCAGAACCAGCGCTCGCCCTCCTGCCACGGAATCAGCAGGTGCTTGACGAGAAAAGACGCGGTGATCATGCGCACACGGTTGTGCATCCAGCCCGTCGTCCAGAGCTCGCGCATGCCCGCATCCACGATCGGATAGCCGGTACGGCCCTGTTGCCACGCCTTGAGCAGCCGGGAGTCGCTCGCCCAGGGGAACTTGGCGAATTCCGGCCTGAAGGGTTTTTCCGGGAAGTGTGGCCAATGGAACAGCAGATGGTAGGAGAATTCCCGCCAGATCAGTTCGCGCAGATAGCACTCCGCGGCGGCATCAAGACGGCCATTTTTGGAATCGGCGGTGCTGGCGACGGCGTTCCAGATCTGCCGGGGACTGATTTCGCCGAAATGCAGATGGGGAGACAGGCGCGACGTTCCGTCGACGCCCGGCACGTCCCGCCGGACCTTGTATTTCGCCAATACCCCGTCCAGGAACGTCTCGAGACGTTCCCGCGCCCCGGCCTCGCCCGGTGTCCATGCGGCGGCGATGCCGCCGGCCCAGTCCGGTTTCCTCGGCTGAAGCGTCCAGGCATCGAGTTGGTCTCCGTCCACACCCTCAGGCACGCGCACCAATGAGGCCGGCGCCTTGTGCGGCTGGGCCGCGCGCGCGGCGGCGAGGCAGGCCTTGTAGAACGGCGTGAACACCTTGTAGGGCTCGCCTGATCCGTTCTTGATGTCTTCCGGCTCGAACAGGAGCGAGCCCGAAAAGCGGCGGCACCGCACGCCCGCGCCTTCCAACTGGCGCTGGATGGTGCGCTCCAGCCGGACCGCCCAGGGCTCATAACCGCGGCTCCAGAAGATCGCGCTTGCGCCCGTTTCCCGCGCCATATCGCTCAGAACCTCCGCGGCGGGCCCGCGCGCCAGGATCAGCCGGCTGCCGCGTTTGCGCAGATCGCGGTCAAGGCAATTCAGGCTCTCGTGCAGCCACCAGCGGCTGGCCCCACCCATGGCCCAGCTTCCCGGCGTTTCGTCGTCCAGAACGTAGAGTGGAATCAGCGGTGCGCCCGCCGCCACCGCGGCCGACAATGCCGGATTGTCGTGCAGGCGCAAATCCTGCCGAAACCAAACGATGATGGGCGCTGCCGCCATGGAGTTGGCATCCTCGCGATTACGTAATTCTTGGCATGCTGACGATCCGGTAGGCCGGAACCGCTGCACCACGCTGCACTGATGATTCGCACAAGCCTAATCCACGGATTAGGCGAATTGCGGTCTTAGTCGCTTTCAACCCTCTCCGGCAAGTATTGCGCATAGACGCGGATCGCCTCTTCGAGCGTCCGGCTTTCATCTATCGTCTCGCGCGTCTCGTTCGCAAATGGCGTTTTTGCGAGGACCCGGAAGATCTCGGCCGCGCCCTCATGGAAACCGGACGGCACACCCGCGTCGGCAAAGGTCGCGGCGATTTCTTCCATTTCCGCGATCCAGCGCCCGGAATCCGCTGGAAGGCGCGGAATCCGTTCGCTCATGACCGCGTACTCCGCCTGCTGGCTGAATTCGAATTCCTGCTTCAGCGCCTCACTCAACCCGAGCTGCTCCGCGGCGAGAAGGACTGCCGTCTGCAGTGTCCAGCGCCCTTTCGTCAGCCCCGCGTAACACATCTTCAGGCCAGACGCGGCGCCGATTTCCGAGCCCAGCGCATGGACCTCAATGCCCTTGCCGTTCAGGGCTTCCATCGGCTTGGTATCGGGGCCGCTGACGTAGAAGCGCGTGGCCGGCCCCTTGCCCGGCGCAAGGCCGATGATCCCCGCATCGATATATGGCGCACCGGCGCTCGTGATGACCTCGCCAACCGTCTTCGTGAGTTCAGGCGAAATGGCGTTGCAGTCGACATAGACCGGCGCCGCGCCGGTGCCCTTCATTGCCGCGGCCACGGCCTCCGCCTGCGCCAGGGCGCGGCCCGGCGGCAGGATCGACAGCAGCAGATCCGCATGGGTCAGGAGCGTTTCAAGGTCCGGAGCGTCCTCAAGGCCGCCCTCCTCGGCGAGGCCGCGCGTTCGGTCACTGCGGCCCGCAAGGCAGGTGAGAACGCGGTGGCCATGTTCGCGCAAGACGCGGCCAACCGCGTGACCCATATCGCCGGGCATCAGGACAGCGATTGCAGGAAGGGACATTGGCATCTCTCCGGTTTCGGTTGATGGGGAAGCCGCGATGGAGCGCGCGCAAACTCAGGTGGTGAGAGATTTCAGAGCGGCCCGGTGCAGCTCGGCGGAGTCGGCGCCGAAGCAACAAAAGACGATCTGCTTGACGGGATTGTCCGTGCCCGCTCGGCTATGACCGCGAACGTCATCGAGCGCCGCCCGCACCGCGACCTCGGCGGCCCGCGGCGGCGGGTATCCATAGATTCCGGTCGAAATCGCGGGAAAGGCAATCGAGCCCAGGCCATGCTCGCGGGCCAATTGAAGAGATGAAACATAGCAGCCGCGCAGGAGACCATCCTCGCCGCTCTCGCCGCCGCCCCAGACCGGACCGACCGTGTGAATCACCCATTTGGCGGGCAGGTCGTAGCCTTTAGTGATGCGTGCGTCACCAGTCGGGCAACCGCCGAGTGTCGCGCATTCCTTTGCCAGTTCCGGCCCCGCGGCGGCATGTATGGCGCCGCAGACGCCGCCGCCCGGCGCAAGCTCCTTGTTCGCCGCGTTGACGATCGCATCCACATCCAGCGTGGTGATATCCGCTTCGATGACCTGGATTTCGGTTTCCATGGCGCTCTCCCGCCGCCGCAAGGTGTGTGACGTGGCGATGGACGTCGATCAGGCCGCGGGCTGAAGAGGTCGTTTGGCCTTGTCGCTTCGGGACGTCTTCGCTGCGACGGAGTGCGTCGGTTCGGCATATGACATTGCCGCAACGGGGCCGAACTTTTTCAACAGCTTCTTGATGTGCGTCCGAAAGCGGTAGTGCTGCACCTCAAGCTTGTGGCGCGGCGAGTCGATATAGTCGACCCCATGCGAAAAATCGGGCTTGGCGGACGCCTTGTGTGCGCGGAACCAGTCCGCCTTGGCCGGATCGCGCTCCTGGGCAACGACAAAGGTCGCGATGAGCTGACCCTGGTAATCGGCAAGCTGCCAGAAGCCGCCATCGGCCGGTTGCACCAATCCGCAGGCGAACAGATTGTCCATCTCGCGATGGCACGTATTCATGAACAGTGACGTCGACCCGTCTTCATTGGCGATGTAGCTCTTGTCCATGAACGGGAACGAGAGATGGTAGCCGGTGGCGAAGATGATGAGATCGACCTCGGTTTCCTCACCGTTCTTGAATATCACGCGCTTGCCTTCGAAGCGCTCGATGTCGCGGCGCGGTGTGATCCGCTTGTGCGCCAGGTGGTCGAGATAGGCCGGCGCGGAATTGGGATGGGATTCGAGGATCTTGTGGTCCGGCGTCGGCAGCCCCAGACGCTCGTAGGGGCCCACGAGAAAATAGATGGCCGAGCCATACATCCAGCGCAGGAGTTTGCGCGGCACCGGCCAGCGTTGCGTCCGGTCCAGCCATTTGTCCATGGGCCGCCCGAATGCGAATTTCGGCAGGAAGTAATAGGTGCGCCGCATGGAGTGTTCCACCGAGCGCGACAGAAAGGCGGCATCCGCCGCCAAATCGCAGCCGGTGTTGCCGGCACCGACGATCAGCACCCGTTTGCCGGTCAGCTGGTCGCGGTTTTTCACATCGATCGCGTGCAGCACCTCACCGGTGAATTCACCCGGGTATTCCGGCATCATCGGATCCCAGTGGTGCCCGTTCGACACGACCAAGCCGTCATAGACGCGCGGGCGCTTGTCGCCTGAAACCGTGACCAGCCACTTGCCGTCGTGCCTTTCGACGTTCTCGACCGTGGTGTTGAACGTGATGTGGTTGTACAGACCGAAGTGACGCGCATAGGCGCGGATATAGTCGAGCGCCGCATCCTTGCCGAGAAACTGCGGCGACCCCTTCGGCATGTTGAAATCGGTGTACCTGGTCAGCGAGCGCGATGTATTCAGGCAAATCGTCTCGTAAACATGTGACGGGCTCTCCGGGTTCCAGATTCCCCCGATATCAGCCTCCTTCTCGAAGCAATCGAAAGGAATGCCGCGCTCGACGAAGTTCTTGACCACGGCGATGCCGCACGCCCCGGCGCCGATGAGGCAATAACGCTTTGCCGAATCCACAGTCACCCGTACCTGTCCTTGTCTGTTCGCCGTCTGAAAATTCCCAACACCAAGTGCCCATCCCTCGGTTAAGGGACGAATACCATAAACCACAAGGCGAGCCTACGGCTCAAGTGGTGGTTCGTCGTCGCATGGATGTTGCATGCACTTGCCAAGATTCAGGAGCAATTCCGGCATCGTTTGGCTCGGCACACGCGACCGTGCAAATTGTTTCGCCGCGCACCACTGGTCAAACCGCACCGGAATGGCCTATCAATTCAATGACGAAGGGCACAGGTTTTTCGTGTCAGGCTGCAGCCCGGTGAGAGTGAGATGAGTTCGGTCAGGATCAAGCGGCACAAGACGGTTCCCGTCAGAGTCGGCAACGTCACCGTCGGCGGAACGGCCCCGATTGCGGTTCAGTCGATGACCAACACGGACACCGCCGACATTCAGTCGACGACCGCGCAGATCGTCGCGCTTGCGAACGCGGGGTCGGAACTCGTGCGCATAACTGTTGATCGCGACGAGGCCGCAGCCGCCGTTCCCCACATCCGTGACGCTGTCCGCGCCCGCGGCGTCGATGCGCCGATTGTCGGCGACTTTCACTATATCGGTCACAAGCTGCTCGCCGACCATCCCGATTGCGCCGAGGCGCTCGACAAGTACCGCATCAACCCCGGCAATGTCGGGTTCAAGGACAAGCGCGACCCGCAGTTTACGGCGATCGTCGAGACAGCCCTCAAATATGGAAAGCCGGTTCGCGTCGGGGTGAACTGGGGCTCGCTCGACCAGGAATTGCTCACGCACCTGATGGACGAGAACGCCAAAAGTGCAGACCCCAAAGACGCCCGTGAGGTGCTGCACGAGGCAATGGTGCAGTCGGCGCTGCTGAGCGCGGCCCGCGCCGAACAGCTTGGCCTCGGCGCGGACAGGATCATCCTGTCGGCGAAGGTAAGCGCGGTACAGGACCTCATCAGGGTGTACACCATGCTCGCGGAACGCAGCTCTTACGCCCTCCATCTGGGCCTGACGGAGGCCGGCATGGGGTCAAAAGGCATCGCCGCGTCCGCCGCAGCGTTCGGCGTTCTTCTGCAACAGGGCATCGGCGACACGATCCGCACGTCGCTCACGCCCGAACCCGACGGCGATCGCACGCTCGAGGTCCGGGTCTCCCAGGAAATCCTCCAATCCATGGGCCTGAGATCCTTTGCGCCTGAAGTGGCGGCCTGTCCGGGCTGCGGGCGCACAACGAGCACCGTGTTTCAGGAGCTGGCCAAGGACATCGAGGACCATTTGCGCGCCTCGATGCCGGAATGGCGTGTTCGCTATCCGGGCGTCGAGACGCTCAACGTCGCCGTCATGGGCTGTATCGTCAACGGACCGGGCGAGAGCAAGCATGCCGACATCGGCATCTCGCTGCCCGGCACCGGCGAGCAACCGGCGGCGCCGGTGTTCATCGACGGCAAGAAGGCGATGACCCTGCGCGGCCCTCATATCGCCGACGAGTTCAAGGCGCTCGTTGCCGACTATATCGAGCAGCGTTTCGGTGCGGGGGAGAGCCCAAAGGTGGCTAGTGCTCGCGACGGCTGACGAAGCGGGCCGTTTCACGCAAAATTTCCGCGCGTTCCCCGAACCGGTCGATGGCCGCGACGGCTTCCCCCTCCAGACGCAACAATTCGGCCCGTGCAGGCTCCAGCCCCAGAGCGGACACAAGCGTGGCCTTGCCGGCATCGCCGTCCTTGCCGGCGCGCTTTCCCATCTTGGCCTCGTCTCCCGTCACGTCGAGCAGATCGTC
>JANQFL010000104.1 GCA_028277845.1 Sneathiellales bacterium
ACGCCGTGGGGGGCGGCCGCTCGGAAACCCGGAGGGACGGGCGTCTTGGCGCCAAATCCGGCGGCTGCCGTCTCGGCCATACCGCCAGGTATGGCCGTCACCACCAGCCTTGGCCTTGGCGCCAATGCGCTCCGTCAGAATGTTTCCGTCTAAGGATGAAACGCTCTAATCGGCTTGCACAGTTGATGACGACGGTTCGATCCCCAGCACGGACCGGACCTTGCCACGCACCCTCTGCACGGCGACGTAGACCAGCGGGATGAACAGAATGCCGATTGCGGTGGCCGCCAGCATGCCGCCGAACACTACGACACCGATGGAGACACGGCTCGCGGCGCCCGCGCCCGTCGCGAATACCAAGGGCAGCACGCCGAAAATGAACGACATGGCAGTCATCATGACGGCGCGAAACCGTAGCCGCGCCGCAATCACCGCGGCTTCATGTGCCGGCAAGCCTTCGTCGCGCCGTAACTTGGCGAACTCGACGATCAGGATGGCGTTCTTGCTGGCCAGGCCGATCAACATGACCATGCCGATCTGGGCATACAGGTTGTTGTCGAGAAAGGGCAGCATCGCCAAAGGCAGCAACGCACCAAATGCCGCGATCACCACCGGCAGGATCACCGCGACAGGCGTGGTCCAGCTTTCGTACTGGGCGACTAAAAACAGATAGGCGAACAGCAACGCCAGACCGAATATAACGACCACGACGCCACCGGCCTCCAACTCCTGCTGTGTGGTGCCGGTCCATTCGATGGCATAACCGGCGGGCAAGGAGTTGGCGGCAACCGATTCGAGCGCCCCGATTGCCTGTCCGGTGCTGAAGCCGAGTTCGTTCGAGGCCGTCAGGGCGGCCGACTGCAATTGGTTGTAACGCGTGATGGTCAGCGGGCCTAGAATCGGTCGGACATCGACCAGTGCACGCAGGGGGATCATGTCGCCGTTGGCATTTCTGACATGCAGTTTGCCGATATCGTCTATGGCGTCGCGGTCTTCGGCCTCCGCCTGCACGATGACCCGGTAGACCTTGCCGTACAGGCTGAAATCATTGATGTAGGACGAACCGAGATTGGCCTGAAGGGTGGCGAAGATCTCGGCGATGGAGACGCCAAGCACTTCGGCCTTGTCCCGATCGACGTCGAGAAAAAGTTGCGGCACGTTGGCCGAATAGGCACTGAACACGTCGCGCAACGCCGGCTCCTGGTTGGCGTTGAACACCAGCCCACGAAGCGCGGCGGCCAACGCCTGGGGTGGACGTCCTTCCAAATCCTGCAATTGCGCTTCTATGGCCCCGCCGGTTCCCAGGCCGGATATGGGCGGCACCGGAAAGGCGAACGCATTCGCCTCGATCAAGGTTGCCAAGCGCCGGTTTGCCTCTGCCATCAACACATGCCACTGCCGTTCCGGCGCTGTGCGATCGTCCCAATCGGCGAGAACCGGGATGACCAGGGCGGCGTTGGAAGCGGTACCGCCGAACAGGCTGAACCCCGTCACCGAGATAACATCGTCGACGCCGTCGATACTCAACAGCATGTCGCTTGCCCGGTCGACCACCTTCTCGGTGCGGCTCAGGGCGGCGCCTTCGGGCAGTTGCACGTTGACGAAAAACACGCCCCGGTCGTCCAAAGGCACGAAACCCGTCGGTACATTCTGGAACAAGACGACAGTCGCCGCGACGATAGCCGCGAATGCCGCAAGCGAAACAAGGATGCGGCGGATCATGAGTTCGACCAACCAGACATACCCTTCGCGGGTGGTTGCGACCAGTCGGGAAAACAGCGCCAGGAGGCCGCGCGTCCCGGTATCACCGGGCCGCAACAACAGCGCGCACAAGGCGGGCGACAGGGTCAATGCGTTGACCGAGGAGATCGCAACGGCGACGCAGATGGTAACGGAAAACTGACGGTAAAGCTCGCCGGTTATCCCGGGCATGAAGGACACCGGCACGAACACAGCGAACAAGACCAGTGTGGTCGCGACGACCGGACCGGTGACCTCTCGCATCGCTTGAACCGCGGCGGCACGAGCATCCTTTCCGGATTCCGTCATGATTCGCTGGACATTTTCGACCACGACAATGCTGTCGTCCACGACGACACCGATGGCCAGTATCACGGCGAATAGCGTGATCATGTTGGCGGAAAATCCGACTACGAACAGGACCGCGAACGTGCCGATCAAAGACACCGGAATGGCCAGTGCCGGTATGATCGTCGAACGCCAGGACCCCAGGAACAGAAACGTCACGCCGACCACAAGAACAAAGGTAATAAATAGCGTCTCGATGACTTCCCGCACCGAAGCCCTGACCGACTTGGTCGTGTCATAGAGAATCTTATACTCCATGTCCGGAGGGAAGCGCTGGGACAGGCGCGCCAGTTCCGCATATACCTGGTCGGCGACACCCAGGGCATTGGCGCCAGGCGATTGGTAGATGACGACGGATGCGGCGGCCTGATTGTTGAGTTTGGAAACCGCGCTGTAGGTCTGTGATCCGAGTTCGATTCGGGCGATGTCGCGCAGTCTGATGAACGATCCGTCCGGCCGGGCCCGTACGATGATATTGCCGAATTCCTCGACGCTGGCCAAACGGCCCTTGGCTTGAATGGCATATTCGAACTGCGATTTGCCTGTAAATGGCGGAGCGCCGATCTGCCCCGCCGTGGCTTGAATGTTCTGACCCGAGATGGCATCGGTGACATCCGACGTCGCCAATTGCAGAGATGTCAACCGCTGCGGATCCAGCCAAACCCGCATGCCGTAGTCGAGGGCGCCAAACTGCGATACGCTGCCGACACCATTGATCCGGGAAAGAACATCCTGAAGATGGATCGAGGCATAATTGCTGAGAAACAGTGCATCGTGTGTTTGCTTCGGCGACAGCAGATTGACCACCATCAACATGCTCGATGACTGCTTCTGCGTCGTAACGCCTTGACGGGTTACCTCTGCCGGCAATTGTGCATTGGCGATGGCGACACGGTTTTGCACATTCACCGCGGCAATGTCGGGATCGGTGCCGACGGCAAATGTTACGGTCAGGTTGTAGCTGCCATCGTTCGAACTGGTGGACGACATGTACAACATGTCATCCACCCCATTGACCTGCGCCTCGATCGGCGCGGCAACGGTATCACGGACGACGGCCGCGTTGGCGCCGGGATAGCTGGCCTGCACCGTGACCTGCGGCGGCGCGATTTCGGGATACTCCGCAACAGGGATCGCCTGGATCGCGATGAGGCCGGCCAGCGCGATGACAATGGAGATAACGAAGGCGAATTTCGGCCTGTCGATGAAAAATTCCGACAGCATCTCCAGCTAATCCCGGCCAGCGACGACATTGACGACCATGTTGGGACGGACTTTCTGAAGGCCCTGCACAACGACCCGTTCGCCTTCCGCCAAACCATCCTCGACAACCCATCCGGTATCGATCTGATCGGTCAACACGACCCGACGGGCGGCGACCTGGTTCGCGCGGTCGACGACGAGGACAAAGTATCCCTCGCGGTCTTCCTGTACGGCGACTTGAGGAATGACCAGTGCCGATTGCGGATTATTGCTGCGCACGAACAAGGTCACGAATTGACCCGGCAGTAGAATTCGGTCCGGATTAGGGAAAATGGCGCGGACCAGGATGGTGTCGGTTGCCTGATTGACGCTGGGATCCAGATAGTCGAATGCGCCGACATGACCGTAGTCGCTGCCGTCCGACAGTTTCAGGGTGGCGGAGACCTGGGCATTGTCGAGGTCAATCCCCTCACGCCGGGCCTGAATCAAGTCTTTCTCGGTGACGGCGATGGTGACATGCACCGGATCGACGCTGGTGACCGTCGCCAGGGCTTGGCTATTGGGGCCGACAAGTGCCCCGGTGCTATATGTGGCGCGGCTGATCCGGCCATCGATCGGGCTCTTCACCTGGGTGTAAGAGAGGTCGAGTTTGGCCCTGCGCAAGGCCGCGCGGGCCTGCTGGACATTGGCGCGCGCGAGACCGAGGGCGGCTCGTGCCTCATCGAGGGTTGCCTGCGATATGGTCTTGCGCTTGACCAGGGCTTCCTTGCGCGTGAAGTCCGTCTGCGCGTTCTTCAAAGTCGCTTGGGCACCCGCCAAATCCGCCTGATATTGTTCGACCGCAATCTGATACGGTTCCTGCTCAATGACGAACAGGAGATCCCCTTTCTTGACGTCGCCGCCCTCACGAAACGACCGAGGTCCCAAATAACCGGAAACCCGCGCGGTCAAGGCGACACTATCGGCGGCTTCGATCCGCCCGACATAGGAAAAGGTCCGCGACACATCCTGCCGCTCTACCGCCGCGACAATGACACTCGGCGCATCTGCGTTTTGCGCAACGGCCGGTTCGGCAAGCATAATGAGCAGCAGACAGCCCAGGGTACGCGCCAATCCGACATATGATGCGCCGCTAAAGATAAATCCGCGGCGCTCGGCGCATGAGCCCCGATGCCCCAGTTCCCGACAGAACTCTTTGCCAAACCGCAGACCGATCATCGCCGCAAGATACCCGATTACAATCTCCATCCATCACAAAGTGCCACCATGCCGATCCAAGCAGCGTCGATCCGACATGGGAATACCGGCGCAACAATTTTCCGGACAGATTGTAGAGGCAACGTGGCGCGCTGCCCACAATGTATCTACACACGCAACCTTTCGTTGCCTGGATCCCAGACCGGTTCGGCGAGTACGGTGGCGGCGCGGCGCTGGCCCAGCACTTCGACATCGAAGGCGCTGCCCGGCGGCGCGTGGCGCGGATCGACATAGGCGAACAGCAGACTCTTGCCGGTGACGTGCCCATATCCGCCCGACGTGGTGACGCCGATGACGTCGCCGCCGGCCAACACCGGTTCGCCGCCGCGGGCATCGCAATCGCCGGGTGCCAGCTCGGCATAAACCAGTTGCGTGTCGACGCCGGCATCACGACGGCGAGCCGTCGCATCGCGGCCCGTGAACGTACCCTTTTTCCAATTGATGAAGCGTTCCATATCCGCCTCGATCATGGTGATCTCGTTGGTCATCTCGGCGCCCCAGCCCTTGTAGGCCTTCTCCAGCCGCAGGCTGTTGAGGGCATAGACGCCGAAGTCCGCGATACCGTGCGCCTCGCCGGCCGCCCATAGGGCATCGTAGACGGCAGGCATGTCGGCCATGGGTGTGTGCAGTTCCCAGCCCAGCTCACCGACATAGGTCACCCGCAACGCCGTCAGGGCGACGCCGGCCACGGTGATGCGCTTGCCGGTCAGCCAGCGAAAGGCACCGTTGGCGAGGTCGGTATCTGTGACGGCCGACAGCACGTCCCGCGCCTTCGGTCCGGCCAGCACCAGCACGCCGAGATCGTCGGTGACATCGGTCACGGCGACATCCTCGTCCCGGATCACCGGCAATCTCAGATGATCCAGGTCGCGGTGCTGGGCAGCGGCGCCGGACAGCAGGTAGTAGTGATCCTCGGCCAGCCGGGTGACGGTCAGCTCGCCGTGCATGCGGCCATTGTCGCCGAGCAGATGCGCCAGCACGACACTGCCGTCCTTGGCCGGGATGCGGTTGGCGACGATGCGGCTGAGATAGGCATGGGCGTCCGGGCCGGTGACCATGAACTTGGCGAAGCTCGACAGATCCAGAATGCCGACACGCTCGCGCACGGCGCGGCATTCCTCGGCCGTGGCGGCAAAGGCGTCGTTGTGGTGGAACGACGGTTGCTCTTCCGCACCGTCGGCCGAAAACCATTTCGGCCGTTCCCAGCCGGCGGCCTCGGTGTACAGCGCGCCCTTGGCTTTCAGTTTGTCGTAGAGCGAGGACGTGCGTGCCATCCGGCCCGCCGGGCGTTCCTCGCCGGGCAGGTGCAGCTTGTACATGTGGGTATAGTCCTCGAACGACTTGGCCCGCACCCAGTCCTCGTCGGTCAGGCCGCAATAGCGCCGCGGATCGAGGCCCGCCATGTTGATCTCGCTGTCGCCGTGCACGATCCACTGGGCCAGGTACTTGCCGAGACCGGCACCCTGGGCGATGCCGATGGCCGAACCGCAGCACATCCAGAAATTGCGCACGCCCACGGCCGGACCGATCAGCGGATTGGCGTCGGGGGTGTGCGGGATGGCGCCGTTGACCACGCGGCGGATACCGCTTTCCGCCCAGATCGGCATACGGGTCATGACCCGCTCCAGGTACGGCAGGATGTGATCGATGTCGGGCTCAAACAATTCGTTTTCCGACTCCCACGCCGGGTGGCCACCCTGCCCGGCCCACGCTTCCAGCCCCTCGTGGGTTTCGTAGATACCGATCAGCGCCGACTTCTGTTCCTGGCGGTAGTAAGCCGACGACCACGGATCCCGGATCACCGGCATTTCGGTGTCGGCCTCGAGGAACTCCTTGATCGGTTCGGTCACCAAGTATTGGTGTTTCATGTTGGTGATCGGCACATCGGCGCCGACCATGCGGGCGACCTGGCGGGCGTAGCATCCGGCGGCGTTGACCACGTGCTCGGCGATCACCGTCCCCTTCTCGGTGATGACCTCGAACTCGCCCGACGGCAGCACGTTGATGTCGAGCACCCGGTTGCGCAGCACGATGGAAGCGCCCATCTCCCGGGCGCCCTTGGCCAGGGCGTTGCAGCAGCCGGCGGGATCGACATGGCCGTCGTCCAGGGTCCAGGCGCCTGCCAGCACGCCGTCGGTGTCCACATGGGGAAAGATGTTGCCGATTTCGTTGGGGCCGATGATCTCCATGCGGAAGCCGATCAGCTTGCTCACGCCCTCGACGTGTTTGAAGAAGTCCAGTTCCTCGGGCGTCAGGGCGAAACGGATGCCGCCGCAGCCGTGCCAGCCCACATACTGGCCGGTCATTTCCTCCAACTTGGGATACAGCGTGTTGCCGTAGTGGTGCACCTTGGCCATGTTGTAGTCGGCGATGAAGCTCGGGCACTGGCCGGCGGCGTGCCAGGTGGACCCGGACGTCAGTTCGCCTTTCTCGATCAGCATGACGTCGGTCCAGCCTTCCTCGGCCAGATGGTACAGTAGTCCGGCGCCGAGCATGCCGCCGCCGACGATAACGACCCGTGCGTGGGTTTGCATACGCTTCAGTCTCCGCTGGCCCGGGCTGACGTGGACGGTGCCATGGTCTCGCGCGCCAGCTTGATATCGAGCATGGCACGGATTTCGGCATCCACCGCCGCGGGAATGTGGGCAGGATAATAGGTTTCGAGCAGATCGTGAGTCCGCGTAATGGCTCGGTCGAGCACAGCCGGCGAACCGGCCGCCGCCCATTCGCCGGGGCTCATGCGGTCGAACAGATCGGGGTAGACGTAATCCCGCTCCATCAGGCCCAGCGTCTGGTCGTGGCCGAGATAATGCCCCGGACCGTCCTCGCAGACCTGGCGCACCACGTCGACCGACAACGCCTCGTCGTTCACCTCGATGCCGCGCACGGTGCGTTGCACGGCGCCGATCAGGTCGTTGTCCATGACGAAGCTCTCCTTGCAGGCACCCAGCAGGCTGGCGTGCATGCCGGCGGATTCGTACACCAGATTGGCGCCGGCATTGGCCACCAGGGCATGATTGTAGCCCTTTTCGAAGCCCGATTGGGCATCGGGTACTTTCGAATCCGTCATCGCCGAAGCGACGCCGGTCGGCAGGTCATAGTACAGGCCCATCTGGCCGCAGGCCGCCATAAGCAGGGCCTGCTCGCCGCTGCCGCCGGACATGGCACCGGTGCGCAGGTCCGAGACGAACGGCCAGGTGCCGCAGATGGCCGGCGCACCGGGTTTCAGTGCATGCACATAGACGAGACCGAACAGCACCTCGGCCCAGGCTTGGACCACCGAGCCCGCCAGCGCCGCCGGCGCCGTCGCCCCCGCCTGCCCGGCCGACAGCAGCAGAACCGGCATGCCGCCGTGCACCGCCGCTTCGAGGCAACGGCAGGCGTCCTCGGCCAGCTTCATGGGCGGCACGACGAAACAGTTGCTTTGGCTGACGAACGGCCGCGCGCGCCACCGGTCCTCGCCACCGGCGACGACGTGCAGCATCTTCAACGTCGCCGTGGTGCTTTCCGGGCTGACGAAACTGGTGCCCACATGCTTGGTGGTGCCGCTGACGCAGGCGTAGGCGGTGTTGACGTCGAGATCGAAGCCGCCGGTCATGTCGCGGGCGACCACCGGACGCTGGAAGAAGTGAATGTGCTCCATGGCATCGACGATGCGGGCGATATCGTAGAGATCGGCCAGCGTCGACTCCCGGTATTCTCCGGTGGCCGCATCGACAACGTGCACCGCCGCGCCGCCGGTGCCGAAATAGGTCTTGCTGCCGCGCGGATCGATATCCCGGTCAGGTGTTTGTCCGCACATCAGGAAACTGCGGTTGGCCGCAGCAACGACGTCTTCCACCAGGCTTCGCGGGATGCACAGCCGGCCTTTGTCGTTGACGAAGCCGCCGGCGTCGGTAATGGCCTCGACGCAGGACGGAATGGCGTCACCCATGCCCACGGTCTCGATCAACTCGAGCACCGCATCATGGATGCGGTCCATGTCGTGGGATTGCAGCGGCCGATATCTGTCGGATTCCATGCCCGGCCAGACCGGCTTGATAGCGTCGGCCAGCGGCGCCGCCCGCAGGGCCTGCCGTCCCGAACGCCCGCCCCGGCGCCGCTTCGGGGATTCACTCACCGTATCCATGCCCGTGTCCTCCCGCTGTCTTGCGCGAAGTGTTGGCCCGTCTGCAGCGGCGGACAATCACCGATTTTTCTTCCATTATTGAGAAAAACAGACCAATATTTTCGAAATTGGGTTCGATATCGCCCTGTTTTCAACACTTTATTTCGAATTCATCATGAACCGGATCAACGTATCATGAGCCGCGACCTGCCCTCTTTCACCGGTCTGCGCGCCTTCGAGGCGGTGGCCCGCAACATGAGCTTCCGGGCCGCCGCGGATGAGCTGCACGTCAGTCACTCCGCCATCTCCCACCACGTGCGGGCACTCGAATCCCGTCTCGGTGTCCGTCTCCTCAACCGCACCACCCGGCGGGTCGCCCTGACCGATGAAGGCGCACGCTACTATCCGGTGCTGAAGGAGGCGTTCGACCGCATGGAGCGGGGCACCGCCGAGTTGCTGGACTCACGCCTTGCCGGCGTCCTGACGGTGCAGGTCTACGTCACGACCGCGATGCAATGGCTGCTGCCCCGGCTGTCGCGCTATCAGGCCTTGCAGTCCGACGTGGAAGTCCGTTTGTCGACCGCCTTCCAGGAATGGGAATTCAACCCGGACGGCGTCGATGTCGGAATCGTGTTGGGCGAAGATGACGACCCTCGCCTGCACTTCCGTTATCTCTATACCGGCAAGGTGACGCCGGTGTGTTCGCCGGCTTTGACCGTGGGCGAACGCGGTTTGCACCAGCCCGCGGACATCGCGCGCTTCCCGGTGATCGACGTCTATACGTCGCCGCGTGATTGGCAGCGCTGGCTGGAGGCCGTGGCGCTTGGCGACTTGGCGGTCCGGATCACGACGCGCTACGACACCTATTTGATGGCCATGCAAGCCGCCGCGGCCGGCAACGGCATCGCCATGGCCGAGGAACAGGACGCCGAGGAAGAAGTCCGTGCCGGCCGCCTGATTCGCCCCTTCGACATCGCCGTACCCCGGGTCCGCAGCTGGTACACGGTGTGCGAAGCCAGCCGCCGGGACGAACCCAAGATCAAAAGCTTCATGGACTGGGTCGAAGCGGAAATGGCGGAGCGACGGACCTAGAAAAGAGACCTGTCACAAAATCGAACGCTATCCCGTCATGTCCTCCGTGAAAGGAGATGACCATGGCGAGACCATTGCTTCTGGGGCTGGCGGCGTATTACGGCATCATCGGCGCGTATCTGCTGCTGTCACAGCCGGCGACGGCAAGACCGACGGGCTGCGCTTCGTTACGGCCAACGGCAGCCCGGCCGTCGCCATTCCGGACGGCGGTGAGCACGACATGATCAGCACGGCCAGCGTCAATGAAGACGGCCTGATTTCGTGGATCTACATCATGCGTAATCCGGACAAGCTACCGCACTGAGCGTGCGGCCACGCCCTACTCAGCCACCTTAGCCAGCAGGACTTTGAGCTGTGCACGTTCCTTTTTGTTCAAGCCCTTAAGCAGGCTTTCCTCAGTGTCGACATGAGACACAACGGCCTCGTCCGCAAGCGCAAACCCGGCGGCCGTCAGCGCGATTTTCAGGCCACGGCGGTCGGCCGGGTCGGTCGCGCGTGAGATAAGACCGCGCTTCTCCAGCCGGTCGAGGCGGTTGGTCATGGCCGAGGTGGACCGCATCATCTGATCGGCCAGGGCCGTCGGCGACAGGGCCTGGCCCTTGCCCTGGCGGCGCAGGGTCAGCAATACGTCGAAGCCCGGCATGTCCAGGTCATAGCGGGCCAGGTTCGCCAGGACGCCGCGCCGCAAGCGCTCTCCGGCGCGCCACACTTCGCCGCACACCGCCATGACCGATGAATCGATGTCCGGCCGCTCACGGCGCCATTGTGCGACCACCGCCTCGGTCGACGGTCCCTGCGCGCGCTCACCACCGGCTTTCGCCTGATCCGGATTTTTCGCCGATTCGGTCTGATTGGTCTCTTGACTCATTCCCGGGCTCACCCTAAATATCTCGATATCGAATAATTCGATATCAAATTATTTTACATCAAGTTATCCCTATTCAAATAAGGGATAAGGCCGAATAAGTAAAGGAGTCAGCGATGATGGCGGCAGCCGAAACGCAGGAGACACGGCAAGACACTGATCACAGTTCGCGGTTTGCGGATCGCGTGGCCCACTACCCCATCGCGCCGGTGTTTCTCGAACGCTGGTCGCCACGGGCATTTGACGCATCGCATATGCCCGAAGCCGATCTGCTGACTATCCTGGAAGCGGCGCGGTGGGCGCCATCGGCCTTCAATATCCAGCCCTGGCGTTTTCTCTACGCCCGGCGTGGCGACAATCATTGGCCGGTATTTGTATCGGTGCTTGACGAATTCAACCAAGCCTGGGCGGACAAGGCATCTGCCTTGGTTCTGGTGCTGTCCGATACCATTGTCTCGGGCAACGGCGCCCGGCCCGATAAACTTTCGGGATCTCACAGTTTCGACACCGGCGCCGCCTGGGCTCACCTGGCGCTGCAGAGTGCGCATATGGGCTACCACACCCATGCCATGGCCGGCATTCTGCCCGATGCGGCACGCGAGCGACTGTCCGTACCGGAGCGGTACCGAATCGAGATCGCGGTTGCCATCGGCCGGCACACCGATCCGTCCGTCCTGCCCGAAGAACTCCGTGGCCGGGAGGAACCAAGCCACCGCCGGCCTTTAAGCGAAACCGCTTTCCCCGGCCCCTTCCCCGCCTGACCGGAGCCGCAAATCATGACCACGGACACAGCGTCGGGCACGCTCACATCCACTCCCGCCACCGCCCGCAGCCACATGGCCATGCTGCTGGGCGCAGTGCTTGTGGCCACCTCGTTCCCCGTCGGTGCCGCCATCACGGACGGCCTCGACACCCTGGTATTGACGTTCCTGCGTTTCACCCTGGCGGCCGTGCTGTTCGCGCCGCTGGTGGCATGGCGTCACGGCCTCACCTTGCCCACGTGGCGTGACCTCGGCCGTTACGCTGTGCTCAGTGCCTTCCTGGTCGGGTTCTTCTGGGCCATGTTTGCCGCCCTGCGCCTGACTTCGGCCTTGAACACGGCGACCATTTTCGCACTCACCCCGGCGATCACCGCCGGGGTCGCCGCATTGCTGCTGCGGGAACGGTTGAACGGCGCAGCTCGTTTGGCCCTGCCCATCGGCGTCGTCGGCGCGGTATGGGTCATCTTTCGGGGCGACCTGTCCGCCTTGCTGGCTTTGAAACTGGGCTGGGGCGACGTCATCTTCCTCGCCGGCACGGTCTCGCTCGGTATCTACGGTGTGCTCGTGCGTCATCTGCACCGTGGCGAGCCCATGGCGCGCATGACTTTCTGGACCCTGGCCACCGGCGCTCTCTGGTTGGCCCTGTTGGCGGCCCCGCGCGTGGGCAGCGTCGAGTGGAGCACCGTGCCGGGACACGTCTTCGCCGGCATCGCCTATCTCGCTGTCTTTACCACCCTGGTGACGTTCTTCATCTACCAGTGGAGCGCCACGGTCATCGGCCCGACCAAGGTGATGTCCTACACCTACCTAAACCCCGCCCTGGTGTTGATCATCGGAATGCTGCTTGGCCACGCCATGCCGCCGTTGGCCACCTATCCCGGCATGATCCTGATCGTCGCCGCCACCGTGGTGCTGCAACGGGCTCCCAGCCATTCAACGACCATTCAACGAGATGCCGCGACGTAACCGTAGATGCCTAATACCCATATACCGGGTGCGGATTATTGAATCATCCCGCTATGGTCAGTGATTTCGAATAATAGGTGAGTCTCGATCGACAAGTTCGTTTCGATGTCGGCTTACTTTACACCCGAATTTCCGGCCTTTGTTTCAGTAACCTCCCATCACTACTCAGCTTTTCTGTCCGTTATTTCGCCACTACCGCAGAAGCAGGCATAAATCCTGTCGAATTTCTTTACAAAAACAAGTCACTAACCCCTACCCTTAAAGCTAAACCGCTGATATCAAATATGTCTTTCGGATGGCACGGATCATGCGAAGGGCATAACAAAACAAGTGTGCGGACACCGATCTTGTTTCGGTCCGCACGATATGTGTCTGGGGTAGATTGCTCGCTTGCGTGCGACGGGAGCCCGACGGCGACTCTCATTCGTCCGTCCGGCTGCGGCCTGCCGTTCTCATCGATCCATCTGCTTTGACGGTTGCGCCAGGAGGCGACCATGAACCGCCTGCAGATTGCCATATGCACCGCCGTCGCGGATTCGGGCTTCACCTTGAAGGCGGCGGCAAAAGCGTTGCGGCTGGATGAGGACTACCTGCTCGACTATGTCACCCGGGTCAATCCGGGCGAACTGCCGCCCACGGTCCGCGATGGGCTGTCCCGCATTACCGCGGTTCCGGTGTTCGTGTTCAGCGGCGCGGACAAGGAGCGTCATCCGGCGTCGTATGTCCGCGACGGCAAAGTGCTTTATCCCAAATTCCGCCATCGACTGGATCAGGAAACAAACACTGTGCCCACCGATACGGAATCTCAGGGATCGAATTAAGCACCTTCCGTCACGGGCTGCGTTCAAGCGCCAACTGAGTGGCCTTCAGCGTCTTAAGGAAACGGCGCGAGCGGCGGATGTTTTCCTCTACCTCATCGATCTTCTGCTGCAGGAATGCCTCGCCGTCGAACTCATCCGACATGACCCGGTCCATCTGGCGCAGAAATTCGCGCAGTTCCGCAATGGTGAAACCAGCAGCCCGGGCTTCGCGAATCATGCCGATGGTCAACACCGTTTCCTCCGGGTAATCCCGGTAGCTGTTGGTCGCGCTGGCGCTGGGGCGTGAAAGGATCAGCCCTTTGCGTTCGTAAAACCGGATCGTGTCACGGCTCACCGAGGCGCGTTTGGCCAGCACACCGATTCGCATGGTTGCTCCTCTCGAAACCATTGACTATAGACCACGGTTTTGTGAAACTTGCAAGAGAACGTAAATCTTAAGATACGAGGGCAGGTATCATGGGCGCCAAATGCCAGAGCTGTGGCATGCCGCTATCCAAAGATCCGAACGGCGGGGGACGGGAGGCGGACGGCAGCCTGAGTGGTACCTACTGTTCGCTGTGTTACGAAGACGGCGCATTTCGTCATCCCGATTTCACGGTCGAACAGATGCAGGATTTCTGTATCGAACAGCTTCAATTGAAGGGCATGCCGTCGATCATGGCCTGGCTGTTCACCCGCGGTATTCCCAAGCTGGACCGCTGGCGGCAGTAACTCCATCCGGCGCCGACAGATCATCCAGGCCAACGGGCTAACCATCACGTGAAGGCCATAACGCGCGCTTTGCTGTACAATGTCGGACAACGCAGAACGGCCGACGAGCCCCGATCCAATGACCAGCAAACCCGATTACCGTATCACCGTCGAAACCGTCGGCCGGCCCGTTCGGGTTACAGTCAATGGCACGGTGATGGCCGACAGCGATCATGTCTCGGTCATGCACGAAACTTATCTTCCATCTCACCCCTACTACCCCAAGGCCGACGTGCGTATGGACCTGCTGGAGCCGTCTGAACTGCGTACGTTTTGCCCGTTCAAAGGCACCGCCCACTACTGGCACATCAACCTGCCCGGCGGGTGTATCGATAACGGCGCCTGGAGTTACGAGGCGCCGCTGCCCGAGGCCCGACCCGTTGGCGGCGACATCGCCTTCGACCCGGCACACATTGAAAAGGTAGCATGCGACCCGCCCCTACCGGCGCCCGACGATTCGCCACTCGGCGACAACCCGCTCATCGACTGGGTTATGCGCAAGGCCTTTCAGTGCACCTCGCCGGACGAACTGACGGAGCACTTCGCGCAGCAACTGCTGGAACTGGGCATGCCGTTGTGGCGGTTCAATGTCAGCATCTGGACGCTGCACCCGCTGCTGGTCGGCCAGACCTTCACCTGGCGGCGCGGCGTACCGGGCGTGGTGCAGGGTGAAACCAAGCAGGGCATGCTGCAGCAACCGCTCTACCTCAACAGCCCGGTGCGCCATGTCAGCGAGGGCCTGGGCGGCGTGCGCCAGCGTCTCGACGACGACAATCCGGAATTCCAGTTCCCCGTCATGCAGGAATTGCGCGCCGAGGGCGGTACCGACTATGTGGCCATGCCGCTGTTTTTCTCGGACGGCCAGATTCACACCATCACCCTGGCCTCCGATGATCCGGCGGGCTTTTCCACGGCGCATCTCGGTATGGTATTCGCCGCCATCACGGCCCTGGCCCGGTTTTTCGAGGTGCTGATCCTGCGCCACAACACCACGGCCCTGTTCGACGCCTATCTCGGTGAACGCACGCGACATCAGATCCTCGGCGGCTCGACCCATCGGGGCGACGGCGAAAATATCCGCGCCGCCGTCCTGCTGTGCGACATGCGCGATTCGACATCCATGGCCGGTGCATTGCCGCGCGATCGCTATCTCGGGCTGCTCAACGATTTCTTCGAAGCGGCCACCGAGCCCGTGATCAACCGCGGCGGCGAGGTGCTCAAGTTCATCGGCGACGCCGTGCTGTCCATCTTCCCGGTCGAAAGTGGCAACGGATCCGCCGACGCCGTGGCCACCGCCTGCGGCAAGGCACGCGCCGCCGCCGAGGACATCGTCGCCAACGTCGCCCATATCGAAACCGGGGATGGCCTGCCGCCCTTGCGTTGCGCTATCGGCGTGCATGTGGGTGACGTGATGTACGGCAATGTGGGCGCACCGAGCCGGCTGGATTTCACCGTTACCGGCTCCACCGTCAATGTCGCCGCCCGGCTCAGCGACCAATGCAAGGCGCTGGACAGGCAACTGCTGCTGTCCGAGGATGTCGCCCGCCATGCACCCGACGACCTCGAATCATTGGGCAAGCAGGCGATGCGCCACGTGGCCGAGCAGGTGGAGGTGTTCGCCCTGCAAACGCAAGGATAAATCCGTGACGACCGCGCCAGAGCCTCAACCCCTGACGCCGCGGCACGTTCACAGCTGCTTGTACATAATCGTGGTCGGGTCGTAGCGCTCTTTGACCGTGTCGCGGCAGAAGCCGGGAATGGTTCCGACAGTGATATAGCCGAGCGAGGTATAGAGCGGCTCGGCAATGTCACCGGTGCGGGTGTCCAGGGTGATCAGGCTGCGGCCCTTCTCCCGCGCCCGCTGTTCGAGCGCCGCCATCAACGCCCGGGCGATGCCGCCGCGACGCATGTCGGGATGCACCATCAGCTTGGTCACTTCGGCCCGGTGGGGCTGGTTTGGCGGCGTGTCGGTATCAAGCTGCACCGACCCCACCACCCGGTCGCTGCTGACCGCCAACCAAAGGCTGCGCGTGCCCGCCTCCACCGGCGGCACCACTTTGATGCGCCAGAACGCTTCGGCTTCACGCAGGGAAAACGGCAAGACGAAATTGATGCTGGCCCCGGCGGTGACGCAGTCGTGCAGCAGCAGCCCCAGGGCGGGCACATGACCGGCGGCCTCGTCAGGCGCGACGGCAACAATCGTTGTATCGGCTCGGGTACGCATAAGCGGGATTCTCACACCATGAACAGGACATAGCGGGCGGACGCGTCAGCCGGCGTTTCGAACTGGTTGGGGCCGAACAACTGGTAGCGCAGGCAATCCCCCTGCGTCAGATCGTGCCGGCGGCCATCGACAATCACGGCCAACCGGCCGGCCAGTACGTACAGGTGATGCTCCAAACCCGGACGCGGCGGCGCGTCATAGGCGATGCGTGCGCCCGGCGCCAGCGTGCAATCCAGCCCCTCGCCCGCAAGGGTCCGGGCCGGTGGCGAAATGGAACGGCGGTGAAATCCGGCCTCCTCATCCTGCCATACCGGTTGTTCGTCCGCCGATACCACTGGCAGAAAACTGTCCTCCACACTCAGCATCAGCCGGGTCAGCGTGAGGCCGAAGGCGGCGCAGAGCTTGCCCAATACCGCCGTGGTTGGGCTGACCTCGGCGTTTTCCAGCCGCGACAGGGTCGCGCGGCTGACTCCGCTTCGTTTCGCCAATTCGTCCAGTGGCCAGTCGCGTTCCAGGCGCAATGCCTTGAGCCGCTGGGCGATGCGCCAGTCGGTGACGCTATCGTCAATCACCGTATTTCCCATATATGGGAAAATATCTCATATTAGGAAACAGGTCAATCCATACCGTCGGTCCTTGATGCACGCCGCGACGATCACGTTGTCCAAGCGCATGAAGTTGCGTCGCACAGGAAAACCGTTCCTGCGGCAGAATGCGTCCGTTTCCTGCTCGGGACCGCCGCATTTTACAAGCAGACCAAAAAAGCGCCCGGCCAATCAGCACACGGTCTTCGCGGTGCATGGCAAAGGTTCTATTGAGCGAAGGTTGCATATCAGCCCGATGCACAATCACCGTTTGCCGGACCGGAACCACGAACAACGCCCGGCGGCGGAATCCGGACGGCCATTAAGCCAGCCTAGCCCAGCTTCGGTCATGATCCTGATAGTTGAGTTTTACTTCCTGTTAAATCCTTAGAGTTAATGTGGAGACTAGTTCGGAATGTTTCTTATCAATCTTTGGGAGTTTCTCCGACGTCAATTTCGAAACAAGCCCAAGACGATTTTCGCAGGCCATAAAAATAGAAATTGGGTGCCGCACGCCGAGCATCGGGTGCGCATCAGGGCGACGAGACTTCGTGCCAACAACTGTCAGATTGGGATCGTTATGAAGAACTTGAGCATCAAATACCGCATTCTCGCGGTCAGTCTATTGTCCGTGCTGGGTATGCTGGGATTCGCGGGTACCCTGGTTATCGAAAAACGCCACGTCGCGTCCGAAATGGCGCAGTTGGAGGAACTGTCCGCCCTGGCGCCCACCGTCAGCGGCCTGGTTCACGAATTGCAAAAGGAGCGCGGTGCGTCGGCCGGATTCGTCGGCAGCAAGGGCGAGCGGTTCGGTCAGGAACTGCCGAAGCAGCGAGTCGAAACAGACAAGGCGCTGTCCACCCTGACCGATACGCTGGCGACCTTTGAATTGGATCGCTTCGGGAGTGACATCGTCGGCCGCATGAAGCGTGCACAAGACAATCTTTCCCAACTGACCGGCAAGCGCCAGGCGATCACGGCACTGACCGAAACGGTACCGGGATTGGCCAAGTTCTACACCGGTACGATCGCCGAATTACTCGGTGTCATCGAGGTCATGGCCCTGCTCAGCTCCGAGGCTCAGGTCACCAACGCCATCACCGCCTACACCAGCTTTCTGCACGGCAAGGAACGGTCCGGTATTGAACGTGCCTTGGGCGCCGCCGGGTTCGGCGCCGGCAAATTCTCGCCGGTCGTGTACCGCCGTTTCATCGAACAGATCTCGGCCCAGAACACCTATTTTTCGGTGTTCGGAAACTATGCGTCCGACGTGCAAAAATCGTTTTATGCGGAAACCGTCTCCGGCGCCGTCGTCGACGATGTGGCGCGCATGCGCGGGATCGCCATCGACAGCATAGCCAGCGGCGACACCGGCGGCATCGAGGGTCCCGTCTGGTTCTCCCGCATCACGCAGAAGATCGACCTGCTCAAGACGGTCGAGGACAGGGTCGCGGACGACCTGATCGCCCTGACCCGTGCGCGGAAGGAAAGCGCCGAGGCCGCGTTCCTGACCGCCGCGGCCGTGTCCGCCGCGCTGCTTCTGGCGGCGGTCGCCATCTGCGTCGTCATCATCCGCGGCATCACCGGCCCGATTCAGGCCATGACGTCGGTCATGGGCCAACTGGCCGAAGGCAACACCGATGCCGAAGTGCCGGCCCGCGACCAGCGCGACGAGATCGGCGTGATGGCCCAGGCGGTGCAGGTGTTCAAAGAAAACGCCATCCGAATGTCGGCCATGCGCGAGGAACAGGAACAGGCGGAACGCCAGGCTCAGGAAGACAAGCACCGGGCCATGAATGAGTTGGCCGACCAGTTCGAGCAGCGCATCAAGGGCGTGGTCGAATCCGTGTCCGCCTCGGCCCACCAACTGCAGTCGTCGGCCCAGTCCATGTCGGCGGCGGCGGACCAGTCGAGCCAGCAGGCCTCGACGGTGGCTTCGGCGTCCGAGGAGGCTTCGTCCAACGTGCAGACCGTGGCTTCGGCGTCCGAGGAACTGTCGTCCTCCATTTCCGAGATCAGCCGTCAAGTGGTCGACTCGGCGCGCATCGCCAACGAGGCGACCGAGGAGGCCGAACGTACCAACCACACGGTCGAAGGCCTGAACGTGGCGGCCCAGAAGATCGGCGACGTGGTCGAACTGATCAACGACATCGCCTCCCAGACCAACCTCCTCGCCCTCAACGCGACCATCGAGGCGGCCCGCGCCGGCGAGGCCGGCAAGGGTTTCGCCGTGGTCGCTTCCGAGGTCAAGAACCTGGCGACACAGACCGCCAAGGCGACCGACGAAATTGCCGGACAGGTGTCCAGCATGCAGGAGGAAACCGTTCAGGCGGTGGACGCCATCAAGGGCATCGGCGGCACCATTGGCCGGATCAACGAAATCGCGACATCGATTTCCTCGGCCGTCGAGGAGCAGGGTGCGGCGACCAGCGAGATCAGCCGCAATGTCCAGGAAGCCGCCCGGGGCACCCAGGACGTGTCGTCCAATATCACGGGCGTCACCCAGGCAGCCCAGGAAACCGGCAGCACGGCCACCCAGGTCCTGACCGCGTCCAACGAGCTCAACCAACAGTCCGATACGCTACGGACCGAGGTCGAAAGCTTCCTCGAACAGGTCCGCGCGGCTTAGAGCGTTTCCTCTTTAGACGGAACCATTCTGTTTCTCGAGCGGCCTGCCAAGAAACGCACATGGCCACCAGGAAGACGGGGCGGCGCGATGCCGGGCACCCGCCTTCGCGAAGCCCACTTCGGCGGGCGAAGAGAGGTCGCGCAAGCCGTCTGACGCCGTGGGGGGCGGCCGCTCGGAAACCCCCCATTGAGCTTTTGTGGGACGGGCGTCTTGGCGCCAAATCCGGCGGCTGCCGTCTCGGCCATACCGCCAGGTATGGCCGTCACCGCCAGCCTTGGC
>JANQFL010000105.1 GCA_028277845.1 Sneathiellales bacterium
ACGGTTTGCGCGATGCACCGCATCGCGCAAGCCGTCTTCCTGGTGGATGGCCAGGCCGCTCGAGAAACAGAATGGATTCCATCTAAAGAGGAACTGCTCTAGAACAGCAGCGTATCGAGGCCGCGGATCAGACCACGCACTTCCGGCACGCGGCGGGTGGCCAGAAGCGTACCGTCGATGTAGATCCCGGCGCTGGTGCCGGCGTCGTGGCGCAAGGTCAGGCGCTCGCCCGGCAGGCCGAATATGTTCTCGACGCTGAGGGCATACCCCGGCAGGCGCACACTGTGGACCTGGGTGCCGCCGAGCGTGCCGCCCCGCGCTTCCCGCGAACCCTTGATCTGATCGATGGGATAGCCGATTTCGGGCCGCCCCTGCGGTTCGCCTTGTTCCGATAGCCGTTCGGCCAGTTCCCGTGCCGTGCCGCTGGGCGCGTCCGGCTTGGTCGGACCGGCGTAATCGATCACTTCCCAGGACGGCAGATACTGTGCCGCGATCATGGCGAAGTGCTGCAGCAGGGAAGCGGTCAGCGAGAAATTGCCCGAGGCGATAACGCCGACGCCCTCGTCGCTGGCCACGGCATCGATTTCCGCGTAATCGGCGCCGGTCAGACCCGACGTACCGACCACGACCGATGTGCCCGACCAGATACCCGCCATGATGTTTTCCTTCACCACGTCGGGTTTGGTGTAGTCGATCAGCACATCCGTGTCGGTTTTCAATGCCTCTTCGGTTGTGGCGGAAACCGTGACGCCGTTGGGATGCCCGCCCAATGCTTCGCCGAGGTCCCGTCCCGCGGCGGTTCGTGATACGGCGCCGACCAGATGCATGTCGTCGGCTTCGCGCACGGCGGTCACCAGTTCCCGCCCCACCCAACCGGTTGCCCCGGCTATGCAGACTTTCAAGGTCATCGCGATCGTATCTCCGATTGAGTTCAGGCCCGGGCGGGCTGTTCGGCGCTGTCCTGCTGATCCAGAAGCCCGGCCACGGTCGACACGATATCGGCAGCCTTAAGGTGCGCATCCTCGTACATGGCTTCGGGCTTGTTCTGGTCGATGAACCGGTCGGGCAGACACATGGGCCGGACTTTCAGTCCGTTTTCCAGCAAGCCGTTGACCGCCAGGAATTGCAGGACATGGCTGCCGAACCCGCCAATGGATCCTTCCTCGATGGTGATCAACACCTCGTGGCCCTTGGCCAATTCCATGATCAGGTCTTCATCCAGCGGCTTGGCAAAGCGGGCATCGGCCACGGTGGTGCTGAAACCCCGCGCGGCCAGTTCATCGGCGGCGCGCAGGCACTCCTGCAACCGGGCGCCGAGGGACAAAAGCGCGACGCGCGATCCTTCCCGCACGATTCGGCCCTTGCCGACCGCCAACACCTCACCCCGCTCCGGCATGTCGACGCCGACCCCCTCACCGCGGGGGTAACGCACGGCGCTCGGCCGGTCGTCAATGGACGCCGCCGTGGCCACCATGTGGCACAGTTCGGCCTCGTCCGCCGCCGCCATGACGACGAACCCCGGCAGACTGGCCAGGTACGTGATGTCGAACGCGCCGGCATGAGTCGGACCGTCGGCGCCAACCAGACCGGCCCGGTCGATGGCGAAACGCACCGGCAGGCTTTGGATGGCCACATCGTGCACCACTTGGTCGTAGGCCCGTTGCAGGAAGGTGGAGTAGATGGTGGCGAACGGCTTGTACCCCTCGGCGGCCAGGCCGGCGCAGAAGGTGACGCCGTGCTGTTCGGCGATGCCGACATCGAAACAGCGCTCGGGAAACTGTTCGGCAAACAGATTGAGACCCGTGCCGTCGGGCATGGCCGCCGTCACCGCGACGATCTTGTCATCGGCCTCGGCTTCCTTGATCAGCGACCGGGCGAATACCTTGGTGTAGCTGGGCGCGTTCGAGGTGCCCTTGGCCTGTTTGCCCGTGATGACGTCGAAGCGGCTGACGCCGTGATACTTGTCGGCGGACTTCTCGGCCGGTTCGTAGCCCTTGCCTTTTTGCGTCACCACATGGATCAGGACCGGGCGGTTGTCCTGGGCGTCGCGGACATTGCGCATGATCGGCAGCAGATGGTCCAGGTTATGTCCGTCGATCGGGCCGACATAGTAGAAACCCATTTCCTCGAACAGCGTGCCGCCGGTCACCATGCCGCGGGCATACTCCTCGGCCCGCCGCGCCGTGCGCTCCAGCGGTTCGGGCAAGTGGGTGACCACCTGTTTGGCGATCTCGCGCAGGCCGCGATAGCTGCGCGATGAGATCAGACGCGACAGATAGGCGCTCATGGCGCCCACCGGCGGTGCGATGGACATGTCGTTGTCGTTGAGAACGACGATCAGCCGGCTGCCCAGCGAACCGGCGTTGTTCATGGCTTCGTAAGCCATGCCGGCGCTCATGGCGCCGTCGCCGATCACGCAGATGACGTTGTTGTCGCCCTGCGCCAGGTCCCGCGCCACGGCCATGCCGAGGCCGGCCGAAATGGATGTGGAACTGTGCGCGGCGCCAAAGGGATCGAAATCGCTTTCGGCCCGTTTGGTGAATCCCGACAACCCGCCGCCCTGGCGCAGCGTACGGATGCGGTCCCGCCGGCCGGTGAGGATTTTGTGCGGATAGCACTGGTGTCCGACGTCCCAGATCAATCGGTCGTCGGGCGTGTTGAACGTGTAATGCAATGCCACCGTCAGTTCGACCACACCCAACCCGGCACCCAAATGCCCGCCGGTCTTGGAAACGGCGTCGATGGTCTCGGTACGCAGTTCGTCGGCCAGTTGCCGCAGGGTCTCTTCCGGCAGCTGCCGCAGGTCGCTCGGGACGGTCACCGTATCCAGCAGCGGTGTTTTACTCTCGGCGGACAAAAGTTACCTCTAACAACTAATCAGTCACGAACTGCGGTTTACGACAAAATCGGCGATTTCCCTAAGAGAATCCGCCTTCTTGCCGAACAAATCAAGATGCCTGACCGCCTGATCGGCGAGCATTTCGGCCTGAATCCGGGCCTGATCGGCACCCAGAATGGACACCAAAGTGGCTTTTCCGGCCTCCAGGTCCTTGCCGACGGCCTTGCCGACCACGGAGGCATCCCCCTCGTAATCTAGGAGATCGTCCGCGATTTGGAACGCCAGGCCCAGATCATGGGCGTAGGCCAGCAAGGCGTGGCGCTCGGGCTTGTCGGCCCGTCCCAAAATGGCTCCCGCCTCGCAGGAAAAGGCGATCAGGGCACCGGTCTTGAGCTGCTGCAGGCGGGTAATCTCACCGGCATCCAGGCTCTCGTGCTCCGCCAGCAGGTCGATCATCTGGCCGCCGACCATGCCATGGCTGCCGGCCCGCTTAGCCAACATGGCGACAAGCTCGGCGCGGACCGCCGGTTCGGGATGGGTTTCGTCGTCGGCGATGACCTCGAAGGCCAGTGTCAGCAACGCATCCCCGGTCAAAACGGCGGTGGCTTCGTTGTATTTGATGTGGACCGTCGGGCGGCCGCGACGCATGTCGTCGTCGTCCATGCAGGGCAGGTCGTCATGCACCAGGGAATAGGCGTGCACCATTTCGATGGCCGCGGCGACACGCAGGGCATAGGACTGGGGCACATTGAAAACATCGGCACTGGACACCACCAGGAACGGCCGCAGCCGCTTGCCGCCGGCCAGGGCGGAATAACGCATGGCGTCGAGCAACTGGCCTTCCGGGCCTTCCGGCATGGGGATCAGCCGTCCGAGCAATTCGTCGACGGACGATCCGATTGCGCGCAATGCCTGTGATAGTTCGGTCAAGGTGTGCTCCCGCGATGAATGGGATTCAAGGATGTGGGGCCGGCGGACTATTCCAGATCGACGGGTTCGGTGCCGGCCGCGTCGCCGTTGGCGCCGGGCACGATCTTCTCGATCCGCGCCTGGGCATCCTTCAGCTTGGCGGCGCAGTGGTTCTTCAACTGCGTGCCCCGGGTGTAGACCGCGATCGATTCCTCCAGCGACACGTCCCCCTGTTCCAGGTTCTGAACGATTTCCTCGAGTTCCCGAAGGGCGTCCTCGAAGCTCATCGCCTGAATATCCCCGGGAACGGCGTCGCTTTCCTTGACCTTACTCATGCATGTGTCCTTGATCGCACCAATTCTTCGGCTTGCCAGACTACTGTAGGAGCCGGATTTTTGCCAGTGTTACCGGGGCTTAGAGCATTCTAGGCCGTCATCAACGTCCTGACGTGTGCCGCGGTCGCGCTGGCCAGGCCGGACAGGCTGTATCCCCCCTCCAGCACCGACACGACCCGGTTCTCGGCATGCTTGCCGGCGATTTCGAGCAACCGCTCGGTCAGCCAGGTGTAATCGCCGTCGGTCCAGTTGAGGCCGCCCAACGGATCGAGCTGATGGGCATCGAAGCCGGCCGATATCATCAGCAACTCGGGCGCGAAGTCCTGCAACGCCGGGAACAGGACCCGGTCCGCTTCCCGCCGCACCTCGAGGGTGCCCGACATGGCGGTCATGGTCACGTTGACGATGTTGCCGACGCCGGTCTCTTGGGCCGCACCGGTGCCGGGATAGAACGGGAACTGATGAATGGAGCCATAGAACCTAGAAGCGTCCCGCTCGAACATGGCCTGGGTCCCGTTGCCGTGGTGTACGTCGAAATCGATGACCGCGACCCGGTCGATGCCGTGCACGGCCTGGGCCTGGGCGGCCCCAACGGCGATGTTGTTGAACAGGCAAAAACCCATGGCCCGGTCGGCCTCGGCGTGATGGCCGGGCGGCCTTACGGCGCAAAAGGCATTACGCACCTCGCCCGCCATGACGGCGTCGACGGCGGCGCACACCGCCCCTGCGGCATGCAGCGCCGCTCGTCCGGAACCGGGCGATACGACGGTATCGGCGTCCAAGTGCCGATGTCCGGAGTCCGGTATGGACGCAAACACATCATCGACATAAGCGGCGTCATGGACGCGGATCAGTTGCGTACGATCGGCCTCCGGCGCGTCGCGGCGATCGAGCAGTTGGAATTCCTCGACTTCCATGGCCTGGGTGACCGCCCGCAGCCGGTCGATGCGCTCCGGATGGCCCTCGCCGGTATCGTGCTCGAACCCGGATGCATGGGTAAAAAGGGCTGTCGGCATGGATTCTCCCGATCACATCAATGTTAACCCACGCCTATGGCGCCAGGGCCAGCTATTCCATCCGGCTTTTTCGCGGTATGCTTGCCTTATCAGGTATTTAGCGCCAAGTGTACCGTGGAAGCAATGCTCCCGTACGGCCTGGTACCGCAGCCGCGATCGGATAACGATAAACGACACCGTAATATGAGAGTTTGGACCCAGTTGGCAATCGTTGCCGCTCTGACAGCCGTCGGCGCCGCCGGCTGGCAATACCGCGATCGGCTCCCGTTCGACGCACTGAAAGGCCCCGGCGCCGGACAAGGCGGCCCGTCCCGCGGGTTCGGCCAGCGCGCCGTTCTGGTCGACACGGCGCGTCTGCGCACCGGCGAAATCAAGCAGTCCGTGGAGGCGGTCGGTACCGCACTCGCCAACGAAGCGGTCGAGATCACCAGCAAAGTCAGCGGTATCGTCGAGAAGATCCGCTTCCGCGACGGCGAACTGGTCAAGGCCGGTGCCGTCATCGTGCAACTGGGTGCCGGGGAACTGCAGGGCGAGCTCGAGGAAGACCGGGCCGAACGGGATATCGCGAAACGGCTCTACGAACGGGCCCGCAAACTGCTGGCCAGCAAGAACGTGCCCGAATCCCGTGTCGAGGAACTGCAGGGCCGGCTGGAAGCCGCCCAGGCCCGTGTCCGGTCGAAGGAAGCCAAGCTCGCCGAGTATGTGGTGCGGGCGCCGTTCAACGGACGCCTCGGCATCCGCGAAATCAGCCTCGGCGCCCTGGTAACGCCTGGCACCCGGGTCACCACCCTCGACGACAATTCGGTCATCAAACTGGATTTCGAAGTGCCGGAAACGGCCCTGTCCCACCTCAAACCGGGGCTGGAGGTCACGGCCAGCGGCGCCGCATTCCCCGACCGGGTATTTTTCGGCCGGGTCGTCACCATCAACTCCCGGCTCGATCCGGTCACGCGCACCGTGCGCGTGCGCGCCGAAATCCCCAATGACGACGACGTGCTCAAACCGGGCATGTTTCTGACCGTCGAACTGGTGGTCCAGACCAAGGCCGACGCCGTACTGGCGCCCGAGGAATCCGTCATCACCTTCGGCGAGGCGCACTATGTCTTCGCCATCGAAGCCGACAAGGCCGTGCGCAAGCCCGTCACCCTGGGCCGCCGACTGACCGGCGAGGTGGAGATCCTGTCCGGACTGCGCGCCGGCGACGAGGTGATCGTCGGCGGCATTCAGAAAGTCAGCGACGGTACGTCGGTGAAACGCGCCCAGGCCGGGGCGGCGCCGGACAAGAAAAGCAAGCAAACCGGGGACGGCGCCGGCGCCAAGGGGCAGAAGCGGGGCTGATCCATGGTCTTGTCCGATGTCTCCATCAAGCGGCCGGTATTGGCGACGGTGTTGTCGCTGGTCCTGATCATTTTCGGCTTCTTCGCCTACGAATCCCTGACCGTGCGGGAATACCCCGACATCGACCCGCCGATCCTGTCGGTCAGCACGACCTATGAGGGCTCGTCGGCGCAGATTATCGAGAGCCAGGTGACCCAGGTGATCGAGGACGCGGTGGCCGGCATCGAAGGCATCAAGTCCGTCAAGTCGCGCAGCCGCGAGGATTCCTCGGGCGTCACCATCGAGTTCAATCTGGCGCGCGACATCGAGGCGGCGGCCAACGACGTGCGCGACCGGGTCGCCCGCTATATCCGCCGCCTGCCCGACGAAGCCGACGCACCGCGTATTGCCAAGTCGGACACCGATGCCCGGCCGATCATGTGGCTGTCGCTGACCAGCGACCGCATGAAATCCCTCGACCTGACCGACTATGCCGAACGGTTCCTGGTGGACCGGCTGTCCATCGTGCCCGGCGTGGCGTCGGTCCGCATCGGCGGCAGCCGCCGTTACGCCATGCGCATCTGGCTCGACCGGCGCAGCCTGGCGGCGCGCGGACTGACCGTGCAGGACGTGGAAGACGCCATCCGCAGCCAGAACGTGGAATTGCCGTCCGGCCGCATCGAATCCCAGCAGCGGGAGTTTTCGGTCCGCACCGAAGCCGGCCTGACGTCGGCCGAGGAATTCCGCAACATCGTGGTGCGGGAGGTCGACGACTATCTCGTGCGGCTGGGCGACGTGGCCCGGGTGGAGATCGCCGCCGAGAACGACCGCACCGCCGTGCTGGCCAATGGCCGCAACGCCGTCGGTCTGGGCATCATCCGGCAATCCAAGTCCAACACCCTCGAGGTCGCCAACGGCGTCAAGGCCGAGGTCGCCAATCTGAGCCAGAGCCTGCCCCAGGGCATGGCGCTCGACGTCTCCTACGACCAGTCTGTGTTCATCGCCGAATCCATCAAGGAAGTGTTCATCGCCCTGGCCATCTCCATGTCGCTGGTGGTGGCGGTGATCTTCCTGTTCCTGCGTACCCTGCGCGCGACGTTGATCCCGGCCGTCGCCATTCCGGTCTCCATCATCGCCTCCTTCACGGTTCTGGCGGCGCTCGGCTATTCCATCAATGTGCTGACATTGCTGGCCCTGGTGCTGGCCATCGGCCTGGTGGTGGACGACGCCATCGTGGTGCTGGAAAACATCCACCGGCGTATCGAAAACGGCGAACCGCCCTTGCTCGCGGCTCTGCGCGGCGCCCGGCAGATCGGCTTCGCCGTCATCGCCACCACGGTCGTGCTGGTCGCCGTGTTTCTGCCCATTTCGTTCCTCCAGGGCGATACCGGCCGTCTGTTCCGGGAATTCGGCGTCGCCGTGGCCGCGGCGGTGATGTTCTCGAGCTTCGTCGCCCTGTCGCTGACGCCGATGATGTGTTCGAAACTGTTGCGGCCGGCCAAGGACGAGGGGCCGATCTTCCGCGCCACCGAAATCGGTTTCAACGGCCTGAACCGGGGCTACAAGGCACTGCTCGGCCGGACCCTGCGGGCACCGGTCCTGATCATCGCTGCCGCCATCGCCATCAGCCTGGTGTCGTACGGCATCAAGGAAACCATTCCGACCGAGCTGGCGCCGGCGGAGGATCAGGGCGTGTTCTTCGTCGCCATCAACGGCCCCGAGGGCACCAGCCTGGATTACACCCGCAAATATGTCGACGACATCGAAGAACACCTGATGCAGCTGCGCGAGGACGGCATCGCCGAACGGGTCATCACGATCCTGGCGCCGAGCTGGGGCTCGGCCAGCGGCGTCAATTTCGCCTTCGTCATCGTGCGCCTGAAGGACTGGGACGAACGGGAGCAGTCGCAGGACGAAGTCCTCAACGACATCCGCCCCGCCATCATGGCCATACCCGGCGTGCGCGCGTTTCCCTATGGCCGCAAGAGCATCGGCCGCAGCCGTTTCGGCCCGGACATCCAGATGGTGGTCGGCGGCCCGTCCTATGACGTCATCGACGGCTGGACGGAAAAAATCGTCGAGCGGGTCAAACGCGACAATCCGCGGCTGCGCAACGTGCAGACCAACTACGACGAAACCCGGCCACAGATCGAAGTGCGGATCGACCGCGACCGGGCCGGCGATCTGGGCGTATCGGTACAGGAGATCGGCCGCACCCTGGAGACCATGCTCGGTATCCGCTACGCCACCACCTTCAACCGGGGCGGCAAGCAGTACAACGTGATCCTGCGGGCGCGCGCCGACGACCGGGCGACGCCCAACGACCTGTCCAACCTGTATGTTCGCTCGCAGACCAGCGGCCGGCTGATTCCGCTCAGCAATCTGGTGTCGTTCAAGGAAACCGGCGGCGCGCGGTTGCTGAACCGTGTCGACCGGCTGCGCACCATCACCGTATCGGCCCGCCTGACCAAGGGCTACACCATCGGCGAAGCCGTCGCCTATATGGAAAATATCGCCGCCGAGGAACTGCCGGCCGAGGCCCGGGTGACGTTCTCGGGCGCCAGCCAGGAGTTCAAGGAATCCTCCGCCGCCCTCTACTTCACCTTCGGCATGGCCCTGCTGGTCGTGTTCCTCGCCCTGGCGGCCCAGTTCGAAAGTTTCATCCACCCGCTGATCATTCTCATATCGGTCCCGCTCGCCGTCACCGGGGCACTGGCGTCCATGCTGTTCACCGGCCTCAGCCTCAACGTGTACAGCCAGATCGGCCTGATCATGCTGATCGGCCTGACGGCCAAGAACGCGATCCTCATCGTCGAGTTCGCCAATCAGTTGCGCGACGAAGGCCGCGACATCTTCACCGCCGTTCTGGACGCCGCCGCGATCCGGCTGCGGCCCATCCTGATGACGACCATATCCACGGCCCTGGGCGCCCTGCCGCTCGCCCTGGCGACCGGCGCCGGCGCGGAAGCCCGCTCGGCGCTGGGCATCGTCATCATCGGCGGCGTGCTGTTCTCGACCCTGCTCAGCCTGTTCGTGGTGCCGGTGTTCTATCTGCTGCTGGCCCGCTTCACCAAGCCGACCGGCTTTATAGCGCGGCGTCTGAGCGAGCTGGAGTCCCGGCACGACAAACGCCGGGCGGCCGCACCGGCGGAGTAGGCCCCGGCGTCAGCGGTCGGCGGCCAGCTTGACCCCGAAGCCGACGAACACCGCTCCGGTGGCCCGCAGGATGGCCGCCTGAAACCGGTTGTAGGTGCGGGCAACGGGCGCGACCCCCATGAACACCGCGACCAATCCGTACCAGACGAACGCCATGACCACGACGATGGCGATCAACAGGCCGTGGAACCACAGCGGCGCACTGGCGGGCACGGCGACGGCGAACAGGCTGGTGAAGAACGCCGCCGCCTTGGGATTGCTCAAGTCGGTCACGATCCCGCGCAACAACGACCGAAATCCGCTGCCCGAATACGCGGCGGCCGCGGCGGGTCCCACGCTTGACGCCGTGGCATGGCCGGCGGCGCGGATCATCAAGATACCGGCGACGATCAGATAGGTGGCGCCGATGAGCCGCACCACATGGTAGAGCCATCCCGCTTCCTGAAACAACAGGGCGAGACCGGCGAGGCTGGCGCCCGCCCACACCGTCGTGCCTAGATCAATTCCTCCTTAGATGGAATCATTCTGACGGAGCGCATTGGCGCCAAGGCCAAGGCTGGCGCTGACGGCCATACCGGGGGTATGGCCGAGACGGCAGCCGCCGGATTTGGCGCCAAGACGCCCGTCCCACAAGAACGCAATGGGGGTTTCCGAGCGGGCGCCCCCCACGGCGTCAGACGGCTTTCGCGATGCCCGGCATCGCGCGGCCCCGTCTTCCTGGTGGATGGGCAGGCCGCTCGAGAAACAGAATGGATTCCATCTAAAGAGGAATTGCTCTAGCCCGACACCCGCGGCCACCAGCAAGCCGTGACGCCTGGACTGGGAGACCGACGCATGGGCCGTGACCAGGAAATTGGGGCCCGGACTGACGACGGTAATCAACCAAACGGCGGTCACGGTCGTCAGGCTGGTCCACAGGGCGGGTTCCCACGTCATGGCGGCGCTCCTCCGTCATTGTCGGCGTACAATATTGTGCTCCCGGTTCGCCGCGCCGTAGGCTAATCTGCGAACCCGCGCTCCGTGACACACCGAACTGAAATACAAGTCAAGGTATTCACATGATCCGCCTTTACGATTACCTCGCTTCGGGCAACGGTTACAAGGTCCGCCTTCTGCTGCATCAGTTGGGGGTGGAATTCGAACTGATCGAGATGGACAATCTCGAGGGCGAAACGCGGACGCCGGAGTTTCTCGAGCTCAATCCCAATGGCCGCATTCCGCTGGCACAATTGCCGGACGGCACCTGCCTCGCCGAATCCAACGCCATGTTGTTCTACTTCGCCGAGGGCACGCCGTTTCTGCCGGACGACCGGCTGGACAAGGCCAAGGTGCTGCAGTGGATGTTCTTCGAGCAATACAGCCACGAACCCAACATCGCCACATCCCGCTTCATCCTGCACTACACCGAAATCGACGACGAGCGGCGCGCCGCCTTGAAACAGAAAAAACCGCTCGGCTACGCGGCGCTGGACGTCATGGAGCAGCACCTGAAGGACCGCCGCTTCATGGTGGCCGACCGCTACACCATCGCCGACATTTGCCTGTACGCCTACACCCACGTGGCCGACGAAGGCGGTTTCGAACTGTCGCGCTATCCGGCGGTCAATGCCTGGCTCGGCCGGGTGCGTTCGGAGCCCGGGCATATTCCCATCGACTGGCGGCCGGAATAGAGCCGCTGGCCTGATCGGTTTCGCCCGGCTAGCATAGGCGCAGGAGGACGCCATGCCGCGCCGCGCGAGCGAGCCCTACGAACCGACCGAACAGCAGAAAGCGCTGTTTCCGGAAGTATCCGGCAACGCCATCAACGGACTGGGCGAAACCGAGTTCCGGCGGCCCAAACCGGTCTATTGGCGCGAACCCGAGACCCTGGCCCATGGCGACCTGCAGCTCTATTTCCGCAGCCTGAGCACGAAAATCCCGGAACTGCTGGAGCGCTACAAGGATCCCGTCCGCAACCCGTACGAACCGGCACCGATCGCAGCGGACCATGAAGACCGGAGCCCCAAGGACTGGTCGCACCGGGTGAAGGACTTCGCCCTGAAAAACGAAGGTGATCTGGTCGGCATCGCCCGCTTCAGCCAGGACTGGGTGTTCGACGACAGCGCCGTCGACGACGACTGGATCATCGTCATCGGCGTGGCCATGGATTACGACCGCATCGCCCAGTCGCCCCCGTCCGCCAACAATCCGACATCGGCGGTGGAGGTGATGGACCAGTACAACCGGGTCGCCCGGGCCGCGAAGCTGCTGAGCAACTGGATCCGCAAACAGGGCTTCGACGCGACGCCGCGTCCCGGCCCCATGGCCGGCGCGCTGAATTTGATCCCGCCGGCCCTGGCCTGCGGTTTCGGCGAATTGGGCAAGCACGGCTCGATCATCAACCGGCAGCTCGGTTCGTGTTTCCGGCTCGGCGGCGTGACCACGAAAATGCCGCTGACCGCCGATGCACCGGACACCTTCGGCGCCGACGATTTCTGCCGGAGCTGCCGCCTGTGCGCCGACGCCTGTCCGCCCAAAGCCATCTTCGAGGAAAAGCAGTGGGTGCGCGGCGTGCAGAAGTGGTACGTCAATTTCGATAAATGCATCCCGTATTTCAATGATACCCACGGCTGCGCCATCTGCCTTGCCGCCGCCCCTGGAGCCGGCCAGGCGTCGCGCCCAAATTGGCCGAAAAGATGACCCGCCGGGCCGCCCGCCTAGTCTCGGATTAGCATACACGCCATCGCGAAAGGGTGATTTCGCGACGACCGGGACAGGTATTAGGCTAGCCGGATCGCATTCACGGATCGGCGGCCATGATGCCTCCACCAAATCGGCTTTTGCGCATCGGCTTGATCGGAACCGTCGTATCGGCGGTGTGCTGCTTCACGCCCGCGCTGGTTGTCGGACTCGGGGCACTGGGATTGTCGGCATGGCTTGCCTGGCTCGACTGGGTACTCTTGCCGTCTTTGTTGGGCTTCGCCGTCCTGACCGTGATCGCCTGGGTTCTGCACAAACGCGCGACCGCGGCGCCCGTGGAGGAGCCATGACGGAAATCGTGTTGGAATCTACGCTGACCTGTCCGGAATGCGGGTACGTCAAAACCGAAATCATGCCCACCGACGCCTGCCAGTTTTTCCATGACTGCCGGGGCTGCGGCGTGGTCTTCAAACCCAAGCCCGGCGACTGCTGCGTGTTCTGTTCATACGGCACTGTCCCCTGTCCGCCGGTGCAAAAGGACGGTGGCATTGCCTGCCGTTCATCGGCCGGTTAGAGAACCCATACGGTTTCCTGTTCACGTCGGCCACGGATCGCCTGCGGTTCCGCGCGCCGGAACCCCGCGAGCACTTCGTCACCCGACGTTCCCCTGGCCCGCGCCGCAACGGCATCGCTGACCACCACAAGGCCGTCCAACTCGCGGGTCAAACGTTCCAGGCGGCTGGCGACGTTGACGGTGTCGCCCAGTACGGCGAACTCCATGCGCCGCTCGGACCCCACATCCCCCAGCACGGCGTCGCCGAAATGCACGCCGACCGATATTTTGATCGGTGGCAAGTCTTGCGCCGAACGGCCGTGGTTCCACGCCTCGACCGCGGCGATCATGGACCGGGCACACGATACGGCACGGGCGGCATCATCCGCCGCCGCATTGGGTGTTCCGAAAGTGGCCATCAGACCGTCGCCGAGAAACTTGTCCAGCGTGCCGCCGTTCTCGAACACGGCCTGCTCCATCCGCCCGTGGAACTCGCGCAGGGTTTCGACCACCTGTTCGGCCGGCGCGGATTCCGCGTAGCCGGTAAATCCGACGATGTCGGCGAACAGGACAGCCACCTTCTGCGTCCTGACCGGACCCAACGGCTGATCGAGATGCGCCAGGCGGTCGACCATGGTGGGCGGAAAGTAGCGCGCCAGATTGGCCCGTTCCCGGGCCGCGCCGACCTGCGCCACCACCAAGCGCCGCGACCGCGCCACCACGACGGCCAGAATCGCGGCGATCAGCAGCATGAACGTGATGTCGGCGATGCGCGGTATGGCGGCCATGAGCATATCGTCGGCGACCGAAATGTCGGACCGTTCCATCCGGCCCGCCGCCGCATCGGGAGACATGCTGAACAACAGCCAGCGCACGACCTCGGGATCGCGCGTCAGCCACAGAAACACGACCCCGTAAAACAGGCCCGCCGCCGCACCGGCCCACAGGGTCAGGCGGGGGGCGTAACTCAACGCCGTCAACATGACGAAGAGGAAATAGAGCGCCTGAACGCCGTAGCTGTACAGCACCTCGGGCACCAGGCCCGGCCAAAAGGCCGGATTGGCGATGAACAGCTGCACCGTGATGATGAGGAAGTCCAGGGCAATGAATCCGTAACCGATGTTCGTTCCCGCCGACAGTTTCAACCGGGTCCAGGCATGGGCCCCACCGGACAGCGCCAGCGCCGCCATGAACAGCGCGTTGTACAAACCGTAGGGCATGGGTTGGAGGATCAGGAACATCACCGCCACCGCCGCCAGGGCCACGACGCGCACTTTCGTCGCCAGCAACAGGCCGGCACGTTCCTCCTGTTCGAAGGCCGTTTCGACGCGGGAAGGGGGTTGTTCCATGCCGTCTGCCGTAGCATGTTTTGCCCCCGCGCGGAACGGGCAAGGGGTCCGGTGCGCATAACCCGTCAATTGGGAATCTCGTTCATGTCCGCCTGTCCAGCCTATGAGATCCGCGGTGAGACCGGCCCCGTCATGCTGTTCCTGCACGGCATGGGCGGCGATCGAAGCCATTTCCAGGACCAGCTTGCCCACTTCGGCGGTCGCTATCGGGCCGCGGCGTGGGATGCGCCCGGTCATGGCGCGTCGGTGCCGTGGCACGACCTGTCCTTTGCCGCCATGGCGGAGGCGGCGATCGCACTGCTCGATCAATTGGGAACCGATACCGCCATTGTCGTCGGCCATTCCATGGGCGGCATGGTGGCCCAGGAAATGGCTGCCATCGCGCCGCAACGGCTGCGGGCCCTGGTGTTGTCGGGCACCAGCCCGGCGTTCGGCGACCCCAGCGGACCGTGGCAACAGCAGTTTCTCAAAGACAGCCTGGCGCCGGTCGAAAACGGCAACCGTCTGGCCGACCATGCCGAAGCGATGATCCACGATGTCATCGGCCCTGGCCCCGACCCGGGCGGTGTCCGGCGGGCCGTCGACAGCATGGCACGGGTACCGCACGACACCTATCGGGCGTTGGTGCGCAACCTGTTGCAGTTCGACCGCCGCGCGACACTGGGATCCATTTCCGTGCCCACACTGGTGATCGCCGGAGCGGAGGACACCAAGTCCCCAGCCGCCATGCTGCAGCGCATGGCGGGGAAAATCCCGGGCGCCGATTTTGTCTGCCTGCCGGGTGCCGGGCACTTGGCCAACCTGGAGCAACCCAAAGCGTATTGCGCCGCCATGGATCAATTTCTTGTGACGCACGGGGTATTTTAGTTCGACCAGAGTCGAACGGAGTAGGAATTGATCTCCAAAGGCGTGTCGAATTTACTGGTTATACATCGGTTTTGTGGTATAATATTAGGAAAATCAAATATACAAAACCGATTCATGATTCTGATCAATTAGGCTCGGCCGTCGATACAGTACTATCGGCTCAGCTTGATCATCCGAGGCGGATAAAGCTTGACGCGTTTACGGAGGTAGGCCATTTCGTGGGTAGCCGATGATCGGGACGACGGGACGGCCTCCGAACGTAGAATTGGAATAATGGCCCGCGGCAACGCGGCCGAGACGCTTGGAACAGGACCATGAACTACAAAAAGGTTTTCGCCGACGCCATTGCCTCGCTCCGTGCCGAGCGGCGGTATCGCGTGTTTACCGAATTGGGTCGCCATGCGGGCGACTTCCCGCGGGCGACCAACTATTCCGAACCCGAGCGGCCGGACGTCACCGTCTGGTGTTCCAACGACTATCTCGGTATGGGCCAGAACCAGACGGTGCTGGATGCCATGGTCGACGCCGTGCGCACCTACGGCGCCGGAGCCGGCGGCACCCGCAACATCTCGGGAACCAACCACCCGCTGGTGTCCCTTGAGGCCGAACTGGCCGACCTGCACCACAAGGAAGCGGCCCTGGTCTTCACGTCGGGTTTCGTGTCCAACGAGGCGGCCATCAGCACGGTGGCATCGAAACTCCCCGGCTGCATCATCTTTTCCGACGAATTGAACCACGCCTCGATGATCGCCGGCATCCGCAACAGCCGTTGCGAGAAGCGCCTGTTCAAACATAACGATCCGAAACACCTTGAAGAATTGTTGCGCGAGGAAGACCCCGCCGCGCCGAAACTGATCGTCTTCGAATCCGTCTATTCCATGGATGGCGACATCGCGCCGATCGAAGCCTTCTGCGACCTGGCCGACAAATACAATGCCATGACCTATCTCGACGAAGTCCATGCCGTCGGCCTCTACGGCCCGCGCGGCGGCGGCATCGCCGAACGGGACGGTCTGATGGACCGGGTCGACATCATCGAAGGCACCCTGGCCAAGGCGTTCGGCGTGCTGGGCGGCTACATCACCGCCTCCGCCGACATCGTCGATACGGTACGGTCCTACGCGCCGGGCTTCATTTTCACAACCGCCCTGCCGCCGGCTATCGCCAATGCGGCACTGACCAGCGTGCGCTACCTGAAGCAAAGCAACGCCGAACGCGAGCGCCATCAGGAACGGGCCGCGACCTTGAAGAAACTGCTGGCCGATGCCGGCCTGCCGGTCATGCCGTCGGTGACACATATCGTGCCGGTGCTGGTCGGCGACGCCGCGCTGTGCAAGCAGGCCACCGACATGCTGCTGTCGGACTACAACATCTACATCCAGCCGATCAACTTCCCGACGGTGCCGCGCGGCACCGAGCGGTTGCGCATCACGCCGTCGCCGCTGCACAGCGACGCCGACATGGCCTATCTGGTCGATTCTCTGTGCGCCGTCTGGAACCGGCTCGCGCTGCGGTCCGCCGCATAACGTTCGATTTCCTTCCTCCGAACAGCCTCGGCCGCCCTTGAGACACAGGGCGGCCGCTTCTTGACGTCTGCCCGGTAGCGGGCGAAAACGTCGCTCCATGGTCCCTGTCCAATCATCCGGCCTGCCGATCGGCGACGCCTTGCCGGCCCTGAAATCCGTCCTGGCGTCCGGCAATACGGCCGTCCTGCAGGCGCCACCCGGCGCCGGCAAGACCACCGTCGTGCCGCTCGCCTTGCTGGACGAGCCCTGGGCCGCCGCGGGCAGGATCGTCATGCTCGAACCCCGGCGCCTGGCCACCCGGGCCGCCGCCCGGCGCATGGCGGAAACGCTGGGGCAAAACGTCGGCGAAACCGTCGGCTACCGCGTGCGCCAGGACACGCGGGTCGGCGCGGCCACGCGGATCGAGGTGGTGACCGAGGGTATCCTGACCCGGCAAATGCTGGGCGACCCGGAACTGACCGGCGTCAGCGCCGTGCTGTTCGACGAATTCCACGAACGCAGCATCCACGCCGATTTGGGACTGGCGTTGTGCCGGGACGTGCAGTCGGCGTTGCGTCCCGACCTGCGCCTGCTGGTCATGTCGGCCACGCTCGACGCCGCCGCCATCGCCGAGAAACTCGACAATGCCCCCGTCATCCGCAGCGAAGGCCGGGCCCATCCCGTCGATATCCGCCATGTCGACGACTTGAACGGCCGGGAACCCGCCGATGTCGCCGAGGCGGTCATGCGGGCCCTCGGCGAAGAGAGCGGCAGCATCCTTGTCTTTCTGCCCGGCGAGCGGGAAATCCGGCAGACCGAGACGTTACTCCGCAAGAACTGCCCCGCCGACACCACCGTCGCGCCGCTTTACGGCGCCCTGGCCAAGGCGGAACAGGACAAGGCCATCCAGCCGGCACCGCAGGGGCGGCGCAAGGTCGTGCTGGCCACCAACATCGCCGAAACCAGCCTGACCATCCAAGGCGTGCGCGTGGTGATCGACAGCGGCCTGGCTCGCAAGCCGCGCTATGATCCGAACAGCGGCATGAGCCGGCTGGAGACGGTCAAGGCCTCGAAGGCATCCTTGACCCAGCGCACGGGCCGGGCCGGGCGGACCGAACCGGGCGTGAGTGTCCGCCTGTGGCCCAAGGCCGCCGAAGGCGCCCTGGCGGCGTTCGAGGCGCCCGAGATTGTCGAAACCGATCTGGCGCCGCTGGCGCTGGCTCTCCTGGAATGGGGCGTGTCCGATCCGGCGGACCTGACATGGCTCGACCTGCCTCCGCCGAACGCGCTCGCCAAGGCACGAGACCTGCTGCGAGAACTGGGCGCCGTCGACGCCGCCGGCGGCATTACCCGGCATGGCCGCACCATGGCCACCCTGCCGCTGCACCCGCGCCTCGCCCACATGGTGTTGCTCGGACACGACGCCGGCTTGGGTGTCGCCGCCTGCCACTTGGCGGCCGTCCTCGACGAAGGGGATGTGCTCGTACCCGCCCACCGCAACGATATCGATTTGCGTCAGCGTTTGGAGGCACTCTCCGGCCAAACGGCCAGGACAAAGGGCATCGATCAGGGTGCGGCAAAGCGGGCAAAGGCGCTGTCGTGGACCTGGCAAAAACGGATTGGCGCCAAGGACGCACAGACTATCGATCAGCAAGCGGCGGGCCGGCTGCTGGCCCTGGCCTATCCGGATCGCGTGGCCCTGGCCCGGCCCGGCCAGCCGGGACGGTTTCTCATGCGGAACGGCCGCGGCGCGGATCTGCCCGACGATGATCCGCTGGCGCCGGAGCCGTGCCTGGCCATCGCCGGTCTGGACGGCCGGCAACAGGCCGCGCGTATCCGCCGCGCCGCGCCCTTGGACAAAATGCTGCTGGAAGACCTGTTTGGCGATCAACTGCAACGGGACGATATCGTCGAATGGGATCGGCGCGCACGGAAAGTCCGTGCCGAACACCGTATGAATCTCGGTGCATTGGTCCTCAAACGCGAAACGCTTTCGCTTCCGGCCGGCGACGACCGTGTCACGGCGGCCATGTGTGCCGGAATTCGACTGGCGGGAATCGACTGTCTGCCGTGGACGGATACCGCACAGCAGTTCCGTCACCGGTTGGCGTTCGCGGCCCGGCATGATACCGGCACGGATTGGCCGGACGTCGGCGACGCAGAATTGCTTGCGACTTTGGAACAGTGGCTGACGCCTTTCCTAACCGGCGTTTCTTCTCTTGCGGATCTGGCCGGTATCGATGTGGACACGGCACTGCAATCGCTGCTCGACTGGCCGTCCCGGTCGCGTCTCGATGAGATCGCGCCGGTTACGTTCACGCTGCCCTCGGGCCGGCGGCTCACCATCGACTACCGGTCCGATCCGCCGGCCGTGGCATCCAAACTGCAGGACTTTTTCGGTATCGACAGCCACCCGAGCCTGGCCAACGGCCGCGTGGCATTGTCCGTGCAGTTGCTGTCCCCCGCCCGGCGGCCCGTACAAGTAACGACGGACTTGCCCGGATTCTGGCGGGGATCCTACCGCGACGTCCGCAAGGACCTGCGCGGGCGCTATCCCAAACACCCGTGGCCCGTAAATCCGCTCGAAAAGAAACAACCGTGATGAGTCAGACCAAACGCCGCACCGCAGATGTCTTCACAGGCCCTGGTCCACTGCGTAGAGTGTGCGGCCTTATCGCCAAGCCGTCCGTATCGTAAAGAAGATTTTGAGTATGCCGCTGTCGGTCGAAATCGCCCCCGATCCATCCCTGATCGTCATCCGCTGTTTCGGCCGTTTCACGGACGACGATCTGCTGGACATTCCCGCGGCGGTGATGAAGCACGAGCATTTCGCCGCCGGGCTGCCGTCCCTGACCGATCTGACGGAAGTCACCGAATCGGGCCTGACCACCGAAGGCAACCGGCGCTATATCGCCTTGCTGAAGAATTCCCGGCAACGCCGCGGCGCCGCCCGTGCGGCCGTGCTGGCCGCCAACGATGTGCATTTCGGCATGGCGCGGATGCTGCAGACCCTGGCCGGCGACGGCCACCATCTGCGCTATCGGGTGTTTCGCGACCGCGACGAGGCCATGCGCTGGGTGCTGGAAGCGGAGGCAGACTAGCGCGCCCCCCGGTTAGCCGCTGAATTCCTCCGCGTGCAGCCAGTCGGCGTGCTTGGGCGCCTTCTTGGTCCGCGACCATTCCTCCAGCATGTCCCACTTCACGTCGTCGAGACGCTTGGTCATTTCCGGCGCGCGCGGGTCGTTGTAGGACAGTTCGAGCCGGTGGCCGTTGGGATCGAAGAAGTAAATGGAGTGGAACAGGGAGTGGTTGGTCACGCCGATCACGTCGATGCCGTCGGCCTCCAGCTTCTCCTTGTAGGCCAGCAGGGTCTCGCGGTCCTTGACTTGGAAGGCGATATGCTGGACCCATTCCGGCGTGTTGGGGTCCTTGCCCATTTCCGGCTTGGTGGGCAGCTCGAAGAACGCCAGCACGTTGCCGTTGCCGGCATCGAGGAAGATGTGCATGTAGGGGTCGGGCTCGTGGGTCGACGGCACCTGGTCTTCGGCGAACGCGAGGACGTAGTCCATGCCCAGATACTTGCTGTACCACTCGACCGTCTCCTTGGCGTCCTTGCAGCGATAGGCGACGTGATGGATTTTTTCGATCGTCATGTGTTCGGCCTTTCTGCTCTGTCAGGCGGCGTTGGGGACTATATTAGGCGTCGTTGGCGGCGGTGGCGAACGCTTCGCGCAGGACCTCGCGGTCGCCGATATGATTGGCCAGAACCAGGATCAGCCGGGCGTTGACGGCATCGCTCTCGGCCTTGTTCCGCCCTTCGTGCAGCGCCAGCAATTCGGCGTAGAACCCGTCCGGATCCGCAATATTGGGCGCGGTGGTCAACTTGCTCATGTCTGCGTACTCCTCAGGCGCGGCCGATGGCGGTGCGCAACGCCGCGTCGACGGCGGCGCGGTCGAACGTTTCCCACCGGGCGGCGACGTGCTGGTCGGGCCGCATCAGATAGACGGCGGCGCCGGCATCGCCGAGATACCGGTCACGCAGGTCCCGCGTCGGTATGTCGGCCGTGCTGATCCGCATGGTTTCCACGGCGATGCCGTCGACCTCGAAGTCGGCCGGCGCTTCGGTGTCGATCGCCAGCAACTGGAACCGGTCGCCCAGGGCGTCGATCAACCAGCCGTCGGCCAGCGGCGCATCGGCGGCGGGCGCGCCCGGCCGGGTGCGGGACGGCATGCCGGCCGCGTCGGGTCCGTTCAGGGGCGACCCGTCATAGACGCACGGCACCGACAGACGGCCCGAATTGACCAGCGGCCGCGCGAAGTCCACGTTCTCCGACAGGTCGAGCACGGCGTCGCGGAAGACCCGGCTGATCTCCGACTTCGGCGTGATGAAGTCGGTCGACCGGGACGAATTGAGGATGTTCTCGTCGGCCCCGTGGATACGCTCCATGTCGTAGCTGTCCAGCAAACTCTCCGGCGCCTTGCCGTCCATGATCAGTTTGAGTTTCCAGCACAGATTGTCCGTGTCCTGCAGGCCCGAGTTGGCGCCGCGGGCGCCGAAGGGTGAGACCTGGTGGGCGGCGTCACCGGCGAAGATGACACGGCCGTGGCGGAACTTCTCCATGCGGCGGCACTGGAAGGTGTAGATGGACACCCATTCCAGTTCGAACTTGACGTCCTCGCCCAGCATGGCTTTGAGGCGCGGAACGACGTTTTCGTGTTTCTGTTCCTCCGCCTTGTCGATGTTCCACCCAAGCTGCAGATCGATGCGCCAGACATTGTCGGGCTGTTTGTGCAGCAGGGCCGACTGGCTGCGGTTGAACGGCGGATCGAACCAGAACCAGCGTTCGGTCGGGAAGTCCGCCTCCATGATGACGTCGGCGATGAGGAAATTGTCCTGGAACACGCGGCCGACGAAGTCGAGGCCCATCATGCCACGGATCGGCGAGCCGGCGCCGTCGCAGGCGATCAGCCAGTCCGCTTCCATGCGGTAGGTGCCGTCCGGCGTTTCGATCAGCAGGCCGGCATGGTCGTCCTGCGGGTCCACCGACAATACCTTGTTGCCGCCGCGCAGTTCGATCGGCTTGCCCTCGGCCTGCAGTTCCCGCACCCGGTCGACCAGGTATTCCTCGAAATAGTATTGCTGCAGGTTGATGAAGGCGGGCCGCTTGTGGCCTTCCTCGGGCAACAGATTGAACTGGTAGACCTGCCGTTCGTCGAAAAACACCTTGCCGGTGTCCCACACCACGCCCTTGTCGACGAAAGCGTCTCCGCAACCGAGGCGGTCGAGGATCTCCAGTGGCCGCTTGGCGAAACAGATGGCGCGCGAGCCGAAGCTGACCTTGTCGTTGTCGTCGATCACGACCACCGGCACGTCCTGCTGGGCCAAGTCGATGGCGGCTCCCAGGCCGATCGGTCCGGCACCGACCACGACGACCGGATGGCGCACCGGTGCTTCCGCGTCCTGGTCGGTCGAACGCTGATAGGGATAGAGCGAAACCTCGAAAATCTTCTTCATCGTGTCGTCTCTTGTACCCGGCCGCAGACCGTCACACCGCGCCCTGCAGGCTGTCCCACAATTCCCGGTCGCGCTGCGCCGTCCAGATCCGCGGCGTGTCGATGCCGAGCGCCTCGTCGTAGGCGCGGGCCACGTTGAACGGCAGGCAGTGTTCGTAGATCGCGAAGTCCGAGAATTTCGGATCGCAGGCGGCGCGGCAGGCGTCCCAGGCTTCGCGCAGCGAACCGCCGCGGGCCGCCACCTCGGCCACCGGCCGGTAGGTGGATTCGACGAAGTCGCGGGTGCTTTCGATGGCCGCGTTGACCATGTCCTCGCCGACCAGGGCGTCGCCGCGGCCCGGGACGATGGCCTTGGGCCGGTACGCCTTGATGGCGTCGAGGGTGTTGCCCCAGTCGTTGAAGTGTCCGTCGCCGCAATAACAGGCGGAATGATATTCGACGATATCGCCCGAGAACATGACACCGGCATCGGGCACCCAGACGACCGTGTCGCCGGCCGTGTGGGCCCGGCCCAGATGCATGATTTCAACCCGCCGGTTCCCCATGTTGACGGTCATGCGGTCCTTGTAGGTAACCGTCGGCCAGGTCAGGCCGGGAATGGAATCGGCCGCGTCGAACAGGCGCGGGAAGCGTTCGTATTCGCTGTCCCAGTCTTCCTGGCCGCGTTCGTGAATCATCGCATGGGCCTTCTCCGAGGCGATGATTTCCGACGCGCCGTAGGCCGACGCGCCCAGCACCCGCACCGCGTGGTAATGGCTCAACACCACGTACTTGATCGGCTTGTCGGTCACCGTGCGGATGCGGTCGATGACCATCTGCGCCATCACCGGCGTCGCCTGGGTGTCGACCACCATGACGCTGTCGTCGCCGATGATGATACCGGTGTTGGGATCGCCCTCGGCGGTGAAGGCGTACAGATTGTCGCCGATTTCCGAAAACGTGATGGTTTTCTCGCTCATGTCCGCGGTGGATGCAAACGCCTTTGCCATTGTGCCTGTCCTTGTCTCTACCAGTCTTTTTCCGCCGTCGCCGGCAGGATCGTGCCGACGCACTCGCCAAATCCGATGCGATAGCCGTCGCCCTGGGCCCAGCCGGCCAGGGTCAACGTGTCGCCGTCTTCGATAAAGCTGCGCGTCTCCCCGCTGTCCAGGGTCAGCGGCTCCTTACCGCCCCAGGACAGTTCCAGCAGCGAACCGAACTGATGTTTCTCCGCACCGGAAATGGTCCCCGACCCCAGCAGATCGCCGGTGTTCATCCGGCAGCCGCCGATGGCATGATGGGCCAACTGCTGTGCCGACGAGTAGTACATGGTGTTGTAGTTGGTGCGGCAGATCGTCGTCGCTTGCCCGGCGCCCTCCGGCTGCATGCGCACTTCAAGCTCGATGTCGTAGAGCATCGGTCCCGGCTCGCGCAGATAGGGCAGCAGGTCCTTTTCCCGCTCGGGCGTCGAGGTGCGGAACGGCTCCAGCGCCGCCTTGGTGACGACCCAGGGGCTGATGGAGGTGGCGAAGGCCTTGGATTGGAACGGACCCAGCGGCTGGTATTCCCAGGCCTGGATATCCCGCGCCGACCAGTCGTTGAGCAGCACGTAGCCGAAAATCATCTCGTCGGCCTGGGAGACGGTGACCGGTTCGCCCATGCGGTTGGGCACGCCGACGACGGCGCCCATTTCAAGCTCTATGTCGAGGCGCTTGCACGGCCCGAAGACCGGCGCGTCGGCCTCCGGCGGCTTGAGCTGGCCCAGCGGCCGGCGGATGTCGGTGCCGCTGACGATGACCGTCGAGGCCCGGCCGTTGTAGCCGATGGGGATGTGCAGCCAGTTGGGCGGCAAGGCGTTTTCCGGCCCGCGGAACATGGTGCCCACATTGAAGGCGTGCTGACGGCCGGCGTAGAAATCCGTGTATTCGGACACGCTGAACGGCATGTGCAGCGTGACCTCGCCGATCGGAGCCAGCGCTTTTGCCTGCAACGCCGTATCGTCGCGTAACGCGCCATCGCCGTCCTCGGCCAGCAATGCCGTCAGGCGTTCACGGATGGCGTTCCACGCGCCGTTGCCCAGCGCCATGAAGGCGTTGAGGGCCGGTTCCGCGAAGACCGGCGCGCCGGCGTCGATCACGCCGGCCTGCTCCAGGGCGGCCAGGTCGAGCACCTGGTCGCCGATGGCCGTGCCGCAGCGCGGCGCGTCTCCACCCCGGCTGAACACACCGTAGGGCAGGTTCTGAATGGGAAACGGGCAATCCGGCGAATTGGCGCTGTCGATCCAGCTCTTCATCTGTCCTCACTCGCGGCTATTTTTGTCTGAACACCCCTGGGCGTTGCGATCCGGCGGGGTCCGTATTGAGCGGGAACCAGGGCCCGCCAGCCGCCGCAGATAATAGTTACAAATGAAACTATGTCAACATGCCATGGCTGCATGTCGGCATGTACGGCACGCATAACGCCCGTGTTTCGCTCCGTCACAGTCGCCGAAAGGCCGCAGTCGAGGCGGTAAACTTGATACTGGTTTCGTCTGAAACTACTATCGCCCGGACACATCCGGCCGTTCCGGCGAGCACCATGATACCGAATTCACCGCGCCCATGAGCCCCGTCGATCAACGAACCCAACCCCGTCCCGCACGGTCCGACGGCCATGCCGAATTCGACTTGCGCGCGTTCTTTCCCTATCTGGTCCGGGTGTTCTACCGTTCCGTCAGCGATTCCGTCGCGGCAATCTACGCCACGCAATACGGCCTGTCGGTGTCCGAATGGCGCACCATGGTGGTACTGGGTCCGCGGCAGGCCATGTCGGCCGGCGAAATCGTCGAACAGTCGAGCATGGACAAGGTCAATGTCAGCCGCGCCATCAGCGGCCTGCGCAAGCGGGGCTTCCTCAAGCGCGACATCGACGGCGAAGACCGCCGCCGCGCCGTGCTGCGCCTGACCGACAAGGGCGCCGAAGCGTTCGACAGGCTGGTGCCGCAAGTCCTGCAACTGGAATCCGATCTTCTCAGCGGCCTGTCGTCCGAGGAACGCACGACACTGCTGAACCTGATGGAGAAGGTGCGCAAAAACGCCGAAGCGGCGCGGCCTTCCGAGTGACCGCGCCGCGTTGACCGGGATCCGTTGGTCTCGTCCTACGCCGCTTTCAGCGGGAGGTAAATTTCGGTCAACAGGTCGTTGGGCGCCGTATCGCGCGGGTTGTTGAGGTAGACCTCGTAGACCGGCTGGTCCGCCGGCTCCTTGCCCGACTGGAGCAACCACTCACCGTAGAGCCATTCATAGGCCGCCCGCATGTCGGCGTAGGGCCCTTTGTGGGTCAGTACCGCGCACGGTCCGCCGGGAATATCGGCCTGTTCGAGCGGCGCCTCGATGTCGGTGTCTCCGGCGACGAGAATGCCGGCCCGGGAACGCAGTTCGTCCTCGGGCACCGAACCCGGATCGTCGTAATAGATGCCGATCATGCGCAGATCGGGCGTGATCATGCCGCGGGCGCCGAGTTGCCCGAACAAGGTATCGAAAGCCTGGCCGATGGCCATGTAGGAGCCCGTGTGTTCAACGGTGGCCGCCGTCTGGGCCGGCATGGTCTTGATGGTGATGTCGTACATAGCGTCTGTCCCTTCCCGCCGAGGCGTCTGGAATTTCGTATGGCTGCCGTTCTTCCGGTATTGCGCCGGCGGCAGGCCGTAGATGGAGTGAAAGACGCGGGTGAAGGACTGGGAATTGGTGTAACCGCTGCGTTCGGCGATTTCCTCGATCGGCATGGACGTATGGGCCAGAAACCCGGCCGCGCGGTGCAGGCGCAAACGCCGCACCGTCACCGCGATGGTCTCGCCCTGCACCGCGCTGTAAACCCGGTGCCAGTGATAGGGCGACATGCAGGCGACCTCGGCCAGGGTGTTCAGGTCGATATCCTCATCCATGTGGTCGTACATATAGGCGATCACACGGCTGATCCGGTCTTCGTACTTGCTTGGCTTCACGGTCATCACTTTCGTCGTCGTTCATCCGCGTCGGCTGACGGGGAGACAACAGCACAGGCTGTTTTGATAAATCTTGCTGACTTTGATGGCCGGGTAAAGGGCGTGTATTTTCGCAGGTTTCCGAGGGATTCAGGAAGCCGCCTTCAAGGCCTCGAACAGCAGTTGGGTGAATTGCCGCCGCGCGTTGTCGGCCGCCGCCAGCACGCCCAACCGCCGGACCGCCGGCGGATCGCCGAAGGGAAATGTCCGAATGGACCGTGGAAACGCATGGCCGCCGGCCCGGTCGGGCACGATGGAAACACCGAGACCCTTGGCGACCAGGGAAATCACGCCCTCCAGGGTGTCGATCTCCATATCCGACCGCACGTCGACGCCGAGCTGGCCAAGCCGGTCATCGATCTGCCGGGCCACCCGCGCCAGCCGGTTGAAGCGCACATAGGGGTTCTCGTGCAGCACGCTGCGCCAATCGGACCCTTGTGCCGATTTGTGGGCAATAACGACCAGCGTTTCCTCGCAGAAACGCTGGAACGTCAAACCGGGGGACAAGGTCTCCGGTTCGCTGACGATGGCGGCGTCCAGGCGCCCGCCGCGCACGGCGGCTTCCAGGTCGTGGGTCAGTCCGGTGCTGAGCCGCACGGCCAGTTCGGGCGCCGCCTTGCGCAGCCGCAGCAGGGCGTCCGGCAAAACCCCCGACACCGTGGTATGCACCGCGCCCACCTTGAGCACACCGCGCCCGGCCGATTGTGTCAGGTTGTCGCTCAATCGCTCCCAACTGCCGATCACGGTGCGGGCGTTGTCGACGAAGGCGCGGCCTTCCTCGGTCAGGACCGGCGGCCGGCGGCTGCGGTCGAACAGGGTCTGGCCCACTTCGGTTTCCAGGCTGCGCATCTGCACGCTGACCGCCGACACCGACAGGCCGACCGCCGCCCCGGCCTCGGCGAAACTACCGTGGTCGGCGACGGCAACCAGGGTATAGAGGGTCTTTACGTCCATGCCGCCGCCTCAACCATTGACCAGACCCCGGTAGATGAGGTTGGCGCCCAGCACCGCGAGACCGAGCAGGACCATTCGGCGAAAACCGGCCGATGTCAGACGCTGGGCAAAACGGTTGCCGAACCACAATCCGATCATCGACGGCACGACGCACAACAGGCCCAGAACGAAGCGCGGCCCGTCGAGGATGCCCAGAACGAAGAACGAGGCGATGATCAGGAACCCGGTGAACATGAACATGAACCCAAGCGCGGAGCGGAACAATCCGCGCTCGACACCCAATCCGACCAGGTACATGACGAACACCGGTCCGCTCGCGGTGGTCAGCGAGCCGACCACGCCGATGGCCATGCCGACCCACACGGCGATGCGCCGTTCCATGGTTGTGGAAATGGTGAAGGGCGGCGCGAAAGCGGCCAGCAGACAAAACACCACGACGAACACGCCGAGCGACGCCATCAGGGACGCTTCGTCCACATAACTGACGAACGCGGCGCCGAGGGGAATGCCGACCGTCAATCCGAGCAGCACCAGCCGGAAGCGCACCACGGTCTGCTTGAAGGCCCGTTCCTCGAGGATCTGCTGGATGTTGGTGAACGGCAGGACCACGGCGTTCAGGGCCAACGCCGCCTCGACCGGCATCAACAGCGGCAGGATCGACATGGTCATCAAGGGCAGCCCGAACCCCAGGCCGCCCTTGACCACACCACCCAGCAGGAACAGGCCAAGCGTAACGATCAACGCGGTGGGATCCAGGTTCAGCGCGGCGATCATTCAGGCTGCCATGATGGTGTGATCGCAACGCATATGGTCAGATGACCTCGTTCTTGCGGTCGTCGGTTTCGCCGTAGCGGTGCAGCGCCGGTTCCTTCAGACCGTCGTAGAGGGAGGCGATGTTCTTGTTGATGGCATCGCCCTGCTGGGCGAACAGGGAATTGCCGGCCAGGTCGCTGTCGACGATGAAAGGACCGAAATTCTCCACCTGGAACAGCCACATGGCCTGGGCGATGCCGAGATCGTCGAGCCAATGCACCGCCTCGACGCCCGTCACGCCCCGGCCCAGCAAGGCGCCGGTGCCGTATCCCACCGTGGTGAGATACACCGCGCCGCGCGGCGCCAGGATGTTCTGATAGTCCTGCCTCGGCATGCCGCCCTTGCCGATGACGATCTTGGTGCCGGTCAGGTCGAGCCAGTCGGCCATCCATTTGGAGAAACGGAATGACGCCGTGGCGGTGACGCCGCCGACGGTATAGCCGCCCGCGCCGTCAGGCGCCGCCGCCGGCGAGCAGTGGAAATTGGCGTTGGTCAGGGCCGCCAGATTATCCACCGGCAGCGCTTGGTTGTCACCGAGCACCCGCTGATAGACGCCTTCTCGGGCGGTGTAGACGATGCCGTCGAGATAGACCACCGAACCGGGTTCCAGTTCGGCGATGGCGTCCGCCGTCGCCGGCAGGCTCAGGCGGTGTTGCTTCGGGCCGTTTCCGGACTGGGCCATGCGACCGTCTCCCTGCGCATATAGGGGGTGAACCATTGCGGATCGGTGCGGTAGGCCACCGAACCGTCGGCGAAGACGCGCGCCGTCGCCCGCCGCGACGACAGGCAGAAGGTGTGCACGCTGACCGGCATGCCGCCGGTGTGGGTGTGGCCGACCTCGATGTGGCAATCGACCACCATGGACGAGCCGACAAAACCCATGGCGCCCATGCCGATGGAGTTGCCGAGCTCCTTCAGTTCGTCCTCAAGCGCGGCGATCTTCGGATCGGGGTTCTTGTCGCCGACGACGCGCAGACACGCGGCCTGCTTGCCCAGCTGCATGCAGGTATCCTTGGACCCGCCGATACCGACGCCGACGATGGCCGGCTGGCAGGCCAGGCCGCGCTTGCCGAAGGCGATCAGCGTATCCAGCAGGAAGCGCTTGATGCCGTCGATACCGTCGCCGGGAAACAGCATACGGTAGTCGGAGCCGAACAAGCCACCCTTGTGCACCGTGGTGATGTCGATCCAGTCGGCGTCGGGCTCGAAGCTCCAGTCGATCTCCGGCGCGTTGATGCCCACATTGTTGTTGTGTTCCGTGCGCCACAACGGATGCACCCGGTTGGGCCGCAGCGGCACGTCCCGGGTCGCCCGGGCGGTGGCCGAGCGCAGCGCCTGTTCGACACCGACGAAGCCGCCGTCGATGCGCGCATCGTTGCCGGCCTTGACGAAGTAACGCGGCAAACCGGTGTCGGCGCACATGGGCCGGCGGTCCTCCGTCGCCGCTTCCCAGTTCTCGACCATGGTCTGCAGCACGAAGCTCGACAGATCGCCTTTTTCGATGTCGATCATCCCTTTGATTCCCTTGAGATAATCGTCGGGTATGTCGATCGCGGCGCGGCTCATGATGTCATAGGCCGCCGCTTCGACCGTAGCGTTTTTGATCATGACGTCTCTCCCGCTGTTGCCGTCGGCGCGCCAACGGCATCGTCGATCAGGGACTGGCCCGGCCGGACGATGGAAAAATCGACCGGCACCATGTCGATGGACAGATCGTCCCGGTTGCCGCTGACGCGGGTGTAGGCGGTGGCTTCCAGGTCCGCCGTGTCGGGATGGTCCTCGCGGTAATGGGCGCCGCGGCTGTCTTCCCGCGCCAGCGCCGCGGTGCCGATGACCTTGGAGATGGTGATCAGGCTGTCCAGGTTGAGCCAGTCGTGCCAGGTCAGATTGAAAGCCCGGTCGCCGTCGGCCAGTCCGGTCGCCGCCAGTTCCTCGGCATACTCATCGAGTGTTGCAAGCCCGCGCATGATGCCGTCCCGGTCACGCAGGATGCCGACGTCGTCCCACATGGTCTGGGACAGCCGTTCGCGCAGGCCGAACAGGTCGCCGGGTTTCTGCGCGAAGGGATATTCGGCCCGGGCGATGCCCGCATCGATGGCGGTTTCGTCCGGGTCGCGCAACGGCGCGCCGTTGCCGGCGAAGCCCGCCATGCTTTCCCCGGCGATGCCGCCGAACACGGTGGAGTTGGCGACGCCGTTGCCGCCCAGCCGGTTGGCGCCGTGCACGCCGCCGCAATCCTCGCCGGCCGCGAACAGGCCGGGCGATGCCGTCGACGTATCGGCCTCGAATTCCAACCCGCCCATCATGTAGTGCGCCGTCGGCACCACCTCGACCAGGCCGCCGGCTAGGTCGAAACCGCAATCGGCGCAACGCTTGACCATGCCGGGGAACTTCTCCGCCACCGCTTCGCTGCCGAGATGGCCCATGGAGATATAGACGCCGCCCATGGGCGTGGTGTTGCCCGCCCGCATCTCGGCATAGATGCCGCGGCTGACGATATCCCGGGTCGCCCGCTCGCCGGCCGGGTCGTAGTCGAGCATGAAGCGTTCCCGGGCGCCGTTGAGCAGATAACCGCCGGCGCCGCGCAGGCCTTCCTCCAGCACCGTGCCGGTCATGCGGGTTTCCGGCCCGCCGAGCAGGCCGGTGGGATGGAACTGCACCATCTCCATGTCCCGCATGGCCAGGCCGTAGCGCAGGGCCATGTCCAGGCCGTCGCAGGTCTTGTCGCCCGACGGCGTGTGGTAGAGGTACATGCTGGGGCCGCCGCCGGTGGCCAGCAGCACGGCCCTGGCCTGCACGAAACGGTGGCCGCCGGTGCGCATGTCGATCATCAGCACGCCGGAGATGCCCGATCCGTCCCTGGCGGGGATCAGGTCGATGGCCCGGTGTTCCTCGAGCCGGTTTGCGCCGCAGGCCCAGACCTGTTCCATCAGACGGTTGATGATTTCGATGCCGGTCAGGTCCGACTTATGCACCGTCCGGTCGAAGCTCTGACCGGCGAAGGCCTTCTGGTGCAGGGTGCCGTCGGGGTTGCGGTCGAAGAAACAGCCGATCTCGTTTTCCAGTTCCTGAATGCGTTCGACCGCCGTTTCGCACAGTTTCCAGGCCAGGTCCTGGCGCGGCAGCCACTTGCCGCCGACGATGGTGTCCATGAAATGGCGTTCGACGGAATCGCCCTCGGCCAGCGCCACGTTGTAGCCGCCCTGCACCATGCGGGTGCAGCCGCACTTGCCGACCAGGCCCTTGACGGCGATGGTGACGTCCAGGTCCGGGTTGGCCTGTTTGGCATGCAGCGCGGCGAACAGGCCGGCGCCGCCGGTGCCGAGAATCAGAATGTCGGTGGTGGATCGTTCGATCTGCATGGTTCAGAACACTCCGAACAAAAACACCGCGCCGATGGCCAGGGCGCCGCCCGCGCCGTAGACGATCCAGGAGGCGCGCAGACCGCTGCCGTCGCGCCAGGGCAGGAATTCCAGCGCCAGCACCCGCAGCCCGAAAAAGAAGTGCAGCGCCAACAGCATCACCAAGCCCCACTCCGCCACCTTGACCAGCGGCTGGTCCGTGAAGGCCAGCGCCGCGTCCATCGCGGCCGCCCCGTCCAACGCCAGGCCGAGAAACAGAAAATGCACCGGCAGAAACACAGCCAGCGCCAGCCCCGAAAGGCGGTGTCCGAGAAATGCCCAATAACTGGGATGGTTGCCGCTGCGCGCCATCATGACCAGCCTCCGGTCACCGCGTAGACGGCGCGAACGCCCAACACCAGCAAGGCGGCACCGAACACAAGCATCGCAGCGTCGATCAGCCGCGGCGCCAACGGCGTCCACTCCCGCAACACGGACCGCACCCCGATCGGCGCGTGCACCGCCGCACATACGACGAACAGGCCATAGAACAGCGCCCACGCCACACTGCCCTCGGTGCGCGACATGATTTCGGCCGCCGTCAGTCCGCCGCGCATGGCGTAAAGAATAATCCCCAGATGCACGACGATCAGCGGCGCCATGATCATGGCGCTGACGCGTTGCAATGCGTAGAGACCCGTCTCCATGGTCAGCGTCCCATGCCGACGAACTGCAGCAGGCTCATGCGCTTCAGTCCGGCGATGCTGCGGGTGGGATTGAGGCCGATGGGACAATGCCGCACGCAGCTGCCCTGAGAATGGCAATTGCCGCAGCCGCCGCGGTCCGAGGCATCGGCCAGGGTCTGCTTGGTGGCTGCGTGACGTTCGTCGTTGACCAGGGTCCAGGCCCGGTTGAGGGCCGCCGGCCCATAGTAGGCGTCATCCCAGGCCACCACCTCGCAGGCGGCGTAGCACACGGCACAATTGATGCATTCGATGCCGGCGTCGGCATATTGCCGTTGACGGCTGGCGGGATCGACCCGGGCCGGTTCGTCGTGGCGGGTCGCGCTGCCCCGGAAGCGGCCGCCGGCACGGTCCCACTTCTCGAAAAAGCCCGTCATGTCGGTGGCCAGGTCCTTGATACGCGGCAGGTTGCGCAGCGGTTCGATGGTGATCTTGCCGGTGGCGGCGACCTGCTTGACGTGGGTGCGGCAGGTCCATTTCGGCGCGCCGTTGACGGTCATGGCGCAGGAGCCGCACACGCCGACACGGCAGGCGAAGCGGTAGGCCAGCGCCGGTTCGTGCCGCCGCTGAACTTCGGTGACCACGTCCAGTACGGTCTGGTTGGCCCGCAGCGGCACCTCGTAGGTGACGAAGCGGCCGTCCGCGCCGCCCCGCCAGATCGCCACCTCGAGCATTGTCTCCTGTTCGGTCATATCCTGCATCTCGTCAATGTCCGCGTGCCGGGGCCGGTCCGTCGCGGGTGAACACCGGCGCGGCGGGGCCTTCGATTTCCACGTTGAGGCAGACGGGCTTGTCGTTGTTCATCGCGCGCCGCAAGGCCTGGTCCAACCCCGTCCGGTCGACGACATGGTCGCCGATGCACCCCAGCCCGGCCGCCGCCACATCATAGCGCGCCTCAGGCGACAACTGGCAGCCGTACAGGCGGTTCTCACCGTATTCGCGCAACTGTAGCTGATGTTCGGCATTCCAGCGGAAGTCGTTGCCGATGACGGCGACGATATGGACGCCTTCCCGTGCCGCCGTCTCGAATTCGGCGAAATGAAAACCCGCCGTGCCGTCCCCCATCATAAGAATTACATCCGATTCGGGCCGGGCGATCTTCGCGGCGATGGCGTAACACAATCCGCCACCGATGGCGCCGCCGACGCCGTTGATGATCCGCGTGGGCGCAGTGCAGAACGCCTGGGCCCATTGACCGAATTCTCCACCGTCACACACCAGAATGGGATCGCGGCATTCCGACAGCACCGCCTGGACCGTTTCGCACACTTCATGGGACAGCAGCCTGCCCGGCACGGCGTCGGGCCGGGTCCGGTATTGCACGGCGCCGGCGACCGTCTCGCGCCACGGTCCGTTCCCATGGGTTTCGGCAACGGCGGAAAGCGCTTGCGCCGCCGGAATAATTTCGGCCCGGATGGCCAGTGAAACAGCATTCCCCAGCGCCTGGACCGCCCGGTCCAACTGCGCCTGTTCGGGGTCGACAAGGATGATCTCCACAGCCTCGGCAACGGCGGGCGATTGGCCGAAATTCCAGGTGTAGTCCACCGGCTTGCCCATGCCGACCACCAGGTCGGCATGGGCAAGCACTTCGCGGAACACACCCAGGCACGGATCGTTCAGGCCGCGCGGACTTTCCATGCCGATCACCGGGACGCCAAGCGTTTCCTCAAGTTGCCGGCCGGCCGGATGGCGGCGCAAACCCGGCCCCGCCAGGATGAGGGGGCGTTGTGCGGCCTGGACCTTGTCGACGATCGCCCGCGCTTCCGCCTCGTCGAGCGACGTGGGCGCGGGTTTGCTGACCGGCGCAGTCTCCCCGTCCCAGGATTGTTTCATCAGATCGAACGGCAACGCGACATGAACGGGACCCGGACGGCCCGACAGCGCGGCATTTATGGCCCGCATGGTCTCGGCATACAGTGCGTCCACCTCGGCCGGGCGGACGGCATGTTTGACGATGGACCGGGTCACGTCGGTCTGCGCCAGTTCCTGAAACGCGCCCTGGCCGTCCCGCGACATCGGCGCATCGCCGCTCAGCAGCAGCACCGGGCTGTCCGCCGCGCGGGCCGAGTAGAGCGGCGACAATCCATTGAGCAATGCCGGTCCGGCGGCGATCAACGCGACGCCCGGCTCGCTGGTCACCTGCGCCCAGGCATCGGCCATGTAGACCGCCGCCGCTTCCTGCCGCACGTGCACGATCCGGATGCCGGCGTCGATACAGGCGTCATAGATCGGCATGACCTGGTTGCCGGACAGGCTGAAGACCGTGCGGACGCTGGCATCGTTGAGTGCCCGGGTCACCGCGTGTGCGCCGTTCATGGCAGGAAATCCGTTCCGATCAGACGTTCTGGGCTCCGAAACGCCATGATATCATCTATTCTTTGTATTCTAAAACTGTTTTTTGTTATTTGAATTTTTATAAATCTAATGGACACCGCGAATTTGGCGCGATCATCATATTCCTCCCCGCACCGGCACTCTATCTTCCAGGTTTCCTAAACCCCCGCATCGGGGCCCACAGATCAACCATGAGGAAGGCCGTGTTCGAACTGAATGGCACACCGACCACCGTTCCGGCGCACCTGCGGGACGCCACGCTTCTCGATTTCATCCGCGAAATCGCGGGTCTGACCGGCACCAAATACGGTTGCGGCCAGGGCCTGTGCGGCGCCTGCACCGTCCATATCGACGGCGACGCCGCCCGGGCCTGCCAGACCCGGATATCCGACGTGGACGGCCGCAAGGTCACGACCATCGAAGGCCTGGCCGCGACGACGGCGGATGCGGGCCTGCATCCGGTACAGCAGGCCTGGATCACGGCCTCCGTGCCGCAATGCGGCTACTGCCAGCCCGGCCAGATCATGGCCGCGGCCGCCCTGCTCAAGGCCAACCCAGACCCCAGCGATGACGACATTCGCGACGGCATGGCCGGCAACATCTGCCGTTGCGGCACCTACCCGCGCATTCGGCAGGCCATCAAAATCGCCGCCGGGAAAGGATAAGGCCATGAACCAACAGCCCAACTCGACCCTGAACCGCCGGGCGTTCCTGGTGCGCACCGGCTGGCTGGCCGCCGGCACCACCGTGCTGACGGGATGCAGTTCGATCATCCCCGCCCTGCCCTCAACCAAGGATCCGGTTGCCGAGGACGGGCTCGCCTGGATCCAGATAATGCCCGACGGCCGCGTGCGGTTCTATTGCCCGCGCATGGAGATGGGCCAGGGCGCCCCGCTGGGCCTCACCCAGATCGTCGCCGAGGAGCTCAATGTCGGCCAGGAGGCCATCGACTGCATCACCCCCGCCACCGACCAGGTGCCGCCGTTCAAGATGACCGTGGGCAGCGAGGGCGTCTCGCAGTTCGCCGAACCGTTGGCCCGGGCGTCCGCCCAGTTGCGCGAAGCCCTGCGGGCCCGGGCGGCGGGAAAACTCGGCGTCCCACCGGCCAAGGTCGCGGACGCCACCGGTGGCTTTGCCGGTCCGGACGGAAGCGTCCTGGCCTACGGCACGATTGCCGGCCAATCCGGTTTCTCTATCCTAGAAGCTGACATGTCCGCCAAGCCGAAACCGGCGGACCGCCACCACACCGTCGGCCAGCGCTGGCGCCATCCCGATCTGCAGGCCATCGTCACCGGCCAAATGACTTACAGCCGCGACATCGTCGTCGAGGGCATGGCCTACGGCGACGTCTTGCGCCCGCCGGCCTTCGGCGCGGAATTGCTGCGTGCCGACGCCGATAAGGCCAGAGCCATGGAAGGGGTTGTCGCCGTGGTGATCGACGAAGGCGACAACTTCGTCGGAATCGTCACGGAAAACCCGTTCATTCTCGATGCGGCGTTGCACGCCATCCAGGCGGATTGGTCCCGTCCGGCTGCCGCCGACCCTGTGCAGACACTGGACGCCGACAAGCCCTGGGACGAAGACGACTTCGAGCATGAAATCCTGTCCGACGGCAGTATTCAGGCAGGACGCGACGAAGCGACGGATCACTTGTCCCATCGTTACGACACGCCGTTCGCCGCCCACGCCGCCATGGAACCCCGTGCCGCCATCGCCAAGGTGTCCGGCGGCAAGGCGGAGATCTGGTGCGGCAGCCAGGATCCCTACTTCGTGCGTGGCCGGGTGTGCCGCGTCGTCGGCCTGGACGAAGACGACGTCGTCGTGCATCCCCATCGCATGGGCGGCGGCTTCGGCGGCCGGGTGCCCTGTCAGGCGTCCGAGGAGGCCGCCCGCCTGTCCGCCGCCGTCGGCCGTCCCGTACGGGTGCAGTGGGACCGCGAAACCGAGTTCCGCCACAACTACTTCCAGCCGGCGTTTTCCCATCGCATCGCCGCCGGCATCGACGGATCGGGCCGCATCCGGTACTGGGATCATGGCTTCGTCTCGTCACCCATCATCTTCGGACTGGTGCCCAAGCCGCTGTCGTACATCCTGGACCTGTTCGTCGCCGACGAAGGCACGGCCCGCGGCGCCACGCTGCCCTATGCTCCGCCCAGCCGCCGGGTCCGGTATTCGGACGTCCGCACCCAGGTTCCGACAGGTTCCTGGCGCGGGCTCGGCGCGGCACCCAATACGTTTGCCATCGAAAGCATGGTCGACGAACTGGCGGCCGAGGCCCGCATGGATCCGCTGGCCTTCCGGTTACAGAACCTGCCGAAGGACCAAGGCCGTTTGGCCGCCGTCCTGCAGACGGTGGCCCGCGATGCGGACTGGGGCCGTCCGCAACCGGCCAGCATTGGCATGGGCATCGCCGGCGCCATCTACAAGGGCGAGACCTACGCCGCCATTGTCGCCAAGGTCAGCGTGGACCGGGCTGCCGAGACGATCCGGGTCAATCATGTCTGGTGTGCCCAGGATTGCGGCCGTGTGGTCAATCCGGACCAGGTCGAAAGTCAGATCGCCGGCAACATCGCCTGGGGATGTTCGATGGCCCTCAAGGAACAGGTCCCGTTCGATGGTGGCCAGTTGGACGTGTCCAACTTCGACGGCTACGACGTCTTGCGCCATGACGACGCACCGAACATCTCCATTACCTTAATTGACCCGGCGAAAGCCGCGCCATCGGGTGTCGGCGAATCCGCCTTCGGCCCGGTGGCGGCCGCCATCGCCAACGCCGTGTTTGCGGCGACCGGCCACCGGTTCCGCAAGCTGCCCATCACGTATGATGATATAGTGCCGGCAACGGCTTCTTGACCGCTCTGCCGAACATAGGATCCACCATTGACAGACGTCGCCCGTGCCAGCCTGACCAATCTCGTTCGCCGCGTCCTGGAAAGGACAAACACTTCGGTCAGCACACGAGGGACCATGGCCGGCGGCTCCATTCGCCACGCCTATGTTCCGGCCATGGAGAAGCGTCACATTCTCGATCTGATCTGGGAAAGTGCCGGACCGGGTGCCATTCTCGCCGTCGGTCGGGGTATCCGTGACGCGGGATATGACCCGATCTGGGAAGCCGCACTCAGGGCGCCCAGTCCGGCGCGGCTCTATGCGGGTTGGAGGCGGCTGGAAAACTATGGCCATTCCACCAACCGGGTTCGCATCATCGAGCTTTCCGAAACGCGCACCGCGTTCGAGCGGTATACGGTCGACACGGATGCGGCACCGAGCGTGCCTGAGAACCTTTTGATTTGCGGTCTCATTATCGCCCTGCTCGAGGCAATCGGCTGTCAAGGTCTCACATGCCGGATGCCGGATGCAAACAACCGGGTCGTGGCGATCTATGGCGAACGGCAATTTGTGGACTCGGCTTTCTCCGGCCAGATGAATACCGGGTATTGGGAAATATCCTGGGACCGCTTCGAAGCACCGGCGCATGAACCCAGAGCGCCGGAATCGGACCTGCCTCTGCCCATTCCTGACACCTGCTTCGGCGCGACTCGTAAAGCCGTAAACAGGGCAATCCTCCTTATGTTCGACGACCTTCTGCGCCAGTGGAAAGTGGCAGAGATTGCCCGCGAAATCGGCATGTCGACACGCACCTTCCAGCGCCGGTTGACGGAAGCGGGGTTGTCGTTCAGCAATCTGGTCCGGGCGGTGCGGGTGCACGAAGCCTGCAGGCTATTGAATAATGGTGATATCTCCATCACCGCTGCCGGATTTTGCGCCGGGTTTTGCGACAGTGCCCACTTCAGCCGGGATTTTCGTGCCAGTACAGGCATGACTCCTTCGACTTACCGCTCGGCCGTCCTTCAGTAGAAAAGAAAAATCCATCCCGGGGCTTGACAGGCAATTGTATCTATCTACCTTACGGCAGGTAGATAGATACAACCTCCTGCCCGGGAGGTCGGCAGCAACAATCAAGGATCCAACCATGCCACTAGAGCTTTTCTGGCTGACTCTGACTGCTCTGATGACATCCCTGTTCTGGGTGCCCTATGTCCTGAACCGTATGGCCGTCCGGGGAATCGGCGGCACTCTGGCCAATCCCAAGGCCGACGCCCAACCCCTTTCCGACTGGGCGGAACGGGCCGCGGCGGCTCACCGCAACGCCGTTGAGAACCTGGCGATATTCGCGCCGCTGGCGATCGCCGTCCATGTTCTGGAAATGGGTTCGGACCTGACGACCTTCGCCTGTATGGCGTTCTTTATTGCCCGCGCGGCGCATTTCGTCATTTACGCGGCCGGCATCCCTGTCGCGCGCACTTTGGCGTTTACAGTCGGCTGGTTGGTGCAGGTGCTGCTCGCCTTGCGCCTATTGGGCTTGGTTTGAATTTCAGACGAAGCTGTTTCCATGCCCGATGAACACCAAACCAAGAGCGTCCTGATCAGCGGGATCGGACCCGGCCTGGGTGCCGCGCTATGCCGCCGCTTGACCCGCGAAGGATATGCGGTGACCGGCTTGGCGCGATCCCTTGATTTCGGTGCCCGATTACAAACGGAGCTACTGTCCCAAGGTGGTCGGTTCAAATTCATCGCCTGTGACATCACCGACGAACGCGCCGTCAGCAATGCGGTGCAATGGACGAATGACCACCACGGCACCCCATCCGTGTTCGTGCACAACGCCGGTCAGATTCTGATCAAGCCGTTCGAAAACACCACACCTGCCGCTTTCGAAGCCATGTGGAAGGTCACGGTTTACGGCGCCATGCTGGCTGCGCGGGTTATGGCTCCGGACATGATCGGCCACGGCGGCGGCACCATGATATTCACCGGCGCGACGGCCAGCTTGCGTGGCGGCGCCAATTTTTCCGCCTTTGCCTCCGCCAAGTTCGCCTTGCGCGGCTTGGCCCAGGCTTTGGCGCGGGAACTGGGTCCGTCGGGCGTGCACGTCGTCCATAGCGTACTCGACGGGATCGTTTGGAACGGCGTCTCAAGGGACCTGGTGTCCCTACCCCGCGAGAAATGCATGGAACCGGACGCCGTTGCGGACACCTACTGGCAACTGATCCAACAACCCCCGTCGGCCTGGACCCATGAACTGGACATTCGCCCAGGCACCGAATCGTTTTGACACAGGCTTCCAACGGCTGCGCATCGACATCGAACCCACTCAAGTAACCGTTAAAGGAGCGATTACGATGAAGACCCTGATTATGGCGCCGCTGTTGGCTGCCGCAGTGCTTTGGACCGCCTTTGGCGCCCTAGCCGGAAACTCGGCCAAATTGACCGATGCGCAGATCTTTGCCATCTACGACCAAGTCAATGGATTCGACATTGCCACGGCCGAGCTGGGTGCAGTCAAGGGCAGCGCGGTGGAGGTGCGCGAGTTGGCGGTCATGGTCCTGCGGGACCATTCCATCGTGCGTCAGATGGCACGGGAACTCGCACAACGGCACAATGTCGTCTACACCGTGCCGAAAAACGATGACGCGGCGAGAGCCCATCAAGCCGCCATGGCGCGCTTGAAGGCGAAATCGGGCCGCGATTTCGACGAGGCCTATCTCGCACACGAAACGGCCTTTCACCGCAATGCCATCGATGCCGTGAAGACGGTGCTTCTGAAAAACCTGCGAAATGCCGAATTCAAGGCACAATTGCAGGCCGTCCTGCCAGGCTTCGAACATCATCTGGCACAAACCATCGCGACCGCCAGGAAGCTCGGTTACAGCCAGGACTGAGGGCGGCCGTGAGGCGGAGCCGCGCCGGCGGGACAGCCGATGCGCAGCCTTCCCGTTTGCGCGGCTCCGCTATTGCCAGTAAAAGAAAGGATCTCGCCATCTCATGCCCTGAGGATACCGTCGACGTCATGTCGGATACATCGGAACGCATTCTGGACACGGCCGAAGCGCTTATTCAAAAAGGCGGCTTTCATGGCTTCAGTTTCCAGGACATCGCGGACGAGATCGGTATCAAAAAGGCGAGCATCTACTACCATCATCCCGCCAAGGCGGCATTGGGACGGGAGGTTATCGCCCGCTACCGCCGCCGGTTCCAAGAAGTGATGACGGCGGTCGCCGAGCGGAAAAACATCAGCCACTGGGACGCACTGGCTTTGTACCTTGAGCCCATCGTCGCCATATCGCGTGCCGAAGACCGCATGTGCCTGTGCGGCGTACTGGGCGGTGAATATCTGGCCTTGCCGGAAGAAATGCGGGACGAAGTGGCGGGATTTTTTAATGAGAATCAGCAGTGGCTGGCGAAACTCCTGGAACGCGGACGCAAAGCCGATGAATTTCATTTCTCCGGATCGCCACGTAAGCTGGCCAGACTGATCTTCAGTGCCATAGAAGGCGCCTTGTTGATCAAACGCGCCACGGGTGACGCCAAGCAGTTCGACGAAGTCACGTCGATCGTCCACGACATGTTGCAGGGCTGACATCCGAACATCACCTTCTCCGTTGCGGCAGAATCGACCCACAAATCACTGAACCGTGAGTCGAATTCTACCTCACGTCAGGTAGATGTATTTATCAGACGAAACAACCCGTGGAATGTCAGATGCAAATCAATGCCGATCCGAACCAGCGTGTTGTCGTCGACAGCAATCAGTTGCCTTGGACACCCTCCCCCCTGGCCGGTGTCGAACGGCGCATGCTGGAACGGGACGGCGGCGAAGTCGCCAGGGCGACGACCATTGTCCGCTATGCACCCGGCAGCTCCTTCGACGCGCATGTCCACGACGCCGGAGAAGAATATTTCGTTCTGGACGGTGTCTTTTCCGACGAAATGGGTGATTCTCCGGCAGGGACCTATGTGCGGAACCCGCCAGGCTCGCGGCACGCTCCATACAGCAAGGATGGTTGCACCATTCTGGTCAAGTTGCGGCAGATGACTCCGGACAATGCCGACCAGATCCGGATCGATACCCGAAGTACGGCATGGCGCCCCGGCCTGGTGGACGGGTTGTCGGTCATGCCCTTGTATCAACGCGGCACGGAACACGTCGCTGTCGTCCGATTTGCACCGGGCACGCGGTTTACCCCCCATGTTCGTCCCGGCGGTGAAGAAATTTTCGTCATCGACGGCGTGTTCGCTGACGAACACGGGCACTATCCGCAAGGGGTGTGGTTGCGAAACCCGCCCGGCAGCATGCACATGCCGTTCAGTGACGACGGCTGCACCATTCCCGTCAAGACCGGGCACCTAGATTGGTAACGGCTGTCGGTGAGCAGTAACTTCCGGCCACCGCCCACCATCCGCGATCAATACGTGGCGATCGAGCGATAGTGACTGACGCCGGCGGACGGGTCGTCGTGATCCGCACCCATGAGCTGGAAAAACGCCGCACAGGCGGGTTCCGATTCGGCCCGTTTCATGGCGGCTTCGGCGTCCGCCTGTGATCGCCAGTGGATCAGGTCCACATAACTGCCATCCGCATGTTTCACCAATTCGCGCTTGATGAATCCGGGTTGCTGCGCGACGAACGCCACCTGTAGAGCGCTCGACGCTTCAAGCAGTTCGTCCTCGGTCTTGCCATCCAGAAGCCGGAACGGCGCCCATTCAACAACTGTCGTGTCCATTGTTTCTCCTTCACAGACGATTGAGGTCGCCGTCTGTTTTATATTTTTATATGTCATTTTATGTCATATTAAATGAATGACGCGTACATCTGCACAAGAGCGACTCGCGCGGCTTGAGCAACTCACGGCGCTGCTCAAGGAGCGTGAACGTTTCATCGTAAAGGATCTGGCGGCGGAAATGGGCGTGAGCACCCGTACATTGTTCCGCGATCTCGACGTGCTGCGGGAACGCGGCCTGCCCATCGAATCCGACCGGGGCCGCGGTGGCGGCATTCGCCTGCACCGTCATTGGGGCGTTGGGCGCGTCGAACTGAGTTTTGCCGAGGCCGTCGATCTACTGATCAGTCTGGCTATCGCCGAAAAGGTGGAAACTCCGTTGTTTCTGACCAGCCTGCAGTCGGTGCGCCGCAAGATCACGGCCTCGTTCTCCCCGAACCTGAGGGCAAAGGTCGCCAAACTCCGGTCGCGGGTTCTGATCGGCGCACCGGCGTCACCGATGGTAACCGGTGCCTTTACGGCGCCATCGCGGGAGCCCTTCCGCGCGTTGCATCAAGCGTTCCTCGAGATGACGGCCGTCCGCATTTCTTATACCGACGAGGCCGGCACCAAAACGCGCCGTACTATCGAGGCGCACTATCTCTACTTCAATTTTCCGGTCTGGTATGTCTTGGCCTGGGATCATCTGCGTCGCGACACACGCTGCTTCCGTATCGACCGTGTTGGCTCAGCCATGGCGCTCGACGAGGAATTCACCCTCCGCTCACGCAAGGAGTTCCAGGCCATGATGGAGGACCTCGCCCTGCCGTTTTGACCGCTTAACGATCCGTCGCCGACGGCGGCTGGCGGGACAGTCCGGTGATCTCGGCATACAGCGCGTCCGTCATCTCGATGTCGGCGCCCCGCAGGGCGGGTTGCAACTGTTCGAGACTGCGAGCACCGATGATCGGCGCCGTGACGGCCGGATGCGCGCCGGCCCAGGCGACGGCCAAAGATACCGGGTGTACCCCTTGGTCCCGGGCCACGGCCGTAAAGGCCTCGGCCACGTCGAACACCCAATCGTCTTTGTAGCGCTCCTTGTACATCTGATTACGCATCAGCCGTCCGTCGGCCGGGCGGTTGTTTTTCGTGTACTTGCCGCTGAGCAGACCGCCGCCGACGGGAGAATAAGTGATGACGCCGATATTTTCCGCGCGCGCCAATGGGAATATCTCCACTTCGGCCTGGCGTTTGACCAGTGAATACATGGGTTGGATCACATCGAACCGGGGCCAACGGTTTTTCTCGGATATGCCGAGTCCCTTGGCAACCTGCCAAGCGGCGTAATTGCTGGCACCGAGATAGAGCACCTTGCCATCGGCCACCAGTTGTTCCAGCGCCCGCAGGGTTTCCTCCAACGGCACGCTGTCTTCCCAGCGGTGCATGAAATAGAGATCCAGCCAGTCGGTGCCGAGGCGCTTCAGACTGTGCTCGACCGCCTGCAGGATATGGCGCCGGTTGCCGCCCTGGGCGTTGACGTCGTCTCCCATGGGGCCGTGTACCTTGGAGGTGACCACCAGTTCGTCGCGATGCCCGCGGATCAGATCGCCCAGAATGGTCTCGGCCTGCCCATTGGAATAGACGTCGGCGCAATCGAAAAAATTGATGCCGGCATCACGGCAAGCCGTATACATGCGGCCCGCCTCGGCGGCGTCGGAGTCGCCGCCGAACGACATGGTGCCGTAACACAGTTGCGAGACCTGCACACCGGTCTGGCCCAGAAAGGCGTAGTTCATGACTTTTTCTCGGATTGGAGCGGTCGACGCTGAAAGCTATCACCAATGCGCCGGTTCGGAAATCGTCTACGCCGCCGAGCGGCGGACGCTGCCGGGAGACACGCCGAACACGCGCTTGAACGCGCGGCAAAAGGCCGCTTCGGAGGTGTAGCCAAGTCCGGCCGCAAGCGCCGCCAGGGAGTCCGTTGTTTCCTGCAGACGCGTGTGGGCCAGATTCATACGCCACTGGGTAAGATACTGCATCGCCGACTGGCCGACCTTGTCCGTGAACCGGGCGCAAAATGCGGAACGCGACATGCCGGCCTCGGCTGCGAGGGTTTCGATACTCCACGGTTTCTCGGGCGTCCGGTGAATGGCCGCCAGCGCCCGGCCGATCTGATCGTCCCGCAGCGCACCCAACCAGCCCCGCTCGGCTTCGGCCGCCGAAGCCAGCCAGGACCGGATGGCTTGAATGACGAGGATATCGGCCAGACGGGTGATCACCGTCTCACCGCCGGGGCGTAACGCACGCGCTTCGCGGGCGATGAACCGCAACGTGCTTTGCAGCCAGCCGCCGGTGTCGTCGTCCCAGGCATCGATTTGCAGGACCTTGGGCAGCAGGGCGATGAGATGCCGGGCGGCGACATGATCGAATCGTACCACCACGCAGATGGCCTGGGTCAATTCGCCACCACCGCCATGGTGCATGATCTCATAACGGTCGCTGATCTTCTCGACAGGCAAGTCGAACAGGGGATCGGCACGCGCGCCCGGTTCGCTGCTCAGGCGATGCCCCATGCCGTGCGGAACCAGCGTCAAGGTGCCGGGTTCCAGGTGGAAGCGTTCGCCGTCCTCCGTTTCCAGCCAACCCTGACCGGCGGTCACGACGTGCAGCATCATGCATCCTTCGATCGGCGGCATGTCCACGCCCCAGGGGGCCGTCAACTCCGAGCGACAGTAAAGCGTGCCCGTCAGACGAAGCAGGTGCAGCGTTTCGCCCAGCGGATCGACATAGTGTGGCAACGTGACTTCGGGTTCGGTCATGCATGGACCATCGCATCCGAATTCCCGTTTGTCCAGAATTTGTGGATGAATAGCAAAAAATACCGGACAATTTGTCATTGTTGATCCGGATACGGCAACCAATCTTGGAAGGAATTGCCACTCATCACATGGAGCGAACACGTCATGTCGACATCCCCAATTCTCGTCATCGGACCGACCGGCAAGACCGGCCGGCGGATCGTGCAAAAACTCACGCAAGGGGGTTTTGCCGTGCGGGAAGGATCCCGCCGGTCGGATCCGCCATTCGACTGGGACCAACCACAGACTTGGCCGGCGGCGTTCGCAGGTGTCAAGGCCGCCTACGTCACCTTCTATCCCGACCTGGCCGTGCCCGGCGCGCCCGCCGCAATCACGGCGCTTACCAAATGCGCGAAGGAATCCGGGGTGGACCGTCTGGTGCTGCTGTCCGGGCGGGGCGAGGCCAATGCGCAACGCTGCGAGGACATCGTGCGGCATAGTGGCGTCGGCTACACTTTGATCCGTGCCAGCTGGTTCAACCAGAATTTCGACGAAGGCCAGTTGCTCGGACCGGTACTGGATGGCGTCGTGGCCATGCCGGCCGGCACCGTCAAGGAACCGTTCGTCGACACCGACGACATCGCCGATGTTGCCGTGGCGGCATTGACGGACGCCCGTCATTCGGGACAGCTCTACGAAGTAACCGGGCCTCGCCTGTTGAGCTTCGACGATGTCGCGGCCGAACTCTCGCGGGCCATCGGACGGAACATTCAATACGCCGCGATCTCCTTCGACCAGTTCCACGCCGCCCTGAACGAAGACGCTGGGCCGGACGTCGCCGACCTGCTCACCAATCTGTGCAAGGAAGTGTTCGACGGCCGCAACGAATCGCTGGGCGACGGCGTGCCGCGGGCGTTGGGCCGGCCACCCCGGGACTTCTCCGAATACTGCCGGTCCGTCGCCGCAACCGGCATCTGGTCGATGGATCCGTCCAATGCGGCCATGGCCGCGCAGGGGGGAGACTGAAGCCATGTCGACTGCACGCCTGCAATTGATCACGTTGTTGGTATCGGGATTGATCGCCATGGGAATCGGCGGCGCGATCCTGTTCATGCCGGAGTCGTTCTACGCATCCAACGGCATCTCGTTGAACGGTCATGCCGGATTGCTCAACGAGGTCCGGGCGTCGGGCGCGGCGGTGCTGGCTTGCGGGGTTTTGGCGGTATCCGGCGCGTTCGCGGGATCGCTGACGCTCACGGCCCTGATTGTGTCGGCGGTGCTGTATCTGTCCTACGGCCTGTCGCGGCTGGTCAGCATGGCGCTCTACGGCCTTCCCGCCGAAGGGCTGATCTACGCGGCAGCGTTGGAGTTACTTGTGGGGGCCCTGGCCGCATTTACCTTGCGTCGCCATCTGAGAGATGTGCGAACACCAGCAGCCCTGTCGTCAGCGACTTAAGGGACGTGCCGAGGAAGGGTCCGGGAACAGAGCCTTCCTCATCCCGCAGATTTACGCGTTCTCCACCTGGAAGTCGGTCGCCTGTAGCGTCACCCCCTGCACCTGGGCCACGACGGTGTAGCCGTCGTCCGCGCCGTTGGCATCGTGATACAGCGTTCCCGTATCATCGAATAGAAACGCGGCTTCACCCGTATCCCAGGCCGTACCCGCGCCGTTGGAACCGTCATAGGTGCCGCCGATGAGGGCAAAGGTTTCGCCGTCGACCACATTGGAGACGCCGAAGGCTGTGGCGTCGAATCCGATCTTGTCACCATCGCCACCGTCGAAATCGGTGATGGTGTCATCCAGCGCTGCTGGATCCGGAACGCCGCCATTGTCGGGCACGAAGCGCGCATCCGTCAGGGACTTGTAGAGGAACACGTCCGCATCGGCGCCACCGGTCAGTGCGTCGGCACCCGACCCGCCAATCAAAACGTCGTTTCCGAGGCCACCGTCGATCTGGTCGTTTCCGGCCCCGCCATTGAGAACATTGTCGCCACTATCGCCTGCCAGGATGTCATCGCCGGTATTGGCGTCGTTCAGCGCCGTCAGCACCACACGGCCGCCATTGAAGTTGACATCGAACTGGAACCCGTCCGCCAGCCCGGCGACGTCATAGGCGAAGTCCTCCTCGTCTCCCGACATCGCGCCATCGACCGAAACGACTTCGATGGCGTCGCCCGCACTGGACAGGAAACCGTCAATGAACGAGAAGGTCATGGTTCCGCCGGTTAAATCGGCATCGCCGGTAACGGACACGAAATCAGCATCGCCCGGCAACAACCCGGCGATCTCCAAGTCCATATGTCCGTCGAAATCAAGATTACCGTCGATGGCCAGAGAGCCCACGGAGTGTCCTGGTGCCAAAGTGCCGCCGTCGTAGAACACGTCCGCCATGATGGTACCGTCACCTTCAATCAGCCCGCCGATACCCACATGGATTTCATCCGCGCGGACAACCGTATCGTTGTCGACCGTAAGCGTGCCGGTTCCCTCGCCGGATTCCTCGAACTCCGCCCCAAGATAGATGGTCGCGCCGGGCTTGATTTCAGAGCTGTCGCCACCGGCCAGGAACAATCCGGCGGCGGCGGCAAAGGCGACACCCGACGGCGCCGCCTGCGTGACGATGTCGAATTCATCGAAGGTACTGAGACCGTCGTTATCCGACGCCGTGACCCGGACCGTCGTGGTTCCCACATCCGCCGCGGACGGCGTGCCCGAGAAGGTACCGGTCAAAGGATCGAAGCCGAGCCATGTCGGCAACGCGCCGCCGCCGCTCAGAGTCGCCTCGTAGGTCAGCGTATCTCCGGCATCGGGATCACTGAAGGAATTCGCGTCAAAGACGTAGTTGAATTCCGCGTTTTCCGACGCCAGTTGGTCCAAAAGCGGCACATCGACCTGAGGCTGCTCGTTGACGTCCTGCAGAAAGACCGTGTAGTCGACGGCTTCCGATGTATTGACACCGTCGGATACGGTAATGCCCAGTACGTAAGTGTCGGTGCCTTCGAAATCGAGAACGGCACCAGGAGCAACGTGGATTTCGCCGTTGTTCGGATTGATGGTGAAGTTGCCATCCTCGTTCCCGGAGACAATCTGGAAGTCCTGCAGGACATCATCGTGATCGTCATCGACCGCCGATATGGTACGCACCAAAGTACCGGGCGCCGCATTCTCGTCGAAATTGGTGAACTGGCCTGGGTTTACCACGGGCGTTTCATTGACATCGGTAATGCTGACAATGACGTCTTCCGGGTCGCTGGTCGTCGAGCCGTTGGTCACGGTCACGCCCAGGACATAGTTGCTCGGCCCGAGAAAGTCGAGGCCAAGCCCGCCCAGCGAAATGCCGTCCGGTCCTTCAAAGTCCAGTTGGGCGCCATCGGCCACGGAGATGACGCCGGTAGCGGGATCGATCACGAATTTCCCGAGTTCGTTACCGGAGACGATGGCGAACGTCGGAGAAGACCCGGCGTCCTCCACGGCAATGGTACCAATAACCGAAGCGGACGGACTGTTTTCCGCAATCAGGAAGATCTGATCTTGCACGACGGCAAAGTTTTCGGCGACGTCCAGGACATTGATCGTGACGCCGACCGGCTCCGATTCGATCGCACCGTCGGACACGGTAATACCGAGTTCGTAGCTCGTCGTCTGCTCGAAATCGATATCCGCATTCTCGGCGACCGTAATCTGTCCGGTTGCCGGGTCGATCACGAAGTTTCCGTCCGCATTGCCGGATACGATCTGGAACTGTTGCAGCGTGTCACCGTCCGGATCGCTTCCCAATACCGTCCCGACGACGGTGCCCTCGCCGCTGTTTTCGGCAACGTTGAACGATTGCTCGTCATTAACCGACGGCGTTTCGTTCACATCCGTGACGGTGACCGCCAGCGTTTCCTGATACGTCTTGCCGCCGCTGTCGGTTGCGATGACGGTGACATCCACCGTCGGTTCGGTCTCGTGGTCGAATGCCGCGCCGCTGGCGACCTTGAGCACACCACCTTCGATGACAAAGCGGCCACCGCCATTCCCACCTGGTGCAAACGCGAACGTATGCGTATCGCCGTCATCGGGATCACTGGCTGAAAGGGTACCGACCGCTGTGGACGCGGCCGCATCCTCGGGGACCAAAGACGCGGTGATGGCGATGTCAGTGGGATCCTCATTGACATCGGTGACCGTGACAGAGATCGTTTCCTGGTAGGTCAGATTGCCGGTGCCGTCGTCGGTGGCGATCACCGTGACATCGATGGAGCCTTCGGTCTCGTGGTCGAAGCCGGCGCCGTCGGCGACCCGCAATTCGTTACCGATGATAGCGAACCGGCCGCCACCGTCGCCGCCGGGCGCGAAGCTGAAGGTATGGCTGTCGCCTTCGTCCGGATCGCTGGCCGACAACACACCGACCACCGTCGCCGGCGCCGCATCTTCGGCCACCGAGGACGCCGTGATGGCGATGTCGGTGGGATCCTCGTTGACGTCGGTGACGGTGACGGTCAGCGTCTTCTGCACCGTCTCGTTGCCGCTGTCCTCGGCGATGATCGTGACGTCGACCGTCGGTTCGGTCTCGAAGTCGAAGCTGGCGCCGGCCGCCACCCGCAGTTCAGTACCGACGATGACGAACCGGCCGCCACCGTCGCCGCCCGGCGCGAACGAGAAGGAGTGCGTGTCGCCGGCGTCCACATCCGTGGCCGACAGTGTCCCGACCACGGTCGTGGCCGCTGCGTCTTCAAAGATGTTGCTCGACGACAGACCGATGTCCGTCGGTGCTTCGTTAACGTCCGAGACGGCAACCGTGATCGTCTCCTGATAAGTCAGACTGTCGCTGTCCGTCGCAATCACCGTGACATCGACGGACCCTTCGGTTTCATGGTCGAAGGCCGCGCCAGGCGCCACTTGCAGTTGATCGCCGACGATGACGAAGCGACCGCCACCGTCGCCACCGGGGGCAAACGAAAACGTGTGTGTATCGCCTTCGTCCGGATCGATCGCCGACAAGGTGCCGACCACGGTGCCGGCGGCTGCGTCCTCGGCGACGCTGCTGTCGGTGATAACGATGTCGGTGGGCACGGTATCGTCATCGTTGACAGTCGCGGTTCCGGTGCCGGTACCGATCGTGCCATTGACCGGATTGCTCAGGTTCAGGCTGAATTCTTCCGTGTTCTCGGTCGTGCTGTCGTCAATCAACGTAACGACAACGGTTTTTTCCGTCTCACCCGGCGCGAACGTGACCGAACCGGAAACGCCGGTATAGTCGAGGCCGTCCACCGCCGTACCGTCAGCGGAGGCATAATCCACCGTCAGCGGCAGAACCGCGGCGCCGGTCTTGGTCAGCGTAAAGGTAACCGTTCCGTCGTCCTCGTCGACTTCGACGTCGCCGATGGAGACGGTCGGCAAAGTCGATATGTCGAGGGTTTCGTCGGCGAACTCAAGATGCTCGATGCCGGTCAGCGTATCGGTTCCGTCGTCGCCGTCGCTCGCGTCCGTGTCGACGACCGTCACGACGCCGTCGACGATGGTGATCGTATATCCCGCGCCGGCGTCATAGTCGCCGGAATAAATAGCCGTATCCGTTCCGTCTCCGCCGTCTATGGTATCGTTGCCCGCGCCACCAGTGACCGTGTCGTCCTCTTCTCCGGTATTGATGACGTCGTTGCCGCTGCCGCCGATGACCGTGTCCTTGCCGGGTGTGGCGGTGATGTTGTCATTGCCTGATCCACCGTCGACGAAGTCGTCGCCGTCGCCACCCAATATGGTGTCGTTGCCCGCGCCGCCGAAGATGGTGTCGTTGCCCGCGCCGCCACTGATGAAATCGTCGCCGGCGCCGCCAATCAGGATGTCGTCCCCATCAGTGCCGAAAAGCTGAAGACTGGTCGGACCGGTATCTTCATTTATGGGGATCTCGTCATTGTTCCGGTCGCCCCCGGCATCGTCCCGCCGCGTGAACTCATCGCCCGGATTGTCACGGCCCTCCGGCAGGTCGGGAAGTTTGGGCGGTTCCCACGGTATGGTGACAATGAACTGACCGTTCGAACTACCCGCCGCGGTCGCGATCGACGCCAATTCCTCGGCTGTCGGATCCAGACCGGCGCGGTCGCCGCCGCCACCGCCGCCTTCGTCGTCCTGTCCGTTCTCGCGGCGGCGCTCGTCCTCGAGATACAGCAGGTAGATTTTTTCGAGCAACGTGGCCGCGTTGCCGTGAATCGATTGAAAGTTGACCGGCGGGATGATCTGCGGCGGCGTGGGTGACGAAAAGAAACTGGAAACCGTGGTCGATTCAAACGCCTCGTCGAGAATTTGCACGCCGCCCGCATTGCTGACCTCGACGACGCCAATGTGCTTGGTGATGAGATCGGGCGACAGGGTGAAACGGCTCTCCACGCCCTCGACCTGAACATCGGCATTGACGGTCGTGCCTCGGATCCCGATCGTCGCCACGGGTGTCCGCACCGACATGCCCTCGCCATCACCCTTGGCGATCGACCCGGTGATGAAGGCGAACGCGCCCTGCAGGACGGACACCCCCATACCGCCGTCACCCGAGGCCGCGTTGTAGATCAGGTTGTCGAGCACCATACGGGCGCTGCCACCCATGGAGAAATTGGTGCCGTCGACGAAGACGATGCCGATCTCGCTGCCGCTACCGGTGGTGATGACGTCGCCCTGGAAGACAGGATCGTTTGTGGCCAATGTGTCCACGGCACCTGAAACGCGGGTGGCGAAAACCTCGCCCTCAATGCTTTTGACCGTACCGATGGGTTGTCCGCCGATCGTGCCGCCCGCCTGCGCCGTCATTCCCGGTGTCAGTGGTCCGGCGAGCGCCATCGCCAGATCGGGCGCAATTTGTGCGCCGGTGAACGTTTCCAGGGTCGGTGGCGGCTGCCGGGAGAAAAACGTCTGGACGACGACCGTCGTTCCATCCTCGCCGGACAGAATCAGATCGTCCCCTTGGCGTGAAAAATCCGCCTTGAGAAGAAAGTCACCGCCGGGCACGGCAACCCGGGTCGAGTCACCGGCATCCAATACGATGGTATTGGCGCCCGAAGCTCCCCCTGTACCGGGGTCTAGCTCGAAACCTTTTGCCATCATGCCACCCCTCGGCATACGCGGGACGGTATTCTCTCGTTCTTATCCGGACGTTCTGTCCGGAACCGGTCCCACGACAACCGCATCAGTTAGTGGCGCATGCGAAGGCGATCACATTTTTGATACTCACACACGCCTGCAACACGGCCCTTGACGGCAGCCCTTGTCATTCCCGCCATCACGGTATTTCCAAATTAACAGAAATTTAACCGACTTACGAGGTGAGCGCATGAGAAAAAGTAAAAATTGTATTACTTTTTCTTATGTTAACGTTAACATACCTATTGTTGAGTCAATTATCCAAGAATTACCTTAGAAATTGTTCTTCGTTATCCTCCTTCCATAGTTAACACTTGGCATAAATACTCTATATATTGCATGCCTAGAGTTACATCACTTGCCGATACTTTACGTTAGGCGACGTCATAAGGCTCCGCCGAACGCCGGAATTGCGAAAGTTCGTACACCCACAATTTAGAGGCCGGCTCTTCGCTCAACCCCACGGCAGGGAAAACGTCTTGACGTTGGTGTAGCTCCTGGCCGCCTCGATGACGCCTTCCTTGTAGCCGAGACCGGAATCCTTGATGCCGCCGAACGGCGACATTTCGATACGGTAGCCCGGCACCTCCCAGACATTCACCGTGCCGACTTTCAATCCGGCGATATAGGCCTGCATGCGACGGAAATCGTTGGTGCAGATACCCGACGACAGTCCGAACGCCGTGGAATTGGAAATGGCCATGACCGTATCGTCGTCGTCGGGCACACGCACGATGGGCACGACGGGACCAAAGGTTTCCTCCATCACCAGTTCGGACGCGTGCGGCACCCGGTCGGCCACGATGGGCGGCAGGAGGGCACCCTGGCGGCCGGGATTGTAGAGCACGTCAGCGCCGGCTTCCGCGGCCATCTCCACCCGTTTCTCGAACAGTTCCGCCGCCTGGGCGTGAATGACCGTGCCCAGGTCGGTATCGGCCGCCAGGGGGTCGCCGAAGCGGATCTTCTTGGCCCGCTCCAGCACCAGCGGCACGAAACGGTCGGCCACGCTCTCCTGGCATAGGATGCGCTTGACCGCCGTGCACCGCTGGCCGGAGTTTTTGGTCGCGCCGGCGACGGCCAGGTCCGCGGCCTTGGCCAGGTCGTCGTCGCTCAGATCGTTGAGGATGATCAACGGATCGTTACCGCCCAGTTCCAGCACCGTGCGCCGGTAACCCGCCTTCTCGGCGATCAATTTGCCGACCGGAACACCGCCGGTGAAGGTGATGAGTTCGATATGGTCGTTCTGGATCATCTCCAGCCCGATATCCTGCGGCCAGCCGGTGACAACGGAGAACATCTCCGGCGGCAATCCGGCTTCGTACAACACATCCGCCAGCACCAGTGCTGTCAGCGGCGTCAGTTCGGTCGGTTTGCACACCATGCAGTTGTTGGTGACGATGGCCGGCGCGATCTTGTGCGCCACCATGTTGAGCGGATGGTTGAACGGCGTAATGGCGGAAATGGCCGTCAGCGGTTCACGGGTGGTGAAGATCTTACGCGCCTTGCCGTGCGGCGTCAGGTCGCAGGAGAAGATCTCGCCGTCGTCCTGGATGCACATCTGCCCGGCCAGGGTGAAGACGTCATAGGCCCGGCCCACCTCGTAGAGCGAATCGGCCTTGGAGATGCCCAGTTCGAGGGTGATCAGGTCGGAAATCTCGTCCTTGCGCGCCGTCAGCAAATCCGCCGTCCTGAACAGGATCTGCTGACGTTCGTAGCGGGTCAGCTTCGGTTCGTATCTGGCCGCGATATCGAAGGCCTCGCGGGCATGGGCGGCGGTGCCCGCCGGCACCGTGCCGATCACCGCATCCGTATACGGATAATGCACCTCGACCACGCCGTCGGCGTCGACCTTGCGGCCGGCGATGCGCATGGGCTCGTGCCGGACGGCCGGCGCGTCTGTCGCGCTGTCGATGCGTTCGCTGATGCTCATAGAATCGTTCCTTTATTCGGCGGCGGCCGATTGGCGCGCGTCCACGTGATTGAGGGCGATATCGAAGGCGTCGAAATTGCGCAGGCGCCGGCCGTCGATGCCCGTCACCGGGCGGTTGACGACCAAGGGCACCCGCTGCTCGCTGACGCCGCCGTGCGAACGCAACGGCACCTCCAGGCCCGAAAGATCGTGCTTGTCTTCGCGGGTGCCGACCGCGCGGGTCTTTTCGGTGACCACGACCAGTTCGCCGATGCGGTCGGCGGGCAGCTCGAAGGCCTGCGCCGCCTCGTCGCGGCCCAGCACCTGCTCGACACCGTCGAGGCCGGAGATATGGGCCGACACGGCGGCCGTATCGGAACCACCCGGCAGATAGACCGTGGCATACGATCCCAGCGCGCCGTGGTGCACCACATAGGGGTCGGTGATCGGCAGGATCGTGCGCGCCACGCCCGTGCCTAGGAATTCGTCCAGGGCGCTTTGCAGATACAGCACATTGGGTGCGCCGTCTGACGTGTGCTTGGCGTTCATGCCGTGATCGGCGGTCAACACGATGACGGCTCCGGCGGCATCCAGCTGCGCGAAGTAGCCATCCATCATGGCGTAGAAATCGTTGGCGCCGTCCGTGCCCGGCGCATGCTTGTGTTGCACATAGTCCGTCGTGGACAGGTACATCAGGTCGGGTCGCATGCCGGCCATCAGTTTGACCCCGGCGGCGAAAACGAATTCGGAAAGGTCGGCGGAATACACGCTCGGCACCGGCTTGCCGACCAGGTCGAGAAGTCCGTCGACGCCGTTTTCGGCAATGGTCGCCTCGTCGGCCTTCTCCGCCGAAAAGCACACGGCCCCGCCCGCCTTCATAGCCAGCCCGTTGCCCAGCAAACGCCGCAGCTTGTCCTTGGCGGTCACCACGGCAATTTTGGCGCCCTCCCGCTGGAAGGCCTCGAAGATGGTCGGCGCCCGCAGATAGGCCGGATCGTTCATCATCACTTCGGCGTCCTTGGCGGGGTCGTAAAAGAAGTTACCGCAGATACCGTGCACTCTGGGTGGCTGGCCGGTGACAATGGACAGATTGTTGGGATTGGTGAACGTCGGCACGACACAATCGGCCCGCAGGTCCGCACCGCCCGGCAACATGTCGGCAAGCCACGGCATGCGCCCGGCGGCTACGGCCTGTTCCATGTAGTCGGGTTCGGATCCGTCAATGCAAACCACCACCACGGGCGCAGTCGGAAAGGCATATCGGCGCTGGTTGACGGTCACGGCATCGGGCCTGCTCATCTCTGAACTCCTGTTGTCACAATCGACTGTCTCGTTTTTACGTCAGGCAAAGACCGACAGCCTAGCCGCCAGTTCCGTTTTTTGCGCCATACCAGCATTATGCTCACGGTCTGAGCGGACAGTAGCCCCACGATTATTGGCAATCAAATTTATATTTTTGTGACAATCTATTGATTTCATTTATGAGACTCAAACTCCGCCGTCGCAGCGGACCACGGGAACCAGATACCCGCGGCACGGGACAAGATGGGTGTGGTTGACGAACAGCCGTATCTCGGACAGGCCCGCTGCCCCAAGCAGACAAATTGCATACAAGTTAAACCGATTCAAATCACTAAGTCATTGGAAAACAGTATATTCTAAACGCCCTATCTGCTTGACTTGTATCTTGTGGAATTGCCAAGTTAAACCGAGGGGAGGAAGATGCTGTACGCTGAAGTCGCAAACAAAATTAGAGACGAGTTCGGAGGCGGACAGTTTTCCCCAGGTGCCGCGATGCCGTCCGAAAACACGCTAGTGGAGGCGTTTTCGGTCAGCCGCTCGACCATCCGCAAAGCCCTGCAGTGCCTTGAAGATGACGGCTTCCTCGAGCGCCGGCAGGGACAAGGCACGTTCCTAAAACAGGGCAAGTATCAGCGCAGTGTATCCAGCCGGCTGGACTTTATCTCCCACGGCCAACGCGCGCGGGGCCGGCCTTCGACGCGATTGTTGTCGAAAGAGGTTCGCCCCAAAAGTATCGCGGAAATTTCGCTCTTCGGAAGCACAAGCGGGGAATGCATCGTGGAAATTCAACGCCTGCGCCTGATGAAAGGCGAAGTCTGTGTACTTCAAACCTCCATGCTGCCCATCGTGGCTTTGGCGCAAATTCCCGACGACGTGTTCGAGAAAAGATCGCTTTACCGGATGCTCGAGCAAGAATTCGATATCGTTCTTGGTACGGTCAAGGAAACGCTGAGTTGCACCAATGCCTCGGAAGAAGTGGCCTCTCTGATGAATGTCGCACCGGGCCTCGCGGTTTTCGTGTCCCACCGCGTGGTGCGTTCCACCCTCGGCGACGTGGTGGAGGTTTCGCGGAACTTTATCCGTTCAGACCGGTATTGCTTCGTACAGGATAGCGCCATTCTGGGGAGCGACGATTGATGCGGGTGCTTGGCTACGATCTGGGTGGCAGCAGCCTGCGGTTGGGCATTCTGTCACCGGGCGAAGCACCGGAACCCCAGGTTCAGATATCCATGAAGATGCGTGCCGGAAAAGACGGTGAGTATGAAGTCGATCCGCAGGATTGGTGGACCGCGTTCCAAAATGGCTTTAGCGAGCTCGCCGCCAAAGTGCCGGATCCGGCACAGATCGATGCGGTGGCCGGATGTGGATTTACGCGGTCGCAGGTGCCGGTTTCCGAAGACGGGACACCGGTTCACCCCTGCATCACATTTCAGGATTCCAGAGGATCGCGGTCGCTCGCGGAGTATCTCGTGGAAGCGTCCGGCGACCTGCCCCAACGATATGCCGATTTGAGCCCCTTTCACCCGGTTGCACGACTCCTATGGCTGCGCTCACGCAAACCGGAGGTCTGGGCCAGGGTCCACAAAGTGTTGGAACCGAAGGACTACATCAATTTCCGGCTAACCGGTGCGTTCGCCTCCGACTGGATTTCACAAAACGCCTGGCAGTCCTTCTTCGAGGCACTTGAGGGGGACGCCCGCTCGCGCGATGCGCTTGGTATCGGCGAGTACGTCATGCCCGAACCCGTCAGCCCCTTCGACGAGGTTGGTCAGGTCCGTTCCGGTTTGCCCGGATTGGAGGCATTGGCAGGCAAGCCCGTTTTTTGTGGCTCGACAGATACCTGGCTCTGCGCCTTGGGCAGTGGCGCGCTTAAACCCGGATCGGCCTACTGCGTTTCGGGAACCAGCGATGTATCGGGTATCCTGATGAATACACATTGCGAGGCCGAAGGGTTGTTGACCGTGCGCTGGGGGCCGTCGCTTTGGCAGTTGGGCGGGCCAAGCCAGGGCGCGGCGCCACGTTTGGCATGGGCCGCCGAACAATTTACGCCAGAGCTGAACCTGGAACAGGCCATCGCGCAGGGCATTGAGGCTGACGGGAATGTACCGATCTTTCTGCCTTATCTCGAAGGAGAACGGACACCCTTCTGGGACAAGACCCTGCGCGGCGCATTTTTGGGTCTCGACGGCAATGAGGGGCCGGGTGAGTTTGTCTGGAGTGTCGCCGAAGGGATCAATTTCCTAAGCCGCATCGTTCTGGAGAGGGCCGAAGACGCCGCGGGTACGCCGGCGTCCCACATCTGTTTTGCCGGTGGGCTGTCGAACAATCCGACCCTCTGCCAGCTAAAAGCCGACGTTACCAATCGCCCAGTTCACGTCGCCGCATGCAACGAGGCCGGACTGATCGGCGCGGCGTATCTACCGTTCAACAATACCGGCGCCCTTGACCGGATTGCGGGCGAAATCATGGCTTCGGGCACCTGGTACTACCCGAAATCAGGTCAACGTTCGATGCTGGATGGGCGTTTCGAGATATTCAAAAAGGCGAGCGAAGCGCTGCTGCCCATTTCCCGCCTGATATCCGAATTCGCACAGGAAGAAGGAAAAGCTGTGTCATGAAGACCCTGTTCAAGGATCGCTACAACAAGGATAAGTTCGTCATCGGCATGGTGCACACCCTGGCGCTTCCCGGTTCGCCAAAATATGACCGCGCCGGCGGCATGAAGAAGCTGGTCAAGCAGGCTCTGAAGGAAGCCGAATATCTCGTTGATACAGGCTATCACTCGATCATGTACTGTAACGAATCCGACATGCCTTATCAGGCGGTCATGCCACCGGAAACTGTCGCCGCGATGACCGATCTGGTCGCGGAATGCCAGGCGAAGCTTGACATCCCGTTCGGCATAAACATGCTGATCGACCCGGTCGCCTCGCTCTCCATTGCCCACGCAACCGGTGGCGACTTTATCCGCTGTTTTCTGACCGGCTCCTATGTCGGCGATATCGGCCATGTGGTACCCGACGGCGCACGGACATTGAGGCTGAGAGCCGAGCTGGACGCCGAGCAAATCGCGATTATCTGCAATGTGACCCCCGGTTTCTCCGTCACGCTCGATACGCGCCAGACACCCCAGGTTGCTTCGGGGGCTGTGTTTCTGGGACTTGCGGACAGTGTCTGCGTATCCGGTCCCGCGGCCGCGAAAGAGGCCGATTTGAGCGAGATTTCTGAAACCGCAAAAGCCGTGCCGGACACGCCGGTCATGGTCGGCACAGGAGTCAGCAAAGAGAATGTCTTGGCCATGGCTGAGGTCTCCGACGGCTTCATAATTGGCAGTTCGATCAAGGTGGACGGCAAGACCCTCAACGAGGTCGATCCACACCGTGCCGAGGCACTCATGAAAACACTGAACACAGTGTATGCATGACGAATAACCGCGAAGATAAACCGGTCGCCCTTGTGACGGGGGCCGCCGGAGACATAGGTCTCGAAACGGTCCGGTATCTTTTGCGCGACGGCTGGGCCGTTGCGGCCACCTCTCTCGATGTCAGCGAGGAACTTCGATCTCTGCTCGCCAGTCATGGCTGCGCCATGTCAGCCAATCTCACGGAGGAAAGCGCCGCGGCAAAGATTATCTCCTTCGCGATTGACCGGTTCGGACGGCTTGACGGTTTGGTCAACTGTGCCGGGGCTTCGGCCGTAATGCAATTTCACGAACAATCCGAGGAAGACTGGTCGGCGCTCCTTGATATCAACCTGACCGCGGCATTCCGTATCTCAAAGGCGTTTATCAAAGCCGTACTCGAAATGCCGGCCGCACCCAGGTCTATCGTCCTGATCTCGTCGCTCGCGGCGATCGCCGGCGGCGCCAATCCCGCCTATGGTGCGGGCAAGGCCGGTGTGTGTACGCTGACCTACAATATTGCGCAGACCTATGCCCGGCATGGAATTCGCGCGAATGCGGTTCTGCCGGGCATCATCGATACGGTCATGGTGCGCAAGGCCTTCCCCGGAGAGGCTTTTGAAAGGCTGCGGGAAAAAGCGGTAGCCAGAACGCCGGCGGGGCGACTTGGCACACCTGGTGATGTAGCTGAACTTTGTGCTTTTCTTTTGTCAGATCGAACGGCTTTCATAACAGGACAGTCGATCAACATTACCGGTGGGTTCGAACTGGTGCCGCCAATCGGGAAGATTTGAGTACAATGGGTGTTTCGACACGGCAGATCATCGAACGGTACGGAACCTTTTTCGCCGGCGTTCTGCTGTTCATCTATCTGACGATTTTCGCCGACAATTTCGCCTCGGTGCCGAACCTGCTCAACATTTTAAAACAGGTGAGTTTTCTCGCAATCCTGTCGATTGGCTTCACCTTCGCTCTGATCACATCGGAACTTGACCTTTCCTTTGCCCATGTATGCAGTTTTTCCGGAGTGATTATCGGGATGCTGATCTCGGACGGAGTATCCTGGCAGCTGGCCGCCTTGGTCGGCATCGCCATCGGCACGGTTGCCGGCCTAATCAATGGCCTCTTGGTGACGTACCTCAAAGTTCCTTCGCTTATTGCCACACTCGGCACCTCTTCGGTCGCCAACGGACTTGCCTTTATGATCACCGGCGGGGTGGCCTTTGTCGGACGCTGGGATCCGAATTTCTTGTTTCTGGCGAGAGGCAAAGTCGGTGTCGTGCCGCTTCTGGTGATCCTTATGTTGATCGTTGTCGTCTTGGCGCTTGTGTTTTCAACACAGAGCAAGACCGGCGTCCATCTTCAGGCCACCGGCGAAAACGAAGAAGCCGCCAGGCGATCCGGCATCAATACAAAGCGATGCAAGATCCTGGGGCTTACCCTGTCCGGGGTGGCCGCCGGCGTCACCGGAGTGCTGCTGGTCTCGAACCTGTCTTCTGCGGCGCCGCAGATGGGCGGCGATTTTCTGCTTCTCGGCATTGCAGCCGCGCTTTTGGGCATGACGATGTTCACCCCGGCAAAGCCCAACATTTTTGGCAGTTTCGTTGGCGCATTAATCATCGTCATGCTGTCCAACGGGCTCGTGCTGCTCGGCGCGCAATATTACGTCCAGGACATCCTGCTTGGAATCATCATCATTGCATCGGTGGCCGTGTCCGCCTCCGTGCTCAAACAGGCTGCTTTCAGCCTATAACCAACCATTGGGAGGAAGACATGAAGTACAAACGCATCATTACCGCCCTTTCCGTGCTTGCCGGTTCCGCACTCTTGTCAGGGCAGGGACTGGCCTTCGATCTTGGCGTTGTCGCGTTTCAGATGTCGGCGGAAACCCATGCACGCTGCGCCAACGCCGCCGAAGCGCGCGCGACCGATCTTGGATGGAAGACACAGGTGCTAAACTCGAACGGGGATCTGCAGGCCCACGCCGAGCAAATCGACAACCTTGTTCAGAAGGGTGTTGACGGTCTGATCCTCTGCATGTCGAAGCCGGTTGAGGCCGACGCCCAGTTCGCGGCCGCCAAGGCCGCCGGTATCCCGACGATTTCCGTGGTCAGCGGCACCAGCCCCCATACGCTGTTCGACGTGCAGGTGAACGAATACGGTGTGGGCGCAGACTCAGCACTCTATCTGCTCGGTACCATCAATTTCGAAGGCGGCGTCCTGATCCAGCGCTTTGAGGCAAATGCCGGAACCCGCGTACGCGGCAAAATTCTCGATGCGGTACTGGAAGAAAACAAGGCCGTCAAAGTGGTCGGCAGCCATTCGATGGCGCGCACCAAGAGCTGGCGTGACGACGTTCGTAACGGCATGCAGGCTCTGATCCTGCAGCAGGCGGGCAAGTTCAAGGGCATCTGGGCGAGCTTCGACGGCCAGGCCTTCATCATCGACGATCTTTTGAAAGAGGCCGGCTACAAAAAAGGCGACGTTTCACTCGTTTCCATCGACGGCGGCGCGGAAGTGTTTCGCCGCATCAAGGATCCGGAATCCATGATGACCGCCACGGTATCGATCCCGTTTGAGGAGATGGCCACCGCGGCCGTCGACTCGATGAAGAAGATAGCGGTTGACGGCATGAGCAAGGAACAGGTCGTTGCCGGCCCCTATCTTTTCATGAGCGCCGTATTGGTTGACGCCAGCAACGTCGATCAGGTCCTTAAGTAAGCCGGTCGAACCGCGGACGCTCCATGCCCTCTAAAATCAGCGCAAGCCAGGTATTCAAGAACTACGGCGCAGTGGAAGCCCTTAGGGGCGTGAGTGTCGAGATTGAAGAGGGCGAGGTCCATGCGATTTGCGGCGACAATGGCGCCGGCAAGTCTACATTGATCAAAATACTTGCCGGCGTGGAAACACCGGACGGGGGCGAGATTTCGATCGATGATCGCCCCCGTCAGTTTGCCAATCCGACCGAGGCGCTTCGAGCCGGTGTTGCGACAATCCATCAGGATTTGGCGGTCGCACCCAGAATGACGATCTACCAGAACGTCTTCATGGGGGCGGAGCTGACCAAATCCGTTCTTGGTGTGCCGTTACTGGACAAAGCCGAAATGCGGCGGCAATCGCTGAGCTACATGTCGCAGTTGAACAAATCCCTTACGGACATGAACAAAAAGGTCGAAGACCTGTCGGGCGGACAGCGTCAGGCGGTCGCGATTTGCCGCGCGCTTCGATGGAACGCGGATGTGGTTATCCTCGATGAACCGACGGCGGCGCTTGGCGTGCGCGAAACCGAGCAGGTGCTCGATCTCGTTCGTTCCCTCAAGCAATCGGGCAAAACGATCATCCTCATCAGTCACGCAATGCAAGACGTGATCGCGGTCGCCGACCGGGTCAGTATTCTGCGCCACGGCAAAAACCAGATCGGCATGGCGGTCAGCGGCCTGACCGCCGACACGCTCTCCCACTATATTCTGAGCGGTGAAACCGCCAGCGCCCACTGAGTCGGCCGCTTTGGCACCATTTTTCCTCACCGACGCACCGGACCTGGTAATTTTCGATTGCGATGGCGTGCTGGTCGACAGTGAACGGCCTATGCATGAGGTATTGCGGACAGAACTTGCGGCCTGCGGCGTGGAGGTTTCACTGGACGACTGCATCGCCAATTTCACCGGACGGTCGATTGAAAGCGTGATGGACGCGGCGACGCAAATGGGGGCCGAGTTGCCTGCCGGCTGGAAAAGAAACCTCTACGAAAAAGTTCATGCAAGGCTTCGCGCCCGTGTCGATTTGATGCCGGGGGTCAAGGAGACGATCCGTTGTCTCAACGCCCGGCAGATAAGGTTCTGTGTCGCCTCGAATGGCAGTGTTGCCAAAATGGAATTGATGCTGTCGCAGCATGGATTGTGGGACACGTTCCGGGATGTCTGTTTTTCCGCGCAATCACTCGGCGTGGCGAAACCGGATCCTGGATTGCTTGAACACGCCATTCGCGCGATGGGCGGCGCCGCCAACCCTGTTGTTGTCGAAGACAGCCCGGTGGGGCTTCAAGGCGCCATTGCGGCAAGCATTCCTTGTATCCTGGTTGGGAACGATCCGCCCGTGGGAGATTTCCCGGCTGGATCGTATCGCACCCTCAACTCATTGAATCAATTGAGCCTAATGATCTCAACGCTGGCAAAGGCGAACTGAGGCCGGCTTTGCCGGTCTCCCTCCCGAACCGGCAGGTTCTGCCTTTCTACCCCACCTACACAACGTTTTAGGCCCGCCCTATTGGGCAGGCCTTAATATCGCCTTCGGAACTTCGCTGTGCTCCGCAAACAGAAAGGCCTGGGTATCCAGGCCTTTTTGCTGCCGTACATCAGCTTGCTGGTTACGGGGGCAGGATTTGTGTTTTGCGGCCTTATTTCAGTGAACGGACTTTCTAGGCCTTCCACCCGTTGTCACAGTTGAGACCCCGGGCGCGCAGCCATCTATTTCGAGCCGTCGGTTATTCGGAAAAGTAGCTTTGTTCAAGGAGCGTAGCGAATGTCTCCTTTGGATATCCGGGCATATTCAAAAGAGATACTGGGGACTGACAAATCGAAGAATATCATGTTACGATTGCCTCTAAAGTAGTACCGTGAAGAGATTAAAAGTCATAGCAGTTGTAGGGTTTTATTGGCATCGCATTCGAGGCTTTTGCTTGTTGGTGATTGATACCGACCCGTCCTTTGAATGGCGTACGATAACCGGTTTTTTCCCGTCAATCTTTTCAGGTTCTCACCATGTCACTTACCAACAATCCCGGACTTCATAGTTTTATTGGAGTAATGGTGATTTTCGATTTTTGGAAAATCGGGGTATTGAAGGACGAGTGCCGTTTGTGAGATCCCCCTTCCACCCAATTGTCGGCATTGTGTTATTGGCGGTGGTCGTGGCGGTCGTCACCGGTTACATCGTTTTTCAAGTGATCGGGTCGAAGAGCCTTGCGCCTGAAATTGTTCGAGCCAACGCTGACTTCATATTTGCCGGTAGTGTAGGAATTGGTATTGCCGCGATTGTAGTCGCTGTATTTTCCACGGTTTTTTTCTATTTTCAGCCCGGACACTTCGATCAGGATAGAAAGAAAGCGGCAAGAGCAGCAAAACCAAAATCAAAAAGCCGAACCGCCGGATCAATCGATAGACCCAGCGCCGAAATCGTGCATCTGGCGGTGGGGACTTATGCCACCGCATCGATGATGGTCAACGAAGATGGGCGCATCGTGAGAGCCAATTCCGATGCGTTGGACATGTTCGGCTATACCAACGATGAACTCGAAGGCCAGCTTGTCGAAGTTCTCATTCCGTCAGCAACCCACACGGCGCATCGCGATCTGCGCCGGAATTTCTTGGTGGAAGACAAGCCAAAGCGGATGATGGGTGTTGGCCGAGTGGTTTACGGGCGACGCAAGAACGGTACCGAGTTCCCGATCGAGGTTGGTCTAAGTCGTGTTGCGACGACCGACGGGCCGTTCGTCGTTTGTGCCTTGATCGATATATCTGCTCGCGTTGCGGCCAGCACTTCATTGGAAATTCGCACACGAGAGCTGGAGCGCTCCAACGCAGAGTTGCAGCAATTCGCATATGTCGCCTCTCATGATTTGCAGGAACCCTTGCGCATGGTTTCCAGCTTTTGTGAGCTGCTGAAGGACAATTATTCCGACAAACTCGATGATGACGGCGTCGAATTCATTGAATTCGCGGTAAACGGCGCGAGACGCATGAAGCAGTTGATCAATGACCTTCTAGACTATTCGCGTCTTCAGTTTTCAGACGATTCGATGTCTTCAGTCCCCGTCGAAGACGCCTTGAGCGAGGCGATGTATAACTTGACCTCCGTTATTCAGGACTGTCGCGCCGATATCCAGTGGACGTCTCTTCCCACCGTACGGGGTAATCGCGCCCATCTGGTTCGCTTGTTTCAAAATCTCATCAGCAACGCAATAAAGTTCTGCGCGGCCCCTGTTCCCCGTATTAGAATTTCGGCGGATCAAGATGGGGCAAACTGGATAATTTCCGTAAAAGATAACGGTATCGGTATCGACGCAGACCAACTGGATCACGTTTTTGGCGTTTTTCAGCGCTTGCACACCCACGACGAGTATCAAGGCACGGGTATCGGTTTGGCAATTTGCAAGCGAATTGCCGAAAGCCATGGTGGAACGATCTGGGCTCAATCGGGAAACGGTCAAGGCACAACCATCAGCTTCACCATGTTGCCCGCCGAAGCATCTGCCGAACCACTGTTGGACATGGAACCGATCTCAAGCGGATCGTCGGGAGCCAATTTGGAGAATTCCAATGCGCGCGCAAGCGGTTGACGGAACGATCGACATACTGCTGGTGGAAGACAATCCCGGAGACGTTCGTCTCACTAAGGAGGCGCTCAAGTTTGCCAAGGTGACGAACCGATTGCATGCAGTTAGCGACGGAGAGGCGGCATTGAAGTTCTTAATGCAAAGGGGCGAATATGTTGACGCGCCTCGTCCTCACATAGTTCTCCTGGACTTGAACCTGCCGCGGAAGAACGGGAACGAAATCTTGAAGGAGATCAAAACCGACAAATCGCTGCGCAATATCCCGGTGATTATTCTGACCACTTCAAACGATCCGAACGACGTCGCGCAGTCCTATAATCACTACGCCAACTGTTATGTCTGCAAGCCGATGGAATTGTCGGTGTTTCATGAAGTTGTTCGGAAAATTGACGAATTCTGGTTCACCGTCGCCCGTCTTCCAATGGCCTGACACCTGCAATGTCCGAAACCAAACTCAAAATACTTCTCATAGAGGACAATCCTGGCGACGCCCGTCTCGTCAATGCCATGCTTGATTCCTCGGATGACGCGGAATACGAGGTCAAACAAGCCAACCGTTTGGAAGATGCGGTCCAGTTGCTGTCAACCGAAAATTTCGACGCGGTTTTGCTAGACCTCTGTTTACCGGACTCACGAGACACGCAGTCGGAGGGATTGTCGAAAGTCAATGAAGTTTCGAACCACACGCCCATAATTGCGATCACTGGACACTACGATGAAAGCAGTGCGCTCGAATCGATGAGCCACGGCGCGCAAGACTTCCTGTTGAAGGACAATCTTCGCGCCGATTCTTTGATTCGCTCTATCCGTTATGCTGTCGAGCGTGAACAAAGACGGCTAAAAACGGAGGTCAATAATGCGGCTCGGCGTTTGGCGGACGAGTTGGATACGTTGAGGCAAATGCGCGCGCCATTGTCGACGAAAGCAACCGCACGTGTTTACGGCAACGAACGTCTTGCCGAGTCAGCGAAGGATACTTTCGACGCCCTGGTCGACCAGTATCGTCGTCTGATCGACCAGGCCATTCAGCAGCGAACCTTTAAAATCGACAGGAAGACGACACAGGATTCACGGGTTCTGGCGCAGCGCTTGGGTTTCCTCCGTGCCAGCCCCCGAGACCTTGTGGAACTGCATATTCGCGCCGTTAAACAATCACGCCCCGTAAAGATGACGACTTCTTTCGTCGTTGCCGAAGAGGCGCGACTCCTGTTGCTCGAGTTGATGGGCAACCTCGCTTCATATTACCGCGATCACATGATGCCGGTCGACAGAACACGCGATATTCCGAAACCGGCGTCGTCAAGGGATTCAGATTAGTGATGGAAACGACATCAGAACCCACGTTCGTTCTCAAACTGTTCGTGACCGGCTATTCGACTCGTTCGAACTCCGCAATCGATACTCTAAAGCGCATTTGTCAGGAAGATTTGTCTGGACAGTACGAATTGGTAATTGTCGATGTCCTTGAGAATCCGGAGGAAGCGGAAGAACGGCGCATCCTTGCCACACCGACAGTGATAAAGGATTTACCACCTCCGATTCGAAAGGTGATCGGGGATCTATCGGACCGGGAAAAAGTACTGATCGGTCTCGATATTCGGCGCGTCGGTGACAAAATATAAGTGCCCGGAGCCCAGAAAATGGCCTATGAACAAGCAACTGTCGTTAAAAAAGTTCCAACGGGCATTCCTGGCGTCGACCATATTGGTCACGGAGGCCTACCAAAAAATCGTGTCACACTGGTTGCGGGGACTTCAGGCAGCGCGAAAACCGTCTTCGCCGGCCAATTCCTGTCGGAGGGAATCCGCAAATTCCAAGATCCGGGTGTTTTTGTAACTTTCGAGGAAAGTGCGGATGACATCCGAGAAAACTTCGCCAGCTTTGGTTGGGACATTCAGCAATGGGAGAACGATGGCTTATGGGGGTTCGTCGACGCTTCGCCGCAGGTCGGTGCTGAAACGGTTTTTTCCGGGGCATACGACTTGGGTGCATTGCTGGCGCGCATCGAACTTGCAATCAGTAAAATCGGGGCGCAACGCGTCGCCGTCGATTCTTTGGGCCCCCTATTCAGCCAGTTGCCGGATGCCACGACAGTGCGCTCCGAACTGTTCAGAATCGCCGCCGCGCTCAAGGAGTTGAAAGTTACCTCGGTTTTCACTGCCGAGCGAACCGATGAATACGGTGACATCGCCCGTTTTGGCGTGGAGGAATTCGTATCCGACAATGTCATCGTTCTCCGCAACGCGCTCGAAGAGAAAGTCCGCCGACGCACCATCGAGGTGCTGAAGTTTCGCGGGACCATGCACAACAAGGGAGAGTTTCCGTTCACCATCGTTCCAAACCGAGGGATCGAGGCTATCCCTTTGTCGACCATCGAATTGCAACACAGGTCATCCGATAAACGTGTGCCAACCGGAGTCGACGGCTTGGACAAACTCTGCGGCGGTGGGTTCTACCGGGATTCCATCACACTGGTGTCGGGAGCAACGGGTGCCGGCAAGACCTTGATCGTGACGGAGTTCATGGAAGGTGGCGTTAAGAACGACGAGAGGTGCTTGATTTTCGCCTTCGAAGAAAGCCGGGATCAGTTGTTTAGAAATGCCATTGGCTGGGGTGTCGATTTTGCGACCTTGGGCGAGAAAGGTTTGCTGAAGGTCGTCTGTTCATATCCGGAAACGATGGGTCTGGAAGATCATCTCATCAACATGAAAGAAGTGATCGAGGAGTTCAAACCCAATCGAATTGCGGTCGATAGCCTGTCGGCGCTCGAGCGTGTCTCGAGCTTCAAGGGGTTTAGGGAATTTGTCATTGGCCTGACTTCATTCATCAAAGAGCGCGAAGTGGCCGGACTGTTTACGTCTACCACGCCAACTTTGATGGGCGGCACGTCCGTTACCGAGTCCCACATCTCAACGATTACAGACACGATCATACTTCTGCGCTATGTCGAACTGTTTGGTGAGATCCGTCGCGGATTGACTGTCCTGAAAATGCGTGGTTCGAAGCACGAAAAGAACATTCGGGAATTTACTATCGACGACCAGGGCATGCATATTGGTTCCCCATTCCGTTCAGTCGTAGGTATTCTGGCCGGAACACCGCAGACTATTTCCCGGTCCGAAATCGAGCGCATAGAAACGATGTTCGAGACCGGCTAACCAACTCGGTTTATTCGTCTCAACACATTCGCGCTCCCGGAATCGGTTCTTCATCGCCGCACCGTCGGCCACGGATTACCATTCGGTTCGCTTACTAACGCGCCGGTGCAATTGGCTCCGCCGACAGTTCAATTTTTCCGCGCATAACCGACAAACACGTCAAACCTAGGCCATTAGAGCAATTCCTCTTTAGATGGAAGCATTCTGACGGAGCGTATTGGCGCCAAGGCCAAGGCTGGCGGTGACGGCCATACCTGACGGTATGGCCGAGACGGCAGCCGCCGGATTTGGCGCCAAGACGCCCGTCCCTCCGGG
>JANQFL010000121.1 GCA_028277845.1 Sneathiellales bacterium
GAGGAAGTTGGCCGGTTCGCCGCCATAGAGCTTGATGATGTCCATGGTCGCCATGGCCAGGCCGGCGCCGTTGACCATGCAGCCGATATTGCCGTCCAGTTTGATGTAGTTGAGATCGTGACGGGCCGCTTCCAGTTCGGCCGGATCCTCTTCGTCCGGATCGCGCAGTTCCTCGATGTCCTTGTGGCGGAACAGGGCGTTGTCGTCGAAGTTCATCTTGGCGTCGAGGGCAATGACGTCGCCGGCGCCGGTCACCACCATGGGGTTGATCTCGACCAGGCTGGCGTCGGTCTCGACGATCGCCTTGTAAAGGGCCATGATGAACTTGACGCCGGAACCGACCTGCTTGCCCTCGAGCCCCAGGCCGAAGGCCAGCTTACGGGCGTGGAAGGGCTGGATGCCGACGGCGGGGTCGACGGCAACCTTGAGGATTTTCTCGGGCGTCTTGGCCGCCACTTCCTCGATCTCCATGCCGCCTTCGGTCGAGGCCATCAGCGTCACCCGGCGCGAGCCGCGGTCGATGACGGCACCGAGATACAGTTCCCGGGCAATGTCGCAGCCGTCCTCGATGTAGATGCGCTTGACCTCCTTGCCGTCCGGACCGGTCTGGTGGGTGACCAGGGTCATGCCCAGCATGTCCTTGGAGGTGTCGGTCACGTCGTCGAGGGATTTGACGACCTTGACGCCGCCGCCCTTGCCGCGTCCGCCGGCGTGAATCTGGGCCTTGACCACCCAGACCGGTCCGCCCAGATCGCGGGCAACATTGAGCGCTTCCTCGGGAGTGTACGCCACGCCCCCTTTGGGCACGGCGACGCCATATTTGGCGAGCAGGCCTTTGGCCTGATATTCATGAATGTTCATGGTGATCCTGTTTTGCACGGCCTGAGGACCAGGTGACCCGCCTGACCGCAGAGTGCCGCCACTTATAACACCAGGAAAATCGCGCGCAACCGGCAAACGGGCGGGTTGCGCGCGGATTCTCCGCTTTCACGCTATTTCAGTGTGGGATCGATCTTCTTACAGGCGGTGATCAGGCCCTTGACGGCACCGACCGATTTGTCGAAGGCCTTCTTCTCGCCCGCGTTGAGCTTGATTTCGACCACTTTCTCAACGCCCTTGGCGCCGATCACCACGGGCACGCCGACATACATGTTCTTGACGCCGTATTCGCCCTTCAGATGCGCGGCGCAGGGCAGCACCCGCTTCTTGTCCTTGAGGTAGGATTCGGCCATGGCGATGGCCGAGCTGGCCGGCGCGTAGAACGCCGAGCCGGTCTTCAGCAGGCTGACGATCTCGGCGCCGCCGTCACGGGTGCGCTGGACGATTTCCTTGAGGCGCTGGTTGGTGGTCCAGCCCATCTTGACCAGGTCGGTGATCGGGATACCGGCGACGGTGGAGTAGCGCGGCAGCGGCACCATGCTGTCGCCGTGGCCGCCGAGCACGAAGGCGGTGACGTCTTCCACGGAAACCTTGAATTCGTCGGCCAGGAAGTAGCGGAAGCGGGCCGAATCGAGCACGCCGGCCATGCCGACCACCTTGTTGGCCGGCAGCTTGCACTTCTCGCGCAGCACCCAGACCATGGCGTCGAGCGGGTTGGTGATGCAGATGACGAAGGCGTTCGGCGCGTACTTCTTGATGCCCTCGCCGACCTGGGCCATGACCTTGATGTTGATGCCCAGCAGGTCGTCGCGGCTCATGCCCGGCTTGCGGGCGACACCGGCGGTGACGATGACCACATCGGCGCCCTTGATGGCCGAATAGCCCTTGGTGCCGGACATACGCGAATCGAAGCCCTCGACCGGCGAGGATTCGGCGATGTCCAGGGTCTTGCCCTGGGGCAGGCCGTCGAGGATGTCGAACATGACGACGTCGCCCAGTTCCTTGAGTCCCGCCAGGTGGGCGAGCGTGCCGCCGATATTGCCGCCGCCGATGAGTGCAATTTTGTTGCGCGCCATGGTGTGTGGTGTCCCTTTATATAAAGTCGGTCCCGGTATGTGGTGTGCGAGCGAACGTCGCGACACCCTCGTCTTGCAATGACCGGCCACGGCCATGGCGGCCGGAATTCTGTAAACCGGGGGCGTGCATAGCGCGATTCGCGGACGGCTGCAAGGGCGTGTCCGGGAAACGGTTTGGTTGCGGCCGCAGCGCACCGGATTTGCATCGTGCGCAAACCGAAAGGCACGCAGCCGCCGAGACCGCGGCAGCTTCGCGCAACCGTTGGCGCCAGCGGGGACATTCGTCTTGCGAGTCCCTTGTGCCCGCGCTAAGTAAGCAATTCAATACGTTTCAATCCCCCTTCCGAAACCCTTCAGGACAACCCGTCCCGCCGGACGGAAGGCGGCAAATCATTTGGACGGAGGAGGCGATCATGACCACGGAACTGCACCACTATGTCGGCGGCCAGAACACGAAGGGCCGAAGCGGCCGCTTCGGCGACGTGTTCAACCCGACCACCGGCGAACTGGCGGCCAAGGTGCCCCTGGCCACCAAGGCGGAGACGGAAGCGGCCATCGCCAACGCGCAGGATGCCGCGGAAGGCTGGGCCAACACCTCGCCGATTACTCGCGCCCGGGTCATGTTCAAGTTCAAGCAGCTGATCGAGGACAATATCGACGAGCTCGCCGTCATGCTGTCCAACGAACACGGCAAAGTGGTCAGTGACGCCAAGGGCTCGATCATCCGCGGCCTCGAGGTGGTCGAGTTCGCCTGCGGCATCCCGCACCTGCTGAAGGGCGAGTTCTCCGACGGCGTCTCTTCGGGCATCGACATGTATTCCATGCGCCGGCCGCTGGGCGTGGTCGCCGGCATCACACCGTTCAACTTCCCGGCCATGGTGCCCATGTGGATGTTCACCGTGGCTATCGCCTGCGGCAACACCTTCGTGCTCAAGCCCTCCGAAAAGGACCCGAGCGTGCCGCTGCGCCTGGCCGAGCTGATGATCGAGGCCGGCGCCCCGGCCGGCGTGCTCAATGTGGTCAACGGCGACAAGGAATCGGTCGACACCCTGCTGACCGATCCGCGCGTCAAGGCGATCAGCTTCGTCGGATCGACGCCGATCGCCCAGTACGTCTACGCCACCGCCGCGGCCCACGGCAAACGGGTCCAGGCCATGGGCGGCGCCAAGAACCATATGATCGTGCTGCCCGACGCCGACATGGACCAGGCCGCCGACGCCCTGATCGGCGCCGGTTACGGTTCGGCCGGCGAGCGCTGCATGGCTGTCTCGGTCGCCGTGCCGGTGGGCGACGACACTGCCGAGGCCCTGCTCGAGCGGCTCAAGCCCCGCGTCGAGAGCCTCAAGGTCGGACCGTCCACCGATCCGGAATCGGAAATGGGCCCGCTGGTCACAAAACAGCACCTCGACAAGGTGCGCGGCTATATCGACCTGGGCGTCGAGGAAGGCGCCGACCTGGTGGTCGACGGCCGCGACTTCAAGGCCCAGGGTTACGAGGACGGCTTCTTCGTCGGCGGCTGCCTGTTCGACAAGGTCACCTCCGACATGCGCATCTACAAGGAAGAGATCTTCGGACCGGTGCTGTCCATGGTGCGGGCGCCCAACTTCGACGAAGCCCTGCGCCTGCCCAACGACCACGAATACGGCAACGGCGTCGCCATTTTCACCCGCGACGGCGACGCCGCCCGCGAGTTCGCCTACAAGGCGGAAATCGGCATGGTCGGCATCAACGTGCCGATCCCGGTGCCGCTGGCCTTCCACTCCTTCGGTGGCTGGAAAAGCTCGGCTTTCGGCGACCACAACCAGCACGGCCCCGACGGGGTACGCTTCTACACCAAGCTGAAAACGGTGACCTCGCGCTGGCCCACGGGCATCCGCTCGGGCGCCGAGTTCATCATGCCGACCCACAAATAAGGCCCTGATTGATCCTGGCAACCGGTAACCGGTTGTTCGGATAATCAAGCTAGATTGGGCGGCGTCATGGACGCCGCCCTTTCATTTGAAGCACACGACGCAATGAGCGACAGCGCAGCAGAAGGTCCCCTTCAAGCCTACCGGCGGATGCGCCGGGACGGCGCGCTGAAACACGATCCGGCGCAGGAGCTGGCGGTCGAGAAGCTGCAGGCGCTGCACAAGCGCCTGGCCCAATACGACCCCACGGGCGAAACCGGCTGGACCCAGATCTTCGCCCTCAAGCGCCGCCGCCGCGAACCGCCGCCGCAAGGCTTGTACATGTTCGGCGATGTGGGCCGCGGCAAATCCATGCTGATGGACCTATTGTTCGCCACCGTGCCCATGGAACACAAGCGCCGGGTGCACTTCCACGCCTTCATGCAGGAAGTGCACGACGCGGTGCATGCCTGGCGCCAGGCGAAGGATGAAAACGGCAACAACGACGGCGACGACCCGATCCCGCCGTTCGCCGAGACGGTGGCGGCGCAAGCCTGGCTGCTGTGCTTCGACGAGTTCCAGGTGACCAACGTGGCCGATGCCATGATCCTCGGCCGCCTGTTCACCGAACTGTTCGAACGCGGCGTCGTGGTGGTCGCGACCTCCAACGTGGCGCCCGACGATCTCTATGCCGGCGGCCTCAACCGGGAACTGTTCCTGCCGTTTATCGCCCTGTTCAAGCAGAAGCTCGACATCCTGCACCTGCCGGGCGACACAGACCACCGCCGGGCACGGCAGATCGCCCTGCTGGACGGCATGCCGACTTATCATTATCCGCTCGGCCCGAAAGCGCGCCAGAGCCTGGACACCGCCTTCAAGGGCCTGACCGAGGACGCGGTGGTGGGCGAGGATACGATCACGGTGAAAGGCCGCAATGTGACCAGCGCCGCCGCCGGCGGCGGCATCGCCCGCTTCACCTTCGCCGAGCTGTGCCACGAGGCGCTCGGCCCTGCCGACTATCTGGCCATCGCGGCGCGCTATCACACGGTGGTCCTGGCCGACGTGCCGAAACTGAAACCGAAGGAACACAACGAGGCCAAGCGTTTCGTCACCCTGATCGACGCCTTGTATGAGCACAAGGTCAAGCTGATCGTCGCCGCCGACGCCGCGCCCGACAAGCTGTACCCGGAAGGCGAAACCGCCTTCGAGTTCGCCCGCACGGCGTCCAGGCTGATGGAAATGCAAAGCCACGACTACCTGACGGCCCCCCACGACCCGCCGAAAGATGTTTTCGGCTAATGTATATTTTACGTTTATCATAAATTTTTTTGTGTTATGCATCGTCCTGTCAGTGAAAGACGGGGACGGGACAATGAACACGACCGGCGATCAGGCCAACCAAGGCCGCATCCGCACCAATGCCCGGCGTTTCGCCTGGGTCTGCACGATCCTGATGTACGCCCTGCCCGCGGCCGTGGCGCTGTACCTGCTGCTTGTGGACACCCTTGCCTTGGCGGCGGAGCTGTACGGCGCCGACATGGGCATCGCCGACCTGACCGTGTTCAAGCGGTTGGGCGGTATCGTCATCGCCATGATTCCGCTGACGCCGATGATCCTGTTCCTCGCCGCCCTCCGCCGGCTGTTCCGTCTTTATGCGCTGGGCGTCCTGTTTGCCGTCGCCAATGTGGAAGCGTTTCGCAAGATGGGTTGGTGGATGGTCCTGTTTGCCGCCGCCCAGTTCGTCACCACGCCGCTGGCGTCGGTCTGGTTCAGTTGGGACAACCCGCCGGGGGAACGGGCGCTGAGCATCGAGATTTCCTCGGGCATGGTGACGGCCGCCGTCATCGGCGGCGTGGTCGTCGTCATCGCCCGGGTGATGGACGAGGCGCGCCGGCTGCAGGACGAACAGGCATTGACGGTCTAGGCAGCGGGGATCGAACGCGTGTCCATCATCGTCCGCCTCGACGTCATGCTGGCGCGGCGCAAGATGCGCTCGAACGAACTGGCCCGGGCCGTCGGCATTTCGGAAACCAACATCTCGCTGCTCAAGTCCGGCAAGGTCAAGGCGGTGCGCTTCTCCACCCTCGAAGCCATCTGCCGGGTGCTGGACTGCCAGCCCGGTGACATCTTGGAATATCAGCCGGACGACCCGGAGGAGGAATTGCTCTAGCCGGGCATGCGCGCGGCGGCAAAGATATCGTCGCCGGCGAGCCAGCGTGTCGCCGCGTCCGGGTCGTCGAGCACCAGGGCCAGGGCCTGAGTCAACGCCACCTTTTCGGCCCGCAGGCCGGCGGCATTCAAGCCGTTCATCAAGCCCTGTTCGACGGCCAGGGTGATCTGCGATTGCGGCAGATAGAACGGGATGCCCTTCGGGTTCTTACCCTTGGATTTGAGATCTTTCTCGCAGCGGCGGGCGTTGAGCGAGGTCCAGCCGCGGCAACCGAGCGGACGGGCACCGTAGGCCAGGCACGCGCCCTTGGCCAGCAGCGGGCACGCCGGACGGCGCTTGCCGATGGTGTCCCAGTCAAGGTCACTCTGTTTGCGCACGGCCAGGTCGAGCGTCCGGCGCAGCGCCTTCAGGCCATCCTCATCGAGCGTCTCGCGCAACACGGCCGCGATGGCGAACACCTGCACCGGTGTGGCAACGATCAGGTTGTGGCAGCAGTGGGTGCAGCCGGCCTTGCAGGCCAGCGGCTTGGGCGGCGGATTGTGGGTCTTGACCTCGTCCACGGCCGCCTCGGCGTAGGCCGTGACGTCGGCGGCCAGGGCGGTCAACGCGTCCGGCGTGGCGCCGCCGGCGAAGGCGTCGGCCACCATCGACCGCACCCGCGCGCTCAGCACGTGCTCGAAACCCAGGTTGACCTGGGCGAGATCATTGGTGGTGCGGATGGTGGGTGCGTTCATCAACTCGGCCTGCAAAACACAACACCGGCCACGCTAAGCAAACATGGTTAACAAACGCTAACCCCGAGCGGCCGTCAGCCCTCCCGCTCGCGCTCCTCCATGGCATCGGCCAGCAGCAGGCTGTCCACGTTGCCGGCCCGGCGCAGGCCGAGAATGACGCCGGCCCGGTCCTCGGGCGGCCGGTTCTGGCTCAGCTTGGCCTTGGCCTCGATGCGGTCGAGGGGAATGTCGAACACCACGATGCCCTTCAATTGCCGGGCGACGAAATCCTCGTTGCCGTCGGCGCCCAGCTTCCAGGGTTCCTCGAAACCGGCCTCGAAGGTATCGACCAGCCGCTCCATCACCGCCCGCTTGGCATCCGCGTCGTCAATGATGATGGGCACACCGTAGGTGTGCACGGCGGCATAGTTCCACGTCGGCACCGCCGGTCCGGCGGTATACCAAGACGGCGAGACATAACCGTGCGGGCCCGAGAAGATGGCCAGCGCCGGCTTGCCGTCGGCGAAGTGGCGCCACTGCGGATTGGCCTTGGCCATGTGGCCGATCAGCGTTCCGTGCTCGCCACGGTCGCCGTCGAACAGGAACGGCAGGTGGGTCGCGAAGGGTACGCCGTCATCGTCGGTGGTGATCAACTGTGCGAACGGATAATCGCGGATCAGCGACCGTGCGGCCGCCCGGGTCGGCTCGAGGAAATGCTTGGGTACGTACATGGCGGCTCGTCCTTCGGTAAACGGATCAAGTCTAACAAACTCGAGCGCGGCGACGCCTAGGAATCGAGGAATTCGAGCACGGCATCGACGGCGTTTTGCCAGGCGGGTTCGTGATTCAGAACCAGATGATTTGCGCTGTCCAGCGGCAACAGGGCCGCATTGGATATGCCTGCGGCCATGCGGCGCGCCTCGGCAAACGGGGCGACCTCCTCCCTCTTGGAATGCAAAATGAGTGTCGGCGCCTTGACCCGGGCCAGCTTGTCCGAGACCTCGATTTCGTCGATGGAGTCACGCAGGCGAACCGCATTTTCCGGAGACGTGGCGACCCTCTGCAGTTCTGTCCACCATTGGATCTGCTCCGTATTGGCTTCCGGAAGATAAAGGGAGGCGAACATACGCAGAAAGGTGGACGACTGCTTGCCCCAACCGTGCCGCATGAGAACCTTGAACGCTTCCGCCTGTTCGGTGTCTTCCGTCCTGCCGCGCCGGTTGCGCCCGCGCGCATAGCCGCCCCAGAGGATAAGATGGGAGACACGGTCCGGGTGGCGGGCCGCGTAGTCGATGGCCAATGCCGCCCCTTGGGAAATACCCAGCATGGCGAAGGATCGCAGGCCGGACGCGTCAACAACGGTTTCCAGGTCGCCGGCCAGCGCATCGTAGGAACAGTCCTCGACATCCCAGTCCGACAGTCCCGCCCCTCTTGAGTCATACCGCAGCAACTGGCGCCCTTCATTCAACGCCCTGAACAGGGGACCGAATACCGGGCTCTCCCAGTCGAATTCAAGATGATTGAGCCAGCTCATGGTTTTCACCAGCGGCGGGCCCTCGCCGGATACACCGTATGCCAAACGGGTACCGTCCTGGGCGGTGCAATACCGGACAGTCTGTTGTTTTTCGGTTTTGCGGGACAGTCCGCTCCCGTCCACGGACGCCACGAACCGGTATCCGCGCCGGGGAATGGTACGAATTGTGTCCTGTGTGTCTCCGCTGTCGCCGACGGCGCTTCTGGCCGAACTGATGCGGCTGCTCAATGTGGCATCGGACACGATGCGGCCATTCCAGACTTCTTCGATGAGTTCATCCTTCGAAACCAGGCGGTCACGCTGCTCGATGAGATGAACAATCAGGTCAAAGACCTGGGGTTCGACTCGCCTTAGTTCGCCCCGGAACCGCAATTCCGCCCGTTCGGTATCAAGCTCGCATTGCTGAAAACGATAGATCATCCCGTCAGACCCGCTGCGCGCCATCAGAAACTCTCAAGGAAAAATCATGGAAATCTGAAAGCGCATGAATTTGGCGGCCCGTATCTTACGGCGTCTCCAACGACACGTGAAAGAGATGTGGCGCAAAGGATACCATCATGTTTGAGATGATCGCGTTTCGCTCCGGCGAAAACATCCTTCGGGGCAGGCTTTATCGGCGGCAGCGCAGGCAGGTTCCCTGTGTGGTGATGGCCCATGGCACGTCCGCAACGATCACCATGGTGGCGAACGCCTATGCCGAAGCCATCCATCACGCCGGTTTCGATGTCCTGCTTTATGACCACGCGAACTTCGGCGGCAGCGACGGCGAACCGAGGCACGAAATCAATCCGTGGGTCCAGGCGCGCGGATTCAGGGACGCCGTCAGTTTTCTGCGCACGGAACTGAATGTCTCAAAGGTGGCGCTTTGGGGCGACAGCTACGCGGCGGGAATCGCGCTTGTTGTCGCGGCCCTTATCCCGGACATCACCGCCGTTGTCGCGCAAATCCCCGTGTGCGGCACGGAACTGCCCGAGCTTGAACCCAACGACGCGCACTTTGCCGAACTCCGGACAATCTTCGACGGCGGCGAAGTCGGCGGTGGACCGGAGCACACGCTGGGCCCGATGCCCGTCGTCTCCGCCGATCAAATCAATGCACAGTCGATCCTGACTCCCATCCAGGCGTTTCGCTGGTTCCTGGAGTATGGTGGCCGGTTCGACAGTCAATGGGAGAACCGCGCAACCCGGGTCATTCCGCCGACCAAAGTGCCATTCAGCGCCTACCTCGCCGCCCCCTACATCAAGGCTTCAGTCCTGATGATGGTCGGGCGTAACGACGAGATGGTTCACTGCAATCCCGCTGTTCAACGCGCCGTGTTCGACAAGATATCCTCGCCGAAGACGTTTTACGAAATCGACGGCGGTCATTTCGGTCTGCTCTGGCACCCGGGCGCGTTGTTCGACGAAGCGGCCGGACGCCAGATCGCTTTCCTGAAAGACAATTTGTTGTAAACGGTAAATCGCTTTCTCCCGGACCACCCGAACAGCCACGATACTCTCGAATATGCCGACTTCCGTCAGTCCCTGCGCTTAACCATCGTTTCCACAACCCTGTCGATGGCCAGGGCCGAGTTGATGCCCTCGGGGCAGGTCTTGGCGTAGTTCATTTAGGTGTGGCAACAATGAACTGGAGATGCAACGACGTTCAAACCCAAACGGGTCTGTCATACGATCAACCGGGGTCAGTCGGTCCGGTTCAACATGTCCGCTATGTCGAAACGTGCCTGCAGCCTGGTGACCTCGGGATGGTGCCAGCGGTAGACCTGGGCCGCGGCGTTGTAGGCGGACACGTCGGTATGATTCAGTGCCCTCAATTCCCGATATGCGCGCTCCACGGCGGCACGGCACGCACAATCGCGAGACAGTTTTTGCATCGTCCTAATCGCTTCATCGTTCATGACCGGCATTGGCATGCCTTGTTGATTTCCGGACAGTGTACCGATTCCGATACATGATATGCAACTAATTGTTATTCTTAACAATGGCGCGTACGTCCATCGACTCGGATATCTGCGCCAACTCGATAAAAACGTTACTTTTCCGCGGTGTTCACGGGCATAACGCACGATCGGAAACGCCTAAACACCCGGTCTGTGAAATGAGGTCACACAGATGCCATCGGCGCCTTCGAAGGAGCTTTCCTCCATCGACTTCCCCTGAACCTCCAGTCCGCACGACGCAAAGCCATCGACGTGGCCGGGCGTGAGCAGCCAGGGCGGGCCGTTGTCGAAGGACCGCTGCTCGCTGCCGACCTCGGCGATGACAAGGAGCCGACCGCCGGGCGCGACGAAGCCGGCGATGTTGCGGATCAGGTCGTCCTCGTACTTGGGCGGCAGGGCCTGAACGGTGAAAATCTCGAGCACGAAATCGAATTTGCGCCGCCATTGCGGCTGGTCGTGCAGAAGGTCCGCCTGTTCGAAGGCCACGTTCGACTGCGGAAACCGTTCCTTGCAATATGTGATCGCCGTCTCGGACACGTCGAACGCCGTCACGTCGAATCCCAGGGTTTCCAATTCGATGGCGTCGTCGCCCATGCCGCAGCCGACGACGAGCGCCGACTTGCCTTCCCCGGTCAGTGCGTTCCGGCCAAGCCAGTTGGCGAACGAGGGATGGGTGTCCATGTTGGCCCAGGGCACCCCTTCGCCGTCCTTGCTGGCATTGGAATACAGCGGTTCGAACCAATTCGACGGCTGATCCTCATGGATCGACAACCGTTCGCGGAATTCCTTTTTGACGTCGCTCATGGCCTGCTCGGTTTCCGTTTGTGCACCGTAGATATAATGAGTATCCGCCAACGCCAACAGGGCTATTTGGCTACCGTCGTCACGGGATTGTTTTTCGTGGCCCTTTGCCGGCTTGGCGCGCAATTTGTTATCAAGTTATGATCGCCCGACACCGCGCCCAATTGAGGACACCAGGTGGCACAACAAAAAGTCACGCGCAGGCTTGCGGCAATCCTGGTCGGCGACATCGTCAGCTCGACGCCAGCCATGGAAGCCAACGAAGAGACAGCGGTCTCCCTGTTCGCTGCGTGTCTCGATGCCGTGGCGGCCGTGGTCGAGAAACGCGATGGCAGAGTGTTTTCGATGGCTGGAGACGCACTGCTGGCCGAATTTTCGAGCCCGGTCAACGCGCTGCGCGCGGCGATGGAAGCGCGGTCCGCGCTGGTTTCCGTGGAAGGCGCGTCTGCGGCGGATATGCGCTTTGGTCTTCACCTCGCCGATGTCATGGAAGTGGGCGACGATTTGCGTGGCGACGGCGTCAACCTCACCTCCCGCATTCAAGGCCATGCCGATCCTGGCGAGATTTACGTTTCCGCGGGAATGGTCGAGCAAGTACGCCGAGGCTCTCCTTGCGCGTTCGAAGACTTGGGTGAGTTTGAACTCAAAGGTATCTCCGAGCCTGTGCGCCTGTTTCGCGTCACGGGTGAAATGGAGCGCTATCCGTTTCAGACGGCTCCGACACGTACGTCGGAGCGATCCGAGTTCAGACCTCACTCAGTTGCCGTCGCGCCTTTCCGCACCGCCAGCTCTGCCGATGAGGATCAGAAGTTCCTTGCGGAAGGCATGACCGAGGATCTCATCCTCGAACTCTCCCGCTGGCGGCGGCTGTTCGTCAGTTCACGCTCGGCAAGTTTTGCACTCGATAGCACTGACCCTGTGGAGATCGGCCGGCGGCTCGGCGTTCGCTACATCGTATCGGGGTCCGTACGTAAACTTGGTCCACGGCTGAGGCTCAATCTCACACTCACCGAGACGGAAAGCGGACGGGCCCTGTGGTCGGATCGTGTCGAGCATGACTTCAACGAGATTTGGGACGCGATGGACGAGGTGACCGCGCGAATCGCCGCGACGGTATTCGGCCGGATCGAGCATGAGGAAATTTCCACCGCCCGAAAACGGCCACCGGCCTCGTTGGATGCCTACCAGTATTACTTGCGGGGAATCGAGCATCACCGGCTCGGTCAACTTACGGACACCTATATTCGCGAGGCAATGGACTGGTTCGGCCGCGCCATCGATGCAGACCCCAATTTCGCCGCGCCGATGGCGATGCAGATCTGTGCCGCTTCGCAGCTACCGGACTTCGACTGGGATTGGGGGGTCCGCCAGATATCGAAAGCCCTGGAAATCGACCCGCACGACCCGGAGGTCAACCGGATCATGGGTTCGATCAAAATGAAGACTGGCGATTTCGCCGCCGCCCGCCAGTTCCACGAGCGCGCCATGGAGCTTTCACCCAACGATGCCTACATCGTCGCGCGCTGTGCCGCGTTTCATATCTATGCCGGAGAAGCGGATCACGCACTCGAACTGTTGCGCCGCGCCGAAGACCTGGACCCGTTCCTTCCCGTCTGGTGCGCGGAGGAAAAAGTCGCGGCGTACTATCTCCTGGGACGCTGGGAGGTCGCGCTTGACGCCGCCCGGTCGTTACCGTTTCAGACCCGGCGGACGCGGCTCTACCGCGCGGCCTGCCGCGTCGCCATGGGCGACGATGCGCGAGCACGCCAACTGATCGCCGAGGTGCAGGCGGAAAACCCGGACATTGCGACCGACTTCGTCGAGGCCAATGAAAACTTCCAGGACCGTGAAATTCTGGAGACCCTGCTGAACCGACTGCACCAAGCCGGACTTCCCGACCCGCCCGCTGCGCTCACGGCCTGACGAAAAGGCCGCCGGATCATCCGGCGGCCTTATGTCGTTCAAGCAATCCGGTGGTCCCCTACCTCCGGTGCGTGGTCATTCTCTGCCTACGCTCCGAAACTCTCATCGGCCCATTTTCGGAAATCGCGGTGCACTATCTCTGCACATTCTCTCGGTTTGGCTTGAAGTAGAAAGTGCGGCCCATCGATTTCGTGCTCGACAATACGCTCGCAACGGGCCGTCAGATCACGTGACAACCGCCGTGTCAGCAGTCTGTCTTGCACCGCAATGATGTGACTCGCCGGTTTCCTCAACGATCCGTCAAAGGGGCATGGCCCTACTGCAAGCGCAACGCGATGTCGCAGAATCCGGTGATCGACACTGCGGACGGCGTGCCGGAACGAGGCGATCAATTCATCGCCTGCCTCGTGCCCCATTAACAGGTGCCGCACGAAGAATGCGGGAAGATGTATGCCGCTCAAGAGTTTGGTCGGCAGCACGTTCGCAAGCCCGCTCAACGGAGCGAAAGGGCCTTTCAGGAACGAACAAACAAAGATAACGCCGACGAGATCTGGAATGTCGCGCTTCCCAACTTCGAAAGCGATGCGACCGGAGAACGATTCGCCAAGGAGGATAAACGTCTCGTCGTCGGGTAGCTGTGCGATCACGAGATCGACCAGATCAGAATAGTCGCATGTCCGGTCGGTGGGGTATGAAACGGTTACGGCTTCAATCGATGGATCTAGTTCCTGCAGGAATGGTCCAAACAAGCGCCCCGTTCCGTCCAAGCCCGGAAGTAATATCAGCTTCATTATCTAATCTACCTCGAAACATCCAGTGCACTCCGATGATAGCAGGCAACCAAAGACCGATTGTTCGGGCACGATCACGGTCATATGAAAAAGGCCGTCGGATAATCCGGCGGCCCCATGGCATTGAGGCAAATCCCGGGACCGTTCAACCCCGGCGCTTGACCATCATTTCCTTGATCTTGCCGATGGCCTGGGCCGGGTTGAGGCCCTTGGGGCAGGTCCTGGCGCAGTTCATGATGGTGTGGCAGCGGTAGAGGCGGAACGGGTCCTCGAGATCGTCGAGCCGTTCACCGGTGTATTCATCGCGGCTGTCGGCGAGCCAGCGGTAGGCCTGTAAGAGCGCCGCCGGGCCGAGATAGCGGTCCGAATTCCACCAGTAGCTCGGGCAACTGGTCGAGCAGCTGGCGCACATGATGCACTCGTATAGCCCGTCCAGTTCGACCCGGTCTTCCTTCGACTGCAGCCGTTCGCCGTCGGGCGGCGGCGGGCTGTCCGACTGCATCCACGGCTTGATGGAGGCGTACTGGGCGTAGAAGTTGGTCAGGTCCGGCACCAGGTCCTTGATCACCGGCTGGTGCGGCAGGGGGTAGACCTTGACGTCGTCCTTCACGTCCTCGATCGGCTTGGTGCAGGCAAGCGTGTTGGTGCCGTCGATGTTCATGGCGCACGAACCGCACACGCCCTCGCGGCAGGAACGGCGGAAAGTCAACGTGGGGTCGACCTCGTTTTTGATCTTGATGAGGGCGTCGAGAACCATCGGCCCGCATGCGTCGAGATCGACTTCGTAGGTGTCGATCTGCGGATTGTTGCCGTCGTCCGGGTTCCAGCGGTAGATCTGGAACCGTTTCCTGTTCTTGGCGCCGTCGGCGGCTTTGTGGGTTTTGCCTTTGCCCACCTTGGAATTGGCGGGGAGGGAAAATTCGGCCATTAGAATACGTCCTTATACCAATCAGTAGACGCGCGCCTTGGGCGGGAACGACTGCACATCATTGGTCAGCGGCTGCATATGCACCGGGCGGTAGTCGATGGTGACCTTGCCGTCATTGTCGATCCACGCCAGGGTATGCTTCATCCAGTTCTCGTCGTCGCGGTCGGGATAATCTTCGTGGGCATGGCCGCCGCGGCTTTCCTTGCGGTTCTCGGCGCCGACCATGGTGACCACGGCCTGTCCCAGCAGGTTGTCCAGTTCCAGCGTTTCCACCAAGTCGGAGTTCCACACCATGCCCCGGTCGGTGACGCCGACATCGGCGAAGCGCCCGTGCACGGTGTTGATCTTGCCGACGCCCTCCTCCAGGGTTTCGCTGGTGCGGAAGACGGCGCAGTGCTCCTGCATGACCTTCTGCATGTCCAGGCGGATCTCCGCCGTCGGCGTGCCGCCGCTGGCGTGGCGCATGCGGTCGAAGCGGTCGACGGCCTGTTCGGCACTGCCGTTGGTGACCTGCTTGTGGCTCTGGCCCGGTTCGACGATTTCGGCGGCGCGCAGCGCGGCGGCCCGGCCGAACACGACGATATCCAAGAGCGAGTTGGACCCCAGCCGGTTGGCGCCGTGCACAGAAACGCAGGCCGCTTCGCCGATGGCCATCAGGCCCGGCACCACGGCATCCGGATCGCCGTCCTTCAACGTCACCACTTCGCCGTGATAGTTGGTCGGGATGCCGCCCATGTTGTAGTGCACGGTCGGCAGCACGGGGATCGGTTCCTTGTTGACGTCGACGCCGGCGAAGATCTTGGCGCTTTCCGAAATGCCCGGCAGGCGTTCGGCCAGCATGTCGGCGTCCAGGTGGTCCAGGTGCAGGAAGATGTGGTCCTTGTTGGCGCCGACGCCGCGGCCCTCGCGGATTTCGATGGTCATGGAGCGGCTGACCACGTCGCGGGACGCCAGGTCCTTGGCCGACGGGGCGTAACGTTCCATGAAACGCTCGCCCTCGGAATTGACCAGATAACCGCCCTCGCCGCGCACGCCCTCGGTGATCAGGCAGCCGGCGCCGTAGATGCCGGTGGGGTGGAACTGCACGAATTCCATGTCCTGCAACGGCAGGCCGGCGCGCAACACCATGCCCGAGCCGTCGCCGGTGCAGGTGTGGGCCGAGGTGCACGAGAAGTAGGCCCGGCCGTAGCCGCCGGTCGCCAGCACGGTGACGTGGGCATTGAAGCGGTGCAGGGTGCCGTCTTCCAGGTTCCAGGCCATGACGCCCCGGCACTCGCCCTCGTCCATGATCAGGTCGAGGGCGAAATATTCGATGAAGAACTCGGCCTGATGCTTCAGCGATTGCTGGTACAGCGTGTGCAGGATGGCGTGGCCGGTGCGGTCGGCGGCGGCGCATGTGCGCTGGGCCGTTCCTTCTCCATATCTGGTGGTCATACCGCCGAAGGCGCGCTGGTAGATCTTGCCTTCCTCGGTGCGCGAGAACGGCACGCCGTAATGTTCCAGTTCGATCACCGCCGGCGCGGCCTCACGGCACATATATTCGATGGCGTCCTGGTCACCGAGCCAGTCGGAGCCCTTGACCGTGTCGTACATGTGCCAGCGCCAGTCGTCCGTCCCCATGTTGCCGAGCGCGGCCGAGACGCCGCCCTGAGCGGCCACGGTATGGCTGCGGGTCGGATAGACCTTGGTCACGCAGGCGGTCTTGTACCCCGCTTCCGCCAGGCCCAAGGCGGCCCGCAGGCCGGCCCCGCCGGCACCGAGGACAACGACGTCATAGCTATGGTCGACGATCTCGTAGGCCTTGGTCATGGCGTCAGCCCCCGAACATGAGGATCAGCACGGAGAAGATGCAGATCAGGGTAAGCAGGATCGAGACGCCCATGACCGCGATAAGGGCGGCGAACTTCGCGCCCTCGTGGTGAATGTAGTCCTCGATTATCACCTGCAAGCCGAGATAGCCGTGATAGAAGGTCATGACGATGG
>JANQFL010000004.1 GCA_028277845.1 Sneathiellales bacterium
AGAACCACTCCAGGGTGAAGTTGACATAGCCGCGGGTCCGCAGCACCGCGATCAGGGCGTAGGTGCGGATCAGCAGGTTGGTCCAGAACGGCAGGATGACCAGCAGCAGCAGAACCGACTTCCAGCGGTCCGGCGCGAACGAGATGGCCAGGGCGACGGGGAAGCCGACGATCAGGCAGAACAGGGTGGTCAGGCCGGAAATCCACAGGGACTTCCACAAGATGGCCAGATAAAGCGGCTCGAGGGCGCGCAGGTAATTGTCGAGCGTGCCGGTGAACTCGATTTCAATCAGGCCGCGCTTCTCGCCCAGGCTGAAACCGAAGACCAGGGCCAGCGGCACAAGGAAGAACACCAGCAGCCACAACGACGGCGGAACCATAAAGATCCAGAACAGCAGGGGGTTCCGTCGCGCAGTATCCATGGCCGGCCGGGTGCTGATTTACGTCATCGCAGGGAGTCTAGACTTCGAACGGCGGGCGGTCGAGCCATCCGCGACCGCCCGCCTAATCCGAATGCCGGTCAGGCCGACAGCATGCGGGTCCAGGCTTCGTCGCGCTGGCGCGAGACGTCTTCACCCAAATAGATCGCCGATTCGCAGCGGCTCAAGGTTTCATCGGTCGGGAAGATGGCCGGGTTCTGGCTGTATTCCGGTTTCATCTTGGCCCGCGCAGCCTCGTTCGGTGTGGCGTATTGAATGAAGTCGGCGATTTCGGCGCCCGCGTCGGCATCGAGGATGAAGTTGATGAATTTGTGCGCGTTGTCCGGATGCGGCGCGCCGGTGGGAATGCACAGTGTGTCCTGCCACACCAGGCCGCCTTCCTTGGGCACGACGTAGGAAATGTCGTCGTCCTCGGCCATGATCTGCAGGATGTCGCCGTTCCACTCGACGGCCAGATCGACCTCGCCCGACAGCAACAGGTCCTGGCCATTGTCTTCTGCAATGACCTTGATGTGCTTCTTCTGCTTGGTCAGCAGCGCTTCCGCCGCCTTCAACTTGGCTGGGTCCGTCTCGTTCAGGGAATGGCCGAGATATTTCAGCGCTACGCCGAGCATGGTGGAGGATTCGCTCAGCAGCGCGACGCGGCCGGAATACTTGTCGGAATCGAATACCCACTTCCAACTGTCGGGCACGCCGTCGACCTTGGACTTGCGGTAGCCGATGCCGATGGTGCCCCACATATAGGGCATGCTGTATTTTCGGCCGGGATCGAACGCACCGTCCTGGAAGGCCTTGGAAATATTCGTCTTGAAGTTGGGAATCTTGGAATGATCGAGCGGCTGCAGCATCTTGGCCGTGATCATGCGTTCCACATAATCGTTGGTCGGCACGATCAGGTCGTAGCCGGGATTGCCTTCCTTCAGCTTGGCGAACAGTTCGTCATTGTCGGCGAACAGGTCCATCTTGACGGTGATGCCCGAGGCTTTCTTGAAATCGCTCAGGGTGTTTTCGCCGATATAGGTGTCCCAGTTGTAGAAATTCAGTTTCGCTTCCTCGGCGCTCCAACCCAGTTTGGGGGCAATGGCGATGCCGGCGGCCGCGGCGCCGGTGCCGGCCAGGAACGAACGGCGGGACAGGCGGTTGTTGGGGAAATTCGTCATGTGTTGACCTCCTCTGTTCGGCGATACCGATTGTTTCGGCTTATTCGCTCAATCACATTGTGCTCAGTTTACCCCGTTTTGCCGGGAAAACCGTTCAAAATCCGCGCAATCTAGACGTTCAGCAGCAGGTTCTCCCGCTCCCACGAACTGATCACGCGGTTGTAAAGTTCGTACTCCAGGTTCTTCACTTCGTTGAGCGCCGTAACGAACGGGTCGCCCAGCAATTCCTTCAGCGGCTTCGCCCGGTTCAACTTGTACAGCGCATCCCACAGATGGCGCGGCAGGGTGAACGCCAGGCGGTAGGCACTGCCTTCGATGGGATCCGTCGGTTTGAGCTTCTTCATCATGCCGAGATAGCCGCACGCCAGCGTCGCGGCGATGGCCAGGTAGGGGTTGGCGTCCGCCCCGGCGACCCGGTTCTCGACCCGGCGCGATTGGCCGTCGGACACCGGCACGCGCAGCCCCACCGTGCGGTTGTCGCGGCCCCAATGCACGTTGATCGGCGCGTCCAGGTCGGGCACCAGGCGGCGGTAGGAATTGACGTTCGGCGCCAGCAGCGGCATCGCCGCCGGGATGAAGCGCTGCAGGCCGGCGATGTAGTTGAGGAACCGCCGCGTGTCCTTGCCGTCCTTGGTGGCGAACAGATTGCGGCCGGTCTTGGTGTCGATGACCGATTGGTGAATGTGCATGGACGAGCCCGGCTCGTACTGGTGCGGCTTGGCCATGAAGGTGGCGTAGATTTTGTGTTTCAGCGCCGCCTGCCGCACGGTGCGCTTGAACAGAAAGACCTGGTCGGCCAGTTCCATCGGGTCGCCGTGATTGAAGTTGATCTCCATCTGCGCGGCGCCGGCCTCGTGGGTCAGGGTGTCGATGTCGATGTTCTGGGCTTCGCAGTAGTCGTAGATATCCTCGACCACCGGATCGAATTCGTTGGCGGCTTCGATGCCGTAGGCCTGGCGGCCGGATTCCTGGCGGCCCGACAGGCCGATGGGGGGTTCGAGCGGATAATCGGGATCGGTGTTGGTCTTGACCAGGAAAAACTCCAGTTCCGGGGCGACCACCGGTTTCCAGCCCTTGTCCTCATAGAGGTCGAGAACCCGGCGCAGCACGTTGCGGGTGGCGAAGGTCACCGGTTCGCCCTCCATGTAGATGGCGTCGCAGATGACCTGGGCCGTCGGTTCCTCGTACCAGGGCACCGGGCGGATGGTGGAGACGTCGGGTTCCAGGACGATGTCCAGGTTGGCCGGATTGACGGCGTCGGACGGCAGGGGGAAGTCGCCGGTGACGGCCTGGACGAAAACGCCTTCGGGCAGGCGCAGATTGCGCTCCTCGACTCCCTTAAGAAACTTGGATGACGGCAGGATCTTGCCCCGGGCGATGCCGGACATGTCCGGCACCACGCATTCGACCTCGTCTATGTTGCGTTCCCTGATCCATTCTGCCAGGTCGGTCATAACCCCTGCCCCGGGCCCGGCGGGGACCCGTATGATGACGTCCGGTCAGATTGTACTTTTTTTCGAAAAAGTTCAATTTCCTTTTTATGCGTATGCCTATTTCCGTTGCCAGTTGCCCGACGGATCCTGATACCAGGTCCCGGGCGGCGCTTCCTTCAGGATATACGGCGTATAGAGCTGCCCCACCTGATCCGCCGGCACGCCCTGCTCGTTGGCGCGTTTCTGGTAGATCGCCCGGCGCTGTCCGTTGACCTTGTCGACTAGAGCCCGCGCGTCCGACGAAGCACCCGAATCCCGGAGAACCAGCAATCCGTTGTTGGCCTCGCCGATGACGCCCGCGGCACGCAACGAATCCAACTGGTCAGCGCCGGCGGGCGACGCCAGCAGAACCAACGGCAACACGGCCAGTGCCAGCGACAATCGCCGGCCATTGGCGGCAAATTTCGCGAGAAAACCCATGACCCTTCCCTTACGTGTCTTCATGTCGATCCCTTCGCGGCCCGGCATCAGAAAATATCCGGGTTGGACTCGATGTCCTTGGCCGCGTTTTCTTCCAGTTTCACGCGGACCTCGGCATCGAGCTTGATGTTGAGATTGATGGTGATTGGCTCCTTGGGCGTCTCCACCTTGACGGTCGGCTGACACGCGGCAGCCAGAACCAGGACCGCGGCGGCAGCCACAGCGGAGAATGGGAGACTTCGGTCGATCGGGACCCTGGGCCGCATGGGACCTCCTTCGTTTCGGGGCGCGGATGAGGGCCATGCTGCGTGATCGGCGGGTATGGTGCAAGAAAAAGACACGCCATCGAAAACCTACCGTCCGGTCCCGCGGCGGATGATTTCGTCGGACAAGGTCAAACCTTGACGCAAAGCCAACAGGACACGGTCGAGATTGCCCTCCAGGTTGATGTTGAAGCGGAAAGGATGTCCGTCCATCACGGCAGGATTATGGCCGAGCAGCGAAAGCCCGATTTTGGTACTGCCGTCCTCGGCCTTGTCCACCTTGGCGCTGAGGTCCTGATAGCGGAAGTCCTCGAGCGCCTGCAGCATCAGTTCGACCGCCTGCCCGCCCTGTCTGAGCGCCGCCGTTGCCGCATCCGAGCGAAACCGGATGACGCCCGGTTCTATGGCACCCAATGCCCCATCGTCGACCCGCCACCCCCGGGCGCCCGCCACCACCGGCAAAGCACCGGATACGGTGCCTTCCACCTGCAGCCCCTCCACCGGCGCCAGGGCGAACAGTTGCGCCAGATCGATATCGGCGAGCTGCAATGTCAACGCCTGGGCCGGCCGGGCGGGATCGAGAATGGTCCGGCCCAAAGTCACCTGGCCGCCCGCCACGGCGACGCCCGCCCTTTCCAGCACCAGCACCATGGGCGTGGTGCCCGGCACGTGGAAACGGATTTCACCTTCGGTCAACGGGATGGCCGGATCGAGAGAGGCCAGGCGCAGTGTCTGCCCTTCCGGCAGGCGCAACGGAAACAGGCTGTCGGCGACGATCCGGCCGGAGACATCCTTCAACGGCACACCGGAGACGACCGCCGAGACATTCCGGATATCGACCCATCCGTCGCCGGAAGGTTGACCGCCGACGAGGTCGAGACGGCCGCCCGCTTCCACCGTTCCGGACACCTCGCGTACCATATGAAGAAACGGAAAAAGCTTATCTATTTCAGATGATTGCGGACCGAACTTGAGTGCCTCCAACTGAAACGTGCCGGCTATGTCACCGTCGGCGTTGCGTCGTCCGAGATAGCCGACGTGCAGGGTCTTCCAGGCGTCCCGCGCATCGACGCGAATGCCGCCGTCCTCGGTCAACTTAGCCGTCACGTTGAGCGGCGCCACGAAGGCCGGTTCCCGCAAGTCCGTCAGGACGCCGACGGTCAATTCGGCCTTGCGCGGCCACCCGTGTTCGATCCCAACGGCATCGAATTTGACCGCGTTGGCCCGCACCAGGTTTTCCGGTGACACGGCGGCGCCGACGGTTCCGTTGATGTCGATGGCGTTGCCGGGCCCGCTGTTCTTCACCCGGACGACAACGTTTTCCAGCCCGACCGTGCCATTGCCCTTGAGATCCAGCGTCAGTTTGGCCACTTCGACCGCGCCGGAAAACACCGGTACCTTGCTCCCGCCGAACGCCATGGCATTGCTCACAGTCGCGGATACCGGCTGTTTCGCATCCACCTGTTCGGTACGCACCGACTGCACCGTGATTTGGCCGGGATCGGTCATGACCGCGGACCACTGGCCGTTGGCCCCCGCGGTCACAAGACCTGCCGTACGCCCCGAAAGGCCATGCGCCTCGCCCCATTTCCCGCGAACCGTCGCCAGGCGCCAGGTGGTGTCGACCGTGCCGGATACGCCGGTGCCGTCCAAAACACCGTCGACCGTCGCATCCATCGCGGCACCTCCGCCGACGATACTGAGTGGTCCGGCAATCATCGCTTGTTCGGATGATTCGGCGGGCACCTGCACCGTGACCGGGTTTCCGTCCACACCTAAAGAAAGGGATACAACCTTCTGAAAAATGGGCGATATTTCCGACGGAAGACCGGCAACAAGTTTGTCGGAGGCACGTCCGGTTATTGTGCTGCCCGGATCGATTTCGATGTCGATTTCACCTGCGGCGATCCTGGCCTTTGTCCGGAGTTCCGCCCGCCCGTCCATCAATGCATCAGGCACGGAAATACCGGTCAACTCGACGGCGCCTTCGGCAATCAGATCAAGGGACCGGAGCCACTGGTCCGGCGGTTTCGCGAAGTCGAACGCCTGTGAACTGCCCTGAATGGAGAGCACGCCTTTGGCGCGGCTCCACGACACTGGTGCCGCCAGTGCTTGCCACGGTCCCTCGGTGCCGAGCTCCAGTGAAATCCGGCCGTCGAAATCCGGCGCGTGGCGATAGCCCCGGACAGTCAGTGCCAGGTCGGCGAAAAATCCCGGCAAGGCATGCTCGCCGGTCGCTGTTTTAAACGTGATTTCAGCATCTTGCGGCGAAACATTGACGACCGACTGCCAGCCGCCGAAGACCTGCTCACCGCGCCGGGTCTCGGAGGCACGCAGGGTACCGGACATGCGACGCAATCCATCATCCGCCAAGACCGCATCCAATTGCCCCGACACGCCACCAAACGCCATGTCTTCGAATGACAGGTCACCCCGGTCAATAATCAGTCCGGCTTTGGTGATGCCGTCGGCATCCACCGTCACCGCCGCCTCGCCTTGCACACTTCCATAGGGAGACCGGGCAGCCATCGTTGCCGACGCCACCAATGATCCCGATTGTTCCCCCAACACGTCACCGTCGAACGCGACGCGGACTTCGCCGGCCGGCGTGCGGGCGATCACCTGGCCATCACGAATGTGTATCGGCGGCACGGTTCCGCCCTGCCCGGCTTCCCGCCGGTCCACGAGAACATGCAAATCGCCCAATGGCGGCCCGTCTCCGGTGGCGTTGACCCGGAGCACCAGACCCTCGATGTCCGCCTCCACCAGGCCTTCGGCGAGGGCGTCCCAGAGGTCAAAACGGACATCGAGTGTGCGAATAGCCAATTCATCATGGCCGCCCAGACGGATATCCCGCAAAACCAGCCGATCCGTGGCGACGGTCTCGACCGTCAGCTCGGCCTGCGCCACGCCCCGGTCCGCCAGAACTTGCTGAACGACATATGCGACAAGGGCATGGCGGCCCAGCCAGCCGATTCCTGCAGCCATGCCGGCCAACAGCGCCAATCCGGCCGCAATCCAGATCAATTTCCGCATAGGCTGGTTTCCGGCGACTCCCAGGACCGCACTTTTACTGCGGAACAGTATCCATCACGGGCGGTGTTGCCTATATGATTACGCAACCACTACGCGGAAGGTGCAGGAATCATGTCGCAGGCAACGGCCACGCAGTCCAATCCGGCTCCGGGTTTCGTCAAACATCCGGGCTATTCCATCAAACTGGAGCCCTGCGCCAAGCGGGTGCGGGTTTTCTTGGGCGACGAATGCATCGCGGAGTCGACGGCCACCCTGCTCATGTGCGAGGGGCGCTATGTGCCGATTTACTATTTCCCGCGCGACGATGTCCGCATGGACCTGCTCAAACGCACGGACCACCACACCTATTGCCCGTTCAAGGGCGAGGCGTCCTATTGGACCGTAAACGCCGGCGGCAAAAGCGCCGAAAACGCCGTGTGGGGCTACAACACGCCCTATGACGAGATGGCGGCCCTCAAGGACTACGTCGCGTTCTATTGGGACCGCATGGACGCCTGGTTCGAAGAGGACGAGGAGGTGTTCGTGCATGCCCGCGACCCGTTCAAGCGCATTGATGTCGTCCTGAGCCACCGTCCGGTGCGGGTCCTGCACGGCGGAAAAACGCTGGCGGAAACCAGCGATGCCCTGTTCCTGTTCGAAACCGGCCTGCCGACGCGCTATTACATCCCGCGCGCGGACGTGAATATGAACCTGTTGATCGGGTCCAATACGGTCACCCGGTGTCCGTACAAGGGCGAAACCACGCATTTTTCGGCCGACATCGACGGCGAACACACCCCGGACATCGCCTGGAGCTACCCCGAACCGATCGCGGAAGTCCACGGCATCGCCGGGTACATCTGCTTCTATAACGAACGGGTCGATGCCATCGAGGTCGACGGGGAAGCCATTCCAAAAGTCGAAACGCCTTGGTCCCAGCCCAAAAAATGAGCGATCAATCGGAAGTGACCGGAGCCGTCGTTCTCGAAACCTGGCGGTATACGGCTCCGGCCGCCAGGACCGCTGTGGTCATTCCCGACGGCTGCCGGGACGTGATCGTCCGGCGGGATTCGGGACGGGAACCGGTCTGGTTCATTTCGGAACTGCAGCAGACGACCAAACGGGTGACGTTGCCTGCGGGCACGACCCTGGAGGGGTATCGTCTCGCCCCGGGGGCGGTTATCGATGAGACTCGGTTGCAGGTCGCTTTGACCGACGTTGATCTCGAATCGGATATGGTGGTCGACCGGATCGTTTCTTGTGTCGCCCGCAAACCGGCCGTTTCCGAAGCCTTGGCCTGCCTGGGGTCCGGCGCGAGCTCCGTCGCGGATTGTGCGCTTCGGCTTGGGGTGAGCGTGAGAACGTTGCAGCGTACCGTCAAGGCGTTGACGTCCCGGCCACCGGGTTTCTGGCTGCAACTCGCCCGGGTCCGGCGTGCCGCCAGAACGGTCACGGACTCACCCTCCCTGGCGGAGCACGCCGATCTGCATGGTTTCTCCGATCAGGCGCACATGACCCGTGAATTCCGCCGCTGGCTCGGTATAACTCCCCGTCAGATCCGGCAGGATACCGTTATGCCCATCCAGTTGGCCGCGCCCGGGTATTACTGAGTGGCGACGGGTGTGCAAAGTTCGATCAGAAACCCGTTCCCGTCGCTGACATAAGCCGTGGTCTGCCCCCAGGGCTCGTCCCGTGTGTCCTGTATCAACGTGGCGCCGGCGTCCAGCGCCCTGGCCAACGCGCCGGCGACGTCATCGGTTTCAAAGGCGATCTCGAAAACAGGCACATGCGCATCCGGCGTACCTGGTGATTTGCCCAGATCGGTCATCAGCTTGCGGGATGAAAACGATATGACGGTTTCGCCGGTGTCCAGTTCCCCGTAATCGCCGCTTTCATGCAACATGCGTGTTTCCAGGCCAAACGCGCGGCCGAAAAAAGCCAAAGAGTCGGCGACATTCTCGACATAGAGGATGGTGTACTTGAACTTCATAGTGACTTACCCGTTGCTTGAAATTGCTGGAACGACTGTGTGCCGGAGAAGCGATTCCGTCTTGAATATTTGCGACACGCTCCAGTGGCTTACGAAGCGGGACGCCTGGTCAGCCGCCGCAGCCCCAACGCCACGAACACCGCCACCGCTGCAAGGATCGGCAGCCAGAACCACCGGTCATCCATGGTCCAAAGCGTCAGGCCGCTGAACAGGCACCAGAACAATGGGATGACAAGAAGGAACGGGCGTGCTCTGCCGTGCGCGGCGAGCAGCAGTCCCAGGGTCACGATGGCCGTTGGATCAGGGGCAATGCCGAAGACTTCCGCGCTGGTCCAGGGCCGTCCCGTCAAAAACGGGAGCAACGGATAGAACATGAGGCCGGCGACCGCGAGCAATAGTCCGATCCAACCGGCGACGCCGCGCCGCTGGATCGTCAGACCGCCGGGCGGGAACGCCGTGACGAGAATCCCGAACGCCTGAAGGGCGAAGGCCGGGGCCAGGTAGACGATCAGCCAATTGATGGCGGCGTAACGGTTCCACAGGAACGACCAGGCGACGAAGACCCAGAGCGACGCAAGAAGAACGCCGATCCATCTCCCTTGCTGCGGCTGTCGCAGGATTAAAAGCACCATCGCCAGCCCGGCGGCAACCGTCAGAATATGCAGCGGCCACAGGGCCTCGTTGTGCAGCTCGAACGTGCGCCAATAGGTCCGTGGCGAGAACAGCAGAAAGTCTTCAGGCCGATAGGTCCACCAATCCGACATCATAGATCGTGGACATAGGACGCCATGCGTTCACGCATTTTGGCGTCGGGGAACACGCCGGACGCGGCCGCCACGTTCTCGCGGACATGATCTACGCGGGTGGTCGCCGGAATGGCAACAGTGACGGCCGGATGGGAAAGTATGAACTTCAGGACAAGCTGCGCCCAACTGCCGGCGCCGATGACCTGCGCCCACGCGGGCAGCGGCTCCCTTTCCAGCCGCTGCGTCAACGCCCCGCGCCGGAACGGCCGATTGACGATCACGGCGATGCCCCGCTCGGCGGCGAGCGGCAGGAGCCGATTTTCGGCCTCCCGGTCGACAACATTGTAGGTGAACTGGACGAAATCGAGCGGGTGGGCGCGCATGATTCGCTCGAAAAGATCGTGCCGGCGGCCGTGCGAGGTGGTGATACCGACATAGCGGACCTGCCCCGACGCCTTCATTTCGAACAAGGTTTGCAGATGCGCTTCCCAGGACACGAGATTGTGGACCTGGACGAGGTCGAACCGCTCCACCCCCCAATAGCCGCGCGACCGTTCGATCTGTTTGAGCCCGTCCGAAGCCGAGGAGGTCCAGACCTTGTCGGCGGAGAATACTTTGCCCTGCCCGCCCAGTTTTTCGAGGCCATAGCCGATGACGGGCTGGGACGAGCCGTACATGGGTGAGGAATCGATCATACGTCCGCCGGCTTGGAAAAACGCGTCGATGACGTCCGCGCATTCGTCCCGGCGCACCGGGTCATTGCCGACATTGAAAGTAATCCATGAGCCCAAACCGACGGCGGGGATGCGTTCCCCGGACGACGGGATCGGCCGCGTCAAAGGCGCGGCGGATTGACCGAACGCGGCCGGCGGCAGGATCGACGCCGCTGCGGCCCCGGCGGCCGCGGCCTGTACGAACGTTCGGCGGCTCATCGTCATGGGCATCTCCGCTGCACGGGTGGATAGTTACACCGGAAATGATAACGCGATAAGGGGCCGAGAATTCTACTGGACATAAAGAAATGATTTAAGCTTAAAATAATTTTGTAATCCGCCGTGAAAGTACAGGCGGACAGGCGTATAACAGTATGAAAGCCGGGCCAAATCGCCGGACCGGCGCAACATCGTGAACCGCCCGGGGAGGCATTGACGGCATGACGCTGAAAATCGGCATCGACGTGGGCGGTACGTTCACGGACTTTCTGGTCACCCGCGAGGGCGCCGACCCGCAGATCTTCAAGACCCTGTCGACGCCGAAAGACCCGTCCATCGGCGTCATCAACGGCTTGCGCGACATCGCCGATAGCATGGATCCGCCGCAGACGCTGGAAGAACTGGTAGCGGGCGTGGACACCATCGTGCACGGTACGACGGTGACCACCAACGCGACCCTGACCAGCAACGGCGCCAAGTCGGGCCTGATTACCACCGACGGCGTGCGTGACGCCCTGGAAATGCGCCGCGGCATCCGCGAGGAGCAGTACAACAACCGCTACACCAACGTGACGCCGCTGGTGCCGCGTTACCTGCGCCAGGGGGTCAAGGGCCGGCTGGACCGCAACGGTACGGAAGTCGAACCCCTCAACCTGGACGACGTGCGCAAGGCCATCGAAATCTTCAAGGCCGAGGACGTGCAGGCGGTTTCCATCTGCTTCATGAACGCCTTCGCCAACGCCGATCATGAACAGCAGGCGGCCGAACTGGTGCGGGCGGAATTGCCGGACGCCTACCTGACCGTCTCTACAGACCTGTTGCCGTCGATCCGGTTCTACGACCGGGTCAGCACCACGGCGCTGAATTCCTATGTCGGCCCCATTCTCAGCCATTACCTCGACCAGTTGATGGGCCGTCTCGGTGAGATCGGCTTCAACGGCATCCTGCTGATCATGCAGTCCAACGGCGGCGTCATGTCGCCGGAAATCGCCCGCGAGAACGCTGCCCTGACCCTGCTGTCCGGCCCCGCCGCCGGTCCAGGTGCAGGATTGGTCTATGCCCGCGCCCATGATCAGGAGAAGTGCATCGTCGTCGACATGGGCGGCACCAGCTTCGAGGCCGCCCTGGTGGTCAACAGCCCGATCATGGTGAACGAGGGCGACATCGCCCGCCACCGCCTGGCATTGCCCATGCTGGGCATTCACACCATCGGCGCGGGCGGCGGCAGTATCGGCTGGATCGACGAAGGCGGCCTGCTGCGCATGGGCCCGCAAAGCGCCGGCGCCGATCCGGGGCCGGTGAGCTACCAGAAGGGCGGCACCCTGCCCGCCTGCACCGACGCCGACGTGGTGCTGGGGTACCTCAATCCCGACTTCTTCGCCGGCGGCAAGATGCAGTTGGACGTCGAGGCCGCCCGCAAGGCCATCGAGGAACACGTGGCCAAGCCGCTGGGCATGAGCATCGAGGAAGCCGCCGCCGGCATGTACCGGGTGGTGTGCAACAACATGGCCCAGGGCGTGCGCGAGATCACCATCAAGCGCGGTTTCGATCCACGCGAGTTCCCCATGGTGGTGGCCGGCGGCGCCGGTCCCATCCATAGCTGCCTGATCTGCGACGAACTGGATATCCCGTTCCAGATCGTGCCGCGGGAATCCTCCATCCTGTGTGCCGTCGGCATGCTGATGAGCGACCTGAAGCACGACTTCGTGCGTACCTTCGTCGCCCGCTTCGACGACATGGACTGGCCCAGGCTGCAGGCGCTGATCGAGGACATGCGGTCGGAAGGCGAAAAGCTGCTGATCGAGGAACGCATCGGCGAGGACCGGCGCGAATACTTCATCAAGCTCGATTGCCGTTACCAGAAGCAGTACCACGAGGTGTCGTTCGTGGTGCCGTCGGAGGCCGTGGCCAACGGCGACGGCGACACCATCGCCGGGCTGTTCCATGCCGAGCACAATCGTTTGTACGGCTATTCGCTGGAAGACCAGGGCACGCCGATCGAGATCATCAACGTGCGGGTCCAGGCCGTGGGCACCACCGACAAGCCGGTCTACGCTGAGGAAGAGCACGCCGGGCCCGACCCGTCCGCCGCCCAGAAGGGCGAACGGTCGGTGTACATCCCCGAACGCAAGGACTTCGCCGTCGTGCCGGTATATGATGGCCACGCCCTGAAACGGGGCAACCGTATCACCGGACCGGCCATGATCGAGGAAGTCACGACGGCCATTTTCGTCAGCGAATCCTTCGACTGCGTCGTCGACAAGTTCGGATCCTTCGCCCTGTTCCGTAAAGACCGGGAAGACCTGGTCGCCGGGGCGCTCTAGGCAGGTACCAGGAGACACACAATGAGCGATATCGATCCCATTCTGCTGTCCGTCTACGCCCGGGCGTTCCGGTCCATCACCGACGAGATGAGCGTGTCGCTGCAACAGACGGCGCGTTCGCCGATCCTGTGCGAGGCCAAGGACTTCGTCACCGGCATCTATGACGGTGAAGGCAATATGCTGGAGCAGACCGAGAACCTGCCCATCCTGGCCTTTTCGCTGGCCCCTGTGTGCAAGTACATCCTGGAGTATTTCGGCGACGACATTCACCCGGGCGACGTCATCTTCCACAACGACGTCTTCAGCATGGGCAACCAGAACAACGACGTCGCGGTCTACAAACCGATCTTCTTCGAGGACAAGCTGGTCGCCTGGTCGGCGGCCAAGGGCCACCAGGCCGACATCGGCGGCGCCGTACAGGGCGGCTACAACCCCAACGCCGTCGAGGTGTGGCAGGAAGCGCTGCGTATCCCGCCGGTCAAGGTCTACGAGAAGGGCAAGCTGCGCAAGGACGTCTGGGACCTGATTTTCGCCAACATCCGCCTCGACATCGTGCAGGAGGACATGCGGGCCGAGATCGGGTCGTGCACGGTCGGCGAACGGCGCATCATCGCGCTGTTGGAGAAATACGGCCTCGACAGTTTCGAACGCCATAAGGAGGCCCTGTTCGACGCCACCCGCAAGATGATGGAGGCGGAGATCGCCACCATCCCCAACGGCGTCTACGAAGGTTCGGCGCCGGTCTATTACGACGGCCGGCACGAGGGCTCGAAGTTCACCATCCGGGTCAAGATCACCGTCGAGGACAATCATGTCACCTTCGACTACAGCGATACGGACGCCGAGACCAACGGCTTCGTCAACGGCACCTACACATCATCGGCCTCGGCGACGCTGCTGACCTTCCTGCAGATGGTCAATCCGGACATCCCCCACAACGAGGGCATGATCCATCCCATCGACATCGTCATTCCCGAGGGCACCATCCTCAACGCCAGCTATCCCAAGGCGACGACATACGGCAACCACCTCTGCCCCAACAACGCCGATGCCATCATCCGGGCCCTGGCACCGGTCATTCCCGACCGCATCACGGCGGGCTGGAACCAGCTTCTGTGTTCCCTCAGCACCGGGCAGGACGACGCCAAGAACGACAAGTACGTCGATATCTTCTTCATGGGCATGAAGGGCGGTTCGGGCGCCATGAAGGGCACCGACGGCTATGACCACATCGGCATGATCGATGCCTCGGGCGGCGTGCTCGATCAGGACTACGAAATGTTCGAGCAGCAGACCCCGCACCGGCTGATCAAGCACGAACTGCTGTGCGATTCCGCCGGCGCCGGTGAGTGGCGCGGCGGCCTGGGGGTCGAGACCGTATTCGAAGTGGGCTCGGAGGACACCCAGGTGGTGACCTTCGGCGACGGCGACTTCGAACCGGCGTTCGGCCTCAACGGCGGCGGCGAAGGCACGCTGAACATCATCAAGATGACCTACCCCGACGGATCGGAAGTGGTGCCGAAGAACAAGGACCTGATCCTGGAAGTGCCCAAGGGCACAATTTATTATCAACAGGCCGGCGGTGGTGGTGGGTACGGCGACCCCAAGGCCCGGCCGCGCGACCTGGTCGCCGCCGAAGTGCGCAACGGCGTCATCTCCGCCGACGTGGCCAAGTCGGTCTATGGATTGGACAAGGTCGAGGCGGCCGACTGATGGACTTCGATCTCAACGAAGAACAGAAGACCATCCAGGAGACCTTCGCCCGGTTCAGCGACGAACGCATCGCGCCCCAGGCCGAGGCCATCGACGAGTCCCACGACTTCCCGCGCGAGCTGTTTCAGGAACTGGCCGACCTCGGGTTTTTCGGCCTGCGCTATCCAGAAGACATGGGCGGCTCCGAGGCCAACCTGCTGACGTTCTGCCTGGCCATCGGCGAAATCGCCCGGGGCTCTCTCTCCCTCGCGGCCTGCGTCTCCATGCAGTCGCTCATGGGCACCCATTTCGTGCACGCGCTCGGCAACGACGACATGCACGAGCGCCTGTTCAAGCCGGCCCTGCTTGGGCAGAAGGTCGGCGCCATCTGCATGACCGAACCCAATGCCGGCAGCGATCTCGGCGGCATTTCGACGGCGGCCGAGCGCACGAATGACGGTTATGTGATGAACGGCCAGAAGATGTGGGTGACGTCGGCGCCCCAGGCCGACTTCTTCACCGTGTTCGCCAAGGCCGGCGATCCGGGCGAGGAGAAGAAACTGACCATCTTCCTGGTCGAGAAGGATTTCCCCGGCGTCAAGGTGGGCAAACCGATCGAGAAGATGGGCGTGTGGGGCCTGCCGACGTCGGAACTGGCGTTCGAAGACTGCAAGATCCCGGAAACCCACCGGCTGTGCGCATACGGTGAAGGCGAGAAGCATCTGCGCAAAATCCTGGCGGAGATCCGCATCATGACCGGCGCCCTGGCCATCGGGGTCGGCCGCGCCGCTCTCGCCTACAGCATTCAGTACGCCGCCGAGCGGGTGCAGTTCGGCCGCGCCATCAACCGCTACCAGGCGATCCAGATGAAGCTGGCCGAAATGGGCACCGACCTGGAAGCCGCGACCCAGCTGGTGCACTACGCCGCCTGGCTCAAGGACAACGACCGACCGCACCACAAACAGGCGGCCATGGCCAAGCTGTTCGCCTCGGAAGCCGCGGCGGAGATCTGCGACAAGGCGGCCCGGGTGCTGGCCTCCTACGGCTTCGCCATGGAGTATCCGGTGCAGCGCTATCTGCGTGACATCCGCTTCACCCTGATCGGTGGCGGGACCAGCGATATCCTCAAACTGATCATTGCCAAGGAGCTGTCGACGGCATGACCTGGTTCGGGTCACATTTGGCTGAAAAGTGGGACTTTTTATTTGCTGTAAAGCCTGTCATGACGGCAATATCAGGTCTGGAAGCGATGTCTGCGGACCGCTCGAAATTGACACGCCGGCCACGGGTCCCCGTCCACACGGGACCGGGCGGCGGATTACCGCGCAAAACTGTTGTTAGTGGGTGTTAAACGGACACGGGATTGAACGTGGGACGGAAAATCAAAGTATTGATCGCCAAACCGGGTCTTGACGGCCACGATGTCGGCGCCAAGGTTGTTGTCAGAGCCCTGGCGGATGCCGGCTTCGAGGTGCTTTATACCGGCCTGCATCAGACACCGGAGACCATCGCCGCCGAGGCCCGCGACGAGGACGTGGACGTGATCGGCCTGTCGATCCTGTCGGGTTCGCACATTCCGCTGTGCCGCAAGCTGAAGGAACTGCTGGCGGGCGACGGGCTGGACGAAAAGCTGTGGATCGTCGGCGGCAACATTCCGGCCCAGGACCGCGAGGCGCTGAACGAGATCGGCGTCGATGGCGTGTTCCCGACCGGCACCGATCTGGACGAGATCGCCAACTTCATCCGGGAGAAAGTCGCATGACGGCCGAAACCGCGAAAAAACCGGCACCGGAGGCCGACGAGAACCGCGTCGTCAACGAATCCGGCATCGAGATCAAAACCCTCTATACCGCCAAGGACGTGGTCGAATCGGGCGGCGTCGACGCCAGCCTGCCGGGCAAGCCGCCGTTCACCCGCGGCATCCACGGCGAGATGTACCGCAAGCGGCCCTGGACCATGCGCCAGTACACCGGTTTCGCCAACGCCGCCGACACCAACGAACGCTTCCACTACCTCATCCGCAACGGCCAGACCGGCCTCAACGTGGCCTTCGACCTGGCGACCCAGTGCGGCTACGACTCGGACGCGCCCGAGGCGCTCGGCGAAGTGGGCCGTGTCGGCATGGCCGTCGATACGCTGAAGGATTTCGAGATCGCCTTCGACGGCATCGACCTGGACAAGATCACGGTGTCGCTGACCATCAACGGCTCCGCCGCCATCCTCATCGCCATGTATCTGGCCATGGCCGAGAAGCGGGGCTACGACACCAAGTCGCTCCGCGGCACCGCGCAGAACGACATCCTCAAGGAATTCATCGGCCGCGGCACCTGGATCTATCCGGTCGACGCCTCCATGAAGCTGGTCGCCGACACCATCGAGTACTGCGCCCACAACGCGCCGAAATACAGCCCGGTCAGCGTCTGCGGCTATCACATCCGCGAATCCGGCGCCTCGCCGGCCGAGGAAATGGCGTATGCCTTCTGCATCGCCAAGGCCTACATGGACGACGTGCTCAAGCGCGGTCTTGACGTCGACGAGTTCGCCGGGCGGCTGTCGTTCAACTTCAACATCTTCGGCAACCTGTTCGAGCAGGTCGCCAAGTTCCGGGCGGCAAGACGGCTCTGGGGCAAGATCGTGCTGGAGGAATACGGCGCGACCAATCCGAAGTCGGGTTGGATGCGCATGATCGCCGGCGGCGGCGGTTTCGGCCTGACCATCCAGCAGCCGGAAAACAACATCATGCGCGGCGCCTATTACGCCCTGGTGGCCGCCCTGTCGGGCGCGCAGACCATGGCGCTGTGCTGCTACGACGAGGCCTATACGATCCCGACGCCCAAGGCGCAGAAGCTCTCGCTGCGCACCATGCAGCTGCTGATCGAGGAGATCGGCCTGACCGACACGGTCGATCCCCTGGGCGGGTCCTATTACATCGAGACCCTGACCAACCAGATGGAGCAGAAGATGATCGACATCATGGCCCAGGTGGACCGTGAGGGCGGCATCGTGAAATCCGTGTCGGAGGGCCGCATCCAGTCGCATGTCTCGCAGCAGGCCTACGAGCACCAGCGCGACATCCAGTCCGGCGCGTTTCCCAAGGTCGGCGTCAACCGCTATGTGGACGAGGACGACGGCGAGGAGCAGCACGACGTCGAGCTGCATCCCTACGACGAGGCAGGCGCCCAGGCCCAGGTCGACGCGCTGCACAAGGTCAAGGCGGAGCGCGACGAGGCTGCCGTGCAGGCGGCGCTGGCCAAGCTGCGCGAGGATGCCCAGGCCGACCGCAACGTCATGCCGGCGCTGATGGAGGCCGTAAAGGCCTACGCCACCGTCGGCGAAATGAGCGACACCATGGTCGAGGTCTTCGGCCGCTATCAGGAACCGATCCGGTTCTGATCAGAAGTTGGGGGCAGACTTGACTGCGATGGAAAGCATTACGCAACCGGGTATCGAGGCCTACGAGGCGCCCGCCAGCATCGCCGACGCGGTGCAGGTCCTGGCCCGCGGCGACGTCACCGTGCTCGCCGGCGGCACCGACCTGACGGTCCAGGTCGACGCCGGCCGCATCACCTATGGCAAGACGCTGATGAACATCCGGCGCATCGCCGAACTGCAGGGCGTCAGCGAAGCCGGCGGCCGCATCTCCATCGGCGCCCTGACCACGGTGACCAACATCCTCGACGACGACGCCCTGGCCCAGTCGGTGCCGGTGCTGCGCGCCACCGCCGACCGTTTCGCCAGCATGCAGATCCGCAACGCCGCGACCATCGGCGGCAATCTGGTCAACGCCTCCCCCGCCGGCGACATGATCGTGCCGCTGCTGCTGCTCGACGCCGACGTCGAGCTGGCGTCGTGGCGGGACGGCGCCGTGTCGACGCGCTCGGTGGCGTTGAAGGACTTCTTCACCGGCCCTGGCAAGACCGTGCGGGCCGACAACGAACTGCTGACCAGGGTCACCTTCGCCAAACCGGCGGCGGGCTTCGCCGCCCGCTTCGAGAAGTCGGGCCCGCGCCCGGCGCTGGAGATTTCCACCGTCTCCGCCGGCGTCGCCGGCACGCTGGAGAACGGCGTGCTGAGCAACGTCCGGGTCGTGCTGGGCGCCGTGGCACCGACGCCGCTGCGGGCGGCCAAGGCCGAAGCGGCGCTCGAGGGCAAGACGCTGGACGGCGACACCATCGCCGCGGGTGCAGCGGCGGCATGCGACGACTGCACCCCGATCGACGACGTCCGGGCCTCGGCCTGGTACCGCCACCACCTGGTTCGCGTATTCATGGAAAGGCTGCTGACCGATGTCGCTGAAAACTGAGGTTTCATTCACGCTCAACGGCCGTGCCGTACAAGTAACCGTGCCGGTGGATATGAACGTGCTGACCATGCTGCGCGACGAGCTCAACATGACCGGCACCAAATATGCCTGCGGCGAGGGCGAATGCGGTGCCTGCACGGTCGACGTGGACGGCGAGACCATCAACTCGTGCCTGATGTACGCCGTCGACTGCGAGGGCCGCGCCATCACGACGATCGAAGGTCTGCGCACGGCGGACGGGCTCGACCCCATGCAGAAGGCCTTCGTCGACCACGGCGCCATCCAGTGCGGCTTCTGCATGCCCGGCATGATCATGCAGGCCAAGCACCTGGTGGCCAAGAACCCGAACATGACCGACGACGACCTGCGGCGCGGACTGGAAGGCAATGTCTGCCGCTGCACCGGGTATTACAAAGTCTTCGATGCCGTGAAGGACGTCGTCCGTGGCACCGCCGAAGCGGCCGAATAGAAACTAGAGCCGCCTGCATTCTTAAGGATCAGACATGACGACCGTGATCGAAAAAGACAGCATTATCGGCAAGCGCATTCCCAAACCGGACGCGCCCGACAAGGCCGTCGGCCGCACCCGCTACATCAACGACATGGAACTGCCGTTGATGCTGATCGGCAAGATCCTGCACACCGACCGGGTGCACGCGACCATCAAGTCCATCGATGTGTCGGCCGCCCGCGCCCTGCCCGGGGTGCACGCCGTTCTGACCGCCGACGACGTGCCGGAGAGCCTGAAGTTCGGCATCGCCCGCGACAACATCCCGCTCAAGGGCGGCAAGGTGCGCTGCACCCGAGACGAGATCGCCGCCGTGGCGGCGGAGACCGAGGACATCGCCGACCAGGCGCTGAAGCTGATCAAGGTGGAGTACGAGGACCTGCCCGGCCTGTTCGACGTGCACGAGGCGCTCGAGGACGACGCGCCGCAGATCCACGACGACCGCCCCGGCAACAAGGGCCTGGCCTACAGCCACCACAGCGGCGACCTGGCGGCGGCGGAAGCCGAGTCCGACATCATCCTCGAAAACACCTTCAAGGTGCACTACGTCACCCACTGCTGCATGGGGACGAGTGCCGTCCTGGCCGACTTCGACGCCGACGGCAAGCTGACCATCTATTCCCAGACCCAGTATCCCTACAATTTCAAGATGGACCTGGCGCCGGCCCTGAACATCCATCCCGGCGACATCCGCGTCATCCAGCCGCCGGTGGGCGGCGCCTTCGGGTCGAAGCTGGACGTCTATCCGTTCGAGCCGATCTGCGTGCTGCTGGCCCGGGCGACGCAACGGCCGGTCAAACTGGTGTTCAGCCGCGAGGAGGAATTCATCAACGCGCCGACCCGCCAGCCGGTGGAAATCCATCTGCGCAGCGGCGTCAAGAAAGACGGCACGATGACGTTCCGCCACGTCAACAGCCTGTTGAACAACGGCGCCTACACGTCGTGGGGCGCGACCACGCCCTACGTCATGATGCGGACGTTTTCGTCCCACTTCCGCCTTCAGGCGATCAGCTACGACGCCCAGGCGGTCTACACCAACAATCCCTATGCCGGTTCGTTCCGTGGCTACGGCAACGTGCAGGCGACCTACTGCACCTCGATCCACGCCGACATGATGGCCGAGGCCGTGGGCATGGACCCGATCAGCTTCGGTATCAAGAACGCCCAGGACGAAGGCGAAGTGACGCCCCAGGGCGCGGTGTTGAACGACTGCGTGTTCGCCGAGCTGCTGAAGATCGCCGGCGAGAAGACCGACTTCGTCAACAAGATGAAGACATACGCCGCCGAGCGCGACAAGCCCGGCCGCATCAAGCGCGGCATCGGTATCGCCTCGTCGATCCACAACGCCGGCGGCGCCAAGATCCACAAGTCGGACGGCTGCGGCACCATCCTCAAGCTGGACGACTACGCCCGCGCCACCATCATCACCGGCGCCTCGGAAATCGGCCAGGGCATCGACGCGGTGCTGTGCCAGATCATCTCCGAGGAACTGGGCATCCCGGTCAAGGACGTCACGGTGGTCAACAACGACTCGGCCATCGGTCCGTGGGACGTGGGCGTGCACGCCAGCCGCACCACCTTCATTGCCGGCAATTCCGCCCAACGGGCGGCGCGCCGGGCGAAGGAGCAGATCCTCAACTACGCCGCGTCGCGCGCCAATGTGGGCGCCGGCGAGCTGGATCTGCGCGGCGGTCATGTGGTGCAGTCGAAGGACGGTGTCTCCGTCGCCAAACTCGACAAAGTGCTGCGCGAGATGCACTTCAAGGAAGACAGCGAACTGGTGATGACCACCGACTATTACGAGCCGCCGAGCGAGCCGGAAGGCGAGAACCATGTCGGCGACATGTCGGCCGCCTACTCCCACGCCGTGCACGTGGTGGAAGCGGAAATCGACACCGAGACCGGCGTCATCACGGTGGAGAAGATCACCTCGGTGCAGGACGTCGGCCGCATCGTCAACGAGATGGGCCTGGAGGCCCAGATCGAAGGCGGCATCATCATGGGTCTGGGTTACGCGCTCAGCGAGGAACTGCAGATCGAAGACGGCTATGTCCGCAATCCCAACTTCCGCGACTACAAAGTGATGACGGCACCGGAAATCCCGGAGATGGAACTGCATTTCGTCGAAAGCCAGTCGTCCACCGGTCCGTTGGGCGCCAAGGGTATCGCCGAGCTGCCGACCATCGTCATCGCGCCGGCGGTGGCCAACGCGCTCTACAACGCCACGGGCATCCGCATCTTCAATCCGCCGCTGACGCCGGAGAAGGTCGCCCGCGCCATCTGGGAGCGCGACCAGGGCCATGCTCAGGCCGCTGAATAACGAACGCCGAACTGAAGAAGGAACCGCCGCCTTATGAAGAAACGCACCGTCCTGTCGATGGAACAGGCTTTGTCGCTCACCTATGCGACCTTGCGTTTCGTTCATTTGGGCTGGCGGGTCATCAAGCTGGAGGCGACGCCGGGCCGGCCCGGCGACCTGCCGGGCGATCCCAACCGCTATATCGGTTCCGTCATCGCGGACGACGACCGGCGCTCCTACTTCATCGCGCCCAATGTCGGCAAGGAAGCGGTCTCGCTCAACCTGAAAAGCGAAGAAGGCCGGGAAGCGGTCAAGCGCATCATCCGCGAACTGGACGTCGACGTCTTCTGCTGCAACACCCTGCCCGGCCGCTATGAACAGCTGGGCATCGATTACGACACGTTGAAATCGGTCAAGCCGGACATCATCTGGGCCGGCATTTCGGCCATGGGGCCGGAATACCCCAACACGCCCGGCTACGACCCAGCCATCCAGGCCATGGCAGGCTACATGGAGGTGACCGGCGAGGAAGACGGTCCGCCAACGCTTTCCGGTATTCCCATGATCGACCTGAAAGCCGGCGACGAAGTGTTCGCCGGTGTGTGCCTGGCCTTGGCCGAACGGGCGGAGAGCGGCCAGGGCACCCGCATCGACGTCTCCATGCTGCAGGCGGCGTCCTCGTGGCTGATCACTACCCTGCCGCTCCTGGACATGGACTGCGGGCCGGAGGAAATTACCCGCTGGGGCAACGCGCACCGTAAGTTTATTCCGACCAACGTCTATCCGGCCAAGGACGGCTTCGTCTACGTCGCCATCGGCAACGACGTGCAGTGGCAGCGCCTGACCGCCATTCCCAAGTTCGCCGCCGTGGCCCGCGAAAGCCGCAACACCAATGCCGGACGCTACGAGGACCGGGACGCTATCTACAAGGAAATCGGCGCGGCGTCGGCGCTCTATTCGGTGGCCGAACTGATGCATGACTTCGCCGAGGCGAAAATTCCCCACGCGCCGATCAACGACGTGCCGCAGGTGCGCGATCTGGCCGCTTTGAACACGCGTCTCACCAAAACACGGATGCCCGACGGCCAGGAAATCCGCATGCAGCCCATGGCCGTCGATTTGGATGACGCGGCGAAAGCCTATTCATTCCCGCCGAAATACAACGAACACACCCATAAAATCCTGCAGGAAGCGGGATATTCCCAGGAGGAATGCGCCGGTATGAAGGAGGGCGGCATCATCCCCTAAGACGGCGCAGCGTCCTGCGGACAAGGTTGGCGACCACTACGAAGGAGCGTGCATGACGCGCAACGACGTTGGTCTCGACGACAAATACACGGCCCGGGAAGGCACCGTCTTCCTGACCGGCCTGCAGGCATTGGTGCGCCTGCCCATGGCCCAGCGCCGCCGCGACCTGGCCGCCGGCCTTAATACGGCGGGCTATGTGTCCGGCTATCGCGGCTCCCCGATCGGCCGCTACGACATGGAGTTGTGGCGGGCCGAAGCCTTCCTCAAGGACCACCACATCCACTTCCAGCCCGGCGTCAACGAGGACCTGGCCGCGACGGCGGCGTGGGGGACGCAGCAGGTGAATTTGCTGCCGGGCGCCAAGTACGACGGCGTGTTCTCCATGTGGTACGGCAAGGCGCCGGGCGTCGACCGGTCGGGCGATGCCTTCAAGCACGCCATGATGGCCGGGACGTCCGAGCACGGCGGCGTCATCGCCATGGCCGCCGACGACCATATGGCGTCGTCCTCCGCGGTCGCCCACGGCAGCGAATACGCCTTCGTCGACGCCATGATGCCGGTGCTCAATCCCTCGGGTATCGACGACTTCATCCCCTTCGGACTTTACGGCATCGCCCTGTCGCGTTTCAGCGGCGCCTGGGTCGGCTTCAAGGTGGTCGCCGACACAATCGAAAGTTCCGGCACGGTCGATCTGGCATGTGAAACCATGCCCATCGCCGTACCCGAAGCGGAGACCCTGCCGGACGGCGGTCTCAACATCCGGCTGATGGATCAGATTCCCGTCGGCGAGCAGCGCCTGTTCGACAAGGTCGAAGCGGCCAAGGCCTTCGCCCGGGTCAATCCGCTCAATCGGGTCGTGCTGGACAGCCCGCGCCCGAAGCTGGGCATCGCGGCCACCGGGAAGGCTTATTTGGATTTGCGCGAGGCCTTGCGTCTGTTGGGTATCGACAACCGGCGGGCCGCCGACCTTGGCCTGCGCATCTACAAGATCGGCATGATCTGGCCGTTGGAACCGGACGGTGCGATCCGCTTCGCCGACGGCCTGGACGAAATCCTGGTCATCGAGGAAAAGCGGCCGCTGGTGGAAAACCAGTTCAAGGAGTTGCTGTACAACCGGTCCGGGCCCAAGCCGCGCGTGACCGGCAAATCCGACGAAACCGGTCGGGCCTTGCTGCCGCCCCACGGCGGCTTCAGCCCCGAAATGCTGGCCCGCATTCTCGCCGTGCGCATCGGAATCGTGGCCGATGCCCCGGACATCACGGCCCAGGCTGCTCGGTTCGTGCCGGCGGAACAGCCGGCGGGACGTCCGGATCCTGCAACCAACCGCATGCCCCACTACTGCCCGGGCTGCCCGCACAACACCTCGACCCGCGTCCCCGACGGCAGCACGGCCATTGCCGGCGTCGGCTGCCACACCATGGCGGCCTGGCTCAATCCGGATACCAAGACCTATACCCAGATGGGCGGCGAGGGCGTGACCTGGGTCGGCCGGGCGCCGTTCACCGACATGCCGCACGTATTCCAGAACCTGGGCGACGGCACCTACTTTCATTCCGGCCTGATGGGTATCCGCGCCGCCATCGCGGCCAAAGTCAACATCACGTACAAGCTGCTGTACAACGACGCCGTCGCCATGACAGGTGGTCAGCCGACCGACGGTACCCTGACCGTGCCCGATCTGACGCGGCAAATCGAATCGGAAGGCGTCACACGCATTGCCGTGGTCAGCGACGATCCGGACAAGTATCCGGTCGGCGCCCGCTTCGCATCCGGCGTCACGTTCCATCACCGCGACGACCTTGACGCCGTGCAGCGGGAGTTGCGCGAAATCCCCGGCGTCTCGGTGCTGGTTTACGACCAGACATGCGCCGCCGAAAAACGCCGGCGGCGCAAGCGCGGCAAGATGGACGACCCGGCCCGCTATGTGTTCATCAACGAAGCGGTCTGCGAAGGCTGCGGGGATTGCGGCGTCGCCTCCAACTGCCTGGCCGTGGTGCCGGTGGAAACACCGTTCGGCCGCAAACGCGCCATCGACCAGTATGTCTGCAACAAGGACTATTCGTGCCTCAAGGGCTTCTGCCCGGCGCTGGTCACCGTGGAAGGCGGCGCGGTGAGACGGCCGGAGCTGAAGGACGTGGCCGGCAATGACGATCTGCCGCTGCCCCCACCCGTCACCGAGGATGCCCCCTACTCCATTCTTGTCGCCGGCGTCGGCGGTACGGGCGTGGTCACCATCGGCGCCCTGCTCGGCATGGCGGCCCACTTGGACGGCAAGGCGTCGACCATCCTCGACATGACCGGACTGTCGCAAAAGGGCGGTGCCGTCTACACCCATATCCGCCTCGCGGGCCGGCGCGAGCAATTGCACTCGCCGCGGATCGCCGCGCAGGATGCCGATTTGCTGCTCGCCTGCGACCTGCTGGCCGGCGCCGCGCCCATGGCCCTGGAAAAGCTGCGGGCCGGACGCAGCGTCGCCGTGGTCAACGACCACAAGACCCTGACAGGCGCATTCGTCAACGACCCCAACTGTGATTTTGCCTCCGCCGGCGTTCGTTCCAGGATCATCACGGCAGCGGGCGAAGCGGACAACGTGCACAGCCTGGACGCCGTGCGCATCGCCGCCCGGTTGGTGGGCGATTCCATGGCTTCGAACGTGTTTCTGCTCGGCTATGCCTTCCAACTGGGCAAGGTACCGGTCAGCGCCGACGCCATCGAACGGGCGATCCGGTTGAACGGTGTCGCCGTCGATCTCAATCTGAATGCCTTCCGGCTGGGACGGCGTGCGGTCCAAGACCCGCAACACATCGACGAGCAATTAAGCGCCGAGTCGCCGTCTCGACCGCCGGCAACCCTGGCGGAGATGACGGAATTCCTGACCGGTTATCAGGATGCCGCCTATGCCGCGAGGCTTCCGGCGCTGATGGACACCGTGTCCAAGGCCGAACAGGACAAGGCACCCGGCCGTTCAGGCCTGGCCGATGCCGTTGCACGGGCCTATTTCAAGCTGCTGACCTACAAGGACGAATATGAAGTGGCCCGGCTGCATGCCGATCCGGCGTTCAAGGACCGGCTCGCCCGGCAGTTCAGCGGCGACTACACGGTCCGCTATCACCTGGCACCACCGTTCCTGAACCGCTCGGGCTCGGACGGCCTTCCCCGCAAGCGGGACTACGGTCCCTGGATGGAAACCCTGTTCAGCGCGCTGGCCAAGATGAAGGGGCTGCGTCGCGGACCGCTCGACCCGTTCGGCCGTACCGAAGAACGCCGCGCCGAACGCCAATTGATCACCGAGTACGAGCGGTTGGTCGGCGACCTGCTGTCCGGCCTGACCCACGACAATCATGCCCTGGCGGTCGAGATCGCCGAACTGCCACTGGCGATCCGCGGTTTCGGTCACGTGAAGGACAAGGCCGTGGCCGGTTACAGGCAACGGCTGGATGAACTGGCGGTGCAGTACCGCGCACCATCCGCCAAGGCCGACGCCGCCGAGTGATCAAGCCGCCGCCGCGTCGCCTGTCGGCCGGATACGTTCCGCGGGCAGCGAGAACGTGACCTTGGTGCCGTAGCCCTCGGCGCTTTCCAGTTTCAGACCGCCGCCGTGCAATTCGCTCAACGATTTGGACAGCGGCAGACCCAGGCCGGTGCCTTCGTGCTCGCGGTTGTAGGACCCGTCGATCTGGCTGAACGGTGCCATGGCCAAGGGGATTTCCTCGGGCTTCATGCCGACACCCGTATCGCGCACGACCACGTTCATACCGCCATTGTCGTCACGCTTGACGGACACGGCGACCTCGCCGCCTTCCGGCGTGAACTTGACGGCGTTGGACAACAGGTTGAGAAGTATCTGCTTCACCTTGCGTTCGTCCGCCCAAAGGAACGGCAGGCTCTCCTCGGTTTCGACCTTCACTTCCACGCCCTGGCGCGCGGCGCGGTCCTCGACCATGCGGACGCATTGGTTGATGGCGTTGGGAATGTCGACATCTTCTTCGTACAGCTCGAGTTGGCCGGATTCGATTTTCGCCAGGTCAAGAATGTCATTAATGATGTCCAGCAGATGACGGCCGCTGGCTTCGATGTCCTTGGCGCAGTCGACGTATTTCTGCTCGCCGAACTTGCCGTAGATCTGGTTGCCGATGATTTCCGAGAATCCGAGGATCGCGTTCAAGGGCGTGCGCAGTTCGTGGCTCATGTTGGCCAGGAACTCCGACTTGGTGCGGTTGGCGTGTTCCGCCCGGCGCACCAAGTGCGTATTGGACACCCGCAATTTGACCGCCTCCACGAAGGCTAGGTAACCGTTGCGCACCGACACCATGACAATACCCATATAGGCCAGCAGGAAGGTGGCGATGAAGACGCCGACCGAACTTTCCATGGTAATCGTACGGACAAGAACCGGGCCGATCACGGCAAGAACGTAGGCCCCGGCCGCCGCAGGCAAGGGTTGCAGAATTGTCACCGGGCCGGCCGTGACGGCGGCGACGATGGCGACCAGCAGGACCTGATGGGTCACCGACTGGAGCGGCATGGCGACACAGGCGAAAGCCCCCCAAAGGCCACCGATCAGGACCGACCACAATATCGCCCGGGTCAACACCTTGTCCCGCACACTGTTGGGTCGTGCCCGGTCGCGGTTCCGCCACCATGTCCGCAATTGCAGTATGGTCGTCGTGGCGAAGACACACCCCCAGACGAGCAGCATCTCCGCGCCCACCTCATTCCAAAGAAAGACTGCCGTGATCAGGTAAAACAGCAGATTGGAACCCGCCACCACAGGGGAAAACCGTACGATCGACGCGATACGCTCCACGTCGGCCTCGCGCCGCAGTTCCGCCTGCAGGGGCTTGGACAGCCAAAGTGAATGCCAATTGGCCATGGATGATCGTCTTGTTCGAAATATCGTTATTCGGTGCGCCGATACCTAATTGCGCACAGGGCCTTTAACATCTCGTAAACGCGCGCATAACTCGAAAGTCGTAAAACCTCAAATTATGTGGCGACAATGGCGTCGGAACCGGGTGCGATACGCAAATTTCAAGATTCCGGCTGCCGCAGCCGGTCGAGGCGCAGCCGGTGGCGGCCGTCGGTGAGCCGCGCGGCGCCGGCCAGAACGGCGCCCACCGTGCCCAGGCTGGTGCCGCCGGCGATCAGGCACATGACCAGGATCTGGTACTTCACCGCCTCGACCGGGTCGGCGCCGGCCAGGATCTGGCCGGTCATCATGCCGGGCAGCGCCACCAGGCCGGTGGCCGACATGGCGTTGATGGTCGGCATCATGCCCGTGCGGAGGGCGCCGCGCACGGTGGTCTGCATGGCCGTGCGGCGGTCGGCGCCGAGCATCAGCCGCGCCTCCACCGCCGCCCGGTCGCGCACCAGGTTGGAGGTCAGGGTATCCAGGCCCAGGCTGATGCCGGTCATGGTATTGCCCAGCACCATGCCGAGAAGCGGCAGGGCGTAGCGCGGGTGGTACCAGGGTTCGGCGGCGATCTGGGTGGTCAGGGCGAAGATCATGACGATGGTCGAGGCGACCAGGATGCTGGCGCCGCCCAGGCCGTAGGCCCAGAAGCCCGATAGACGTCTATGCTGCCGCGCCATCACCTCGCGCGCCGCGAAGCCAACCATGACGGCGGCGACCAGGGTGGTCCACAAGGGCGAAACCAGGGCGAACAAAGTCTTGAGCACCAGGCCGACCAGCAGCAACTGGGCCACCATGCGCACGGTGGCGATGGTCAGTTGCTTTTCCAGGTTCAGCCGCAGCGCCAGCGACAAGATACCGTTGATCACCACCAGCACGGCGGCCAGGGCCAGGTCGAGGTAGGTCAGCGCGATGTAGCTCATACGTCCCCCTCCGTCACCTGTCCCTTGTCCACGTTCAGGCACCGTTTGGACAAACGCCTGGCCTGGGCGCCGTCGTGGGTGACCCACAGCAGGCTGACACCTTCGGCCAGGCGTTCGCGCAGGATCGTCTCGGCAGCATCGCGCGAGGTCTCGTCGAGCGCCGCCGTCGGCTCGTCGAGCAGCAGCACCCTGGGATCACGTTCCAGCGCCCGCACCAGGGCAAGCCGCTGGCGTTCGCCGGTGGACAGCCGGGCGACCGGGGCCGTGCCCATGTCGGTGGGCAAACCGAGACGGGTGACCAGCGGCGCGTTGGCCGGCCAATCGCTGAAGTGTTCGGCCACCGTGTCGGCCCACCAGGCCGGTTCGGCGGGCACGTAGCCGACCAGCGTTCGCCATGCCGGTGCCGGCATCCGGTCACGGTTTTGTTCGTCGAGGGACACCGAGCCGCCGTTGGGATCGAGGTCGGCGATGGCGCGCAGCAACAGGGTCTTGCCGCTGCCCGACGGGCCGCGCACGGTCAGACACGAGCCTGACGCGACGTCAAACGACACCGGCGACAATCCCGGCCTGACAAGATCGCGGACACGCAACATGGCGGCACCATAGCCGCTGCCGTGCGGCGTGGCCATCGGTCGAACAATGGTGTTAGCATTGCCGAAAACATCTCTGGGGAGGGACGACAGTGGGAGCAATGCAATGAGCGCCCTGGACGACAGTCAATGGGCGCTGCTGATGGCGGTGGCGGCGCGGGTGACGCCGGAAACCGCCGGCCTCGACGACACCGGTAAGCGCGACTTCAAGGGCCTGATCGACACGGCGCTGGGCCAGCGGCCGGCGGCCGTGCAGAAGCAGTTCGGCACGCTGCTCAAAATCGTGCGTCTCGCCCCGGTGTTCCGTTACGGCAAACCGTTCGACAAGCTTTCGCCCCAGCAACAGGACGCCGTGCTGGCCTGGTTTCAGGACGCGCCGGTGACCCTGCTGCGCAAAGGTACCTGGGGCCTCAAGGCCATGGTGTTCATGGGCTATTACGGCCGCCCGGAAGCGGCGGCGCAGGTGCATTGGACGCCGGAATTCGACGGCAACACCGAACTGGCCCGGCGCCACAACGAACGCATTGCGGGAGGCGCCTCATGAAGACCCGCAAGGACTACGACATCATCATCATCGGCTCGGGCGCCGGCGGCGGCACGGTGGCCAAGGAACTCTCGTCCATGTGCGCCGACGGCCTGCGCATCGCCGTGCTGGAACAGGGCCCGCGCCTGCGCGAGGACGAATACACCGGCCGCGAATCCGAGATGGCCCAGAAGCTGTACGTCGACAACGGCGGCATGATGACGTCCGACGGCACCATGACCCTGGCCATGGGACGCCTGCTGGGCGGCTCGACGGTGGTCTACACCGGCACGTCGATCCTGCTGCCCGAACACGTGGCCGAGCGCTGGGCCGTGCCGGGCCTCGACTGGGCCGACCTGGTCGGGCGCTCGAAGAAATACATGGGCGAGAACAACGTGCACCTGCAGGAACCGGAGAAGATCAACGACAACAACCGGCTGTTCCACGAAGGCTGCCAGGAGCTCGGATACGCCTGCGAACAGTTCCCCATCAACGTCAAGGGCTGCAAGGGCTCGGGGCTGTGCAATCTCGGCTGCCCCAACGCCGCCAAGCAGGGCACGCTCAGGGTGCAGCTGCCCGCCGCGGCGGCGAACGGGGTGGAACTGATCACCAACTGCCGGGTGGAGCGCATCGACGGCAAGACCCTGCACGCTCGCATCGAGAACCGCGACTTCGGCGAACCGTCGGCCTGGGCACCGGGCGACTACACCATTACCGCCAAGGCCATCGTCGTCTCGTCGGGTTCGGTCGGCTCCCCCGCCCTCTTGTTTCGTTCGGGCTTCGGCGACAGGCTGCCCATGCTCGGACGCTACTTCACCGCCCACCCGGCGCTGATCCTGGTCGGCCAGCACGCCGGCCCGATCACCAACTACCAGGGCCACCCCAAGAGCTATTTCTGCGACGAGTACATGGAGTCGGAGCGCTACCTGCTCGAGACCTGCATGTACTTCCCCTTCGTCACGGCCAAGAGCCTGTCGGGCTTCGGCCCGGAACACTCGGCGTTGATGGCCGACATGCGGCGCCTGCAGATGATCCTGGTGCTGGCCATGGACCCGGCCGAGAAGGACAACCGGATCGAGGTGGACAATGACGGCAACCCCGTCGTGCACTACGCCTTCCACGACACGACCATTAATGCACTCGTGCACAGCCAGCGCACGTCGACGCGCATCTTCTTCGCCGCCGGGGCCGAGCGGGTGCACGCGCCGTCGGCCGACCGGTTCTTCATCGAGGCGCACGAGGCCAACCGGATCGACGACATCATCACCCGCGACAATTTCAAGCTCGGCAAGATCTCCATCGCCAGCGCCCATTTGATGGGCGGCTGCCGCATGGGCGGGGACACGGCCAAATCGGTCACCGACGCCTGGGGCCGGGTGCACGGCGAACCGGGGCTGTACGTCGCCGACGCCAGCCTGTTCCCGCAATGCTCGGAGGTGAACCCCTACCTCACCATCATGGGCCTGGCCGACCGGGTGGCGCAGCAGGTGCGCGAAGACTATGCGGAATTGGCGGCAGTGGCCAATACAGCTCAGGAGTCGGCGGCATGAAGAAGCGCGGCGCGGACGTGGTGGTCAAGGCGCTGGAGGACGAAGGCGCCAGGTACGCCTTTGGCATTCCCGGCACCCACAACATCGAACTGTACGACTCCATCGACCAGGCCGGCACCATCGAGACCGTCCTGGTGACCGACGAGCAGGCCGCCTCGTTCATGGCCGACGCCGTGTCGCGCTCGTCGGATTCCGTGGGCGTACTCAACGTGGTGCCTGGCGCCGGTATTAGTCATGCCCTCTCCGGCATCGCCGAGGCGTACATGGACAACGTGCCCATGGTGGTGCTGGCCTCGGGCATCCGCGACGACACCGGCAAGGCGTTCCAACTGCACGACATCGACCAGCTCGCCCTGCTGGCGCCCGTCACCAAGGCCCAGCTCAAGGTCCAGGCGCCCGGCGACATCTACCCCACCGTGCGCCAGGCGTTCGCGCTGGCCCGCGAGGGCGCCCCCGGCCCGGTCGCCGTCGAGGTGCCGGCCAACTATTACATCCTGACCCAGAACATTCCCGAGCTGACCTATGAGGCTCCCGCCGGTGGCCCCACGCCGCCCGACCCGGCCCAGGTGGCCGAGGCCGCAAGAATGCTGACCGAGGCCAGGAACCCGGCCATCTACGTCGGCAACGGGGCGCGCGGCGCCTCCGAGCGCTTACAACAAGTGGCGGAAACGTTGGCCGCGCCGGTCACCACCACCATCCAGGGCAAGGGCGTGATGCCCGAAAGCCATCCCCTGTTTCTATGGAACGGCTTCGGCCGCGCCGCGCCGCCGTTCGTGCGCAAGGCCATGGACCGCTGCGACGCCCTGTTGGCCATCGGCTGCCGCTTCGGCGAGGTGGCGACGGCGTCGTACGGCTTCGAGACGCCCGAGAACCTGATCCACGTCGACATCGACCCGAGCGTGTTCGACCGCAACTACAAATCCCGCCTCGCCGTCGAATCCGACGCCGGCCTGTTCCTGACGGCGCTACTGGAGCACCTGGGCTCTTTGGATTCTGGGGGCCGCGACTCATCGACGCTCGCATCCGAAATCGCCGCCGGGCACGCCGCCCTCGCCGCCGACCGGGCCGGCCAGAAATCGGGCGAGCGGGTGCGCCCCGCCGCCCTGTTCGCCGCCCTGCAGAAACACGCCGGGGCGGACGCCATCTTCACCGCCGACAGCGGCAACTCCACCTTCCTGGCCATGGAGCATTTACGGCTCGACGCGCCCGGCCGTTTCCTCGCTCCGGTGGACTACTCCTGCATGGGCTATTCGGTGCCGGCGGCGCTCGGCGCCAAGATCGCCAACCCGTCAAAGGACGTCATCGCCCTGGCCGGCGACGGCGCGCTTCTGATGACCGGGCTGGAACTCCTGACGGGCGCGGCCTACGGCGCGGCACCGGCTGTGTTCGTGCTGCGCGACGGCGAACTGGCGCAAATCGCCCAGTTCCAGAAGATCACCATGAACAAGAAGGTCAACACCGATCTGCCCGGCTACTCGGTGGAGGCCTTCGCCACCGCCGCCAACTGCGACTTCCTGCGGCTAGACTCAGATGCCGACTGCGACACCGTCGTCGCCGAGGCGTTGAAGCGCACCCGCGACGGCGGGCCGCCGATCATGATCGACGTCGCCATCGACTATTCCTACAAGACCTTCTTCACCAAAGGCGCCGTGACGACGAACTTCTGGCGGCTGCCGTGGAACGACCGGTTGAAGTTGTTGGGAAGAGCGGTGGGACGGAGGATTGTGCCAGGGTGAATTAGCGCGGAAACTTGCAGTACCTTACTCACTCTGACCAACAATTTGATTGGCCAATTCTAGGCTTTTTTCTTGCAAGATTTTTTGTTGATTGTCCGCATTTGTTAGAGAGATAAGCAAGTTTGCTGTTGCACGAAGTGTATTACGAAGTTGTTCCAATCTCACATCGTATGTGTCAGCTCCAGAAACGTCGACGTTATCAAAAACTGCGGTGACACGGCCGATCCAACGTTTATCAATTTCGCTACCTTCGGTCACCAAGGTTTCAAAATCTTTGAAACCAATGACATCGAACATTCTCGGTCCTTTGTCCATTTCTCGAAGCATCAAATCTCCTAGACCCACTTGCCAGTCTCTGTAGATCCAAGCTTCTCGATAAGACAAGCACTGCACCGCTCTTGCGACAGTTTCGTTGACGACTTCTTCACCAGGTGGATTGACTTTTAGTTCGTTGGAAACCTTATTCGCAAGTTCGAGGCAGAGATTTCTCTGGCTATCCTTTGATAGCTCGCTAGCCACTATCACCTGTCCCGCATGCAGTTCTCTGCTCAAAATCTGATCTACTACAATGCCAATGCGTATCAGTTCAGACTCATTATTGTTGGTGTTCAAATCCCAAAGCTGCATCAGCCCTACTAACCGTCTACCTTCGACATGTGCCCCATCGGCTAAAGCCGATTCGAGATCGCTTATCGCGCTTCTAATCGTCGCGATATCTTCGCTTTTTGTTGCTTTTAAAAATGACAATTCCCGACGAAATGCACGAATCCAACCAAGGAGTGTTAGAATCCTGTAGAACGTACTTAACCGCTTATACTCGGCAAACTTTGACGAATGTGCGTCAACCTGAAGATACGCACCCCGACCTTCACCGTTTATCACTTCATTTAGGCGCCACAATAGACTTGTTGCGCTTGAAGCAAGTGGATCAGAATACTTGTGAAATATCTCTTGTGCCGTTTCGGTTTTTTCTGCGCGACGCTCCCAAATCTTCATACCTACATCACGCACAATTATGCCGACGACCGCCACGACAGCGGCCACTAATGCGGCTTGCAGTTGGGGTGACAAAGTAGTCATTGGTGACTAACAATTTGAAGCGCTCTCTGCGCGAATAGGTAGACTCTATCTTTAGTTACGCAGTGAGCAACTAATTCTTTTTTTGGTTACAATGGACACTGCGATCTCGTGCGGCTTGACGCCAAGAGCGACGCCGTCGTCGCCGAGGCCCTCAAACGCACCCGCGAAGGCGGCCCGCCGATCATGATCGACGTCGCCATCGACTATTCCTACAAGACCTTCTTCACCAAGGGCGCCGTGACGACGAACTTCTGGCGGTTGCCGTGGAATGACCGGCTGAAGTTGTTGGGACGCGCGGTGGGGCGGAGGATTGTGCCGGGGTGACCCTATATCGGCATTCAATTAAGCAAATAGGGCCGCAAACACTATTCTGATCAGGAGCCGATTCAAATCAAATACCCGGCCGGGCTGGGATATCTTGCACAGCGTTTTTTGCGAAATCACTTAAGAGCGCCAATTTACTTCGAACGTAAGCGTTTTCGGGTTCAACGCTCCTCCAGAAATTTAACTTGCCAATAACCCTGTCAACATACACGGGATCGAATATACCTTCGCGCTCTGACTGATTTAGAACGCCGTTACGTTCAATAAAGTACACCTCTTGTCTGATCTTACGGCGTGTTGGCCGAGGTAGTTTTAGACTCCCCGATCCTATCGATATTCCTGTAACTATCCGACGACCGCCACCACGAATCAGGCGGGTTTTACTTTCATTGATAGCGAAACCTTCGTTCTCAATAATGGCGCCCACATGGGACAAAAACTTGATGGCAATCTTGTCCCCTGAAAATGTTAAATCATCTGCATATCGTGAGTAATTCAACCCAAATTGGTTGGCTAACCCTGCCAATCGCAAGTCCAATGGAGTAGCTACAATGTTGCTAATTACTGGGCTAGCGGCACCACCCTGTGGCAATGAATTCCTCAAACTACACAAAGTACCTAAGTAATAACTGACGCGCGGCGTGTAACCGATAAATCGAAAAATAGCTACAACTCGAGGCAGAGCTATGCTGGGAAAGAAATTTCTGATATCGAGCTTCAGAATACAGCTTTTGCCTAAGTGTTCTCTTGCATTCGTAATAACAGACTTTTCTGGTGCAAATCCGTGCGCATATTCACTAATTCGCACTGAACCTAGTATGTTGTTCGCAATCCATCGCTGTAACTCAAGCATAAATGGATAAGGCGCATCTATTGTTCGTTCTCCACCGTTTGATTTAGGTATGGTGAAAGTGCGATAAAATTTTTCAGGCTTAATAACTGCTTGAGTCAAAATTTCTTTTTGAACACCCAGTATTTCACTTAGATGATCAAGTTCAAAGACAACTGGAACTCCCCTATTATCTAAACGCTCAATGTAAGAAACATATGCGTTCACCCATTTTTCAGAACGCACATTTTCTTGGATATTGTGTATCCATTCTGCTTTTTCATTCAAATCCATAAAAAAGGAAGGCGCCAGAGAATACTGTCTAGTCAACTTGTTCTTGCACAATCGCAGGAGTGCTAAGCGACAGCGAATTGTGCGACAACTTGTCAAAGTTGTCGGCGTGAGCCCTCAAGGTTCATGCCGATAGGTTAAAACTGGCCTTATCCACACGAGGCGAATACACCTCATCGTGCTATTCTCCGACGCCAAGTTTCTCCTTCTTACCAATTTCTACTAAAAGTCTTCTATCAACTTGTTTGAAAGACGGAAGATAAGCGGTCATTTCTCGGTCTGTTTTGTCCAAGAAATCCTCAGGTATTTCGCGCCACGGTTTTTGTCGTCGGAATATCTGATGCCTAAATAAGTAAATCGTTTGCTTGGCATTGTCTTCTAGAGACAAGTATTGTTCATCTACTTTAATAATGTTCAAATTCTTTAGTTTTACAATAGATGAATAAACTTGCGCGGGTGACAGCAAATATTTTTCATGGAACTCGTAAATGCTGCAACGTCCATATTGCAACAAATCGACAACTATGATTTTTTCTTCGCTCGAGAACTCCACAATTCATAACCTATTGAATAGTGTTTTTCTTTCAGACTTATCCACCAACCATTTCCACCAGAATACAGGAAATACATTGTTCGGTATGGTACCGAATTCGTGACCAAATAAACTCTCTGAATGCCTATACCCAAAAGATGGCATTGTTTTCCTTCCATTCTTTGCTAGCAAAGTACTTTCTAATCGCAACATTTTTTTATTTGCATCATCTAATTCACTTCCAACATAGTAATCTTGGATACCTTTTTTCAGCCAAATTAATGAGTAGAAGCCCGCTAAATTGGCGACTGTACCTTTAGAGAACTCCATTGCCGCGATACACAGAAGGAATATTTTGATATTTGGTTTGTTAAGCTTGCCCATTGATTTAATGCAAGATGCAAGCACTTTGTTTGCTTGATTGCCAGTGCCAACAAAGTCATCAACCAAAACAATATTATCTCCATCATTAGCTGAATGAATTGCCTTAAAAGCAGAATTGAAAAAATGCCTTTCGCTCCATCCCTGCAATCCAGCAAAATGCTTTTTCAAAGCTTGCGCGATTAGTTGTGAGCTATCTGCATCGTCGTCGTTGTGCAATGCAGCGATCAATGTTCGATCAGGTTGAAGCTTCCATTCATCAACAACGATGGTAGTCATTGCGCCTAAACAATTATCGAACTCACCTGGCTCAATGTATGTAAACCGATGAAGTAGCTGTGTTATTAACCGCTGCTCATCGAAATCTTCGCAAAGGCTCCAAAGACACTCAAGTGCTTCATACTTGAGCGCCAGCCAAGGCTGCGCTTGCATTAAATGAAATAGCTCTTTGAACTCGTCAGGACTGAGCTTTTGGCGAGAACGTGGGATGATTTTCTTGTCTTCATCCACTTAGGCTGCACCCCCAATCACTGAATTTGTTGGCTATTAGACTATCTAATACAACCAAAAATTCAATAGATTTACGCTTACAAAGACACGCGCCTTCTCCTTACGGTTGTCACAAAAAAACCGGCGCCCATAAGGCGCCAGCAGTTTTTGGGAGGTTTGCTGTTGAGGTGTTGAGCTTCGTCTTTTCGGCTTACCAGAACTTCAGCTTCTTGGCGGCCTTGCCGATGCTCTTGCCGGCCTTGGCGACGGACTTGCTGATCTTCTTGACGGTCTTCTTCGGGGTGGAGATGGCCTTGGCGATCTTGACCGTTGTCTTGCCGACGCTCTTCACACCGTTGACCGTGTTGTTCAGCATCTTCTTCGGGTTGGTCAGGGTCTTGCCGATCTCGACCGTCTTCTTGACCGTGTCCTTGCCCAGCTTGTAGACGGCCTTGTGGGCGTTCTTCGGGTCCTTCAGGGTGTTGACCGTCCACATCGCGGCGTCCACGGCGTCCGGCAGGTCGGTGCCCAGGACCGTCTCGGCGGCCATCACGCCGACGCCGGCGGTCAGGGCTTTGTACTTCTTCACGGACTTGGCGGTCTTGGCGACCTGGGTGGTGGTCCGGGCGTAACGAGCAGTCTTGACGCCTTTGCGGGCGTTGCGGGCGACCTTGCCGGCCTTCAGCGTGCGGGCGGGCGCCTTGGCGACGATGCGCTTGGCCTGGGCCCGCTGGCCGGCCTTGATGGTGCGGGACGGCACCCGGGGCGTGGCCTTGGCCTGCAGGGTCTTGGTGACGGATGCTTTCTTGCGGGCGTGGCGGGCAACGTCGCCCTGGTGGCGCAGCGCGTCGCGGTTCTTGGCGATGGCGCGGGTGACCTGCTTGCCCTTGCGGGTCTGCATGCGGTTGTTCATGCGCACGTTCTGGGCCTTCTGGCCGCGCTTCAACGTCTGGATGGCGGTCGGCTGCTTGGCGAAGCCCTTGCTGAACTTGGTGAAGCTGGCGCGCGGCTTGGGGGCGCGGGTGGCGGTGCTGGTCTTCAGAATGCCGCGGGGGGCGGTGACGGTGCGGGTCGGCTGGGCGGCGGAGTAGCCGTTGCCGGCGACGCGGGGGGTACTGTCGAAGCTGACGCCCAGGCGCGGCGCGCCGGCGTTGGCGGAAGTCATTGCGACGGTGGTGGAGACGGTGACGATGGCGGCGGCGGTGATGAATTTCGTGAACATGGTGCTTTCCTCTCGGGTTCGGTGTTGTGCCGTTGTGTTGAGAGGATTGTGCCCAGACGGCCCGCCATCCGCCGTGGCAGGCAGCACCGCAAGCCTGTGTTAATTGTCACAAATCGGGGTGGATTCGGTCGGAATCGGCGGAAAATGAGGGAAAATGGAGATTCACCACCCCGTAATTTCAGCGGCGTGCTAGCATTTTCGCCACCTATTCATGAGGGGGGCGACGGACATGGTGGTACGAACGGCTGGAAAAAAGACGACCGGAAAATCGAGCAAAAAGAAAACCGCCGAGCAGCCCAGCATGCGCACCTGGCTGGCCACCCTCGAGGCGGCCGGGCAGTTGAGCACGGTCACGGCCAAGGTCGATTGGGACGAGGAGATCGGTGCCATCGCACGGGTCAATCTCAGCGTCGGCGGGCCGGCGCTGCTGTTCGAAAACATCAAGGATTACAAGAAGGGCCGCTGCACCCAGTTCATGACCTGCGGCGTCGGCGACCGGGCGAAGGTGGCGCTGATGCTCGGCCTGCCGGACGACACGCCGGACAAGACCATCGTCCGGCACCTCAAGGACACCTACCGCCAACCTATCGAACCGGTGACGGTCGCGACCGGCCCGGTCAAGGACGTTATCCTGCGGGGCGACGACATCGACCTGTGGCAGTTTCCCTCGGTCAAGTGGCATGCCTCCGACGGCGGCCAGTACATGGACACGTTCTGCGGCGTGGTCACCCACGACCCGGTCACAGACCGGCCCAACATCGGACTCTATCGCGGCCAGGTGCTGGACAAACGCAAGATCGGCAAGCTGCTGGTGCCGACCCAGGGCTGGGGTACCCACTTCGGCAAGCACCAGGACGCCGAGCGCCGCATGCCCGTCGCCATCGTGCACGGCTGGCACGACGCCATGCCGTTCTGCGCCGGCAGCCCGTTCCCCAAGCAGATCTGCGAGTGGGACATGATCGGCGCCATCGTCGGCCAGCCGGTCGAGCTGGTGGATTGCGAGACGGTGCCGCTGCAGGTCCCGGCGACGGCCGAGATCGTGGTCGAGGGCTGGATCGATCCCGACCCGGCGACCTACGAGATGGAGGGGCCGTTCGCCGACTATCCCGGGTATCTGGGCGGCAAGCCCTCGCCGAAACCGGTGGTGCAGGTGAGCTGCGTGACCCACCGCAGGAAACCGATCATGCGCGGTGCGCTGGAAGGCGCGCGGCCGGGGTTCCCGAGCGAGGATTCACCGCTGTGCGCCTATTCCTGGTCGGCCATCGCCTGGAACATGCTGGAGGACGCGGGCGTCGCCGGCGTCACCGACGTGTGGATGCCGCCGGTCTCCACCGGCACCAACATCGTCATCCAGGTGCGCAAGCGCTACCGCGGCCACGCCACCCAGATCGGCCACGCCCTGTGGGCCACCGCCGCCGGCCAGTGGTTCTTCAAGAACGTCATGGTGGTTGAGGAGGACATCGACATCCGCGACCGGGAGGCGCTGGACTGGGCCATGGCCTTCCGGGTCAATGCCAGGCGTGGCGACGTGCTGATCCACGGGCCGACCTACGGCTCGGTACTCGACCCCTCCACCCTGCCCGCCGACCGCGACATCGCCAAGTACGGCACCGGCAAATGGCACCGGGTGCTGATCGACGCCACCCGCAGCTGGGAACACGAGCGCAACCCGGACTGGAACGGCAACCGCTACCCGCCGCTCAACAAGATCGACCCCGTGCTGGAAGCCAAGGTGCGCAAGCGCTGGAAAAGCTACGGCATCGCGGCGGACTATCTGAGCGAGGAGAAACGCGAACTGCTGACCATGGCGGAATTGTCGAAACGTTTTTCCGAGGTCTGATCCGAGCCGCGGCCTGGTACCCCATTCGGTAACAAAAAAACCGGCGCCTGAGAGGCGCCGGCAGTTTTTGGGAGGTTTGCTTCGGTGAATTTTGTCGTGTCTTCTCCGCCTACCAGAACTTCAGCTTCATGGCGGCCTTGCCGATACTCTTGCCGGCCTTGGAGATGGACTTGCCGATCTTCTTGGCGGTCTTCTTCGGGGTCGAGATGGCCTTGGCGATCTTGACCGTGGTCTTGCCGACGCTCTTCACGCCGTTGATGGTGTTCTTGGCCATCTTCTTCGGGTTGGTCAGGGTCTTGGCGATCTCGACGGTCTTCTTGGCGGTGTCCACACCCAGCTTGGCGACCGCTTTGTGGGCGTTCTTCGGATCCTTCAGGGTGTTCACGGTCCACATCGCGGCGTCCACGGCGTCCGGCAGGTCGGTGCCCAGGACCGTCTCGGCAGCCATCAGGCCAACGCCGCCGGTCAGGGCTTTGTACTTCTTCACGGACTTGGCGGTCTTGGCCGCGGACGCGGTGGTCTTGGCGTACTTGGCCGTGCGGGCGACGCGGGTGGCCTTGCGGGAGTTGCGGGCAACCTTGCCGGCCTTCAGCGTGCGGGCGGGAGCCTTGGCGACGATGCGCTTGGCCTGGGCCCGCTGGCCGGCCTTGACGACGCGGGACGGAACCCGGGGGCTGACTTTGGGGCTGGCCTTGGCCTGCAGGGTCTTGGTGACCGAAACTTTCTTCCGGGCGTGGCGGGCGACGTCGCCCTGGTGGCGCAGCGCGTCACGGTTCTTGGCGATGGCGCGGGTCACTTGTTTGCCCTTGCGGGTCTGCATGCGGTTGTTCATGCGCACGTTCTGGGCCTTCTGGCCGCGCTTCAAGGTCTGGATGGCGGCCGGCTGCTTGGCGAAGCCCTTGCTGAACTTGTTGAAGCTGGCGCGGGGCTTGGGAGCGCGGGTCGTGGCGGTGCGGGTTTTCAGGATGCCGCGGGGGGTACCGACGGTGCGGGTCGGCTGGGCGGCGGAGTAACCGTTGCCGGCGGTACGCAGGCCGGTGTCGAAGCGGACGCCCAGCTTGGGGGCATCGGCCAGGGCTGCGGTGGCGGTGACGGTGACGGTGACGATGGCGGCGGCGGTGATGAATTTCGTGAACATGGTGTTTCCTCTCGGGTTCGGTGTTGTGCCGTTCTGTTGAGAGGATTGTGCCCAAACCGCCCGCCCACCGCCGTGGCGGGCGGCACCCCGGGCCTGTGTTAATTGTCACAAATGGGGGTAGATTCGGGGGAAATTGGCGGAAAACGGGGGAAAAAGGCAGGTTCGTCAGACCGTTTGTGGCCAGCAACCAAACGCCATGCCCGGGTCAAGCCCGGGCAAGACACTAGAGTTTCTTATCTAACCAATATGCCCGCTAATCTCCGTCGTGCCGGTGGTCGGTACCCGCTCCCCAGGTCATGACCAGCAGGCGGCCGGGTCGGCGCGCGAAGAACCTGTGCCAGCAGTTGCGCGGCACGATGGCGACCTGGCCGGGCTCCAGGCGGATGTCGGTGCGGTCGCCCTCGCCCGGTTCGGGGCCGTGCCAGCAGGTGACGTCGACGGTGGCCGAGACGCTGATGAACATCTCCTCGCCCGCCGGGTGCCGTTCCCAATGGTCCATGTCGCCGGTCACGTCGAAACCGGTCATCAGGCGTTCGCCGACGGTGCGCTTGCCGGCCATCAGGTCGGGCCAGAAATCCGCGGTCACCGGCACGGCGGTCATGGCGCCGCCGTCGTCGACGCTGATATAGGTCTCGGTCGGGTCGTGGGCGCCGCTCATGGTTCGGTTTCCTTGTTTCTCAGGGGCGCATGGGGAAGGCCACCGGCACGGCAGTGCGCAGGGGCGCGGCCAGGTTGGCGAATTCGCACAGCAATGGCCGTGTATCGCGCGGATCGATGATCTCCTCGACCAGGTACTTCTCGGCCGTGCGGAACGGCGAGCGCACTTGGTTGAGGCGCTGCTCGATATCGGCGCGCAGGGCCTCGGGGTCGTCGGCCGCGGCCAGGTCCGACTTGTAGGCTGCTTCCAACCCACCCTCGATGGGCAGGGAGCCCCAGTCGCCGCTCGGCCAGGCGTAGCGGTAGTGAAACCGCGTGTGGTTGCTGTGGGCGGCGCCCGCGACACCGAACGACTTGCGGATCAGCACCGAGCACCACGGCGTGCGTGCCTGGTAGACGGCGGCCAGCGCCCGGGCGCCGTGGCGGATGGTGGCCGCCTTCTCCGATGCCGTGCCGATGAGGAAACCGGGGCAGTCCACGAGATGCACGACGGGCAGGTGGAAGGTCTCGGCCATGTCGACGAAACGGGTCAGCTTGATCGACGAGTCCGCCGTCCAGGCGCCGCCGTAGATGAACGGGTCGGATGCGACGATGCCGACGGGCCAGCCGTCCAGCCGGGCCAAGCCGGTGATGACCGAGCGTCCGGCATGGCGGCCGACTTCGAAGAAGCTGCCGGCGTCGACCACGGATTCGATGATCGGCCGCATCTTGTAGACCTTGCGCCGGTCCTTGGGCACGGCGGCGACGAGGTTTTCGTCGCGGCGATTGACGTCGTCGTCGCAGGCCGCGCGTTCGGGTAGGTCGAAGGTCGAGTTGGGCAGGTAGCTCAGGAACCGCTTGGCCCGTGCGAAGGCCTCGGCCTCGTCGGCCACTTCGTCGTCGATGGCGCCGTTGCGGGTGTGGATGGAGGAGCCGCCCAGGCCTTCCTTGTCGACCTGCTCGCCGACGCCCGCCACCACCGGCGGACCGGCGACGAAGAGCTGGCTCTGGTCCTTGATCATGACGGAGTAATGACTGGTGACGGCTCTGGCCGCGCCCAGCCCGGCCACCGGCCCCATGGCCAGGGCGACCACCGGCACCGTCGCCATGTTGGCCACCACCCAGTCCCAGCCCGGGTTGGCCGGCACGTAGGTGTAACCTTCCATCTCCAATGACTTGACCGAGCCGCCGCCGCCGGTGCCCTCGATCAGCCGGATCATGGGCAGGCGCAACTCGTTGGCCATGTGTTCGGCGTCGATCTGCTTCTGGTGGATGGCCGCGTCGGCGGCGCCGCCGCGCACGGTAAAATCGTCGGCCGAGACCACGACGGTGCGGCCGTCGATGCGGCCGCGGCCATAGAGCAGGTTCGAAGGCGAGAAGCCGATCAGGTTGCCGTTCTCGTCGTATTCGGCGCGGCCGGCGATGGCGCCGAGCTCATGAAACGAGCCATCGTCCAGCAGCACATCCAGCCGCTCGCGCACGGTCTGGCGGCCGGCATCGTGCTGGCGCTTGATCTTCTCCGGCCCGCCCATCCCGTGCGCCAGGGCTTCGCGCCGGCGCAGGTCCTCGATCTCTTTTTCCCAGCTCACAAATCACTCCAACGCGTTAATCACCGGCTTGCGGAACGTAGGCCACGGCCTTGATTTCTATCAGTAAATGGGGATGGGGCAGTTGATGCACGGCGACGGTCGTACGGGCCGGACCGGTGTAGTCGAAGAACCGGGCGTAGGCCTCGTTGTAGCCGCCGAAGTCGTTCATGTTGACCAGATAGGCGGAGATTTCGACCAGGTCCTCGAGCCCCGCACCGATGGAACCGAGGACCTCGCGGATGTTCTCCAGCACTGCGGTGGTCTGTACGGTGATGTCCAGCTTGGTGGTGCCCATCTCGTCGACCTCGGCGCCGGCGATGGAGTTGTCGGGCCGCCGCGATGAGGTGCCTGAGATGTAGACGTAATCGCCCGCCCGCTTGAGGTGGGGATACTTGCCTCTCGGCTTGGCCCTGCCCTCCAATACTTGTCCCGCCGTCATGACGCCCCTTCCCTTGTCCGTATCGTTATCCAGGGCGGCGATTGTACACGGGGAACGACCGACGTCTAGGCGGCGGGTCCGTCGAGGAAGGCCCGATAGAGACGGCCGGTGTCGGCCGGGCGGTCCAGCATGGGGACGTGGCCGCAGCCGGACAGTTCGTGCAGCCGGGCGCCGGGCAGCCGGTCGGCCAACACGCGGGCGCCGGTGATGTGGAAGATGCGGTCCTCGCGGCACCAAATGATCAGCGAAGGTATGTCGATGCCGGGCGCCAGGTCTTCGAGGCGCGGTGCCGCCGACCCGGCCACCTCCCGCCAGATGCGCCGGTTGTCTTCCGCCAGCGCCGCTTCCTCGGCTGCCCAGGTTTCGACCACCGGCGCCGGCATGAACGGGGTTTCGGGAAACAGCCAGGCCATGCGGGCGTGGAAGGCCTCGGGACTGGTGACGACCAGCGGCGGCGTGTCGCCCCGCCGGATGGCCTGTTCCATGTCGCTGGCTTCGGGCGACGTGACGCCGACCGGGCTGCCGATCAGGGCCAGGCTGCGGACACGGCCGGGCATGCGCTCGGCCAGCATGGCGGCCAACTGCCCGCCCATGGAATTGCCGGCCAGGTGAAACGGGCCGTCGGTCACCCGTTCGAGCCACGCCGCCAGCCGGTCGGCCTGATCCTCGTAATCATAGGCGCCGGCGCCCAGCACGGGATTGCCGCCGAACCCCGGCAGGTCGGGCGCGATGACGCGGTAGCCGTCCGTCAGCGCCCGGGTCATGTCGATCCAGTGTTCCTTGCGGGCGTAGATACCGTGCAGCAGCACCACCGCCGGTCCCTCCCCGCCTTCCAGATAGCGCACCGGGCCGAAGTCCATCTCAACGGACTTGACCTCCAGCCCCGCCGAGGCACGCAGCCCGGCCAGCATCAGCGCCGACACGGGTTTCGGGAACAAAGTTCCGGCCGCCCAGGCCAGACCCGCCAGTATCGCCACCGCCAACAGCGCGCCGATTGTCCACCGGCGCCCGCGGCCCGTCCTCATTCCGTCACTCACGACCCGATCTCCTTGCTGAATTCGGCAGGTAGACTATTTCGTCTACTACTGTGATAAATATCCGTCGCACGGATAAATGCAAGGTTTATTATTCAGGCGACAGCAAACAGACGGACCGGTCTACATGCCCGCCCCCAAACGCGACCATCTGATCGCCACCGCGCAACGCCTCATCGCCCGGGAAGGGTTCAAGGGCGTCAGCGTCGACCGCCTGCTGCAGGAAGCCGGCGTAGCCAAGATGACCCTGTACAAGGGGTTCAAGACGAAAGACGAGCTGATCCTCGAGGTCCTGCGCCGGCGGGATTCGGAACTGCGCGACTGGTTCATGCGGTCGGTGGAGAGCGCGTCCGACGATCCGCGCGAACGGCTGCTGGCCGGGTTCGATGCCCTGGAGGCCTGGGCGGCCCGGCCCGACTTCAACGGCTGCCTGTTCGTCAGCGCCCTGTCGGAATACGGCGACGACAGTGCGCCGGCCCACCGGGCGGCCCGCGAACACAAACGCCTGCTGCTGGACTATGTCGTCGGTCTATGCCGCGACGCCGGCCTGCCCGATCCGGAGACCACCGGCCGCGATCTGCGCCTGCTGATGGAAGGCGCGACGGTGGCCAGGCTAACGCTGGGACAGACCGACAGCTACCAGCGGGCCAAGGCCATGGCGAAGTCTTTGATCGATAAACAGAGGGTCTAGGCCGCGCGCTCCAGGATGACGGCGGCGCCAAGACCCGAACCGGCGGGCACGGTGGCGCCGCCGCGCTTGAGGTCGCGTTGCTTCAGGGCGTTGGCCAGGTGTATGGCGATGCGCAGGCCCGACATGCCGACGGGATGGCCCAATCCGACCGAACCGCCGTCCACGTTCAGACGGTCCCGCGACCAGCCGCCCATGCGCTCGCAGGCCAGCAACTGCACGGCGAATCCTTCGTTGCATTCGATCAGATCGAGGTCGTCCACCTTCATCTCGGCTGAATCGAGCGCCGCGTTCATGGCGTCGACGCAGGAATAGCCCATGAAGTGAGGATCGCAGCCGACCATGGCCGTGCCCGGCATGACGATGCGGGCCAGCGGGTCGACGCCGAGGCGTTTCAGCTCGGCCTCGTTGCAAACGATCGCCGCGGCGGCGCCGTCGTTGATGCTGGCGGCATTTCCGGCGGTGATGACGCCGTCCTTCTGCACGGTGGGCAGGGACGCCAGGGTGTCGACGCTGATGTCGCGGCGTGGGTTTTCGTCCTTGTCGAAGGTAACCGTGCCCTTGCGCGTCGGAACCTGGATCGGCACGACCTCGTCATCCAGGCGGCCGCCGTCGATGGCGTCGAGGGCGCGGGTGTGGGAGACCACGGCGTAGGCGTCCATGTCCTCGCGCGAGACCTGGTCGTGCTTGGCGTGGTGCTCGGCCACGTCGACCATGTACCAGGGATCGTCCCACATCTTGGAACCGGCCAGGGTGCATTCGCGCAGGGTGTCGATGAATTCGCCGTGGCCCAATCGGTGGCCCCAACGCGAGCCCGGCACCATGTGCGGCGCGTTGCTCATGGATTCGAGGCCGACGGCCATGACGCAGTCGACCTCGCCGAGCGCCACCTGCTGGGCGCCGAGGATCAGCGCCGCCATGGACGAGCAGCACTGCATGTTGACGGTGAAGGCCGGCACCGGATGGGGCACGCCGATGCGTTCGGCGACGATGCGGGCGGGATTGGACTCGGTCATGTCCTGCAGCACCATGCCGCCGATGACGCGCTTGACGTCCGCCGGCTGCATGCCGTTGCGCTTGAGCAGGCCGTCCGCCACCTGGGTTGCGAACTCGGTCGCCCGCATGGGCTGCAAGGAACCGCCGAAGCGCCCGATCGGGCTGCGCACGCCGTCCACCAGATAAGCCTGTCCAACCATGAATGCGTCCTCCATCGGCATTTGCCTAACATACGTTAGGTGAAGATTTCGCCAATTTCCCTATGTTCTAAATTGACATTCGATTCAATCCATGTCAATTACCTAACGATCGTTAGGTGAATTTCCTCAAACGCCTGTAGGGAGGCAGCGGGAGACATCCATGTTCGACGAACAAACCCTGGCACAATCGCAGGACCTGGGCGAAAAGCGGGACGCGGCGTACGACAAGATTGTCGAGCGTTTCGGCAACAGCGCACCGCCCAGCGCCAAGGCCCCCAAGACCCATTCGGGGCTGCCGATCAAGACGGCGTATTTCCCCCACGACGTGAAGGATCTGAAATTCAGCCAGATCGGCGCGCCGGGGCAGTACCCGTTCACCCGCGGCAACCTGGCGGCGCAGTACCAGGTGATGAACTGGGCCAACCAGCCTGTGATCGGCTACGGCCTGCCGGAGAACACCCGCGAGCGCATGGACATGCTGGCGGCCCAGGGCATGATCGGCTATTTCGGCCAGAAGTTTTACAACCTGGTCTACGACCTGGTGTCCCACGAAGGGCTCGATCCGGATCATCCGTCCTCGCGCGGCCGCATCGGCCAGTGCGGCATGGCGGTGTATTCGAAGGCCGACATGGCGGCGCTGTTCGACGGCATGCCGCTGGACAAGATGAACGTCGTGCACATCACCTACTACCAGGTGCTGCCGGCGCTGGCGCAATACATCGCCCTGGCCGAGGATCAGGGGCTGAGCGCCGGCGACCTGCGCGGCAATTCCATGAACTGGTACCACCAGTCGGCCTATGTGGGCATGAGCGCCTTTCCGCCGGCCAACGGCCACAAACTGGCCGTCGAATTGATCCATTACTGCGCCAAGCACATGCCGCGCTGGAACACGACCAACTTCTTCGGCTACGGCGTCGAGGAAGCCGGCGGCACGGCGGTGCAGGAAATCGGCCTGATGCTGGCCTACGGCATCGACCTGGTGCGGTCCTGCGTCGAATCGGGCCTGAGCGCCGACGACGTGCTGCCGCGCTTCGGTTTCCAGATCGCCCAGGCCAACGATTTCTTCGAAGAGGTCTGCAAGATCCGGGCGCTGCGCCGCATCTGGGCCACCACCATGCACGAGAAATTCGGCGCCGAGGACCCGCGCTCCATGCATGTGCGCATCCACACCCACACCTCGGGCGCCGTGCTGACGGCGCAGCAGCCCTTGGTCAACCTGATCCGCACGACCCTGCATGCCTTCGGTGCCGCGCTGTCGGGCGTGCAGGCCATGGAGGTCTCGGCCTACGACGAAGCCCTGGCCATCCCGACGGAGGAATCGGCGACATTGGCTTTGCGCGTACAGCAGATCATCCAGGAGGAGACCAACATCACGTCGGTGTCCGACCCCCTGGCCGGCTCCTACTACGTCGAATCCCTGACCGATCAGATCGCCAACGCGGCGCTGGAGTTCGTAGAGCGGGTCGAGGCCCAGGGCGGTTACATCGCCGCCCAACAAAGCGGCTGGATCCGCCGCGAGGTGGAGGAATCGGCGGAGAACTGGCGCGAGATGGTCAACAGCGGCGAGCGCAAGGTGGTCGGCATGAATTGTTACGAAACCGACGACGAGGCGCAGCAGCCGATCTTCAAGGTCGACAAGGAGGTCGAACGCATTGCCGTCGAGCGCATCCAGGCCCACCGGGCCGAACGCGACGCCGGGCGCTACGAGGCGGCCATGGCCGAATTCCGCAAGGCGGCGGAAGCCTTCGCCAAGAAGGACTATGCGGACCTGGGCGACGGCAGTCTGATGGAGACCGCCATCGAGGCGGCCCGAGCCGACGCCACCACGGGCGAAATGATGGGCGTGTTGAAGGACGCCCTGGGTTGGAGGGCACCCCATGAATACTGAGGTTCAAACCGGCGAACCCGCCCCGGTGATGATGGCCGACGGCCGCCCCATCCGGGTGCTGCTGGCCAAGCCGACCCATGACTGCCACGACCGCGGCGTACGGCTGGTGGCGCGCAAGTTCCGCGACGCCGGCTTCGAGGTCATCTTCGCGAACTTCCTGATGGCCGACGAAGTGGTCACCACCGCCGTCGAGGAGGACGTCCAGGTGATCGGCGTCTCGTCGTCGTCGGGCGGCCACATGGCGGTGTTCGAGGATCTGATCGCCGGGCTCAGGGACAACGACCTGGACGACGTGCTGCTGCTCGGCGGCGGCGTCATCCCGGTCGACGACGAAAAGGAACTGAAGGACTGGGGCGTCAAGGCCATCTTCGGACCAGGCACCACGGCGGAAGACGCCATCGTCATGATCCACCAGCAGTTCATGTGACCGGCGCGGAGGGGGCAACGTCATGACCGATAACACTGACACGTTCAAACGCGTGGCCATCCTCGGCGGTGGAGGCCTGATGGGTCACGGCATCGCCCTCGCCTGCCTGCAGGGCAGCGGCGCCGAAGTGGTTCTGATCTCCCGGCGCCAGGAGACGGTCGAACACGGTTTGGATCTGATCGCCAACGGTCCCTTCGGCCTCGGCCGCGCCGTCGAGCGCGGCAAGCTGACGGAAGACCAGGTCGCCGACATCAAGGGCCGCCTGTCCGGCACCACCGATTACGCCGAAGGACTGGCCGGCGCCGACCTGGTGTTCGAAACCATCCCGGAAGTGGTCGACCTGAAGCAGGACGCCCTGGCCGAGGCGGAAAAGCTGGTGTCGGATGACGCCATCTTCGCCTCCAATACCTCGTCGATCATGATTTCCGAATTGTCGGCCAAGCTGGAACGGCCGGGCCGGGTGGTCGGCACCCACTGGTTCTATCCGTCCAACGTCATGCCGCTGATCGAGGTGGGCCGCAGCGAACTTTCGGACCAGGACGCCATCGACAAGGTGGTCGGATATTTGAGCGCCATCGGCAAGAAGCCCGTGGTGGTCAAGGACGCGCCGGGCTTCTTCATGACCCGCTTCATCAACAACTACCTGGCCGAGGCCATCCGCCTGGTCGAACTGGGCATCTGTGGCCCGGCCGAGGTGGACGAGATGTGCAAGACCGGCCTGGGCTGGCCCATGGGCGTGTTCGAGCTGCTGGACGACACCGCCAGCTTCGATTCGTTCTACCACGCCCAGGAATATCTGTTCGAAACCTGCGGCGAGCGTTACGCCATCCCGCCGCTGGCCCGGAAGGTCTTTCTCGCCGGCTACCGCGGCAATCCCAAGCTGAAGCCCGGCAGCCGTGGCGGCTGGTACGACTTCCTGGACGCCGAGCGGCCGCCCAAGCCGGCCAAGAAAAAGTAACGGACGGGGGTTGCGCGACGCGGGCCGGCCCTTAGATTGGCGGCCCGGACAACTGGGGAGCACCCATGGCGCAGGCCGCACAGACGACGACCGACAAACCGCGCAACAAGCGGGCGCAATTGCTCGAGGCCGCGGCCGAGCATTTCGTGCGGCACGGCTACGCCGCGTCGTCCATGCGCGACATTGCCGCCGGGGCCGGCATGCAGCCCGCCTCGATCTACTATCACTTTCCGTCCAAGGTCGATTTGCTGGTCGCCGTGCACGAGGAAGGCCTGCGCCGCATCACCCAGGCCACTGCCGGCGCCCTGATCGGTGTTTCCGGCCCTTGGACCCGGCTGGAAGCGGCTTGCATCGCGCATCTAACCGCCCTTCTTGAAGGTGGCGTCTTTTTTCAGGCGGTGATGCGAGAACCACCCGACGTCGCCGGTGAAGCACGGTCGCGCATTACCGAAATGCGCGACGAGTACGAAGCCATCTTCGTCCGGCTGCTTGAAGACATCGACTTCCCCGTGGATACCGACCGGCATGATCTGCGATTGATGCTGCTGGGCGCTATGAATTGGTCGTTCACCTGGTATCGCTCCGGCCAGGAAGCACCGGAATCCATCGCCCGCAAGTTCGTTGCCTACTTGCGCGACGGTCTGGCCGCCCCCCTGTCCGGACGGGATTGATTTGTCGAATCGCGGGCAAGGAAATTGGTGCAAACGAATGCGATTAAGGATAGTTTGAGTCGCATTCGTAGATTTGAATCATTCACTTTTGTTCCGCGATGCACGGTCGTCGTGGACGGTTTAATTGAATTGCGGCCGCCGCGTGAAGCAGCCGCCAACGGGAGAGCAGTCTAATGAAACGTCTGGCTATTGTGTCCGTCCTGGCCGCACTGATCGTCTCGGGTTGCGCCTGGCAGCGAGGCCGGGATGCCAGCAACGCTCAGGAGAAGTTGGTCGGCATGCCCAAGCATGAATTCGTGAACTGCGCCGGCGAACCCTGGACGCAGCAAAGTTTCGGCTCCAAGGAAATGCTGTTGTACATCGCCAAGAAGCGGTTCAAGGACCCCGAGTCCGTACCTGATCAGGTCGTGGCCGCTGTCCGACCTGAAGTGGAAGGCAGCTATTGCGAGGCCCGGGTGACCATCACGGACGGCCGTGTGTCGGAGATCCGGTACAGCGGTCAAACCGGCGGTTTTCTGACCGAAGGCGAAGCCTGCGCCCCCATCATTCAGGGCTGCCTATAGTCGCGACGTCCCGTCAATTCGGGTTTGACCACGGTTCGTGGTGTTAAGGTTAATTCTTCGTAAATTAACCTTAACCCGCTGATTTCAAAAGATTTTTATAAATCGATCGGCAACTTTCACATTGCCGAGCCGGTTCGTTATGATTTAGGATTCGTTAACCCAGCCAAGTTGATCGGCCTGCATGCCTCGCCTGCCGATGGGAGACAGAAGCCTGCAAGGAGCTGTCTTCAATGTTCAGAACGGGAGCGACGAGTTATGTCCATCATGCGCCGGGTTATTGCATCCATTCCCATAGTCCTTGTCGCAGCCGGCATGTCCGGACCGGCCCTTGCCGCCGTCGGTGGCGCGGCACCGACGGCCGGGTCGGAGGATCAGTCGCCTGTACCGGCTGAACTGGCCAAATTCCGTGACGCCCTCGATGCCTACAAGCGCGGCGACTACCAAGCGTCGCTGTCCATGCTCACGCCGCTTGCCGAGAACGGCTACGAGAACGCGTCATTGCTGATTGGGCGCATGTTCGTGCTGGGGCATGGCGTCCCGGTCGACCCGTCCAAGGCGGCGCAGTGGATCCGCCGGGCCGCCGACGCCGGCAGCGCCATGGGTCAGTTCGCCATGGGCCAGCACTACCGCACCGGACGCGGCGTCGAGAAAGACATCACCATCGCTGCCGATTGGTACACGCGGGCCGCCAAACAGGGCATGGCGCAGGCGCAATACCAGTTGGGCGTCATGACATTGAAAGGCCAGGGCATCAAACAGAGCACGTCGGATGCCGCGCTGTGGCTCGAGCGCGCGGCCTATGGCGGCAACCTCAATGCCCAGGTGATGCTGGCAACCAACTACTTCACCGGTGCCGCGCTGCCGCGCGATGACGCGTTGGCGGTTAAATGGGCCTCCGTCGCCGCCGAACGGGGCGATGCGCGGGCGCAGTTCTATCTCGGAACGCTGACCGGCCTGGGCCGTGGCGTCGAGAAAAACAACACGACCGCCGCCAAATGGTACAAGGCGTCCGCCGAACAGGGGTTCGCCTCGGCGCAATACATGTACGGCTACTTTTTGCAGCACGGCCTCGGTATCGACCAGGATCCGTCGGAAGCGGCGTCCTGGTACCGCCAGGCCGCCGTGCAAGGCGACGAAGACGGCCAGTACATGCTGGGTCTGGCCTACCACGACGGCCGGGGCATCGAACAGGACGACCAGAAAGCCCGGATCTGGCTGCGTTTGGCCGCCGAACACGGCAACACCGACGCGCAATTTATCCTGGGCACGCTGCTACGCGACGGCAAGGGCGGCCCTGCCGATCCGGTCCAGGCCGGCAAGTGGCTGGGCCTGGCGGCCGAACGGGGACATGCGCAGGCCACCGAGGCCTACGACGTCGCCCGTTGGAGCTACAGCGACAGCGAGCGCGCGGAAATCGAAGCGTTACAACAAGCCTGGCGGATCAAACACAGCAATTAGGCCGTTAGATCAGAGGGTGGCTCGCCGCCATCAGGGCGCTCCGCAGCAGGACAGCGCCTAACAGCAAAATTGCGACACCCCCGCCGACGGCAATGGCGTCGAACACCATCGCTCCGCGCCCGCTGCCGTTCGGTATCAAGGCCATGAATCGCGTCATGCCCTTGCGGGCGTAGACCGACAGTGTCGCCAGGCCGGATACGGTGATCGCCGTTCCCACCGACATAGCCAGAACGGCGGCGATACCGGCCCAATGCACGCCCAGAACATGCGCGAACAACAGCACCAGGATGGCGCCGGTGCACGGCCGCAGGCCGATGGACCCGATAACGGCCGCCAACGACGTCAAGGACACCGGCCGCTCCATATGCTCGGCCGACGGACCGTGGGCATGGCCACAGGACGCGCAGACGCCGTCGCCAACATGGTGATGGTGGTGACCATGGCGTCGGACCAAGCCGCGTAGCCCCGAATAGGCCAGCACCAGCCCGATCGTCGCCACCAGGGCGTAGCTGGCGATTTCCAGATGGCCGGAAACGGTACGCGCGTCGGCGAAGGTCAGCCCCAGCACGGCCACCGTCAGCTCGACGGCAATCACGGCCGTGGCCCCCTGCGCCAACGACGACAGAACCGACAGCATCAGGCCACGCCCTAGCCGGCTTTCGTGGGTGACCAGAAAGGTGGAAATCACCATCTTGCCGTGCCCGGGCCCGGCGGCATGAAAGACGCCGTAGAGGAAACTCAACCCGACCAGCGTCCAGGCCGCCCACGCGCCCTGGTCCTTGACGGCCCGAATGGCGGTGGACAGTTGCCGGTGCAGTTCACGTTGCAGGGCCTGAATTTCATGCACCCAACCGGGCGCCCAGGCCGGCGACAGGCTGACGGCCGCCACGCCAACGATCAGCGTCAGCAAAGCCAGGGTAGCCAGCGCCAACAGCGTTCTGTTGCCTTTTACCGTCACTGGTATTCCAGGCAGGTCACGGACACCGGATATCGACCCATTCGGCGAACAGCTCGCCCAACGTGTCGCCGGCGGTTTCGTCCCGGTCGAGCGACGCCGCCAGGTTGACGGCATCTTCGCTGGGCGTCGGTTCCCGGACATCGGCCGTGCACCCCTGCCCCGCCAGCGCACCCAGACCGACTTCGGCGCCCTTGGCATAGACCACTTCGATGTAATAGGTGGGATCGTAGACGGCGAATTGCATCCGCTCCGTCCTGGGATTCACCGGCTGTACCAACGGAACGACGAAGCGCATCCAGATACGGTTTCCTCTGACTTCGGAGTCATAGTCGGTCACTTCGGCGAACGCGACCCGTTCACCACCGGCTCGCAGGTCCGTGAAATACCGGTATTCTTCGAGGTTCTTCAAGTTTTGGCCGGCTAGTTCGCGAAGCGCCTTGGCAATGTCCCGCACCGTCCCTTGCGCTGCCTGGTAGACGTACATGGAATAGAAATCGTCGAACAACCATTCCTGTTCCACGGCCGTCACACGGCCCGCCGAATCGACGACCAGAGAGCTCCGCAAATCGATCCAGACATGGGGATGTGCCGAAACGGGTGCCTGGTTCGTGACCAGTCCCAGCACGGCAGCGGCGAGTCCGTAAAGCCAACGCTTCATAAATACCGGTGTCCTGCCAACGATCGTGAATAGTTCGTCCGTTCCTACCATATGACCACATAACAATCCGTGTACAATGATCATTTCGTGTATGGAGAATTCTGGTGGATTTGGGAATCGATGGAGAAGTCGCCCTGGTTCTGGGCGGCACACAGGGATTGGGACTTGCGTGCGCGCAAGCGTTGGGTGACGCCGGCTGCCGGGTCGTGATCAACGGCCGGGACGCCGGTAAGGGCGGACAGGCCGCCGAGGCCTTAGGTGCGGAATTCGTCGCCGGCGATCTCACGGACGCCGGGCAACGGGCACGCATTTATGCCGAGACGTGCGAGAGTGCAGGCAAACCATCCATCCTGGTGACCAATGCCGGCGGATCGCCACCGGGCCCATTTGTCGAGAAGCAGCACGACGACTGGCTGGCCGCGCTGGAGCTCAACATGCTGGCGGCCATCGACATGACCCGCCGCGCCCTGCCCGCCATGACGGCACGGAAGTTCGGCCGCATCGTCAACATCACATCCTTCGCGGTACGGGAACCTTATCCCAACATGGCTCTGGCCAACGGCGTGCGCGCCGGCCTGACCGGCGCGATGTCGACGTTGGCCCGCGAAGTCATCGCCCAGGGAGTCACCGTCAACAATATCCTGCCCGGCCTGATGGACACGCCGGCGCTCGCCCGCGTGTATAAAGCCCAGTCGGAGCGCGAGGGCATCGGCGAGGACGACGCCAAGGCCCGCATGGCCACTTCGGTCCCGGCGCAGCGGCTGGGCGAAGCCGAGGATTTCGGACCGCTGTGCGCGTTTCTCTGTTCGCGGCACGCGTCCTATATCACCGCCCAGAACATCACAGTGGATGGCGGACTGGTGCGCGGTCTGCTATAAGGCGGACCGCAATTACCGAACGTTCATTCGAAAAGAAGGCACGGCGCGTTTTGACCGTGCCCGGCCACGGGGAAAACTATGCTCACAGGCGACATGTTGCGGCGCTCGGCGCAGCGGTTTCCGGACAAACCGGCCATCATCTGGGGTGACAAGCAACTGACCTATGCCGGTCTGGACGCCGCAGCCAACAAGTTGGCGCATGCCCTGCTTTCGCTGGACCTGGAGCCGGGGTCCAAGATCGGCATCCTGTCACGCAACCGCATGGAATACGGTATCGCCTTTTTCGGCGTCGCCAAGTCGGGCCATGTGCTGGTCAATGTCTCGGTGCTGTACGCACCCGAGGAACTGACCTTCGTACTCGACAAGGCCGATGTCGAGGTGCTGATTTTCGAGGATGTCTTCGCCGACAAGGTGGCCGTGGTACGCAATAGTTTGCCCGCCATCCGTACGTATATCGCGATGGGCAACGCCGTTGACGGCGCGACGCCGTTTTACGATTTCATCGCCGGGCACAATGATACCCAACCGGATATCGACCTGGACGAGGATGATCCGTTCTGCATGACCTACACCGGCGGCACCACCGGCCGGCCCAAGGGCGTGCTGGCGAGCCACCGGGCCCGTACCGTCACCGCCCACACGGTCATGGTGGAAGAAGCCCTGGACGAGAACGACTTGGTCGCCGTGGTCACGCCCATGTTCCATGTCGCCGCCCTCAACATCATGTTCCAGCCCGCCGTTCTGGCGGGGGCGACGACCACGCTGCTCAGCGTCTGGAGCCCGCAGGGCTTCACCGAGATGGCCGAGCGCGACGGCGTCACCGCCGCGTTCATGGTGCCGACCCAGGCCAACATGCTGATCCAGGACGACGGCTTCGACGCCGGCGCCTTGCGGACCTGGCGCAAGTTGAGTTTCGCCGGCGCGCCCATGCCCGACTGGGTGCAGCGTGGTCTACTTGAGAAGCTGCCGGAACTCAAACTGACCCAGATCTACGGCCAATCGGAGATGGGCGTCATCGCCGTATTGCGCCATTGGTACCTGCCGGAGAAACTCGGCGCCGTCGGCCGCCAGCCCTACAATGTCGACGTCGCCGTGGTGCGGCCGGACGGTACGCCGGTGGACGTGGGCGAGATCGGCGAAGTGGTGTCGCGCGGCGACAATCTGATGACCGCCTACTACGACGAACCGGAACAAACCGAGGGCTTCTTCAAGCTGGGTGACGGCTGGGGCTGGTCGGGTGACCTGGCCACCATCGACGCGGACGGCTTCATCACCCTGGTCGACCGCTCCAAGGACATGATCATCTCGGGCGGCGAGAACGTCTATCCCAGCGAAATCGAGCGCGTGCTGTACGACCACGACGCAGTCGGCGAATGCGCCGTGTTCGGCATCCCCGACCCGAAATGGGGCGAGGTCCCGGCGGCTTATGTCTGCCTCAAGCCGGGCGCCAGCGTGAGCGAGGACGAACTGGTCGATCATTGCGCCGCGCAACTGGCCCGCTTCAAGCGCCCGCGGCTGATCAAGTTCGTGGACGATTTCCCCAAGACGCCCATCGGCAAGATCCAGAAAACCGTTCTCAAGGAACCCTACTGGCAAGAGAGAGAGAAGAAGATATGAGTTCCCGTTACGACGCCTACCAAGCCCTCAAGTTCGACTGGCCCGCCGAGCGGGTGCTGCGCGTCACACTGGACACACCCGGGCGCTTGAACGCCGTCAGCAAGGACATGCACGATGAACTGGGCGCGGTGTGGCGCGATATCGACATGGACCCGGACGTCTCGGTCGTCATCCTGACCGGTGCCGGTGACGCTTTCTCGGCCGGTGGCGACCTGGAGATGGTCGAGCAAATGACCCAGGACTTCACCACCCTGACCAAGGTGTGGAAGGAAGCCCGGGATCTCGTCTACAACGTCATCAACTGCTCCAAGCCCATCGTCTCGGCCATGCGCGGCCCCGCCGTCGGCGCCGGTCTGGTCGCAGGCCTCCTTTCGGATGTGTCCATCGCCGGGCGCAACGCGCGCATCATCGACGGCCACACCCGGCTGGGCGTCGCCGCCGGCGACCACTCGGTGATCATCTGGCCGCTCTTGTGCGGCATGGCCAAGGCCAAATACTACCTGCTGACCTGCGATCCGCTGTCGGGCGAGGAAGCCGAGCGCATCGGTCTCGTTTCCCTTTGCGTCGACGACGAGGAAGTCGAGGCGAAATCCATCGAAGTGGCCAAGAAACTGGCCGACGGCGCGCCGACGGCGATCCGTTTCACCAAGTATGCGCTGAACAACTGGCTGCGCATGATGGGCCCCAACTTCGACACCTCGCTGGCGCTCGAATTTATGGGCTTCAAGGGTCCGGAAGTGCAGGAAGGCCTGGCCTCCCTGCGCGAAAAACGCAAACCCGATTTCCCGAAAGATTCGCCGATCTGATCAGATTGCCGATTACGAGGGCGAGAACGCGTCCAGAAACGCGACCTCGCCCTTTTTCGTGAAGGCGACGATGCGGGTGTCCGGTTCTCGTTTGGCCCAGCCCAACTGGTAGATACGGTCGAGCGTCGCCGTGCCGAGCGACCCGGCCAGGTGGCTACGCCGGGCGCTCCAGTCGAGGCAGGACTTGCACAACGGACGGCGCAGGCCGGTCAGGCCATCGACATCGATGCCGAAGTCGCTGAAGAAGCCATGCCCCGCGTCGGTCAGGTCGACGTCCTCGCCCCGTTCGGTTACCAGACCGTGGGCCAGCAGGCCGTCATACATGGCCACGCCCAGCTCGCCGGCCAGGTGGTTGTAACAGACCCGGGCCTTGCGCAGTGCCGGGTCGCGCGGACCGGTGCGGGTCCGGGTGTGGCCGCGTTTGGCCGCCATGCCCATCATAGTCTCCAGCAGCGCGCCCACTTCCTCACCGGCCAGGGTGAAGTAGCGGTGGCGGCCCTGCTTGCGCTGGTCGATCAGACCGCCGCCCGTCAGTTTCGACAAATGCGCGCTGGCGGTCTGCAAGGTGATGCCAGCCTCGCCGGCCAGTTCGCTGGCGGTCAGTGCCTTGCCGCTCATCAGTGCCGTCAGCATGTTGGCCCGCGCCGGATCGCCGATCAGCGAACCGAGCAGGGCGATGTCTGGTCCTTCTTTCATACTTCGACCTTAAACGAAGTATAATCGCAGCGCAATGTGGCAATGTGCGCCTCCCACCAACGGAGACGACACATGATCACCTGCTTCATCCGCTATCACATCGATCCGGCCAAGAAGGACCAGTTCGTGCAATATGCGCAGAACTGGGGCCAGGCCATTCCGCGTTGCGGCGGCGACCTGATCGGCTATTTCGCACCGCACGAAGGCTCCAGCACCCTGGCCTATGGTGTCTACAACATCGCAAACCTGGCCGAATACGAACGCTACCGCGCCCGCCTCGCCGCCGATCCCCTGGGCCGGGAGAACTACGCCTTTGCGCAGGAGAAAAGGTTTCTGCTGCGCGAGGACAGGACGTTTCTCAAATTGGTATCCGCGTCCCATGGAGAACGGGAGAAACCGTAAGCCGGCATATAATTGGGCAATGCGGTGGACTCGGGTCACGCATTCGTGAAAAGATACCCAACGAGACTTATCCCCGGCTTTAAATCAACGGGGGCGTGTGTGGCCGGTCGTAGAACATTCAAGAGCCACGGGGTTTCGACACAAAGACAGGGGAGACGACTATATGAAAAAGACACTGATGCTTTCCGCCGCCGCCCTGCTGCTGACCACCGGCATCGCCGGTGCGGCCCAATGCACCAACGACGTTTGGAAGAAGGTCATGAGCCGCGGCAAGCTGGTCGTCGGCGTCAAGGCCGACTACAAGCCGTGGGGCTTCCGCAGCGAATCCGGTGAACTGGTCGGCATGGAAATCGACATGGCCAAGGCCGCCGCGGACACCATGGGTGTCAGCGTCGAACTGGTGCCGGTGCAGTCCTCGAACCGCATGCAGTTCCTGGAACAGGGCAAGATCGACCTGATGATCGCGACCATGTCGGACCGCCCGGACCGGCGCAAGATCGTCGGCATCGTGCAGCCCAACTACTACACATCCGGCACCAACATCATGTCGCCCAAGGCATTGAAACTGTCGAAGTGGGAAGATCTGCGCGGCAAGCCCGTCTGCGGCAAGCAGGGTGCCTTCTACAACAAGATCGTGTCGGAACGCTACGGCGCCAAGATCATCGCCTTCACCGGCAACGCCGAAGCCAAGCAGGCGTTGCGCGACAAGAAGTGCATCGCCTGGGTGTATGACGATTCCTCCATCGGTTCCGATCTTGCCTCCGGCCAATGGAACGACTTCGAAATGCCGCTCAATTCCGAGGACGACAATCCCTGGGGCCTGGCCGTGCCGCTGGCCGAACGCAACTGTGTGTTCGGCAACTTCATGGCCGGCCTGAGCTATAACTGGCTGCAGAACGGCCAGCTGATCGAGTGGGAAAAGAAGTGGGGCATCAAAGCCACCGCCTTCCTCGCCAGCCAGAAACAACGCACCAGGGACTGGCTCGACAAGTAAGTCCATCGCACGGTCGGGGCGCTCCGGTTTCGGGGCGCCCTTCCCTTATGCGCTCGGCCGTTCCCTGTCAGGCACCTAACCCGGCATGATCGACTTCATCCGCCAGCTGTTCCTCGACCTGTACGAGGTCGCGCCGCGCTGGAACTTCATCTTCTTCCACGACCCGGTACAGTGGGATCGCGTGGTCGAAGGGTTCTGGGTGACCATCCAGCTTTCGATCGCCTGTGTCGTATTCAGTGTGATCATCGGCATCATCGGCGCCTGGCTGCAGGGTTCTCATAACCGGATCGTGCGCAATGTCGTCCAAGGCTACATCCAGTTCTTCCGCAACACGCCGCCGTTCGTGCAGTTGCTGTTTTTCTACTTCGCCCTGGGCCAGTTGACGCCGACCTACTCGCCCGACGGCTGGCTGGAAGTGCCGATCATTTCCAACGTGGGCTGGGCCATCATCTCACTCAGTTTTTTCGCCGGCGCCTTCAATGTGGAGATCTTCCGCGCCGGCATCGAGGCGGTGCCCGAATCGACTCAGGAGGCCTCGGAAGCCTTGGGCATGTCGCGGCTGCAGACCTACGTCTATGTGGTTCTGCCGCTGGCCTTCCGGGTCAGCCTGCCGGCGCTCAACAACAACCTGGTCAATCTGGTCAAGACCACCACCCAGGCCCTGGCCATCGCCGTGCCGGAGCTGCTGTACCAGTTCCTCGGCATCTGGAACGACTATCCCTCCGCGCTCTATCCGTCACTGACCATGGTGTTCGTCATCTACATCGCGCTCGTGGGCATCCTCGTCTATTCCATGCACCGTTGGGAGAAAGCCATGCGCATACCGGGGTACGGCACATGAACGTGTTGACGCGCAAGGCCATCCCCGGCGTCACCGCGGCGCCCAGCACCGATCTGCCGGTCCTGCTGCCGCTGAACCGGGAAAAGGCCGCCGGCCCCGACGCCATGATGGTGAGCCGCTGGCTGGCCGCCATGCCGCTGCGCCTGCCCCTGGCCGTGCTGGCAGTGATGATGCTGTGGCCCCTCAGCGCCCACGCCGCCAAGTTTACCCAACTCGATGCCTTCGAGACGCTGGGCCGCTGGATCTGGTTCCTGGTCAGCAGCGGTTTTCTGTTCAATATCCTGATCTCGTTCTTCGCCATGCTCATCGGCACGGTCTTGGGCGCGGCGCTGGGCCTGGCGCAAATTTCCCTCAACCCGGTGATTCGCGGCCTGGCCAAGGTCATCACCCAGACCTTCCGCAATTCGCCGTGGCTGGTGCTGCTCTACATCGTGCTGCTGGCGTTCCCGTTCGAGATCGTCATCGGCGATTTCATCATTCCGGTCCCCGACTGGATGAAGGCGGTGATCGGCCTCAGCCTGCCGATCATGGCGAACATCTCCGAGATCGTCCGCGGCGCCGTGCTGTCGGTGCCGACGGCGCAGTGGGAGGCGTCGGAAGCCCTTGCCTTCTCGCGCACCCAGACTCTGTGGCAGATCATCCTGCCGCAGTGCTTCAAACGCATGATCCCGCCGTGGATGAACTGGTACGCCATCCTGACCATGGCGACGCCGCTGTGTTCGTTGCTGGGCGTCGAGGAACTGATCACGCTGTCGCGCCAGGCCATGGAATCGGCCGGCAACCAGCCCGAACTGCTGGTGCCGTTCTACGGCTTCGCCCTGGCGATCTTCTTCGCCTACTGCTACCCCATCGCGCGCCTGACCATCCGGCTCGAACGCAAGTTCGCCGTGAAGCTGTGAGGACATGATTATGACCGACGCCGCCACCTGGACCCCCGACCAGCCCATGGTCAGCGCCAAGGACGTGCACAAGTCCTTCGGCACCCTCGAGGTGCTCAAGGGCATTTCCATGGACGTGATGAAGGGCGAATGCATCTGCATCATCGGTCCGTCGGGATCGGGCAAGTCCACCTTCATCCGCTGCATCAACGGCCTCAACGACATCCAGGGTGGTTCCATCACCGTCGAGGGCCAGGAGGTCAACGACCCAAACCTGGACAAGCTGGCCCTGCGCAAGAAGGTCGGCATGGTGTTCCAGCAGTACAATCTGTTCCCCCACAAGACGGCGCTGCAGAACATCATGATGGCGCCGCTCAAGGTGCTGAAGCAGGACAAGGCGGAGGTCGAGGAACGGGCCCGGGGGCTGATCAGGAAGGTGCGGCTGGACGGCAAGGAAGACAGCTATCCCGGCGAACTGTCGGGCGGCCAGCAGCAGCGCGTCGCCATCGCCCGCTCGCTCGCCATGCATCCCGACGTCATGCTGTTCGACGAAGTGACGGCGGCCCTCGATCCGGAAACCGTCAAGGAGGTGCTGGTCACCATCCGCGAGCTGGCCGATGAAGGCATGACCTGCATTCTGGTGACCCACGAGATGGGCTTCGCCCGCGAAGTGGCCAACCACATCTACTTCACCGACCGGGGCATCATCGTCGAGCACGGCCCGCCCGACGTCTTCTTCACCGAAGCCAGCGACCCACGCACCAAGGAATTCCTCAGCCAGATCCTGTAACAGTCCAGCAAAACATTACGCGAATACTTCGTTCTATGACGAAGCATCTGTGACGGCACCTGTGCGATCGTGCGTTCTCCTGTCGGAGACGTTTCATGTTCACGCAGCGCCGCACCAATCTGGGCATCGAGTTGACCCTTCTCGCCGCCCTGGCCGCCTTGTGGGGGTCGTCCTATCTGTTGATCAAGATCGCCGTCGTCACCATCCCGCCGGTGACGCTGATCGCCGCCCGGGTGTTTATTGCGGCGTTGTTTTTGCTCGCCGTTTTGGCGTGGCGGGGCGAACGTCTGCCCGGAGACGGGCGGACATGGCGCCAACTGTTCGTTCAGGCGGCCCTGAACAGCATCGGGGCGTGGACCGTACTGGCCTGGGGGCAACAGTATGTCGACAGCGGCCTGGCCAGCGTTCTGAACTCCACCTCGCCGATTTTTGTCTTCTTCCTGACCCTGTTCGTCACCCGTCACGAAAGCACCAATGTGTTCAAACTGTTCGGTGCGTGTCTGGGTTTGGTGGGCGTGACGCTGATTGTCGGCATCGACGCACTGGCCGGCATCGGGCGGCAGGTCGCGGCCCAATTGGCCATATTGCTGGGCGCAACGCTCTATGCCGGGGCGGCCGTGTACGGCGAGCGCCTCACCCACTTGCCGCCGACCGTGACGGCGGCCGGTTCCATGATCTGGGCGGCCGCCTGTCTCGTACCGTTCAGCCTGCTTGTCGACCGTCCCTGGACACTCAGTCCTTCCGGCGCCGCGATCCTGGCGGCGGCCGTTCTGGCCGTGTTGTGTACCGGCGTGGCGTTGCTCCTCTATTTCCGGCTGGTGCGGACTTTGGGCTCCATGGGTGTCGCCAGTCAGAGCTATTTGCGGGCCGGTGTGGGAGTGCTTCTGGGCACCCTGGTTCTGGGCGAACAGATTACGCCCGCCGTCGGTCTGGGCTTGCTGCTGGCCGTTCTCGGCGTGGCTGCCATCAACGCGCCATACGGGTGGAAGCGAACCGCCGCACACCCCGGTAAACCGCAAAATTCTTGACTCTTGTTCCGCTCTGCCGATATTAGAACAAAATAGGAACATTGATCAGGAGACACGGTCCGATGGCGGCTTCCGCCCCATCAAAAGCCTCCTTTCGCGTGCCTTCCCGGGCCATCATCATGGAGGATCTGCGGCGCCGGATTTCCCGGCTCGACGGCACGCCCGTGGCCGCCCTGAGGGATCGTGTCCGGCCGCACGACGTCATGCCCTTCGGCGTCGACGCCATCGACCGGGCATTGCCCGGCGGCGGTTTGGCGTTGGGCGCGCTGCACGAGGTTCTGGCCGCCGATTACCGCGACCGGCCGGCGGCGCTTGGCCTGTGCACCACCTTGGCGGCTCGGCTGATGCAGCGGCGTCCGGGTCCCATGCTGTGGTGCCAGGCCGGCGACGGCGGCGACGCCTTGCAGCCCTACGCGCCGGGCCTCAGCGGCCTCGGCTTCGATCCGGACCGGGTCACCTTCCTCACCGCCGGCAACGAACAGGACATGCTGTGGGCCATGGAGGAAGCCGTGAGCTGCGCCGCCGTCGCCGGCGTGGTCGGCGTGCTCGACAAGGAACGGCACTACGGCTTCACCGCCAGCCGACGCCTGTCGCTACGGGCCAAGGAGAACGGCGTCACCCTACTGCTGGCCCGGCCCCATCGGGCCCCAGAGACAACAGGGGGTTCGACGGCGGTGGAAAGCCGCTGGCGCGTGGCGGCCCGGCCCAGCGCCACGCCGACCCGGCGCCGCGTCTTCCTGCCCAGCCTGGGACAGCCCAGTTGGCAGCTTGCGTTGATTTACGGCCGCGGCATCAAGCCGGGCCAGTGGGATATCGAGTGGGATAATGAGACGGTACGCTTCGCTTTGGCTGCCGAACTGGCCGATCGACCGCGCGCGGCGCCGGCACGGGACGGCGCGGACGCACTCCGGCACACCGGTTGATACGGCGCCGGCCGATCCGAAAGACGCGCTCGAAGGTGGGACCTTCGCCTTCGTCACGTCGGTGCAGGGCGGCCTGCGCATTGCCGCCGCCAACGAACACGCGCGGCGGGCCGGCGTGCGGGCCGACCAACTGCTGGCCGACGCCCGCGCCCTGTGCCCGGACCTGACCGTCGACGACGCAGATCCGGCCGCCGACGCCCGCGACCTGGACCGCCTGGCACTGTGGTGCATCCGTTACACGCCGTGGTCGGCCGCCGCCACCCCCGACGGCGTGCTGCTCGACATCACCGGCTGCGCCCACCTGTTCGGCGGCGAGGCGGCGCTGATCGGCGACATGGCCAAGCGCCTGACCGGCTTCGGCTTCAGCGCCCGCATCGCCACGGCCAGAACCCTCGGTGCCGCCTGGGCCCTCAGCCGCTACGGCGCCGACCCCTTCACCGTGATCGCCGACCGGGATACGGCCAAGGGGCTCAATGCCCTGCCGGTCGCGGCCCTGCGCATCGACGCCGAGACCGCCGCCCGTATGGCCCAGGTCGGCCTGAAGACGGTCGGCGACCTGGTCGGCAAGCCGCGTGCGCCCCTGGCCGCCCGCTTCGGCAAGGCGCTGATCGCCCGCCTCGACCAGGCTTTGGGTCATCGCCCCGAGGCCCTGTCGCCAGCCGCCCCGGCGCCCGATTACCGCACCGTGCAGCGCCTGGCCGAACCCATCGCCGACGAGGAACACATCGCCGCCTGCATCGACGCCCTGGCGCCGCCGCTGGCCCGGCTGCTGCAGGCCGACGGCAAGGGCGCGCGGCGCATCGTGCTGACCCTGTACCGGGTCGACGGCGCCACCCGCACGGTCGAGGTACGCACCAGCACGCTGTGCCAGGAATCCGGCCACATGGCCCGCCTGTTCCACGAGAAACTGGACGGCCTGAAAGAGGAATACGACCCGGGATTCGGCTTCGAGCAGATCACCCTGGGCGCCTACGACACCGAGGTGCTCAGCCGCCGCCAGGGCGCGTTGGACAACACCACGGCCTCAGTTCACTCCATGGACCAGGCTGGCGACTTCGCCGCGTTGATCGACCGCTACGGCAACCGGCTTGGCTTCGACAGGGTGATGCGCTGCGCCACCCATGACAGCCACTTGCCGGAACGGGCCGTCGTCCACCGGTCCGTGTTGGAACATGAAGAGAGTGACGACCCGACGCCGTGGCAGCAACACCTGGCGGCGTTGCAGGGTGACACGCACCTCGGCCGGCCGGTGGCGTTGCTGGGCCGCCCCGAACCGATCGACGCCATCGCCGAGGTGCCCGACGGGCCGCCCATCGGCTTCGAATGGCGCCGCGTCCGCCATCGGGTGGTCAAGGCCGACGGACCGGAACGCATCGCCCCGGAATGGTGGGGCAGGAGCCGCGATCAGGCCGGCCAGGCGCGCGATTATTTCCGCCTCGAGGACTCCGACGGCCGGCGCTATTGGGTCTACCGTCTCGGCCTGTTCGAGCGCCGGGAGGAACCCCGCTGGTTCATGCACGGGGTATTTTCATGACCACCTATGCCGAACTGGCGGTGACCAGCAATTTCAGCTTCCTGCGCGGCGCTTCCCATCCCGACGAACTGGTCATCACCGCCGCCGCGCTGGACTACGGCGCCATCGCCATTGCCGACCGCAACTCCCTGGCCGGCGCCGTGCGTGCCCACGTCGCCGCCAGGCAGGCCGGGCTGCGCTTGGTGGTCGGTGTGCGCCTGGTGCTGGACGATGGCTTCGAGGCCCTGTGCTTCCCGCAGAACCGCACCGCCTACGGCGAACTGACGACCATGCTGACCCGCGGCAACCGGCGAGCGGAGAAGGGCCAGTGCGACTTGGGATTCGATGATCTCGGCCTGCTGACGGCGGGCCACATCTTCGTCGCCATGCCGCCCTATGCCCTGGCCGGCGAATTCGCCGATCAGGTCGCCCGGCTGGCCCGACGCTTCCCCGAGGAAACCTATCTCGGCGCCAGCCGGCTTTACCGTGGCAACGACGCCCTGCGCCTCGAGCGGCTGGAGGCCATCGGCGCCGCCGCCGGCGCGCCGCTGGTGGCCACCAACGACGTGCACTACCACGTCGCCAGCCGCCGGCCGCTGCAGGACGTGCTGACCTGCATCCGCGAGCACTGCACCATCACCGAGGCCGGCTTCCTGCTCAACGCCAACGCCGAGCGCTATCTCAAGGCGCCGACCGAGATGATCCGGGTGTTCCGCGGCTACGAAGACGCCGTCGCCCGCACCATGGAGATCGCCGATCGCTGCCCCTTCTCCCTCGACGAACTGGCCTACGAATATCCCGACGAACCGTCGGGAGAGAGCGCCACGCCCCAGGCCGAGCTGGAGCGGCTGACCTGGCTCGGTGCCCGCGACCGCTATCCCGGCGGCACTCCCGACGCCATCCGCCAAACCATCGCCCACGAACTCGAACTGATCGACGAGATGGACTACGCACCCTACTTTCTGACCGTCCACGACATCGTCAAGTTCGCCCGGAGTCAGGATATCCTGTGCCAGGGCCGTGGCTCGGCGGCCAATTCGGTGGTGTGCTACTGCCTCGGCATCACCTCGGTCGATCCGACCAGGATCGACCTGCTGTTCGAACGCTTCATCTCGAGCGAGCGCAACGAGCCGCCCGACATCGACGTCGACTTCGAACACGAGCGGCGCGAGGACGTGATCCGGTACATCTACGACAAATACGGCCGCCATCGGGCCGGCATCGCCGCCACCGTCGTGACCTACCGCACCCGCAGCGCCATCCGCGAAGTGGGCAAGGTGATGGGCCTGTCGGTCGACACGGTCAGCGCCCTGTCGGGCCTGATCTGGGGCTGGTCGTCGAAGGGACTGGATCACGAACAGATACGCGAGATCGGTCTCGACCCGAGCGACATCACCCTGGCCCAGACCCTGCGCCTGACGTCGGAACTGATCGGCTTCCCGCGTCATCTGTCGCAACACGTCGGCGGCTTCGTCATCACCCGCGGGCCGCTGGAGGAAGTCATCCCCATCGCCAACGCGGCCATGGAGGGCCGCACCTACGTGGAATGGGACAAGGACGACCTGGACGCCCTGAATATTCTCAAGATCGACGTGCTGTCGCTGGGCATGCTGACCTGCATCCGCAAGGCCTTCGACCTGATGCGGCTGCACTACAACGCCGATTACACCCTCGCCACCATCCCGGCCGAGGACCCGCGGGTCTACGACATGATCTGCGAGGCCGACACCATCGGCGTCTTTCAGATCGAAAGCCGGGCCCAGATGTCCATGCTGCCGCGCCTCAGGCCGCGCCATTTCTATGACCTGGTCATCGAGATCGCCATCGTCCGGCCCGGGCCGATCCAGGGCGACATGGTGCACCCCTATCTGCGCCGCCGCGATAAGCTGGAAAAGACCGACTACCCGTCGGAAGCCCTGCGCCAGGTGCTGGCCAAGACCCTGGGCGTACCGCTGTTCCAGGAACAGGCCATGAAGATTGCCATCGTCGCCGCCGGTTTCTCGCCCGGCGAGGCCGACCAGTTGCGCCGGGCCATGGCCACGTTCCGGCGCCACGGCGAGATCGTGCACTTCCGCGAGAAGTTCATCGCCGGCATGATCGCCAACGGCTACGAACCCGGCTTCGCCGAGCGCTGCTTCAAGCAGATCGAAGGCTTCAGCGACTACGGCTTCCCGGAAAGCCACTCGGCCAGCTTCGCCCTGCTGGCCTATGTGTCGTCGTGGCTCAAATGCCATTACCCGGACGTCTTCGCCTGCGCCCTGCTCAACGCCCAGCCCATGGGCTTCTATTCCGCCTCGTCCATCGTGCGCGATTTGCGCGACCACGGCGGCGCGGTGCGACCGGTCGACATCAATCACAGCCACTGGGACCATACCCTGGAGGAGGCCGACGCGGCGGAGACAGCCAAGTCCCGCACCAGCGAGGGCGGCGGCGCCCGGGCCATGCGCCTCGGCTTCCGCCAGATCAAGGGGGTGAAGGCCGAGGTCGCCGCGTTGATCGAACGGTGCCGCGGCGCCGGCTATGACAGCGTGCGCGATCTCTACTTCCGCACCGGCCTGCCCGTCGCCATGCTGGAACGCTTCGCCCGGGCCGATGCCTTCCGCTCCCTCGGCCTCGACCGGCGCGACGCCCTGTGGGCGGTGCAGGGCCTGGGTGCGCCGACCGGCCAGCGCGGCGCCATCGAGGACCTGCCGCTCTACGCATCGGTGCACGGCGACCACTTCGTCACCCTGCAGCACGAGGAGGAAGTTGCCCTGACGCCCATGACCCTGGGTGAACACGTGATGGAGGACTACGCCTCCCTGAAACTGTCCCTCAAGGCCCACCCGGCGTCGTTCGCCCGGCCGTCCCTGCAGGCTCAGGGTTACGTTCAGGCCCGCGACTTGACCCATAAACCGGTCAACCGCACCATCGCCGTGGCCGGGCTGGTTCTGGTGCGCCAGCGGCCGGGAACCGCCAGCGGCGTCATCTTCGCCACCCTGGAGGACGAAACCGGCATCGCCAACGTCATCATCTGGCCCAAGACCTTCGAGCGCTTCCGCCGCATCGTCCTGGCGTCCCGATTCCTCGGCGTCAAGGGCCAGTTGCAGCGCGAACAGTCCGTCATCCACATCATCGCCGACAAGCTCTTTGACCTGAGCCACGAACTCGACGACCTGCGCGGCCGCAACCTGCCCGCCGCCGCCATCCACGCATCCGCCGACGAAGCCAGGGCGCCCACGTCTGTCCTGCCCAAGGGGCGGAACTTTCAGTAGCGGGTTAGTTTCCCCAACCGGTTACCGTCTGCCAGGTTCGATGATGGTCCGTGCTGAGCAGCGCCACCAGATCGCCGGGGCGGGCCATCGCGAGTGCCGCGGCCACGGCGTCCACTTCGTCCTTGAACGCGCTGATCCTGTCCTCGCCTATACCGCCGGCGAGCAGGCTTTCCTTGAGCAAGGCCGGAACCTCCTCCGGCGCGCGCCCGCGCCGGTCATCGAGGCTGAAACAGATATAGTGGTCGAATCCGAACGTTGCGGCAGCCGATCCGACATTTCTAATCTGGCGGTCCGTGCGGTTGCCGGCTGTGTTGAAGGCCATGATCCGCCGGCCCGGAATATCCAAACCACGGGTGACCTGGTCGATCGCCGCAAGTTCCTGGGCGTTGTGGGCGTAATCGACGATCACCTTGAACGGCAGCCCGCCGTAGATGTTGAGACGTCCGGGCGCGTCTTCGTAACTGCTCGAAAATACGCGCAAGCCGTTGCGCACGGTGTCGACAGGCGCGTCCATTCCCGCTGCGACCGCCACGGCAAACAAGGCGTTCTGAACATTGTGACGGGCGACGCCGTGCCATGTCGCAGGTATCTCGCGCACTGAAACGACATCGTGTTTTTGCTCACCGTCGAAATAGACGATGTGTTCCTCATTGTCCGGTCCCGCCTCGAGCCAGACCGCCGGCCCACCGGACTCCATGTGGTCGGAGAGGCGCGCGCCATCCGGCTGCTCCGACACCAGGCAAACGCGCGCCGCCGGAGTGGTATCGGCCATGGCGCGGCAGCGTGCGTCGTCGGCATTGAGCACCAGCGTGCCGCGCGTGACCCGGGCGATCAGGCCCTTGACCCTGGCCATGTCATCCAGATCCTGCACCCCGTCCAATCCGACGTGGTCGTCACGAATATTGAGAACGGCGCCAACATCGCACCAGTCGAACATGACGCCACGATGGATCATGCCGCGCCGCGCGCACTCGAGAACCGCGGTGTCGACGGTGGGGTTCATCAGAACCATGCGCGTTCCGGTGTATCCGGCGATGTCGCCCTTGTAGATCCATTCCCCGTCGATCAACGTGCCGTCGGTGTTGGCGCAGCCCACCGTTCGGCCCGCCTCGCGCAGGATACGTTCGACCATCAATGTCGTCGTCGTCTTGCCGTCCGTCCCCGTGATTGCGGCGATCGGAATGCGCGTGGGCTGACCGGCGGGATAGATCAAATCCAAGATCGGACCGACGACATCGCGCTCCGGGTCGGCCAGCCAATGCGGTCGCAAACCGGGAGACATATTGACCTCGCAGATGCCGCCGCCGACATCCATATACGAGCGCGAGATGTCCGGCGTCAGGAAATCCACCCCCGCGACGTCGACTCCCAACACCCGCGCCGCCATTTCCGCCGCCCGTTTGTTGTCGGGATGGATCGTGCCCGTCACGTCTTCCGCGGTACCCCCGGTCGAAATGTTGGCCGTCTTGCGCAAATATACGACTTGCCCGGAACCGGGGACGTCGCCGGGAGAAAATCCGTACAGGGCCAACTGGGACAAGGCCTGGTCGTCGAGCTCCAGCTTGACCATGACCTTTTCGTATCCCACGCCCCGCCGGGGATCCAGATTGGTTTGGTCGATCAGTTCCCGGATCGTGTGTTGGCCGTTTCCGACAACGTGACCCGGAATACGCTTTGCCGCCGCGACCATCTTGCCGCCCACCACCAATATCCGATGGTCGGCACCCTCGATGTACGATTCGACCAGCACGCTCCGTTCGTACTGCAAGGCCGCGTTGATAGCGGCCTTTGCGGTTTCAATATCATCGACCGCAACGCGGACACCCTGACCTTTTCTGCCGGACATGGGTTTGATGACGACCGGGAACGGTACCTTCCTGATCGCCCCCTCCGCCTGAGAGACGGACCCGATCACCACATGATCGGGTACCGGCACACCGGCCTGCAGCAGCAACTTGTTGGTGACCGATTTGTCGGAGGTGACGGAGGCTGCGATCGCCGACGAACTCGGCGGCACGGTTTCGAAAACGCGACGCGTGTACTTGCCATATCCGAATTGCACGAAACGCCGGCGGTTGTCCGGCCGCCACCATGGAATACCGCGCCGCGCCGCTTCCGCAATGATGGCCATTGCGGAAATATCGAGAGACTGGCGGAGCGCGTAGGCGACAAAGGCGTCGCGTTCCGCCTCCGGTTGCCATGCCGCCCGACCGCCCGGTGCACCACGTGCCCGGTTCGCAAGCCGGTTGACCAGATCGACCGCCACCCGGCCCGCAGCCGATCCCACATCCGGATCCTGAAACCCGAATAGAACCTGGTGATACCCCTTTTCGGCGGCCGCTCCGGCAGACGCATGGGAAACGCTGATCTTGGCCAGGCGCTGCAGCTCCAATGCGACGCGCGCAACCACGCTGCTGAGGCGCAGGTCCCGGTCATTTCGAAGCCGTTGTGCAAACGCGTCGGCGTCGGGCGTGGATTGGGCAAGGAACGGAAAGCACCGGACCAGCGACTCGATGAAATCTCCACCGACATCCGCCGGACAGAGCGTGTCCGCGTCCTCCATTTGGATCACCAACCGGACGACCGGAACCAGGGCGAAGACGCTTGGGCCCGTATAGGCGTTCGACTTGTGAATGAACACAGACCGGTCCTGTTTATTTAACGTACTGATTCGTCAACATTATTGATCGTCCAATAAGATTAAGAAATGTTGCCTGGCCCGGCAATTACATGGGTATTTCTGGTACTTTCGCGCCATATTCAAACCATGCCAAGGCAATTCAAATGCCGCCGCCGGCGATGCCATCCGGAAAGGCGTGTGCTATGCAGCGCAATGTGAACGACGGTTAACCGCCGATTCGGCAAGCGGCGGTTTGACGAGGAAGACACGCTATGAGAACGCAAGTCGGTATCATCGGATCGGGGCCATCGGGCCTATTGCTATCGCAGTTACTGCATTTGCAGGGGATCGATACGGTCGTGCTGGAACGGCGCACCCAGGAATACGTGCTCGGCCGCATACGCGCCGGCGTTCTGGAACAGGGCGCCGTCGACATGCTGCGCGAGGCCAAGGTCGCCGACCGGTTGGACCGTGAAGGTCTGGTACACGATGGCTTCGACATCGCATTCGGTGGCCGGCGCCATCGCATCGACCTGCGCAAGCACACCGGCAAGGCCGTAACGGTCTACGGACAGACGGAAATCACCAAAGACCTGATGGATGCCCGTGCCGCGGCCGGCGGCAACCTGGTCTACGAAGCCGAAAACGTGCAGATCGAGGACCTCGACTGTGGAACCCCGAAACTGACGTACACGAAGGGCGGTGAAAATCACGAAGTGGTGTGCGACTTCATTGCCGGCTGCGACGGGTTCCGCGGCATCAGCCGCCGCACCATTCCCGACAATATTCTCAAGACTCACGAACGGGTGTATCCGTTCGGGTGGCTCGGAATCCTGGCCGATACCAGACCGGTGTCGGACGAGCTGATCTACGTCAACCACTGGCGCGGTTTCGCCCTGTGTTCCATGCGCTCCCCTACCCGCAGCCGCTATTACATCCAATGCGCCTTCGACGAGAACCTGGAGGAATGGACCGACGACCGTATCTGGGACGAACTGCGCGTGCGCCTGCCCGATGCGGCGGCGGAAAGCATCGAAATGGGACCATCCATCGAAAAGAGCATCGCGCCGCTGCGCAGTTTCGTCGCCGAGCCCATGCGTTTCGGCCGTTTGTTCCTGGCCGGCGATGCCGCCCATATCGTTCCACCGACCGGCGCCAAGGGCCTGAACCTGGCGGCTTCGGACATCCATTATCTGTCGCAGGCCCTTATCGCCCACTATGCCGAAGGCGGCCGGATGGATCTGATCGAACGCTATTCCGAAAACTGCCTGCGCCGGATCTGGAAGGCCGAACGGTTCTCCTGGTGGATGACCAACCTGTTGCACAAATTCCCCGACCAGAACTCCTTCGATCAGGGCGTGCAGCGGGCAGAACTGGACTATCTGACGGAGTCGGAAGCGGCGCAAGCGGCGTTGGCGGAAAACTACGTCGGCCTGCCTTACTGACCGCTGGAGTCTCCGCCGGTTTGCGGATCGATTCGCGTGCCGGCGGGCATGCTCTTGATGTGCACGTCCCGTTGCGGAAACGGGATTTCGATTCCGGCCTTTTCCAGGGCGCCGTAAATGGCGACCCGCAAATCACTGGAGACACGAAAGACCTTGGGTATTTCAGGAATGAACCCGCGGGCTTCGAAGTCCAGGGAACTGTCGCCAAATCCCATGAACAGAACGAACGGTTCGGGCCAGGACATGATGTCCTTATTATCCTTCAGGCAGGTATTGAGGACCTCCATGACCTGTTCGACGTCGGAGCCGTAGGCAACGCCGACAGCGACCTCGACCCGGCCGAAATTGTCCTTGTGCGTCCAGTTGGTGACGGCGTTGGCCACCAATTCGCTGTTGGGAATGATGACCGAGGCCCGCTGAAAGGTTTCGATCTCGGTCGCCCGGACCTTGATCTGTTTGACAAAGCCTTCATGGCCGCCCACCAGGATCCAGTCGCCGACCTTGATCGGCCGTTCGACCAGCAGGATCAGGCCGGAAACGAAATTATTGACCACGTTCTGCAAACCGAAGCCGATGCCGACCGACAAAGCACCGGCGATCAACGCGATGTTGGACAAATCGAGGCCCATGGCCGAGACCGCCAACGCGACGGCGATGCCGAGCCCGACATACCCCAAACCCGACGACAGGGAGTTTCGCACGCCGATATCGAGGCTGGTTTGCGGGAACACGCGATCGTTCAGAAGGCGCTGAAGTACTCGAGTCACCGCCATGGCGACGATAAAGACGATCAGACTGACGAATATGTCGACGATCGAGATGCTGACTTCGCCGATCGTGATTTCCTGGAGGATCTGGCCAACCCAGTCGATGACATCCTCGGGCGGTACGCCCCAAATCATCACGACCAGCAACAGGCCGCCGACCTGGAACAAGACGTCCAGGCCACCACGCAGCCAGAACTTGTAGCGCGATCGTTTCTCGTGCGGAATTTGAAGCTGATCCTGCATGACCGGCGCACGCAGCAGCCGGCCGACGAACTCGCGGAACAGCCCGCGCAACAACACAAGCACGCCGATCGCCACGGCGCTCAGCACCAGGCTGCGCGTCAAGTATGTGCTCAGGTTGGCGTAACCGGTCAGCGCCGCAACGATGGACACGACCACGATCAGTTGAACGGCGAAGCGGATGCCGGACCAATACCGTGAAGACCGCTGTGTCTGGTCCTCCGTCCCCTCCGCGCCGTTATCGGCCAACATCCAAAGTCCCGCGGGCGTCAAGGCGAGGATGGCCAAGGCTTCCAGTCCCTTGAATAGCAACGTGTAGACCGAGAACAGTTCCGGGGAGACCTGAAAATTTCCCGCCGAGAATGAAAAGAACACGTCCAGAGAAAACAGAACGGCGAGCAGGACGATGCGGAAGCTGATCCTGCGGGCGTTCTCCGGCCGTACCGGTATCAATCGCCAGGCCGGTTGACTCGGGACCAGTACGGCACGAGGCAATGCCCAGGACAGAGTCAATAAAATCATGCCCCAGCAGAAACCGAGAAAGACATTGTAAAACGGGCCGAATACGGTGGCGGTTTCGCTGTAGGCGCGAATCAGGAAACCGGCAAACACCAGTGCCGGCAGAATTCCGTTCGCGAGACCGTCGGCAATGGCCGTTGCCAGCCGGCGGGCGTAAGAAGGGTCCTCGTCGCCGGCATCCCGCCGAAACCAGCGGGACAGGGTCAGCCGAACGACCCAAGCGATGGCCAACGCCAGCACGATCAACAGCGTCGCCCGATAGAGAACGATCTGCTCCCGGCGTTCGGGGCTGAGCTCCGACCACCAGGCGACCGGCGAACGTGCGATCTGTCGCAGCACCTCGACCGCTTCCGTCCAGGCAGGAGCCAGGGTGACCGTCGTGAAGGGCAGTGGATATTCTTCGAACAGTCTTGCCACTGAACGCTCGAAGATGCGGGCGGTAATCTGATCACGCAACTCCGCCGCGCGCGTTATGGCCAGATCCGACTGCTTCATTCTGGCCGTGTAGAATGCAATATCCTCCTCGATCTCCTGGCGTTGCTGAGCGAGATCGGGGGCTTCCGGCTCGTCACCCTCGGCCGGTTCGGGGCCCAGTGCCTTGAGTTGTTGCTCGAGCGGTGCCAGCAGTTTTTGCGTGGCTTCCTTGATGGAATGCGCCTCCGCGGCAATGCCGTTCAACTGCTCGAGAAAAGTGTCGGCACGGTCGGCGCTCAGGCCAAACGACGTCTCTTCCTGCAGCGCGCGGTCAAAAACCGCTTCCCACTCCTTGACGACCTTGCCGAACGGCCTCTGTGGTTCGGCAATCTGTGCCAGGGCCGGCGCGGCCAACAGCCCGACGACCAGGGCAAGCAGATAAGTGGTGTGACGAACTGATTGGCGCACGCCAGCTTCCCATGCAAACGAGTACCGCCGCACTCTAACTTATTCCTTGCGCAGGGGAAATCACGCGTCGACCGGTTTCAAAACCGGTCAATCACCGTAAATCCGACAGTATCGAAACTGCCCATGGACGCCAATACGCCGCCGGCGTCCTCCAGCGGCACGGTCCGGCTGACCAAACGGCCCGGATCCAGTTTGCCCGAGGCGACCATGCGCAGCATGGCATCGTAGTGGCCCGGCGGCATACCCTTGCTGCCGCTAAGTTGAATTTCGTTTCCGATGATGTGGTCGATCGGTACCGGCAGATCACCGCCTTGCTCGCCCGTCGTCATGCCGATCTGTACGTGGCGGCCACGCTTACGCAGACTGCGGATCGCATCGCGGCATGTGGCGGCGATCCCCAGGGCGTCCACGGACAAATGCGCGCCGCCGCCGGTCAGGTCCAATATGGCCTCGGCCGGGTCACCCGCAGCCTTGCTGTTGACCACCGCCGTGGCGCCGATCTGCCTGGCCAGCTCGAGTTTCGCGTCGTCGATATCCACGCCGATCACCTGGGCACCCAAGGCGTGGGCGATTTCCACGGCCGACAGCCCGACACCGCCACAACCGTAAACCACGACCCATTCGCCGGCACGGACCGGTGCCCGGTCGGTCAATGCGTGAAAAGCGGTCATGAAACGGCACCCCATGCCGGCACCGGCCACGAAACCGACTTCTTCCGGTAACGCCACGAGGTTGAGATCGGCCTTGTCCACCGCCGCGTATTCCGCGAAGCCGCCCCAGGTGCGAAAACCGGGCACGACGGGATTGTCACAGAGATTCGGCAGTCCGGCCTGGCACCAGACACAATGGCCGTCGCCGCCACTGAACGGCACAACCACTCTCTGGCCAGGCTTGAATTTGGTCACCTCCGGCCCGACGGACTCGACGATACCGGTAATCTCATGGCCGAGAACGTGGGGCAATGTGAGAAAGCCCGGCCAGTGCTCACACCAGGCATGCCAGTCGCTGCGGCATATGCCGTTGGCCTCGACCTTGACGACGGCACCGTGGCGGCCGGGTTCCGGGTCGGGTACGTTTCGTATGACGAGCGGCTGGTTGTAGGCTTCGAGAACGGCGGCTTTCATGGCGACCTCTTACACGGTAGTCAGGGTCAATCAGAACGGCTGGTCGAGCATTTCCAGGTGCAGGTCGGAACCGTTGTAGGGATGCGCGTTGGCGACGTCTTCATCCAACTCGACACCCAGCCCCGGCGCCGCCGGTGGAATGACGTAACCGTCTTCCCATTGGATCGGCGTCTTGAGAATTTCCGCGCTGAACCCGCCCCACCGTTGGATACTTTCCAGGATCAGGAAGTTGGGTATGCATGTGCTGAGCTGGATATTGGCGGCGCCTTCGACCGGCCCGCAATACAGATGCGGTGCGATCTGGGCGTAGAACGTCTCGGCCATGCCGGCGATTTTCTTGGCTTCGAGGATGCCGCCGACCCGGCCCAGAGCCATCTGCAGGATCGACGCCGCCCCGGTCTGCAACACCCGGGAGAACTCGTACTTGGTGGTGAGCCGCTCGCCGGTCGCAACGGGAATACTGGTCTGGCGCGCGACCTTGGCCATCTCCTCCGGCATCTCCGGCGGTGTCGGTTCCTCGAACCACAGTGGATCGTACGGTTCGAGGCGTTTGGCCAGACGGATGGCGCCGGACGGCGTCATCTGACCATGGGTTCCGAACAACAGATCGCACCGGGTCCCAACGGCTTCCCGTATGGCGCGGACGAAACGCTCGGAACGATCCAGGTCTTCCAGCGACAGTTGATGGGGATCGTATGCCGTGTACGGTCCCGCCGGGTCGAACTTGACGGCGGTAAAACCCATGTCGGCATACTGCACGGCCCGTTCCGCCGCCAGATCGGGGTTGACGTAGACCTCCTCACCGTCGTCGCCGTCCGCCGGATACAGATAGGTATACGACCGGAGCCTTTCCCGCACTTGCCCACCCAGCAGTTCGTAGACGGGCTTGTTCAGCTCCTTGCCGATGATATCCCAACACGCCGTTTCGATACCGCTGAGAATGCCCATCAACGAGACGTCGGGCCTTTGCGTGAAGCCGGATGAGTAGACCGTTCGCCACAGCCGCTCGATCTTGAACGGATCGGCGCCAATGACCCGGCGTTCACAGACATCGACGATCATCTTCTCCACCGTGTGGGGGTGGAAGGGAACGGAATAGACCTCGCCGATCCCGCTGACGCCGCCGTCCGTCGTCAGTTTGAGGAAAATCCAGTAGCGGCCGCCATAGTGTGGAGGCGGGTTGCCCACCACGAAGGTTTGAACATCCGTGATTTTCATGCGGGCCTACTCCCATACAGATACACTCCGGCCGCCCGGCCGGACCGTGATTTGGAGGCGAGAGTAGCGCCTCCAATGGCGACCAAATTCGCCCTGTGCGCCATGGTCGCGTCGTCCCGGGAACAAACGCGCCCCGGCACAGACGCAATAGTAGGCCACGCAAGGAGGATGATGTCATGCGTATTGCGTTTATCGGGCTCGGCAATGTCGGCCAGCCACTGGCCATGAATCTGGCCAGGGCGGGACATACCCTCACGGTTACGGACCTGGATCAACAGCGCGGCCGGCCGCTGGTCGATGCCGGAGCCCGTTTCGCATTCAGCGTCGCCGAGGCCGTGCAGGACTGCGAACTCGCCATCACCTCATTGCCCAATCCCCAGACAGTGGAAAAGGTCGTTCCCGGCCCCGACGGCCTGTTGGCCAATCTGCGCAAGGGGTGCGCCTGGATCGAAATGAGCACGACCGATGCGGCGGCCATGCTCCAATTGGCCCGCCAGGCCGAGGAACTGGGTATCGACGTGCTGGAGGCGCCGATCACCGGTGGCGCCAACCGGGTGTGGACCGGAGACATCTCCATTCTCGTCGGGGGCGATCCGGGCGTGTTCGAACGGTACCGACCCGTCCTGGAGATCATGGGCGGCGACATCGAACTGATGGGCCCCATCGGGCAAGCGTCCGTGGTCAAGGTGATCACCAACATGTTGGCGTTCGTCCATCTATGGGCCAGTGGCGAAGCCCTGATGCTGGCCAAACGGGCCGGTGTGGACCTGGACCGGGCGTTTCATGGAATCCGCATTTCGTCGGGCAATTCGTTTGCCCACGAAACCGAGGCGCAACTGGTGCTGAACGGGTCCTACAATGTCGGCTTCACCATGGACCTGGCACTCAAGGACATCGGCCTCGCCCTTGATCTCGCGCGCGAGACGGAGACGCCGCTCGAGATGTTGACCCTGGTCAGCGACAAGTTCGAGCAGGCCCGCGCAGCCTTCGGCGACAAGGCCTGGTCGACCCAGGCGGTCAAAGTACTGGAGGACCGCCTCGGCGAACCGCTGCGGGCACGCGGTTTTCCGTCCGTGCTGCCCGGTATGGAACAGGCCGGCGACTAGCGTACCCTAGATCGCCAGATCCTCCGGCCGGGTCAGATAGGGTTCCGTTTCGCCGCGATGTTCCATGGCACGGTCCATTTCCCGGCGCGCGACCGTACGAATGTGCACTTCGTCCGGCCCGTCCGCCAGGCGCAGCACCCGGCCCCAGGTCCATAGTGCGGACAGCGGCGAATCCGACGACAGCCCCATGGCGCCGAACACCTGCATGGCCCGGTCGACGACCGCCGTCTGCATGGCCGGAACGACGGCCTTGATCATGGCGATTTCCTTGGCTGCCGCCTTGGTTCCGTGATTGTCGATCATCCACGCGGCCTTCAGCACGAGCAGGCGCGCCTGATCGATATCCATGCGCGAGCGGGCAATACCGTCCGCCACGGTACCGTGCTGGTGCAGATACTTGCCGAACGCCTTGCGCTCCATAGCCCGGTCGCACATCAGTTCCAGCGCCAATTCGGACTGGCCGATGGATCGCATGCAGTGATGGATGCGGCCCGGACCCAGGCGCGCCTGGGCGATGGCGAAGCCGCCGCCCTCCTTCCAGATCAGATTGCCGGCCGGGACCCGGACGTCGCGATAGATGACCTCGCAATGGCCTTCCGGTGACAGGTGATGCATGATCGGAATGTTACGCACGACGTCCACGCCCGGCGTATCGAGCGGCACCAGAACCATGCTCTGGCGCTGATGGGCCGCGGCCTCCGGATCGGTCTGCCCCATGACGATGGAAATGGTGCAGTTCGGATGGGCAGCGCCCGAGATGAACCACTTGCGGCCGTTGATGACGTAGTCGTCACCGTCCCGCCGGATCATGGTCTGGATGTTGGTGGCATCGGAAGAGGCCACGTCCGGTTCCGTCATGGCGAAACAGGACCGGATCTCGCCGTTGAGCAATGGCACCAGCCATTGTTCCCGCTGTTCCGGTGAGGCGAACAGGTGCAGGACCTCCATATTACCGGTATCGGGCGCGCTGCAATTGAAGATTTCCGACGCCCACATGACGCGGCCCATGATTTCCGCCAACGGCGCATAGGACAGATTGTCGAGGCGCGTGCCCGGTTCGTCCTCTTTCAACCCGGGAAGGAACATGTTCCACAGTCCTTCCGATTTCGCCAGGGCCTTGAGTTCCTCCATGAACGGGGGATGTGGATCTCCGGCCCCCGTTTCCCGCAGCCACTGACGATTGCGCGGCACGATGTGCTCGTCCATGAACGTTCGAACCCGGTGGCGCATTTCTTCAACTTCGGGTGTATAGGCGAAATCCATGGTCACATCTCCATCCGTTGTCGGGCCCCGCCACAATAGTCCTGCATAGGCCGTCTGCCGATGCGCGTTTCGTCGCACGACGGCGCCGTCGGGCATCCGGTGAAAGATACGAAACCGACATGATTCCCGGCATTGATTGCGATCAGCGGTCCCGTTAATCGGTCATTAATACAATCTGCTGGTCACGGGCGTTTTGGTGTCCGTGGCGATCGCGTGGGGCACCGTACGTTCCATCGTCGGCCCCACCACCGCCATGACGGCGGCGATGACGCGTCTTGCCGAAGGTGACAACACCGTCGACGTTCCCGCCCGTGACCGCAGTGATGAGATCGGCGAGATGGCCCAGTCCGTGCAAGTCTTCAAGGACTATGCCGTCGAGAAGGAACGCCTTGATGCCGAAAAGGCGCGTGAACAGGAATAGAAGGAAGCCCAGGCCAAACACGTGATAAGCCTGTGTACGGACTTCGACCAGACCGCCACGGCGGCGCTTGGTTCCATGACCACCGCCGCGACGCAGATGCAATCGACCTCTCAATCCATGTCGTCGACGGCGCAGCAAACCAACACGCAGGCCTCCGCCGTAGCGGCCGCTTCGGAAGAGGCGTCTACCAACGTGCAAACCGTCGCCTCGGCCGCCGAGGAACTTTCATCCTCGATCTCCGAGATCAGCCGCCAGGTTGCCGAGTCGGCGCGCATCGCCGCCGAAGCATCGACCGAGGCGGAACGTACCAACCACACGGTCGAGGGCCTGAATGATTCGGCCCAGAAGATCGGTGACGTGGTCGAACAGATCAACGACATCGCCTCCCAGACCAATCTGCTGGCGCTCAACGCCACCATAGAGGCGGCCCGCGCCGGTGAAGCCGGCAAAGGCTTTGCCGTCGTTGCCTCGGAAGTCAAGAACCTGGCCACTCAAACGGGCCGGGCGACCGAGGAAATCGCCAATCAAATCAACTCGATGCAGGAAGAGACGACGCATGCCGTCGGCGCCATCAAAGGCATTTCCGGCACCATCGGCAAGATCAACGAAATCGCCACGTCCATCTCGTCCGCCGTCGAAGAACAAGGTGCCGCGACAAACGAAATCAGCCGCAATGTTCAGGAAGCGTCCCGCGGCACGCAGGAAGTCAACGCCAATATCTCCGGCGTCAACGACGGCGCGCAACAGACAGGGTTGGCCGCCGGAGAAGTTCTGGAAGCCGCCAACCGGTTGTCCAACCAGTCGGATGACCTGCAGGCTTCGGTCCGCAAATTCCTCGAGGAAATCAAGGCCGCCTGAACGCGATCCTTATATATATCCGGCAAAAAAGGAAGCGAAGACCACTGTGGCTTCGCTCCCTTTTTTCATGCTTCGACTTGCCGTCAGTCCGCCACGACCAAGTGAAATGTATTGACCTCTTTCACTGCAACCCAGTCTTCGACCGTCGCACTGAAATCCTTGTAGTGTCGTGTGTCCAGATGCTTCTGGAACGCCGCTTCATCCGAGTAGATTTCATACAGAAAAAATATCTCCGGTTCATCGTCCCGTGACGCGACGTCGAACCGGTGACAATCGTCTTCCTGCCGCAATGAATTGCTGGCTTGAAGGATAATGGCCTGACGGAAGGCGTCGGCATGTTGGGCATGCACCTCGAACAAAACCGTAACCACAAACACGACGACCTCCCCGTTTTTAATTCTTGAAACGAGATTGTAATTCGTTCACCTGTGTGTTGGTCAAGAACCGAGTGCGTTGGCCCCGCAATAACAGAAACAGTTTCGCCGTTTCTTCCAGTTCCTCGACGGCGTGGACCGCATCGCGCAGCGATTTGCCGGCGACGACCGGACCATGATTTGCCAGCAGTACGGCGTGATGTTCGGACGCCATCTCCTTGACGGCTTTGGCGAGATCAAGATCGCCGGGCGGGAAATACGGGATCAGGGGCAACGTACCGATCTTCATAACAAAGTATGCGGTGATGGGAGGCAGTACATTTGCCGGATCGATATCGTCCAGACAACTGACCGCGACGGAATGCGTGGAGTGCAGGTGCACGATCGCCCGAGCATCCGGTCGTTCTTCGTACATGGCAAAATGGAGAAACGATTCCTTGGTCGGCGCTTCGCCCGACAGCAGTTCACCCTCGGACGTGAGTTTTGAAATCCGTGCGGGATCCAATGAACCCATGGACGACCCCGTCGGAGTCATCAGCCAACCGTCGTCCGTGCGCGCGCTGATATTGCCCGAGGACCCGAACGTCAGGCCGCGCTCAAACAAGGATTTGGCCAGCAGGGCAATATCGTCGCGCATTTGGGTTTCACTCATGGCAACATTTCAAAAGCTTTGGCAAAGAACGTCTCCGCACCGAAGTTACCCGACTTCAGGGCCAGGGCGATCCGCCGGGTACCGCTGGCTTCGCACCATGGCACGCCGGGGTCGATTTCCGGCCCGATTTGCAGTCGATCAATGCCCAGGGCTTGCGTGACCGCGCCGGACGTCTCGCCACCGGCAACAACCAGGCGCCGCACGCCCATATCGATCAGACCTCTGGCAATTTCGCCCATGGCGTGTTCGATGGCGCTGCCCGACTCCGATCGTCCCAGATTGGACTGAACCCGGGCCACGATTTCGGGATCCGCGGTGGAATAGATCAAAATGGGTGTGTCGCCTACGTGATCGGATGCCCACGTCAGCACCTTCTCGGCATAATCCTGGCTACCTGCCATTTCCAGCGGATCGATCGCGAACGACGGCCACGATTCGCGCGTCAATGCGACCTGTGTCAGCGTCATTTGCGAACACGATCCCGACAAGACGGCTCCCGCACCTTGCGGCTTCGGCATGGGTATCCGAGCGGCGTCCGCCAATAAGCCGCGACGCCGGAAATTGTCCGGCAACCCCAATGCCACACCGGAACCGCCGGTAATCAATTGATGATCCGCACAGGCTTCGCCGATCGCCATCAGATGTACATCCGTGATGGCGTCGACAACGGCGTACCGGCATCCCCCGGCCTGCAGGCTGGTCATATGATCGACAATGGCGGAACTTCCGTTCCGAACCACCGCGTAGGGGACAAGACCGACCTTGCCATCGGTCTGTCGGCCAAGCACGCGCACGAGATCCGACTCCGTCATTGGCGTGACCGGATGGTCCCGCATGCCGGAATCGGACAGCAATTGCGTGCCGACAAAATGATGTCCGTTAAAAACTGTCCGGCCATTGGTCGGAAACGCCGGACAGACAATGGCGAAGTCGTCTTCGAGATCCGCAAGTAAGGCATCGGCAACGGGACCGATATTGCCTCGGTCCGTCGAATCGAACGTGGAACAGTACTTGAAAAAGAACTGACGGGCCCGCTGACGACGCAACCAAGACAGAGCCGCCTTTGACACCCGAATGGCTTCCTCAGGCGGGCAACTTCGACTTTTCAAGGCGACGACCACCGCATCCACACCTTCAATCGGGGTGTTTTCTTCCGGAACTCCGATGACCTGCGTTGTCCGCATACCCTGCCTTACCAGAGTATTCGCCAAATCCGTTGCGCCGGTAAAGTCATCGGCGATACACCCTAACAGTACGCCCCTGGGCATCGGTTCATATACTTCTGTTCGGAATCAACATCATATCGTGCTTGACCATAATGTATACATTATTTTATTCATTACACAATACGATATTGTAGGCTTCCCTTGTTTTGCCATACTATTTGACGAAGTTGAAAACCGACCTGCAGGTAGTTACACCCCGTTTCCCAGGACATCTTTCATTGCATATCGATATTTCTTCCATGGGCGATATCGGAGAGAACCTCCACCGGCCAGAGTGCGTCCTGTGCTCGGCGAACGGGCGCATATATGCGTCCAATTGGCGCGGTGGCGTTACGGTGATCGAGCCCGACGGACACCAGTGGGAGTTGATCGCGAAACAACCGGCGTTCGACGTGCGGCCGAACGGCATCGCATTGATGCCCGATGGAAGTTTCTTGCTGGCACAACTCGGAGACGAAATCGGCGGCGTCTGGCGGCTGCCGGACACCGGTGCACTGACACCATTCGTTGTAGAGGTCGACGGAACACCATTGCCGCCGACCAATTTTGCGCATCTCGATTCAGCAGGCCGGGTATGGATTACCGTCAGCACACGTCAGGCGCCGAGATCAAAGGGCTATTCGCGCGATGTCGCGGACGGTTTTATTGTGCTGGTCGACCAAACCGGGACGCGGGTCGTTGCCGACGATCTGGGTTTCGCCAACGAATGCCTCGTGCACCCGGATGAAAAGCATCTGTTTGTCAACGAGACCTTCTCTCGACGTCTCAGCCGGTTCGATATCGTCGACGGCGGCCGATTGACGAACAAACAAACCGTATGCGAGTTCGGCGACGGTGTTTTTCCGGACGGCATGGCCTTCGATGCGGAAGGCGGGATCTGGATCGTCAGTATCGTCAGCAACCGGGTGTTGCGATTGTCACCGGACGGTAATCTCGACGTCGTCATCGACGATTCGGATCCGGATCATCTCGCCTGGGTGGAACAGGCGTATCAAGGAGACGGCATGGACCGGCCACACCTTGATCAAATCGAAAGCCGGCGCCTGCGCAGCATATCCAGCCTGGCTTTCGGCGGCGCGGACATGAAGACCGGTTATCTCGGCTGCTTGCTGGGCGATACCATTGCGTCGTTTACCACTGGGGTGCCGGGCCACCCACCACCCCACTGGAACTTTACCGGCCCGGCACGGCCGCGGAGTCATTGATACGGAGCAACTGCATGTCGTCCGAACCACAATTTGATATTGCCGTCCTCGCCGGTGATGGCATCGGGCCGGAAATCACGGTGCCGTGTCTCGCGTTGCTTGACACGGTTTCGGCCAAGGTCGGCGGTTTCGCGCTGCGGTTTAAAGACCTCCCTGCGGGCGCTGCGGTTTACCGGGATACGGGAACCGCCTTTCCGGACAGTTCACGCACGGCCTGCCGGAACGCCGATGCCATCCTGCTTGCGGCCATGGGACTACCGGATATCCGGTATTCCGACGGCACCGAAATCTCGCCGCAAATCGAACTGCGCTTCATGTTCGATCTTTATGCCGGGATTAGGCCGGTCCGCCTTATTCCCGGATTGGCTCTGCCGTTGGCGGACTCCCGCGCGCATTCCGTCGATTTCGTACTTATCCGTGAGTCGACGGAGGGCCTGTTTGCGTCGCACGGCAAAGGGGAAGTGCAGGACGACACAGTGGCGCGGGATACCCTGGTCATCACCCGGGACAACTCGGAACGGCTGTTCGATTTCGCTTTCCGTCTGGCGGAGCGGCGTAAAAAACGGGGACATCCGGGACGTGTCACGTGTGTCGACAAGGCCAACGTATTCGCGTCATTCGCCTTTTTCCGCAAGATTTTCGACGAGCGGGCAACTGCGTTTCGGGACATTGACGCCGACTATTCCTATGTCGACGCCATGGCTCTCAACATGGTTCGGCAACCCTGGGCCTATGACGTGCTGGTGACCGAAAACATGTTCGGCGACATTCTATCCGATCTCGGCGCGGCGCTGATGGGTGGCATGGGCATGGCGCCGTCGGCGGACATCGGTGACGAACATGCGGTGTTTCAGCCGTGCCACGGCAGCGCGCCGGATATTGCCGGACAAGGCAAAGCCAACCCCACCGCCATGTTCCTGTCGGCGGCGATGATGCTGGATTGGCTGGGCGATAAACATGGCAATAAACATTGCGGGCGGGCGGCGGATTTGATTGTCGGCGCCGTCGACAACAGCTTTCGCGATGGAAATTTGGTGCCGTTCGAATTGGGTGGAACGGCCGGAACCAAGGCCATCACCGACGCCGTGATGACGTCATTGGATGTACTGCCGGCCCGTCAGCCGGTTACGTCCGCGGCATCATGACCGCACCCCTGAAGATCGCCACCGCGGGGACCGGATACTTCAGCCGGTTCCATTACAACGGTTGGCAGCGCATGGCACAGGCCGGCGACGTAGCGCATGCGGCATTATGCAACCGCACGGAAGAGACGGGGCGGGAATTCGCCGGCCGCTACGACATTTCCGAGGTGTACACCGATTTCGCCACCATGCTGGATGAGACCAAGCCGGACCTTGTCGACATCATCACGCCCCCGGTGACACATTCGCAATACGTACGCGCGGCGGTCGAGCGCGGTGTTGCCGTCATATGCCAGAAGCCGTTCACGCCCGGTTACTCCGAAGCGGCGGAATTGGTCGAATTCATCTCGGCCAAGCAAGGGCGGGTCTTCATTCACGAGGACTTCCGGTTTCAACCCTGGTACGGCACGATCAAGTCGATGCTCGACGACGGAGCGGTCGGCGAGCCGTATCAGATGACGTTCTGGCTACGGCCCGGCGACGGCCAAGGTCCGGACGCCTATCTCTCCCGCCAACCCTACTTCCGACAGATGCCGAGGTTCCTGGTGCACGAGACCGCCATACATCTCGTCGACACGTTCCGCTACCTGTTTGGTGAAGTGACTTCGGTGTATGCCGACCTTGCACGGCGCAATCCGGTCATTCAAGGTGAGGATTCCGGCCACATATTGTTCGAGTTTTCGAACGGCCGGCGCGGTGTCTTCGATGGCAACCGGCTATCGGATCACCCGGCCGACAATCGCCGGCTGACCATGGGCGAACTGCGCTTGGAGGGATCAGATGGAACGCTGACGCTGGACGGCTATGGTGTCATCCGCCACCGCGCTTTCGGAAGCAACGATTGGCGCACCGTCGACTATCAATGGGATGACATCGATTACGGAGGTGATTGTGTCTACCGTACCAACAAACATATCGTCGATCATATCCGCATGGGGACACCCGTATCGAACATGGCGGCGGATTATTTGATCAACCTGAGAATCGAAGCCGCCATATATCAGTCGGCGGAATCGGCCCGAAAGATTGACTTGGCCGGGTTCTCCCCGTAAGGAAGTTAGCTCCATCTTCAACCGCTTGAGCGAAACCGTTTTGGACGCCGCACCCCGCAGACAAGGCAAGAAGTCTCTCTCCGAACGCGCCTACAACGAACTGAAACGGCGCATTCTGGATGGCGAAATCCCTGTCGGCCAGCAGTACATGGAACAAGAGGTCGCCCAGCAGCTCGACATGAGCCGCACGCCGACACGGGAGGCCTTGATCCGTCTGGCCAACGAAGGCTTGGTGGAAATCCGGCCCCGTCACGGCATGCGCATCAAGCCGGTCTCCATCGACGATATGCGCGAAATCTACGACGTCTTGACGGCCCTGGAGTCCAGCGCCGCCGGCCTCGCCGCGGCCCGAAACCTCTCCAAGGAAGACTTGTCCGGACTACAGGAAGCGGTGGCCGATATGGATGCCGCCTTGGCGCAGGACGATTTGATGGCGTGGGCCAAGGCGGACGAGCGCTTTCACCGCCTGCTGGTGGAGCTTGGCGGAAACGCCCGGTTGCAGGCTCTGGTCAACACATTCATCGACCAGGCCCACCGCGTCCGCATGCTGACGCTGAAATTGCGTCCGAAGCCCTCCGCCTCCAACAAGGACCACCGTGCCGTGGTCCGGGCCATCGCCCGAGGCGATGCCGACAAGGCGCGGCAGATCCATCATGAGCACCGGGAACGCAGCGGCCGCATGCTGGCGACGCTGCTCACGGATCACGGTTTGACGCAGATTTGAGCGTTTCGGCGTCTTATACCGCCCCTTTGACCACCACGCCCTTCGCGACCCAATCGTCAAAGATCGCCAGCGCCGTCTGGCAGAATTCCGGGTCGTTGATATGGGCATCCAACTCGGTCATTTCCACCGGTGGTTTGATGACCGACCTGGCTTCATCGACAAAGGCCTCCAGGCCGTCGGGATCGTGCGCATCCTCGCCTTCCCGGTCCCACTCCTCGATGCCTTTCAGCGGCAGAATGAAGTGGGCCGGCGCCCTGGCCTGGGACAGCTTGGCGGCGATTTCCCGCGCCGTTTCCCGGCGCTCCCCGGGCGTCAGGGCGATGGAGGCAATCAGGCGGTTATGGGCATGATAGGGCCGGTCCGCATGTCGCTCCGGCACCGGCTGCCAGGTGGGCAGATCCAGCAAGTCGCTGGCGCCGGGCGCGACGATCTGCGGAATGCCGGCCCGGCCGGCGTTCTCCAACCGGTCGACGCCGCTGTTGACCACCGAACCGTGCAGCCCGTTGCCGAACTCCTGCAGCGAGAAATCCATCACCGCGGCGAAGGCGCCTTCGGCCGCCAGCGACTCGAACGCACGGCCACCCATGCCCGTGGTATGGAACACGGCCACTTCGTAGCCCCGTTTTTCCAACTCCGGCTTCAACGTCACCATGTAGGTAAGACACGACTTGCCGAGCGACGTCATGCCCACCAACGGCCGATCCAGCCGCGGCGGTTCGACGGCCCGGGCTGCGCCCAGCACGGCACCAGCGGCCTGGCTGAGGGAGGACTTGCACACCGAATTCAGGCCGTAAAGTCCGCCGGCCCAGAGAATCATCTGGATATCCGCCGACAGCCGTTCCGCCGGGATCAGGGGTGAAAACGCCACCGTGGAGATGATGTATTTCGGCACGCCCATGGGCAGGGCGCGGGCCACATCCAGGGCCAAGTCCGTGCCCATGGTGCCGCCCATGGCGATCATACCGTCAAAGGCATCCTCGTCATGCAGCTTGGCCGCCAGGGCCGCCGCGCCCTTGGCCATCAACTGCATGGCGCTGTTTTCGTCGCCCGATTTGATGACATCGTCGATGGTGACCCCGGCCGCTTCGGCCACGGCGTGCTTGCTGTGATCGACCGGTTCGGGCGGATCGCCCAGGACACTGACATCCATGGTCAGGGCCTTGCCGCCCTGGGCCTCGATGCACGACGTCATGTAGCGCAATTCGTCCGACTTGGTGTCGTAGGTTCCGACGACGAGAACGGTTTTGTCCTGGCTCATTTCCGGGTGCTCCCCCTCACCTATTGTCCGTTGTCGCCGGCCTCACAGCGCGATCCAGGCCGTTTTCAGATCGACGTATTTGTCCAGCGCATGCAGCGACTTGTCGTGGCCGTTGCCCGATTGCTTGACGCCGCCCAGCGGCACGGTGGCGTCGGCGCCGCCGTAGGTATTGACGTGCACCACACCGGCCCGGATCGACCGCACCATGCGGTGCGCGGTCGACAGGTTCGATGTCCACACCGCCGCCGCCAGGCCATAAACCGTATCGTTCGCCAGCCGCACGGCGTCGTCCTCGTCACCGAAACGGGTGACCGCCAGCACCGGTCCGAACACCTCGTCCCGTGCCAGCGTCATGTCGGGCGAAACGCCGTCGAAGATGGTCGGTTCCATGTAGTAGCCACCGGTATCCTCGAGAATCTGCGCGCCGCCGGTCAGCCGCCGCGCGCCTTCCTGTTCGGCCACGTCGACGAAGCGCAGATTCTGCGCGAGCTGCTGTTCGTTGGACACGGCGCCGATGTCGGACGCCAGGTCCAGCGGATCGCCGACCTTGATCGCCTGCGCCGTGCCGACAAGCTTGTCCATGAATTCATCATAGACGGCGTCCTGCACCAGCAGCCGCGACCCGGCGACGCAGACCTGGCCGGAATTGCGGAAGATCCCCGAAGCCGAGGTCTTCACAGCGGCATCCACGTTGGCCACGTCGGCAAATACGATGTTGGGCGATTTGCCGCCCAGTTCGAGATAGCAGCGTTTCAGATTGGAACGAGCGGAATAGTCCAGCAGCCGCCGGCCGACGCCGCCCGAGCCGGTAAACACCAGGATATCCACGTCCATGTGCAGGCCGATGGCCTCGCCGACCACCGAACCGCGGCCGGTCACCACGTTGAACACGCCGTCGGGCACGCCCGCCTCGGCCGCCAGTTCGGCCAGCTTCAGCAAAGTCAGCGATGCCGATTCGGCCGGTTTCAGCACCAGCGAATTGCCCGCCGCCAGGGCCGGCGCGATTTTCCAGGCGCCGATCATCATCGGAAAATTCCACGGCACGATGGCGCCGACCACGCCCACCGGCTCTTTGTGGATCAGCCCCAGCGTATTGTCGGCCGTCGGCGCGATTTCGCCGTAAATCTTGTCGCAGGCCTCGGCGTAGTAGCGGAACGTGCCTGCAGCACTAAAGGGCTCCGCCTTCAGGGCCATGCCGATTTCGGTGCCGTTGTCGCGTACGCCCAGCACCGCCAGGTCCATGGCGTTCTGCTCGATCAGGTCGGCCAGTTTGTGCAGCACCAATTTGCGGTGGGCCGGCGCCGCCCGCGACCATGCGCCGGAGTCGAACGACCGCCGGGCGGCGGCCACGGCCCGGTCGACATCCCCCGCACTGCCTTCCGCCAAGGAGGTGATGACCTGGCCGTCGATCGGGCTGACGACATCACGCCGGCCGCCATCGGCGCTGTCGCACCAGGCACCGTCGATGAACAGCTTCTGTGGCGGGATGGTGTTGTGACGCCGCGCGTCGATGGCCGATTGTTCCAGCATGGTCAGTGTCCTCGCGATGAATCGGCCACCGCCTTGCGCCGTCTCGCTACAACAAGCGAGTAAACGTGCAAGGCGATGGCCAGGACGATGAGTGAGAATATAGCCGCCGAGACCGGGCGGTCGATGAAATCCAGCGGCGTCTTGATCCGCGCCATGCTGGTGCGGAACTTGTCTTCCAGGATTCCGCCGAGCACCATACCGAGAATGATGGGCACCATGGGCAGTTCGAGCCGCCGCAGGACGAGCCCGATTAGGCCGAACACGGCGGCCATGGCGCAGTCCGTGGCCGAGTTGCGCAGGGAATAGACGCCGACGAATGACAGGGTCAGGATACAAACGCCGAGAAAACGGGTCGGGATTTGAATGACCTTGAGCAGCATATTGGTCGAGATCAGCAGAAACCCCAAGACAAGGACATTGAGGATCAGCAGGCAGAGATACAGGCTGATGATGAAGTCGGGCTGGGTCTGGAACAGGGCCGGCCCTGGGATCACGCTGTGCACGTAGAACACCGACAGCATCATCGCGGTCAGCGCCTCGCCGGGAATACCCAGCGCCAGCAGCGGGATCATGGCCGCCGCCGGCACGGCGTTGTTAGCCGCCTCCGATGCGATCAGCCCCTCCGGCGCGCCGCGGCCGAACCGCTCCGGTTCCTTCGACAGTTTCTGCGTCAGGGTGTACGAAAAGAACTGCGCCAGAAACTCGCCGACGCCCGGGATGATGCCCATCACCACGCCGAACCCGGCCGATGACGTGGCTGTGCGTTTGTGCCGCAGAACTTCGCCCAGGCCATGGAACATACCGCCGGATACCGGCGGCGCCGTCGGCCGTTCGTCCTTGCCGACCAGCAGCAGGAAGGCCTGCGACAAAGCGAACAGGCCGAGCACCACGACGATGAGATCGATGCCGCCCGTCAGCCAGGTCTGCTCGAAGGTATAGCGCTGGGTGTAACGGATGCTTTCCAGCCCGACCGTGTTGAGGAAGATACCGAAACACACCAGCATGCCGGCGGCGATGTTCTGGCCCCGGTGGGCGACCACGACCAGCACGATGCCCAACAGCGCCGCCATGAAAATCTCGCGGGAACCGAAATAGGGCGCCACGTCGGCCAGTTGGGACGACAGCACCATCAGACAGATCACCGAAAACAGACCGCCGAAAAACGACGCGCTGTAGGCCAGCGACAGTGCGCGGCGCGCCTCGCCCCGTTTGGTCATGGGATAGCCGTCATAGGTGGTCAGCGCATTGACCGGCGTGCCGGGCGTGTTGATCAGCACGGCGGGGATGGCGCCGCCGTACATGGACGAGCCGTAAATCCCCAACAACAGCGTCAGTCCGACGATGGGTTCGAAGTGAAACGTGGTCGGCAACAGGATGGCGATCGCCACCGCCGGCCCGACCCCCGGAATGGCGCCGATGATGACACCACCGATGGCGCCGACCAGCAGCGCGGCAATGACGTCGAACCGGGCGATGGCATCGAGGCCGCTGAGAAACAGATCCACGGCCCGGCCTCAGAAGTTCACGATGAGGAAGTTGCGCACGGCAGCGGGCAGATATTCGTATACGGCGCCGCCGGGGATCTTGACGCTGAGAAACGTCTTGAACACCAGCACGATGCCGATGCCCACCGCGGTGGCGGCGGACAGCATCTTACCGTCCCGGTACCCCATACGCAGCGTCAGGGCGAGGCAGAACACGACGGTCGACAACAGGTAACCGGCCAGCGGCACGGCAAAGACATAGACCATGAACCAGACCACGAACTCGACGGCGCGCAGCCACAGAAACAGCTCGACCCGCAACCCGGACGGCGACGAAACCTTGCCCCCGCGGCGCAGCGAACCGGCGGCGTAAAGCAGCGCGAACAGGGTCATGCCGCCCAGGCTGATCGCCGGCCAGAAGGCCGGCTGATGGGTCCATTTCAGGCGTTTGACGAACTTGGTCTGCTCGCCGATCAACGCGAGCATGACAACCGCGAAGGCCAGGACGGCGATGGCGAAGACCGTGTCCCCCGTGCGCCGGCGGATGGGCACGATCTCAGCCATGCTCTTGGTCTGCGGCCGTCCGGTTTTGTGTTGCGACGACATGGCGAGAGGGCGGCCCGTAGGCCGCCGCTCCTTGCTTGGCCTATTCGCCGATCAGCTTGTTGATGGTCTCGACGGTCGCCATGTCCTTGGCGATCTGCGCCGTCGAAGCCGCCGCGTCGGTCCAGTAGACCGCCGCACCGGTGTCCTTGGCGATGCGCTGGGCCTTGGCGCCCATCACGGCCGCCTTGGCGACCACGGAAATCTTCTCGCGCACGTCCTGCGGCGTGTCCTTGTGCACAAAGAGGCCGTTCCACAGGGCGATGTTGAGCGACGAATCCAGCTCACCCACGGTCGGCGCATTGGGCACCAGTTTGATGCGTTCGCCGGTGACGCTGGCCAGGATATTGACCTTGTCCAGGCAGGGCAGGATCAACTGGATGGTCGTGTTGATGACGTCGGCATCGCCCGACGCCAGGGTGTTGCAGTCCAAGGCATCGAAGGCCGCTTCCGAGCCGTACTCGAAGCCCATCTTCTTGGCGATGGCCATGGTCACCTGGGTCGGGATCAGGAAGGCTCCGAAATGGCCGAGGGCGACGTCGTTCTTCTTGGCGTGGGCCGCCAGGTCCTGCATCGATTTGAACGGGGCGTCCTTGGATGCGGCGATGACGAACGGGTAGGTGACGAAGATGCCGAGCGGCTCGAACGGATTGGGATTCAGTTCGGGAATGCCCACCTGGGGTCCGACGATCGGCACGCCGATGACGAACGATCCGACGGTCGATCCGTCGGCCTTGGCCCGCGCCACTTCGGCCGCACCGGGGAACGGCCCGCCGCCGCCACCGGGCTTGTTCACCACGGCCGCCGCGACGCCGTACGTTTTCTGGAATTCCTCGGCGATGATGCGCGTGAGCACGTCTTCCAGGTCACCGGGCGGGAACGGGACGACGAAGGACACGGGCTTGTCCGGATACTCCGCCTGCGCCGGCGAAAGAATGGCGGCCGCAACCAGGCCGGCCGCGGCCAATCCTGCTGAAAGAAGTTTTTTCATGAATGTTCTCCCTTAAAAAACCGAAGTTGACAGGGCCTCCGTCAGCCGCCGGTATCGGTTCATTATTATCACCGTTGTTTCAAATAAATGTTGCTATTTGACACGGTTTCTGTCAACACTTTTGTCGTTCGCCATGGGACGAACCAATCAAAGCCAAGACGATTTCCAGTGGAGGGCCCGTGCAAACTGTCGATAAGGCAATGAAATTGCTCGGTCTTTTCACGTCCACGCAGCCCGAGATCGGGCTCAGCGAACTGGCCAGGCTGGCCGCGTTCGACAAGGCGTCGACCCGCCGCCTGCTGGTGGCGCTGCAGAACCACGGCTATATCGAGCAACATCCCGAAACGAAAAAGTACCGCCTCGGCGCCGGCTTCCTGCGCCTCTCCCGCATCCGCGAGGCCACCTTCCCGATCCGCTCGGTCATCCAGCCCATTCTCGAGCGGCTGGCGCGGACCACCGGCGAGACCTCCCACGCCAGCACCACGGCCGGCAACTTCCTGGCCACCATCGGTGTCGCCGAACCCGCCCGGGCCACGCGGGTGCACGTGGACCCGGCGGAAAAGCTGCCGTTGCACGCGACGGCCTCGGGGCTGGTCTACCTGGCCTTTTCGCCGCCCGGCACCCTCGACCGCTTCCTCAAGTCGCCGCTGGAAAAGCACACGAGCCACACGGTCGTGTCCAACGCGGAGATCCGCGCCGGCACGGACGCCGCCTATGCACAGGCGGTCGCCGTATCCGACCAGGGCTTCGAGGACGAAGTCGTCGGCATCGCCGCGCCCTACTTCGGCGCAACCGGGTATGCCAGCGGCGCCATCGCGGTGGCCACGCCGTCCTCGCGCATGACCGATATGTTCCGCGACGAGATCAAGCACCTGGTGATCGACGCCGCCGTCGAGGCCACGGAACACATGGGTGCCGTTCCCCATGCCCAGCTCGTGAAAGCGCAGGCGGCGCTGCGGTCATGAGCGATCCTTGCGCGGCCCTGGTGCTGGACTTCGGCGGCGTCATCTCGCGCACGCTGTTCGAGACCCACGCCATGACGGAACGGGCCCTGGGCCTGGCGCCGGGCACCCTGACCTGGCGCGGCCCTTTCGATCCCGGCGGCGACGCGCTGTGGCAGGCCATGCTGGCCGACGAGATCAGCGAACGGGACTACTGGCTGACCCGCAGCCGCGAAACCGGCGCCCTGCTCGGCGAGGACTGGACCCGCATGGAGCACTTCGTCCGCCGCGCCCGCGGCGACAATCCCATCGAGGCCATCCGCCCGGAAGCCCGGGACGCCATCCGCCGCGCCAAGGCGGCCGGCCGCAAACTGGCCATCCTGTCCAACGAGCTGGACCTGTTCTACGGCGCCGACTTCCGCGACAGGCTGCCGTTTCTCGGCGATTTCGACGTGATCGTCGACGCCACCTACACCAACGTGCTCAAGCCGGACCGGCGGGCCTACGGCTTCGTCACGGACGGGCTCGGGCTGCCGGCCGCCGACTGCGTCTTCGTCGACGATCAGGCCCGCAACATCGCCGGCGCCCGCGAAGCCGGCATGGCAACGGTACATTTCGACGTGCGCGACCCCGCCGACGGGTACCGCCGCGCGTTGCAACATCTGGGGATATAGAAGGGACGGTGCATCATGCGTGATTCGAATTTTCTCAAGGAAAACAACGCCCGCCACTTGTGGCACCCCATGGCCCACCCCGCCGAGATGCGGGAACACCCGCCGAAAATCTTCGTCGAGGCGGAGAACGTGGACATCATCGACGTGGACGGCCACCGGGTGCTGGACGCGGTGGGCGGTTTGTGGAACGTCAACCTGGGCTATTCCTGCGAGCCCATCAAACAGGCGATCGCCGACCAGTTGAACCAGTTGCCCTATTACTCGGCCTTCCGCGGCGTCACCACCGGGCCGCTGGTGGAACTGTCGTATGAGTTGCTGGACTGGTTCGCGCCGGAAGGCATGGTGCGCTCGTTCTTCACCTCGGGCGGATCGGACTCGGTGGAAACCAGCCTGCGCCTCGCCCGCCAGTATCACAAGGTCAGGGGCGAGCGCGACCGCACCAAGTTCGTCGCCCTGAAGAAGGGCTATCACGGCACCCATTTCGGCGGCGCCTCGGTCAACGGCAACGCCAACTTCCGCCGCGCCTACGAACCGCTGCTGGCCGGCGTGCATCACATCCCGGCGCCGTGGACCTACCGCAACCCGTTCGACACCGAAGACCCGGCCGAAGTGGCCGACGGCTGCATCCGCCTGCTGGAGGACGAGATCGCCTTCCAGGGACCGGACACCATCGCCGCCTTCATCATGGAGCCGGTGCTGGGCGCCGGCGGCGTCATCGTGCCGCACGAAAGCTTCATGCCGCGGGTGCGGGAGATCTGCGACCGGCACGGCATCCTGCTCATCGCCGACGAAGTCATCACCGCGTTCGGCCGCACCGGCGCCTGGAACGGCTCGCGCCTGTGGGGCGTCAAGCCGGATCTGATGTCCACCGCCAAGGCCATCACCAACAGCTATTTCCCGTTCGGTGCCGTGATGATCAACGAGAAGGTCGCCGAGGCCTTCGAGAGCAACGCCGACGCCATGGGCAATATCGGCCACGGCTACACCTATTCGGGCCACCCCGTCGGCTGCGCCGCCGCCCTGGCCACCTTGGAGCTGACCAAGAAGCTCAACGTGGCGCAGAACGCCAAGGAACGGGGCCAGGAACTGCAGGCCGGTCTGAAGGAATTGAAGCTCAAATACCCGCTGATCGGCGACGCCCGCGGCGTCGGCTTGATGGCGGCGCTCGAACTGGTGTCGGACCGCGACACCAAGGCCGCCGCCGACAAGGCGACCATCGCCAAGGTCTACGAAACCGCCTACGAGGCCGGTGTCATCGTGCGCACGTCGGGCAACAACATCATCATGTCCCCGCCCCTGGTCATCACCGCCGACGACGTGCGGAAAATCCTGTCGGCGCTGGATGCCGGGTTCTCGGCCGTGTAGCGGGGTTATGGACACATAGAAGTACGATGCGCAGTAGCGATCCGCTGATGCTCCGGGAGCAGACTTTTGTCGCCGAGGCTGGAAAGGTTCGACACAGACCTTGAACGGAAAACTCAACTGCGTCAGCGGCCGGAACGACGCGCAAAAAAGCCGCGCCTTCGTTTCTGCGTTGCCTCGTGGCTATAAAGTCGCGCGACCAAGATTCTGAATTCTCGAACGAACTCTTCCGGAGATAGCCCGTTCGGACGATAGTTTAGGTCGAAAAGAGTACATTTCTCCCACGCCGCCTCGTCGATTAAACGCCCCTCGGCCCTCAAACGGTCATACAGTGGTGTCCCGGGAAAGGGTGTCTGTATTGTGACCTGCACTTCGTAAAGACCGCTGTCCCGAACGAACTTCTCAACGTCTTCGAACTGTTCGGGCCCCTGGCCGTCCAATCCCAAGACGAAGCAACCGTTCACCGTTATCCCGGCGGATTGGATGCGGTCGATCGCCCAGGCATACCGATCGAGTTGGTGCGCTTTCCAGTCGCTCTTTCCTTCCAGCCCCGTAAGGCCCTGAAACGTCGGGCTCTCGAAGCCGATAAGAAGTTGTGAACAACCACCGTCACGCAGTAACGCAATGAGTTCTTCATCCTCCGCAACGGAGAGGTCGGTTTCGGTAAACCATTTGATTCCTTGCTTGGAAAGGCCCCGCAATAGCGTCTTGCTGTGTCGCTTGTTGACAAAGGAATTGTCGTCGGCAAATTCGATAAACGGTTGTGACCATAGGGCCTTGATTGCATCGATCTCCGCCATGACCTTTTCGACCGGCTTCACCTTGTAGTGCGGTGTCAGGCGGATAGATGACGCGCAGAAGGAACAGTCAAAGGGGCAGCCTCGCTGAGTTTGAACGGTAATCCGGTTGTACCGATTGGGATCGAGGAGGTCGAAGCGCGGTATTGGCGAGTCCGCAAGATCGAAACTCGATTGCCGTCCATCATATACCGGTCGAAGAGCACTGCCGGAAAGGTCAGCAATAAGCTGTGGCCACACCGGCTCCGCTTCCCCTACCACGATGGCATCCGCGTGGGCCGCGGCCTCGTGCGGCATGGCTGTCACATGTAAGCCCCCCAATATTGTCTTCACCCCTTGGGCGCGGTAGTCATCGCTGAGGCGATAGGCATCCTTGATTCGAGCAGTGAAGCTGGCGATGGCGACCGCGTCGAAATCCTCGTTAATAACACCTGTGTCGGCACCATGCGGAAGTTCATGGTAAGAAACCGAAATGCTTTTCGGGGTCATCCCGGCCAATGTGAGGAGTGACAAGCTGGGAAGGGAAGCGATGACTTTGCTGCGCTCGACAAACCCCGGCAGTGTCAGCCCGAGATCCGACAGCTCACTGTCCTGGGCACGTACGCCGCTTAGTGCAATCAGTCCGAGTTTCATCAGTGCAGGGCTCCTGCGCTCCGTCGGAGCCTGGGGTTACTCTTCGTTCGACGTAGAAGCGGGCCCTCGGTTGCTGACAGCCTTAATCACCCAGGAGATGAGAAAAATCGGGAACAATATCCACGAAAAGAACCGAAGCGTAGCGATGGTGCTGTGCGACCACCCGGCGGCGGCGGTGATCCGCGATGCTATTTCTCCGGAAGCCGATCGGGGCATGGCTTCGTCAACTCGGTGCATACCAGCCATTAGGTCAAAGGTGACGTGCTCCAGGCTGAACATGGCCAGTACGATCATTATACCGGTAAGAGGGAGTAGCGTGGCCGTCATGGTCCCCCATGCGGACAAGCCAGCAGTTGCGTAGCAAAAAACAGCAAGCAGAGCGACACGCCAGGCAGCCACAACAATTAGGAACAAGAGATTGGCTTCGGCCGCTCCGTCGGTTGACAGAAACATCTCCACCGGAATGGCGTAAAGGATGGCCGGGAGGGAAGTCATACCAACGAAAATCAAAACGGGAAGATAACGGTAAGGCCGTCTGTTGGAGATGGGCGCAATGAACACCCACAGCAGCACGGACATTCCGAACAGATAAGCGACTGATCCGAGCCCCAGTTTCTGTACTAAATGAGTGTCTGGACTATCCCAATAGCGGCCTATACCGACGATCCATGTGACCACGACGACGTAGGCCACATATGCCCGCCATGTTTTGGATACTCGAATTCCCGGATTTCTGAACAACAAAAGACGGAGTTGAGACGTCAAGATTTCCCGCAACAACTTTGGCACCTAATAATTGACTGATATTAAACCTCTGGTGAGTACCTTCTTTATAGGTTTTCACCGTTGTCATCTCAACGCCCTCAACGTGGGTTTTGGTGTAGCAAATCAACATTGGTAGTAACTGTTTTGAGTCCCGTTGTTGGCTATACCCGACTGTCTCGACGCCCATCATAACTCGGCTGATTTTGCTCAAAAAGCAGACTCCGTTACGAAGATTGCGGAGACCTCGTGAATACGGCGCCATGTCCCTATTGATGCCAACTTCACCATGCCTCGGCAATTCGCAGCACGTTTCTCAAACTGCGTTGCGACGTGGCGAAGTTCTTGATCCAGTTGAAGAAGCCCTCGAACTGGTGTCGGACCGCGACACCAAGGCCGCCGCCGACACGGCGACCATCGCCAAGGTCTACGAGACCGCCTACGAGGCCGGCGTCATCGTGCGCACGTCGGGCAACAACATCATCATGTCCCCGCCCCTGGTCATCACCGCCGACGACGTACGGAAAATCCTGTCGGCGCTGGATGCCGGGTTCGCGGCGGTGTAGTTGGGTGATGGGCCCGTGACAGGACGATGCACGGGAGCCGTCCGCTGAGGCTCCCGAAGCGGACGTATGTTGCCGAGGGTGGAAAAGTCTGAGTCTAACCCATAGAAACAGTATCAGGGAGAACACGATGTTCAGGTCGGCTTCCTACTAGGATGATCCAATCCAATCAAATACTAACCAAGACGGGCCAAGAGCCCACCCTTGTCGTTCGACTAAGAATCAATGATATGGCCCGCGGGTTCAAATCGCCCCGAAACCAATCCGTATTCAGAACTAGAGATTAGGCAGGAAAGATCACCGATCTTATTGCGCGACCTGGACCTGTCGTTCGGATCATGAGCGGGGAATGGTACCTGAGCGGACTTTTCGGACCTTTTGTGAAGTACAGGTTTTCGCCAATCTCAGACATTGCTGCGAAAACTACGATTGGCTGAGTTTCAGCAGGTTTTTGCCATCGCCTTCAGTGTTTTAGCTAGGGCGAGTTTCACAGAAACAACAAACGTTCTTTTCAGGGTGTTTGAAGTCGCGCGCTTACCTCCGCTTCGCCGCCCAAATCAAACTGAGATCTTAACATCTGTTTTCTAAATTCATTTGAGATGTTGATTCGTGTTCACTTAAAGATTCTTGCCAAATATTTTTCTATTCCAAACGACAATCCAAAAATTACAAAACCCCAAATATTATCTGTTCCAGAAAAGCAATTATTCGCGTATAAGTGGTAGAGAAGCAGTTTTCACTCTTCGAAATGAGGCTGTTTGCAATGGGGAGAATGATTATGCCTTGTCCAGAGATGTCTGATTTCAACGCATGGATCAACTTAATGCCTCCAGGCCCCAGCAAGCTCATTGTGGTGGGGAAGGTTGTAACAAACGGGGGTGATCTGCAGCCCAAATTGACCGAACGGGTGCCGCAGGGAATCAACGACAAGATCCTGATACTTGATCTTGTGATCGAACAAACGGGCGATGTCGGCACCGATGATGTTGCGCCCCGCGATGTTCGGTTCGAAAAGCCAGCTGACAAGGGGCAGTACGATACAGTCGAGATCTACTTTGAAGGTGAGCTTTGCCAATCACTTGAGGTCGGCGAAGTGCATTGATCGCGGCTAGGTCAGAGACTGGGGTGGCCTCGGAATTCGATTGTTATGGGACTCAATCGGTCATTGCCGATCCAATCCCGCTTGGACCCAGTACGATTGGAGTGCAAACGCACTACGAATTCGGCTGCGACTTCGGCTCGATGGGCATTGTCCTTCTGGGATCGGGAAAGGCTTAATGAGAGTTGAGATACAGTTTTCCAATACGACCGAAGACGGTCGGACGTTCCTGACATGGCGCCCCGCTGAGGCGAATATCCGACTGCTAGACTTGCCCGTTCCCGCGCCAACAAGCGTCAGAATTGAACTCCGCAGCCGGTCGGCTCAGGATGGCGGCGCCTTGGTTTTTTCAAATGCGCAGAATGTCGCGGGTCAGGACTCGATCAATCTGGATATGCCGCTAGATGGTTCTCCGGTTGTGGTGTGGATCGCGGGCAAATTCCAGTCGGCAAGCAGAGACTTTGGAGATGTCTTTGCCGAGGCTCAAGAGATCGAGAACGGTCAACTGACAGGGCCGACCTTGGCTAGCCTGCCCATTATGGTTCGGGTCAGGAAAAACGCCGAGAGCTTAATCCTCAGAGAGCGGAATCGGTTCCTATCGGCGATGGCTGTGCTCAACGGTCAAGGCCGGGGGCGATGGACAGATTTGCGCGATATGCATTTGGGCGAGGCCTATGAACAGATCCATTCCAATTACAGCTTCCTTCCCTGGCACCGTGCCTATCTGCTCAATCTTGAGCGCGAACTTCAGGCGATCGATCCGGAGGTTGCGCTGCCTTATTGGAAGTTTGACGAGCCGGCGCCCAAACTGATCCAGCCGTCTTTCATCGGACGTGGGCGGCTTTCTTTGCCTGTTGACTTCTCCGCCACCAATCCGCTGCGAAACTGGTCCGTTGACGGAGGTTCGGTAGGGGTATTGCGCGGCAATGGTGTGGGGCCGACCAATGTCATTCCAGTGCGCAACGAGCTGCAGTCGCTGCGAATTAGCGAAGGACCAAATGCCAATTTCGAAGATTTTTGCCATTTTCGGCCCAATCCGGCCGGGCTGGAGAACGATCCCCACAATGGGGCGCATGGATGGAATCAGGGAGGTTGGATTTCGAATCCGGCAACGTCGCAACGTGATCCGCTCTTCTACCTTCTGCATGCCAATGTCGACAGGCTCTGGGCCAAGTGGCAATGGTTGCCCGATGGTACCGTCGGTACGCGAAGTGATCCGAATAGTCCCGTTAGTTATGCAGACGACCCGGCATTGCTGAACGGCCAAAATCGCAATGATACGATGTGGCCATGGGACGGTTTGGATCGTGACAGCATACCGACGCGTCCACCAAACGCACCAGGCGGTGGGATGCTGGATTCGCCGATGACAACAGCACCAGGGGCACGTCCCAGGGTCAGGGACATGATAGACTATCTCGGTGCCAATGGCGGCGGTTATCTTGGCTTCGCCTATGATGACGTACCCTTCGAAGTGTAGCGGTCAGATTGGAGCAAATGGCGATGGATCCAAAAACATACCGTGAAGAAATGCTGGCGAAGATGCGCGGAGTCGAGTCTGCCGAATCCTCTGCAGTGGCGCGTGATGGACGAGCCGGACTTGATGATGTCGATGCTCTCATGGCGAAGGCCAAAGATCAAAAAGCTCCGGTACAGGAGCGGGTGCAGGCGATTGAGGAAATCAATCGCATCGCATTCGACCTGAAGGAATTTCGGAAGCACAACGCCGACTATCTGAAGGTGCTCAAGGAACTGCGCACGGACAAGAGCAGCAAAGTCCGATCCGCTGCGTTTGAACGGTTATCCTTGGCGATGGACCATGAAACGCGAAACATGCTGCAACACAGCCTTAGCGGCGAGGGCACGTCGCTCGTGCCCGATATGATGGCGGCGACCCTCCTGGGCATGGACGATCACGCTTCTTCGCGCGACGTGTTGCGGGAAGCGGTTGAGAAAGGCGACAAGACCGTCCGTCGAGCGGCCTTGCAGGGACTTGCCTCGGACTCCAGGTCGGCGGACGTCCTGGAACGCATCGCAACTGATCAGAACGAGGAGGCGGAAATGCGCGAGGCAGCTACGCTCAGCCTGAAAACCGCCTCGCCAAAACGGTTCGCGGACATGGTGCAGAAGATAGTAGTCGACCCGGCGGAAGATGACCGTTTGCGTGCGACTGCGCTCTCCTCGCTTGCGCATTCGACTGATGCTCTCAACAGGGTGAAATCAAAATCCTTCCTGTCCAGGTTGGATGAGGTTTCAAAGGAAACGCGTTCGCAGGCACTGAAGGCCTCGATCAAACATCTCCAATCCCGTTCGGAGTAGCGTCCGGGATGATCATCACGCTGCTCGACAAGGAGATTGACCGACTTCCCGAAATTGCGAGCCGTGAGGGCGGCTCAAGCCTATTAACTGGTATGCTGGATGAGAACAGCGCGCACTTCGACGGGCTCTCTATCGAGGAAACTGATTGGTTTCGCGGCCACATCTATGCGGCTATTGCCTTGTCAGGCGCACCGGGTGACAGCCTGAAGCGTGCCCGCGAAGACCTGCGCACATCGTCCAGCCCTCACATTCTCGCCGGTATCGCCCGAGTCTTGCGCTCGATCAAGGCAGGTGCGGAGTGGTGCAATGACGTCGAAGCGGCACAGCGGCGCATTCAATTCTCCGATCAGTATCCCGATTTTCGCTTCGATCCGCCGCCGAGCCCCTGCTGCGGAGCCCGCACCAGCCTGCAAGAATTGGATGCGGCCTTGGCAGCGATGCGATCCACAGGCTGCAGCGGGCACATGCCAGCGATCGATGATGCGGCCGAGTTTCTCGGCGTGTCGCCAGCGGCGTTCTACTCGGCGGTATTGGAGGATCAGGATGGCAAGCACGCGACCTTTGAGCGTCTGACCGTCGAGAAGCCCATGCTCCTCGCGTTCTTCTACACACGCTGTATGAACCCACTGAAATGCTCGCTCACCGTTTCGAGGCTTGCCAGATGTGCGCAGGCCGAGCCACGGCTTGGCTATGTCGTGATGAGCTATGACCCGGAATACGATACGCCGCACCGGCTTCGTGTTTACGGAGAAGATAGAGGTATCCCATTCAGCGCGGACGTTCGACTGGTTCGCAGCCTTAGAGATTGGGGTGAGATCAAAGGGGTGCTCGAGTTGCGAGCCGGGTATGGCGCGGCAACCATCAATTCTCATGCGCGCGAGGTATTTCTGCTGGCGAGCGATAAGAGGTTGTGGCGCATTCCGCCTGATTGGCTTTTGGATGCTGCTAAAATCGTGGACTTTTGCCTTGAAGTAGAGGCGCTATAAAAATCCATCAAATGCCGAGACTGAACAACTAGTGGAAACGCTTTGCTACGCGTATTTTACACTAAGTGAGACAATTGTTGGGCTGCCGATGAGGTGGATCAACTCTAAAGCCGCTTGAACGGCGCCGCAGCTATTGCCGTTAGTACAATCCGTATTTGACGATCTTGTTGTAAAGCGTTCGGGTGGAGATGCCCAATTCGGCCGCTGTTTGCCCCTTGCGGAATCGGTTTCGCCGCAAGGCCTCGGCGATCCACTCTCGTTCCGTCATGGCTTGAAGCGGTTGCACATCGGTGTTTTCCGCGTTGACGGGGACGCGGCCGCCCGGTCCGTCGTCGCGGTGTTCCACCTCGCCGGCGGCGTGCTCCCGCAGTTCCTTGTGCCGCCGCAGAAAGTCAAACGCCTTGGCCGAAACCAGATGGCCGGACGCGTTTGCATTCGCCCGCACGATGGCATTGCGCAATTCGCGGATGTTGCCGGGCCAGTCGTGAGACAGGAGTACGTCAAAGGCGGCGTTCGACAGTTTGCGTTTGCCCGTGCCGTCGATTTCCCGAAACAGGCGCTCGGCGAGCACCACGATATCATCACTGCGCTTGGCAAGGGCCGGAATGTCGATGTGGTGCACCGCCAGACGATAGTACAAATCGCGCTGGAAGCTTCCCTCCGCCACCAGCGCATCGAGATCGCGATTGCTGGTGGCAATAATCCTGCAATCCACGGTATTGGGCAGGGTGCTGCCAAAACGCACCACGCGGCCGCTGTCGATGAAGTCCACAAGAAGCCCCTGCACGGATGCCTCGAGCGCTCCCACTTCCTCCAGGATCAGCGTGGTTTGATGGGCGCTTTCCAGTAATCCGCCCGCCGCCGCCGTACCACGCGCGCCATGTCCTGCAGCGCGCCCGAAAAGCTGCACCGCGGCTTCCTCGGCGATCAAACTGTTGCAATTGACCGTCACCGGTCTGCGACCGCCAAACCGGCTCGATGAATGGATATGCTGGGCGAGCCGCGACTTGCCGGTGCCGTCGGGTCCGGTGATCATCACAGGTTCGTCGGACTGTGTCGCCGCGTCGGCCTGCCGGCGCACCGTCCCGATGAGATCGGTCTTGCCGTCAAGGCCGGTGGCCCCCCTCTCCGCCATGTCCCCGGCCGACAGGCGATTGATGACCTTGTAGGATTTGACCACCTGTTCGATCGCCTCTTCCAGAGGGATCTTGTCGATGGTTGAGCCGGCGATGTAGCCCTGCGCCCGGCTCAGCCGCCGAACCGCAAGCGCGTCTTCCGGTGTCGTAATCGGCCCTCCTTCCACCAGCGCGGGGATGTCTGGCGGCACGTGGCGCAGCGTGTCATCGACAATCTCGGCAACGCCTTCGATGGTGTGCAACGTCTTGACGCCCGTCGAACCGCTGGTGAAACCGACGACGATGCACAGCATCTGCGCGCCGGAATCGGCCATACGCGCCGCTTCTTCCGCGTTGGTCACATAGGCGAGCGTTTTCAGACCGGCCTTGGCCGCCGTTTCAATCAACGAACATTCCCGGCCAAATCCAATGCCCTCGCGTTCCAGCACCTGCCGCAGCCTGCCCTCGATCGCCCAGGCGGACGGGAAGTTCACCACGCCGTTGAATCCCGTATCCGCCGCCTTTGCCACGATATCCTCGTTGGACACGGCGGGATCGCTCACCGTTGCGCCCATGAAGGTGGGCAAGCTGCAGTGGTTGAGGACTTCCGTTTCGCAGATGTCGCACACCCACGCGTTGGCGTCACGCAGGGGCAGATAAGTGCTCAAGGAGGACGCGCCGCGCGAGCGCAGGCGGCCGGCGTTGAGAATCAGGAGAAAATCCGCGCCGCCGCGTTCCGCGGCAAGCGCCGTCATCCCGGTACCGACCGCCGCGCCGAAAAGGAATTTTCCCGCCGTCGTCGCATTCCCGATCATGCGCGAACCCCATAGTCGAGAAGGTGATCTGCCCAGTCGACATCGACCCTTGCATTGCCGAACACGCTCGGGTGCCGGTAAAGGGAAATCGTACATTCGCCGTTTGCCGCTTTCAGGTCGGCGGCAACGCGCGCCAGCGAACTGTTGAGCTGTGTGACCGCAATCGGGTCGGGCTCGTGCAACAAGCCCGGGTGCAGGATCAGATGACTGATCCCCGCAGATATCGCTGCCAGCCCCTGTTCACGCGAGACGATGAACATGCTGGGTTCCAGCTCCGCATCGCCGGCCGAGATCAGCCACTCGATCTCCTGCCGGTATCCTGCCGGAACCGTCGCCATCGCCGTCGCCGTATTGCCTTCGAAGAATATGCCGGAGGGCCAATTGGTCACTCGGCGCACACCGATGTCCTTAAGACGCGCCAGGAACTTGTCACGATTGATGAAGGGATCGGCACACAATACGGCGGCCATCAACGTGTCGGTCGCAATGCCCGGGCGCTGCAGCGCTGCCATCAACATTTCGTTGGCATTGCCGCGCGGGATCAGGATTGCGCAGTCCGACTGGCTTGCCGTCAACCCGTACAGGACCGGACAGATGATCGGGGTGTTTTTTGCATCGGGCCGAGTGGTATCGGTTGAGGGTTCAGGCGGCTGATCGGTCAGAACCAGATTTGTCATGAAAGGCGCCAATAGGAAGAAATCGGAAAAACTGTACCGCTTTTCCTGTTTTTTCTCAAATATCTGGCAATGATTTGACCATGATTTTCCATAACCTATTGAAATTTATACAGAATTAAAAATCATATAGTTCGTCGACTCATTCCGTACGGGCTTTCACTGTGAAGTGGGAGGCCCGTGAATGACGTTTTTCCTCGTCGTGACATTGAACGGTTTAACACTGGCTGCACTCTATTTTCTGGCCGCCAGCGGTTTCACGCTGATCTTTGGGCTGATGCGGACCGTCAATATGGCCCATGGCGCGCTGATCCTGCTTGGCGGCTATGTGGGCTATCAGATTGTCGACACGACCGGCATATGGACATTGGGCGTGTTGGGTGGCGGATTGGCGTCGGCCTTTGCCGGCGGTCTTGTGCAGGCCGGCATATTGGGTCGCATTCAGGGCGATGAATTACGTCAGACGCTCGCCTCCATCGCCGTATCGATCGTCATGGCCGATCTCATGCTTTGGCATTGGGGCGGCCTCACCTATCAGGTGGAGTTGCCCGAAGCGCTGGCAGGCGGACAGTTCATTCCACTTCTCGGAATCGGTTATGCAACCATCCGCATCCTGCTGATCCTGCTGGCAATTGTTCTGGGCGTTCTGTTGTGGCTGTTGATCGCCAAAACGAGGCTGGGCGCCATCATCAGGGCAGGCGTCGATGACCGGACCATGCTGCGCGCGCTCGGTTTCAACGTTGCCCGCATTTTCGTCCTCGTTTTCGCCCTGGGGGGCGCCCTGGCCGGAATGGCCGGCGTTGTGGCGGCTTCGGCCCTTTCCATCGCGCCCGGGACCGACCTCCAGTTCCTGTTGTCCTCCCTTGTCGTGGTGATCGTCGGCGGCATGGGCAGCATCGGCGGCGCCGCGCTCGGGGCCATACTCATCGGGTTGGCCGAGCAGTACGGCCTGGCCTATGCGCCGACATATGGCGTGGTGTTTTCGTTTGCCATCATGGTTCTGGTGCTAGCCGTGCGACCGCAGGGGTTGATGGGAAGGTCCGAAGCATGAGGGCGACGGTCTTCCTTCTGCCATTGGCATTGCTGCCGATTTTCGCCAACGAGTTCTGGCTCGTGCACATTTTTTCCAGGGCACTCATCCTCGGCATCATCGCCCTCAGCCTGACGTTCCTGGCGACCTATCTGGGTGTGGTTTCCTTCGCCCAAGCGACCATGGCCGGTATCGCCGGCTATGTGCTCGCCTATTTTGGCCCCAACACGGTGGATGTCGGTCATGAACTGCCGTTCGCCGCGGCAATCCCGATCGCCCTCCTGATGTCGGTCCTGAGCGGGGCTGTCGTCGGCCTGATCGCGCGGCGGTCCCAGGGCATCTACGCCATCATGATCACATTGGCGATTGCCGTGGCCTTCTTTTACTTCACGCGGCAAAACTACTCCTTCTTCAATGGCTGGACCGGTTTTTCCGGTTTGCGATCACCGCAGATCGGCGATACCGCCCTCAGAACACCGGTCGTCTTCTATCTGCTCTGTCTCGGTGTGGCGGCACTGCTGCTGGCCATGGTGTCGGGGTTTGTCCGATCACCCATGGGTCTGACCATCCAGGCGGTGCGCGATGCCCGTCGCCGCGTTCAGGCGATCGGAATCCCGCTCACGACTCCCATCGTCTCGGCATATGCGTTCGCCGGCTTCATTGCCGGCTCGGGCGGTATTTTGAACGTGTGGTACCAGGAACGCATTTCGTCCTTTTCGGTCGGACTCGGTCCCATTGTCGACATTCTCACGATCTCGGTGATCGGCGGATTACGGCACCCTTCGGGTGCATTCATCGGCGCCGTCGCTTTCGTGCTGCTTGATACATTTGCCATCGATTTCGTCGATCGCGAGCGCTTCAACACGCTGATCGGCGTGACTCTTCTCATCATCGTCCTGTTGGCCCCCAGAGGTCTGCGCGGCCTGTGGGACGATACCGTCGCGCGCTTCGGCAACGCCCGCGACGGCGGTGAGAACACCGGTAAGTCCCAACAATCAACCTAAATAAGGAGGAACACGTGCTTAACAGAACAAGGAAAGTCGGTATTGCAGTCGGGATGGCGCTCGGCCTCTCGGTAATGCCTGCCGCGGCCGCGGAGGTCAAGATCGGCGTCATTTCCATTCTGGAAGGCGCCTTCGCGGCACTCGGCCAGGACGGCATTCGCGGCGCGCAACTAGCTGTCGCGGAAACGGGTGGCAAGGTGGCCGGCAAGGACATCAAGGTCATTACCATGTCGTCGGATGCAAGTCCCGACAGCGCCGTCGCCGCCGCGCGCAAATTGATCGAACAGGATGGTGTCGACCTCATCGTCGGTCCGTTGTCGGGTTCGGAAGGCCTCGCACTTCGCGACCTGTCCAAATCCTTCCCGGGCGTCACCTTCCTCAACGGATCGTCGGCCGCACAGGACACCACGCTCCGTGATTCGTCGCAAAATTTTTACCGCTTCGGCGGTGACGGCGCGCAATGGATGGTCGGTGTCGGCAGCCATGCCTTCAACAAGCTGAACTACAAGCGTGTGGCCGTCGTGGCGGAAGATTATTCCTTCCCCTACACGCAGGTGCTCGGCTTCATGACCGAGTTTTGTGCCGCCGGCGGCAAGGTCCCGAAGAAGTTCTGGACCCCGATTGGTGCCAAAGACTACTCCTCGATCGTCTATGCGATTCCGAAGGACGTGGATGCAGTTTTCGTGGCACTTGGCGGTGCCGATGCGGTGAACTTCCTCACCCAGTACAGCCAGGCCGGCGGTGACAAGCCGATCATCGGCGGTACCATCACCATCGACCAGTCAATCCTCGATTCCAAGGGCCCGTTCAAAAAGCTGCTCATCGGCGCACCTGCCGGCACACCGACGGTCGGCGACTATGACGGCAAGGAATGGAAAGCCTTCACGGCAAGCTACAAAAAGCAGTTTCCGAAGGGCTTCTCCGCACCGTCGATCTTTGCGCACCACTACTATATGAGCGCCAAGGCCGCCCTTCTGGCTCTGGACGAGGTCAAAGGCGACCTTTCCGGCAATCACAAGGCGTTGCGCGCATCGCTCAACAAGCTGCAGTTTGTGACTCCGACCGGTGGCACGATGCGTCTCGACAAGAACCGGAACGGCATTATCGACAATTTCGTGACAGAGGTCTTTCAGCGTGAAGACGGCACGCTGGGCAACCGTGTCCTGAAGGTTGTTCGTGATGTCGATCAGCTTCTGGGACAAAACGAAACCGATTTCCTCAAAAAAGGTCCCGTGAGCCGGGACAATCCTTCGTGCCCGTAAACACGATAAATGGTGAACCCTACGCCCTGGACGTCCAGGGCGTAGGTCGCCGGTTCGGGGAGTTCTGGGCCATTGAGGATGTCACCCTCAAGGTCCGCCCCGGCGAGCGGCGCGCCATTCTCGGTCCCAACGGGGCCGGGAAAACGACCCTGTTCAATGTGATTACCGGTGACTTTCCGGCATCCAGCGGCACCATCCGCATGTTTGGTTTGGATGTCACAACGGCACCGGTGGAAAAACGCATCGCCCACGGCCTGCGCCGGACCTATCAGCATGCTTTGCTGTTTGACGGTCTGACAGTTGCCGAAACCCTCTTTCTTGCGGTCTGCGGTGTCGCCGGCGGTTGGCGGAAAATCCTGCCCCTGCGCCGCGACGATGAAAACCGCGACCGTGCCATCGAACTGGCCCATCGCGCCGGTCTCGGTGACCAAATCGATCACCAGGTCGAACTCCTCTCCCACGGTCAGCGTCGTCAGCTTGAAATCGGTCTGGCGTTGGCCGAAGACCCCACCCTGTTGTTGCTTGACGAACCGGCGGCGGGCCTGTCCCCGGCGGAGCGGCCCAAGCTTGCCGAACTGTTGCGCACGCTGCCTGACAGTGTCGCCGTGGTTCTCATTGAACATGACATGGATATCGCCCTGCAAACCTCGCAGAGCGTCACTGTCCTGCACAACGGCCGTATGCTCGCCGAAGGCACGCCGCAAGACGTGATGAAAGACGCCGATGTGCACCGCGTTTATGTGGGTGGTTCCCATGGGCACTGATGCGATCCTGGAAATTCGCGATCTCGACGTGACGCTGGGGTCATCGCAGATCCTTCACGGGATCAGCGAAACCATCGATGACAGACCGCTCGGCCTGCTTGGCCGCAATGGCATGGGCAAGACCACATTGTGTGCGGCCATCATGGGGCTGGTGCCTGTTTCCGGCGGAAGGATCGTCTTTTGCGGCAAGGACATTACGACTTTCACGCCGGAGGCCCGCGTCCAGGCCGGCATTGGCTACGTTCCCCAGGGACGGCGCATTTTCCGGTCGCTAAGCGTACACGAGCATTTGCAGCTGGTCGCACCTTCCAACGGATCCGCGTCCTGGACGATCGAACGGATCTACGAAACCTTTCCGCGTCTGGCGGAACGACGCAAGAATCTCGGCGACCGCCTGTCGGGCGGTGAACAGCAGATGCTCGCCATCTCCCGCGCCATGCTGTTGAATCCGACACTGTTGGTGCTCGATGAACCCACCGAAGGACTTGCTCCGGCCATCGTGTCCGATGTGATCGACCTGATTTGCCAGCTGTCCGATGACGGCATGGCTATCCTGCTGGTGGAGCAAAACATTCATGCCGCGTTCGCGGCGACCAAACGGGTATCGGTTATGGTCAACGGTGTCATGGTTCAGTCGCTCGCGGCAGGGGAATTGGAAGCGGATGCCGCCCTGCAACGTAAATATTTCGGGCTCGAACCCGGACAGGCGGCCGAGGAAGAAGAGAGTTGCTTATGAAAGCCTATGTGATCGGAACATGTGACACAAAGGCCCGTGAACTGGGCTATGTGCGCGACCTTATTCAGGAAGCCGGCGTCAAGACGGTCCTCGTCAACGTCGGCACCAAGGGCGGAGACCAGGTCTCCGATATCAGTGCGGCGGAAGTGGCCTCCCGCCACCCCGACGGTCCGGGCGCGGTGTTCGTCGATGACCGCGGTGCCGCGGTGACGGAGATGGCGCATGCGCTGAAAGTGTTTCTCGCCGGTCGTGAGGATATCGCGGGTGTCATCGGGCTGGGCGGATCGGGCGGTTCGGCGATCATTGCCCCGGCCTTGCAAGCCCTGCCGATCGGTGTTCCCAAGGTGCTCGTCTCCACCCTCGCATCGGGCGATGTCTCCGCCTATGTGGGGCCGTCGGATGTCAACATGTTCTCCCCCGTGACCGACGTTTCGGGCCTCAACCGAATTTCCCGCCGTGTGCTTGGGAACGCCGCCCACGCGCTTGCCGGCATGGTCTCCAATCCGATTCCGGACGTCGGCAACGCCCGTGCACCCATCGCGCTGACCATGTTTGGAGTCACCACGTCCGCGGTCCAGGGTATTACAGCGGAACTGGAACAAGACTTCGATTGCATTGTTTTCCACGCCACCGGATCCGGCGGGCAATCCATGGAACAATTGGTCGCTCAGGGCGACATCGTCGGTGTACTCGACATCACCACGACCGAGATTTGCGATCTGCTCGTCGGCGGCGTTTTGAGTGCCGGCGAGTCACGCATGGATTCCATTGCCGCCACAGCCGTTCCCTACGTGGGCTCCTGCGGTGCTCTCGACATGGTGAATTTCTGGGCGCCGGAGACCATACCCCACGTCTTCAAGGACCGGCTTTTCCATCATCATAACGCCCAGGTCACGTTGATGCGCACCACAGCGGAAGAGTGCGCCCAAATCGGTCAGTGGATCGGCCGCAAACTCAATGCCTGCAATGGACCGGTGCGCTTTCTGCTGCCGCTGAAAGGCGTGTCGGCACTCGATGCCAAGGGCGCGGCCTTCCATGATCCCGACGCCGACAAGGCCCTGTTCGATGCCCTCAACGCCACGGTTGAGCAGACCGATCGCCGAAAGCTCATACCGGTCGATTGCCACATCAACGATCCTGAATTCGCCCGGGCCGCTGTTCACCACTTTCGAGAAATTGTCCAATCCGATGGAGAAGTAAATTGAATCGCCAGGAAATCCTAGCCAATTTGAGGGCCAAATCCGAACGCGGCGAACTGATTGTTGGCGGGGGCGCGGGTACCGGTCTTTCCGCCAAATGCGAGGAAGCCGGCGGGATCGATCTGATTGTCATCTACAATTCAGGGCGCTACCGCATGGCGGGTCGCGGCTCGATCGCCGGATATATGTCGTACGGCAGCGCCAATGAAATCGTCATGGAAATGGCGCGTGAGGTGCTGCCGGTGGTGCGGCACACGCCGGTCCTTGCCGGCGTCAACGCCACCGATCCCTTCTTCCTGATGGATAACTTCCTCGACGACATCAAGAAGGTGGGCTTTGCCGGCGTGCAGAACTTCCCCACCGTGGGACTGATCGATGGTCGTTTCCGCCGCGAACTGGAAGCAACGGGCATGCCCTATGCATTGGAAGTCGACATGATTGCGCGCGCCAATCAAAAGGACCTGTTGACGACACCCTACGTGTTCAGTGCGAGTGAAGCCGCGGACATGGCGCGGGCCGGTGCGGACATTATCGTCACTCATTTCGGGCTGACGGTCGGAGGCGATATCGGTGCGCAGGACACGGCACCGACGATCGCGCAATGTGTCGACCTGTTCGGGGAGTGGAGCGAGGCGGCACGATCCGTTCGATCCGACATCCTGTTCATCTGTCACGGCGGCCCCCTGGCCGAACCGGAGGATGCCGCAGAATTCCTCGACCAGTGCCCCGACTGTCACGGTTTCTACGGTGCCTCCTCCATGGAGCGCCTGCCCACCGAACGGGCCATCCGCGATCAGGTGGCATCCTTCGTCAACATCCAACGCACACGCACATTGGGAGCGGCAGAATGATCCACGCGTTTTCCTCCACCATCATCCAGGTCCCCGTCGACGTCGTGTGGGACCGGGTCAAGGACTTCAACGGCCTGCCGAATTGGCATCCGGCGGCCACCGACAGCCATATCGAGGAAGCCCACGCTCCCGGATCCGTTGGCTGTATCCGCAACTTCGCCCTGACCGACGGTTCGGGACGCATTCGCGAAACGCTTTTGGCAATCTCCGACGTGGAACGCTCACTCACTTACAACATGCTGCCCGGTGGTCCACTGCCGTTTGTCGATTATGTCGCCACGATGCAGTTCTGGCCGATCACAAGTACCGATCAGACCTTTGCCGCCTGGATGGCCGATTTTGACGTCTCGGATGGCCGGCACGAACATTGGCGGAATTTTGTCGCCCAGGATGTGTTCATCGGTGGTTACCAAGCGCTCGAAGCCAGCTTCGGAGAAGAGTAAGCACCCGCCCATCACAACGCGGCCGTTTTTGCTTCAAAAACGGACTTCGTTGTGTTTTGCCGCGTACATGACCAGGCATTTTCCGACTTACCGAGGATTTCGAGGAAGCAGTTGGCCGGCGGGGCGACAATGCGCTGAAAGGAAGTCGGCAGAGCGAACTCATGAATGCCACGGTTCGGGAGACACCTCGGACCGTTTGTTGAGGCAGAGCAGCAGTCTTGTGTGGCCGGTGCCCGCGATCGGCGGCGAGCGGTGCACGATTCCGCTGCCTGGCCCGGCGCAGCTTCCCTTGAAAATCGCCACGTCGTCGTTCCGGAGGGCCTCGACCGGCCCTTTGTATCGTTTCTGTTCACGCAATGCCCGCGCGGCATGTTGCGGATGAACCCACTCGGTCGCGGGACCGCGGTATGTCGTCAACAGACGCGCCTCCACATAGTCGCGGTGAAACTTCCAGCAGGCGTCGTCGCCGACGCGCTCCAGCCGAACATCGACGAGATCGCTTCGGGTGATGCCGGCAAACGCCGAGACGAGATCATCCATGTCTCCGACCAGCAGGTCCCGCATGTCTTGGCGCGGCATACCGCGATCGTCCAATAACGGTTCCATGGCACGCCGAAAGTCGCCGGGCCTGATAAGAATCCGGACGTCCGGCAGGCGCGAAGCGTCCAGTCTTTCGAGCCAGGTCGTCACGTCAGAATGAAACGCGCGCCGCCAGATCACGAGTTCCTTGCCGGGATTGTTGATGGCGGCGAGACCTTCCCGTGCCTCACATATCCCGATGCCCGTTGCCAACGTGGCGGCATCTCCGTCGGGTTCGCTGTTGTCGAATGCGGAGTTCGTCAACATAGTCTTGCCCGCGCCGATATTGCCGGACACGACGGCAGCGGGACGCATGGAACGAGAGAAATGGTCACGCATGGACGGCGGCGTCACTGGACGGTCGTAGGGGGGTTGCCCGAGGTCGCGATCTCGCCGGCGAGTTGGCCCAACATGGATGCCACGCCGCTGGGTCCGTGCGCCTCCACGAGACGCGTCATCAACTCCGTCAGCATCGCGGCGAGTACCGTGTTCCTGGGAATATCCGCGCCATCACAGCGTTCGAACGTGGCGCGCACCTCCGCCATGGCCTCGGCCAGGCGTGGGGGCAGCTCGACTTCGGAGGCATCATCGACGGGGTCGAACAAGGATATGGGTTCACTGCGATCGGGCATGCGGCTGTTTCTCTTCAAAGCTGCGTCGGATTCGGCGCGTCGCCGTAGACGTCTTTCGGATCGAACGTTTTGCGCGGTTCCGTGAACACGAGCCGGGCGGGTTCACCGGAAGGGCCGCCGCTCTCGATCGATCGGTAGAAGCAGGAGCGGTAGCCGACGTGACAGCCGGCACCCGAACCGGCGACCCGGACACGCAGCCAGACGGCGTCCTGGTCGTCGTCGATGCGCATCTCGACAACCGCCTGGACGAGGCCGCTGGTCGCGCCCTTGCGCCACAGGCACCGGCGGCTGCGGCTCCAGTAATGCGCCTCGCCGGTCGCGATGGTCTGCCGGAGAGCCTCGCCATTCATGTAGCCGAGCATCAGCACGTCGCCCGTGCCGGCGTCGGTCGTGATGCAGGGGATCAGTCCGTCGGCGTCGAACCTGGGTGCCAGATCGAGACCCTCTTCGACCTGCTCGACCGAGATACGCGCCGCAAAGGGCGCCGATGCGGTCGGATCGGAACCGTCAGCTTTCATACGGCGCGCTCCTGTGGTTGCCGATGATCGACAGGAACTCCCGGCGGGTCGCCGAGTCGTCGCGGAACGAGCCGAGCATGCGGCTGGTCACCATGCTGACGCCGGCCTTGCGGATGCCGCGCGTGGTCATGCACTGGTGCGCCGCTTCGATGACGACGCCGACACCGCGCGGCTGCAGCACCTCCCGGATGGTGTCCGCGATCTGCGACGTCAGCGCCTCCTGGATCTGCATCCGCTTGGCGAACACCTCGACGAGGCGGGCCAGCTTGGAAATGCCGACAACCCGCCCGGACGGCAGGTAACCGATGTGCGCCTTGCCGAGAATGGGGACGATGTGGTGCTCGCAATGGGACTCGAGGCGGATGTCGCGCAAGACGATCATCTCGTCGTAGGCGGCGGTCTCCTCGAACGTCGTTGCGAGCAGGGC